>JARSSH010000015.1 GCA_029624815.1 Candidatus Competibacter sp.
CGCCACTATCTTAATTTCTTGATATTTTGGTCTTGACAATGGGGAGTACCTTACTTCGGCAAGCTGATGGACGACTCCGGCTCGGCCCGCAGCATCGCTCATTGGATCGTCGCCAAGGTCGGCCGGGAACGCGCCATTCTCGCCATCGTGCTGTCCTGCGGCATCCTGACGTACGGCGGCGTGTCGCTGTTCGTGGTCGCTTTCGCGGTCTACCCCATCGGCGCCGCGTTGTTCCGCGAGGTCGGTATGCCCAAGCGCTTCATTCCCGGCGCCATCGCTCTGGGCTCGTTCACCTTCACCATGACCGCCTTCCCCGGCACTCCGGCGATTCAGAACGCCATTCCGGCGCCGTTCTTCGGCACCAATACGTTCGCCGCGCCGGGCCTGGGCGTCATCGGCGGCCTGATCATGCTAATCGGTGGCGTGCTATGGCTGCAAACCCGCGCCCAGCGGGCGATGGCGGCCGGCGAAGGTTACGGCGACCATCCGCACGAGGGTCTGGACACCAAGGGCGATCTGGAGCATAGCCCGCCGTTCTTCATCGCTCTGCTGCCGATTCTGCTGGTCATCGGCTTCAACGCGTTGTTCACCTATGTGGTGTTCCCCAACATTGACGCCAGTTATCTGGCCGACCCCAAATACGGCGCCACCAAACTGTCGGCGGTCGCGGGGCTGTGGTCGATCATTGTCGCCCTGGTTATCTCGATCCTGTTCATCGTAATTGTCCACTGGCAGCGCTGGCGCAACGTGATCGAGTCGCTCAACACCGGCACCATGGGCTCGCTCCTGCCCATCTTCAACACCGCCTCCGAAGTCGGCTACGGCAATGTCATCGCCTCGCTGCCGGCGTTTCTGGTGGTGAAAAACGCGGTGCTGGGCATTTCCCCCAACCCGTTGATTTCGGAAGCGGTCGCGGTCAACGTCCTGGCCGGGATCACCGGTTCCGCCTCCGGCGGCATGAGCATCGCCCTCAGCACCTTGGGTCCGAAGTATCTGGAACTGGCCAACGCCGCCGGCATCAGTCCAGAACTGCTGCACCGGGTCGCGGTGATGTCCTCCGGTTGTTTCGACTCGTTGCCCCACAACGGCGCGGTCATCACCCTGCTGGGCATTTGCCGGTTGACGCATCGGCAATCCTACTTTGATATCTTCATGGTGTCCGTGGTGATTCCGTTGAGCGCCCTGGTGGTGGTCATCACCCTGGGAACGCTGTTCGGCAATTTCTAATCCCAACGCGCCGCCTGCTTCGGCAGGCGGCATCCATCCTAACGACGAGGGACAGCATCATGCAGCATCCCCTGCTTGCCTCACTGCATATTCCCGAACGCGGCAAGGTGGTCGGCGCCCGCGAGGCGGTAACCCTGATTCGTCCCGGCGATACCTTGGCCACCAGCGGCTTTGTCGGCACGGGCTTTGCCGAAGATATTGCCTGCGCCATCGAGGAACTGTTTCTAGCGCCGGATGCCGGTCCGGATGCGCCGGTGATGGATAAACCGCGTGATTTAACCCTGGTTTACGCCGCCGGTCAGGGCGACGGAAAAACCCGAGGACTCAATCACTTCGGTCACGAAGGACTGGTCAGGCGCATCATAGGCGGGCACTGGGGCCTGGTGCCGAAACTGCAAGCGCTGGCGGTGGCGAACAAAATCGAAGCCTGGAATCTGCCGCAGGGCGTGATTACTCATTTGTATCGCGACATTGCCGCTGGCAAGCCGGGTACGCTGACTCGGGTTGGACTCGGCACCTTCGTCGATCCGCGTCTGGGTGGCGGCAAGCTCAACGCCCGCACCCAGGACGAGTTGGTCAGGCTCATGGTGATTGATGATCAGGAGTATCTGTTTTACAAGGCGTTTCCGATCAATGTCGGCATCATTCGCGCCACCACCGCCGACGTTGACGGCAATTTGACCATGGAGAAGGAGGCGCTGACCCTGGAGTCGCTGGCGATTGCCACGGCGGCGCGCAATTCCGGCGGCATCGTCATCGCCCAAGTGGAGCGGGTCGCCGAGCGCGGCTTCCTGCGGCCCAAGGATGTGCGAGTGCCAGGCATCCTAGTGGATTGCATCGTCGTTTCTCCACCGGAACACCATTGGCAAACTTTCGCCACCCCCTACAATCCGGCTTTCTCCGGCGAGATCAAGGCGCCGCTCGCCTCGATCGCGCCGATGCCGATGAGCGAACGCAAGATCATCGCTCGCCGCTCGGCGCTGGAACTGAGCATGAACGCCATCGTCAATCTCGGCATCGGGATGCCGGAAGGCGTGGCCAGCATCGCCGCCGAGGAGAAAATCATCGACCTGCTGACCCTGACCGCCGAGCCGGGCGTGGTCGGCGGCATTCCCGCCGGCGGACTGGATTTTGGGGCGGCCACCAATGTCCAGGCGATCATCGATCAACCCAATCAGTTCGATTTCTACGATGGTGGCGGGCTGGACATCGCGGTGCTGGGGCTGGCCCAGGTTGACCGGCAGGGCAATCTGAATGTCTCGAAATTCGGCCCCCGCATCGCCGGCGCCGGCGGTTTCATCAACATCAGCCAGAATGCCCGGAAAGTGGTGTTCGCCGGAACGTTTACCGCAGGCCATCTCGATATCGTTGTGGAAGACGGTCAACTATGCATTCGCAGCGAAGGGAAAACCGCCAAGTTCGTCGAGGCGGTCGAGCAGCGCACGTTTAGTGGTGAAGTCGCCAGCCAACGTCGGCAGCCGGTGCTGTACGTGACCGAGCGGGCGGTGTTCCGTCTGACTCCGGAGGGGCCGGAATTGATCGAGATCGCTCCAGGCGTTGACCTGGAGCGCGACGTGCTGGCCAGGATGGCGTTTCGGCCCGCTATCAGCCCGCGACTTAAGACGATGAATGCCTGCATCTTCAATGATGGGCCGATGGGCTTGCGTGAGTTGCTGATCGCACGGCCGCTGGATCAGCGCCTGTCATACGATCCGGCCAAGAATATGTTCTTCCTGAATTTCGAGGGCTTGGCGATTCGCAGCCATGCCGATATCGAAAAAATCCAGGTCACGATCCGCGACCGGCTGGAGCCTCTGGGCAAGCGGGTATTCGCCATCGTCAACTACGACAACTTCTCGATCACTCCGGAACTCATGCAGGACTACATGAACATGGTGAGCGATGTCGTGCAGCGTTACTACCTGGGCGTGACCCGTTACACCACCAACACCTTCCTTCGCGCGCAACTAGGCGATGCCCTCCGCCAACGCGATCTTGCACCCCAGCTTTACGAAACCGCCGCCGAAGCGGCGGCGCGACTCGATCCGTCCAAGACGCCCAAGGGGAACGCTTGAAACAGCCACGGGGTCGCTCATTTCCGCCGCCCCGTTGTCGCGGGTGTGAAACATCCGCGACAAGGTTTTAGTTCCGTCACCGCCGACAGCGGTTTGCTGGAACGAGATAGCCAGCCAGTTCCGTTCACACCTCGCGAAGCGCAAGCCAATGCCGGTGCGTGTCTGTTTTGTGACAGAACTTAACCACCTGCCCCCTTGCGCCAAAATGCCAGATATGGATTTCATCTTCTTCTATTACCGTCTTGCCGGTTGCCTTGACGACAAAGGCCACATCGTTAAGGGAAACCACAATGTTTCCGCTTTCCAGCAGGTGCTTCGGCTGGAACGTCTGAAACTCCACGGCAAGCAGTGCTTCAAAGAACTTTGCAACCTCTGTACGTCCTTGCCGCGGTTCGAGCCAAGGGATCTCGGAATCCACCTTGTCGTATTCCCAGATGACGTTTTCTTCCAAGCACTCCAGAATGGCGGGAATATCGCCACGTCCGAAGGCGGCATAAATATTCTGTACCGTTTGAATGTTGCTCATGGCGTCATCTCCTATTCGGTTAACAACAGGACTCGCGAAGTCGCTGGGCTGACTGCCCAGCGGGAGCGATTCATAGTGGTTTGCGCCCAGCGCCAACCGCCTCACGCGACAAAAAAAAGAATCGTCACGTAATGACTAACACTGCCGGCCAGCACGAACAAATGCCAGATACCGTGAAAATGCCTGACCTTTTCGTCGAACACGTAGAAAACCAGACCGCCGGTATAAAACAGGCCACCCGCCAACAGCCAGATGAAACCGGCCCACGGCAAGACTTGCAGTAGCGGTCTAAGCACCACCAGCACCAGCCAGCCCATGAGCACATAAACCACCAACGACGGAATGCGGCGGCCTGTCTGGGGCAGCGACTCCAACACGACCCCCAACACCACCAATCCCCAAATAATGCCGAAGATCGTCCAACCCCAGCCGCCGCGCAGGGTAACTAGAGTAAAAGGGGTATAGGTGCCGGCGATCAGAAAATAAATCGAGTAATGATCCAGTTTATGAAAAAACCGCTTCGCCCGCCCGCGCAAACTGTGATAAAGCGTGGAAACGGTGTAGAGCAGAAACAGAGTGGTCCCATAGATGCTGAAACTCACGATCTTCCACGGATCGCCTTGCCGCGCCGCCGCCACCACCACGATCACCAAGCCCGCCAACGCCGCCACCGCGCCGATCATGTGACTAATGCTGTTAAAACGCTCACCCTCGTACATACACA
Source organism: Candidatus Competibacter sp. (assembly GCA_029624815.1). Taxonomy (GTDB): domain Bacteria; phylum Pseudomonadota; class Gammaproteobacteria; order Competibacterales; family Competibacteraceae; genus Competibacter. The sequence goes on from JARSSH010000015.1 coordinate 4,553, forward strand.
CCCATACCGTGCCTGTGATCGCCCCGAAAGACTCGAAACCACCTCAACGCCGCAACGAACCCCGAACCCTTAACGCCCCCTGCCCCCGCTTCGTTTGCGCCGCTCCCCGTTCTTGGCCGCCACCTCCCGCAGCCGCACCGCCCCCGCCTCGCCGATACCCGCGCTCCGGCCCGCTTCGGTCAGATACACCCGGCGGAAGGAAATCACCTTGCCGTCGCGGCTGAAGGCATCCTCTTGCAATTCGAGCAAACCGGCGCCAGCCATCGCCTCCAACAACCGTTCGAACTCCCGCCGTTCGACCTGCCCCTCCGTCAGCCGTTCGAATAATTGCCGAGGCGTCCGACCCTCGCGCCAGCGCAACGCGTCCAGCACCTGCAAGACCCGCTCGCTCTCGATCCGATTCAGTCGGCGGGTGCGCCGAACCATCGCGGCTTCCGGCGCGCATACGTCGCAGACTCCGCAAGGTTGGTCGTCGTCCCGGTCGCCGAAATGCCGCACCAGCCGCACCATGCGACAACCGATCGCCTGATCGGCAAAATCCAGGATCTGCTTCAACTCGTTCAGCTTGTGCTCGCGTTGCCGCTGGTAGGGCTGGCGCCAGCCGTCCTCGCCGCGGCTGAGATTGCCCTCGACATCGCGCCGAGCGCCACCGTGCACCAACAGCTTTTCCACGGCGGCTTCGAATTCCTCCAGCGCCATGCTCACCCGGTCGCGCAGCGATAGCCTGAACTGGGGTTCGTCGCCGAGCGCCTGAAAGATCGCCGCCAGCCGTTCCGGGTCGGGGTAGCCGCGCCGGAAAAAGAACTCGTGGGTGCGCAGATCGGCGTAGGAATACAGCAGGATGGCGCGGGCCGGGCGGCCGTCCCGTCCCGCGCGACCGATCTCCTGGTAATAGCCTTCGACGCTGCCCGGCAGGGCGGTATGGATCACGGTGCGGATATCCGGCTTGTCGATACCCATGCCAAACGCGATGGTGGCGACAATCACCTGCAAGCGACTGGCGCTGAACAGTCCCTGCACCCGCTCGCGCTCCTGTGGCGTCATCCCGGCGTGATAGGCGGCGGCCGGATAATCCGCCCCCAACTCCAGCGCCAGCAATTCGGTCTCCTTGCGGGTCGGCGCATAGACGATGGCGGGCCGCCGGCTCGGATCGGCCAGCACCCGCCCGACCGCCGCATGCCGGTCGGCCACCGGCGTTTCCACCGTCTCGACCGCCAGATTGGCGCGGCGGAAGCCGTGGATGTAGCGCGTCGCCTCCGGCATGTCGAGCTGGCCCACGATGTCGTCCTGCACCAGCACCGTGGCGGTCGCGGTCAGCGCGATGACCGGCGTCGGCCGCAGCAGGGGCAAATACCGACCCAGCATCCGGTAGTCCGGGCGGAAATCGTGACCCCATTGGGAAATGCAATGCGCCTCGTCCACCGCGATCAGAGCCAGCGTGCGCTTGGCCAGCATTTCGGGAAAACCGGGCACGCTCAGCCGCTCCGGCGCAATGAACAAATAATCCAGTTGGCCCTGCAAATATTCGACGCAGACCTGACGCGACGCGGCCCGGTCGCGGCCGGAGTGAATGCGTTCGGCCCGCAGACCCAGCTCGCATAGCTTGGCGACCTGATCTTCCATCAAGGCGATCAATGGCGAAACCACCAGCGTGGTCCCCGCCCGGGCGATGCCGGGCAACTGAAAGCACAGCGACTTGCCGGCGCCGGTCGGCATGACCAGCAGCACGTCCCGGCCCTCGGTCACGGTCCGGCACACCTGTTCCTGGTACGGACGAAAGGCCGGCAAGCGAAACGCGCTCTGCAGCAGCTCCAGCAAACGGTCCACCGGCGCCGGTTCCCGCCGTGGCGCGGCTTCCCGACTCTCCTCTTCTCCACGGATGGCAAGAGGGCAGGAAGGCGAAACCGGTCGCGCCACCGCGAACGCCTGGACCACCGCTTCGCCGACATAGCCCGCGATGGCGGCCATGAAACCGTCCAGATCCGCCTCGCCGCGCTGGATGCGCTTGAGCCGCGCTTCCCACTCGCCGGTCATGACCGGGCTTTTGATCGGCGGTCGCACCGCTTCAATCAGCCGGATGCCGCGCTCGGTGGCGTTCAGCGCCTTGCCGTCGCGGGTCAGATACCGGCGTTTGAGCAGGGTTTCGATGATATCGGCGCGGGTGGCCGGCGTGCCCAGTCCGCTGTCCTTCATCGCCGCCGACAGTTCCTTGTCCTCCAAGGCCCGACCGGCGGTTTCCATCGCGGTCAGCAGGGCCGCCTCGGTCAGACGCGGCGGCGGCCGGGTCTGCTTGGCCAGCGCGCGGGCGTCCAACAGCCGCAACGGCTGACCGACGGTCAGCCCCGACGGCAGGCTTTGCCCGGCCTCGTTTTCCTCCGTCGCGGTGGCGACTTTGGCCCTGCGCCTGCCGGCCGGTTTCTCCGCCGCCGACGCGATTTCCACCTCCAAGATCTTCCAACCGATCTGCTCCACCGTCGTGCCGCTGCTGTGATAGCGGTCAACCACGGTCGCGCCATCGGCCTCGACCGTGGCGATCGCGCTAATCAGCGTGGTCACCGCCCAGAGGTGGTCATCGTGCCAGGCCATCAGCAAACGGCGGCAAATCAGATCGTAAATTTTACGTTCGTCGGCGCTCAAGGCAGCGCGCGCCGGCAGCGGGGTGGGAATGATGGCGTGATGGTCGGTCACTTTGCCGTCGTCGATGAAGCGCTTGCCCAAGAGGCGCTGGCCGCAGCCGGGCGCCAGCCGGTCCGGGTAGGACGATTGGATCGCCGCGACCACCGCGCCCAGCGTCGCCGCGATCGCGTTGGACAAATGGCGGCAGTCGGTACGTGGGTAACTGATCAGCTTGTGCTGCTCGTACAGCTTCTGGGCGAGATCGAGCGTGGTCTGGGCGCTGAAGCCGTACAACCGGTTGGCGTGACGCTGCAATTCGGTCAGGTCGTACAGTAGAGGCGGCGCGGCGCGATGGGTTTCGGCGGCGCGGGATTCGACGGCGGCCCGTCCCGTTCGGGCACGGGCGACGATGCGTCCGGCTTCCTCGCCGTCGGCGGGCAGGCGCTTGCTCTTGGGGTCGGGACGTTCGCCGCGAAACCAGACGCCTGGATACGGGCTGACGCCAGGGTCTGCCCCCGTCTCCGGAGTGAAGGTCGCCACCACCTCCTGGTAATCTTCGGGTACGAAGGCGCGAATCGCCAGATCCCGCTCCACCACCACCGCCAGCGTCGGCGTCTGCACCCGTCCGACCGACAGCGCCTCGTCACCCGGCGCACCGCAGGCCAAGGTATAGGCCCGCGACAGGTTCATGCCCACCAGCCAGTCGGCCTGACTGCGACCGCGGGCGGCCGCGGCCAGCGGATCGAATTCGCAACCGTCGCGCAACTGCTGGAAGCCTTGGCGGATGGCGTCGGGGGTCAGCGAGGAAATCCACAAGCGGCTAAACGGCTTGCGGCAACCGGCGGCTTCGTAGAGATAGCGGAAAATCAACTCGCCCTCGCGACCGGCGTCGGTGGCGCAGATTACCCGCTCGATGGCCTCGTCGTTGAGGATGCGGCGGACCGCCTCAAACTGATCGCGGGTTTGCTCCCCGATCACCAGCGGCCAGCGTTTGGGCAACAGCGGCAGCAGTTCGCGCCGCCAGCGCTTCCAAGTTGGATCGATCTCGTGCGGCTCGGCCAGTCTGACCAGATGGCCGACCGCCCAGGTGACGACATAGCCGTTGCCGTGCAGGAAGCCTTCGCCGCGCTGGCGGGCGCCCAGCACCTTGGCGATATCGCGAGCGACGGAAGGCTTTTCTGCAACGACCGCAATGCTCACGAACAACGCTCAGATCGCCAGCGCCGGCTTCCAGGTCCATTGTTCGCTCGACTCCGCGCCAGTCGCTGCCCACCAACTCGACTCCAGGTTTTCCCCGATTCGCTCCACCACCGCGCCGTCCAAGCGGTTTTGCCGGACGAAGGCCCGCAACATGTCCAGAATCCGGGCCGGAGACAGCGGCTGCCGGTACGGCCGCTGCTGCGCCAGCGCCTGAAATACATCGGCTACCGCGATGATTCGCATTTCCAGGGTCAACGCCGCGCCCCCGCAATGGAAGGGATAGCCCTGGCCATCCGGCGTCTCGTGATGGTAAGCGGCCCAAACGGCGATATCCTCCAGACCACCGATGCCGCGCAGAATCTGATAAGTCTCGAAGCTATGGCGCTGGATCATGGCCCGCTCCTCGGAAGTCAGGGGGCCGGTCTTTTCCAGAATCTCGTCCGGCACCTGCAACTTGCCCAGATCGTGCAGCAACCCGGCGATCTCGATCTTCTCGCAGGCTTCGACCGGCAAACCAAACCGTTCGGCCAGCAAGCGCGCCAGTCGCGCCGTGCCCAGGGAATGCTCCATGGTGTACGGGCTCTTGGCGTCCACCACCCGGGCGAACAGCAGCGCGAGTTGCCGAAGCTCGGGAAAACTGATGGGCGCCAGACGGGATTCCTGCTCCCGTTCGTGGATGAACCGAATCAGATGACGCGCCTCCAGGCTGAACCAGAACGCTTCGCTGACGGACAGGTCCATGAACAGCGCCACCAGATCCGGCGCAAAAAAGGAGCCGCTCAGCCGCCAGATCGTTTCGCGGACGGTGTGCCGAGCCAGCAGCAGGTCGCGCTCGTAGTGCGGGATGGCCAGCGCATCCACCCGATCGGCCAGATAGATCAGGTTGGCCAGCCGGGCGGTGGTCTCGGGAACGTTTAGTGCGGGGAAGGCATCCCAGTGGGTATGGTGATAACGAACCAGAGGCGCCAAATGCGCCAACGGCGCAAAGGGGGCAAGCAGCTCGTCGCCCTGGATGCCGTGGTATTCCGCATCCTCGCAGTCCAGTTCGTTGACCAATCGCCGATGCAGGGTCGTGGACGAAACCGCGCAGTCGTGCAGCAATCCCGCATGAAACAGATTTTCCAGCTCCGGCTCGCCCAGACCGAGCGCGCGACCGCATTGCAGCGCCATGCACCCGACTCGCTTGCTGTGGAATACCTCGCCCACCCCCACCAGATCGAGAGCATCCGACAGCGCGTGAATGGCCTGATTGAGGTTGATGATAACGTTCATCGATTCGATCTCTCTGGGTTTTCATGAATGCTTCGAGCCAGCCAATGCGATTGTAGGAACCGCACCGCCGCGCTGCAATGCGGCTCGCCATTCCCGGCAGGGCAATCGCGCCATGGCTTGAGTCCCAAGGGTTAAAGCGCGGTCCAGTCGTTCGGTGAGACCGGAGACTTTCGACGGTGCGGGATGTCCTTGGAGAGGCTGTCACGGCGCGCTAAGATAACCCGTGGATTTTTATAGTAGGGCGGTTATCGATTCGTCCCCGTGTCCGGCCGATGTCCGGACCGATTCACGAGGCCCGCACATCATGCAGCTCATTGTTTTTGCCATACTCCTTATGACGCTATTCATCATCGAGCTGTTGGGGCCGGTGCAAACCTGGGTCATTCAGCCGTTCACCTCGGCGGTAGCTCATGTGAGCGCCGTCGTGCTTCAGACCTTCGATGGCACGGTACAGGCGCACGGCATCGTGCTGAGCAATAGCGAAACGGGCGCGGCGGTCAGCATTCAGCCCGGCTGCAACGGGGTCGAGGCGATGATCGTGGTACTGGCCGCCATCGCCGCCACGCCAGCAGGCTGGAAACAGAAATTCATCGGGCTCGCGCTCGGTTTTTTGGCCATTCAAGCGCTGAATGTGGTTCGGATCATCAGCCTGTTTTATCTGTTGCAATGGAACCCGGTCTGGTTCGAATGGGCCCACCTCTATCTCTGGCAGGCACTGATCATGCTGGATGGCCTGATCGTCTACCTGCTGTGGGTGCGGATGCTGCCGGTACCGGCGATCGAGAACCCCCTGCCCACGCCGACGGTCTCGCCATGATGCCGCGCCGCCCGATCGATCGTTTTTTAATTCGCGCTTTGTTGTGGCTGGCGCCCCTGTTCGTGCTCTGGTATGTGCTGGCGCCGCTGCTGTTGATGCCGGTCGCGGGTTGGACCCATTTCGTTCTCGGCCATATGTTCCCGCACGCCATCGCCGCCGTCGAGCAACAGGGTACGGCGGTCGATATCGTCACCCGGTTCGTCATGGCCGCGCCGACGGACGGTTCGACGCCGCCCGATCCGCGTGGGCAACTGGTTTTCACGATCAACGCGCTGAAGTACGCCTACGGCTGGCCGATGTTGCTGGCATTGACCCTGGCCGCGCCAACGGCTTGGCGCGAAAAACTGTACCGCGCGGTCATGGGCGGCTTGCTGCTGCTGCCGGTACCGGTCTGGGGCATCGCCTGCGAGGCGATCAAGGTGCTGGTCTTCGACATGGACCCCGCCGTGGCCCTGCGGATGGGCACCACGCCGCTGACGCGAGAGCTGCTGGCGCTGGCCTATCAACTGGGATATCTGATCCTGCCGGCGGTGACGCCGATCCTGATCTGGGCGGGGTTCCACCGGGATTTTCTGGGCGAGTTATTGCCACAGGTTCGACGAGCGCCGCCGGCGTCGCCGCCCATGGCATAAAAGCGAAGCGGCGCTAGCGGCCAACATAAAAACCCGTAAGATTCGCTGGAATATCCGCTTCGCCTCATAAGGCGGAAGGGGCGGGATAAGCCGCCCCTTCAAGACTATGCCGACTCAACAACGCCTTGACGGTCGGCTATCCCTGTCGGGAACGCAACCCATGGATTCATGGGCCGCCGATGCCAAGCACCAAGTTGATAACGGCCACCACGTCCAGAGCGTTGACCACGTTGTCGCCGTTGATATCGGCGGCCGGCCAAGTCTGCGTCCCGAGCGCCGCGTTAATCACCGCCACCACGTCCAGAGCGTTGAGAGCGCCATCGCCATTCACATCGCCAGGTATTGCCAAGGCCGCTTGAACCGCGGCATAAGCGTCGATGATGCCCGCTCCTGAATCGCGATCCACCCCCGGCGCTTCGATATCCCAAGTCGTGCTGGTCATCTTTTGCCGCACCTCCGCCGGAGTCAAGGCATTGTTGGCGGACAGCATCAGAGCGGCAATAGCGGCGGCATGAGGCGCGGCCGCGGAAGTTCCAAAAAAGGGATTGAAGCCAGGGGTGGCTGTCGACACGCCGTCCGCGGCGGTAACATCCGGTTTCTGCCGCACCGTTCCGCCGCTTGACAAGAAATTGCCCGGCGTGATGGGCGTGCCATTCGGCAGGTAAAATATCTTCCGTGGACCATCGGAACTGAACGTTTCCACCGGCGCCGTGGTGCAAAGCGGAGTACCTCCGCAGGCATTCCAATTCGTGGCGGCGACCCCAAAAGCATTTTCGGCGGTGCTATGCCCCCAGGTTTGGCCCGCGGTATTGACTTGCAGTCGGCCCCGATTGGTATTCAAGCGCATGAAGCGGGGAGCCCCGGAATAGCGCCCGATAACCAATTGAAGGCCTGTGTCGTTAACATTTACAGAACCGATCCCCTCGACGGGATCTTGAGTACCGTTTTGAGTATCGTTTGATACCGCCAATATCGCGGTACCCGCGGCATTGAGTAGAAAGAGATCGTAATCGTTGCCGGATGCCCCGAGTGGATCCGACCATTGCAATATAAAAAGGGAAGGCGAATCCTGGGTAATGGTATTCAACTTTTGGCCACCGCCAAAATCCTGAACATCCATGGCGTTAGCGGGTGATATCGGTGTTGGCAGCGTGGTGCCGACGTAATCTCCCTCCCAGACTCCGGACGTGCCGTCGTTCTTGTTGCCCGAGTTCCCCGCCGAGGAGAAATACAGCACGCCATTGGCGGTTACCGTATTGACGGCTTGGGAGATGATGTCATCTTGAAAAGCCCCTTCCGCAAAATAACCCACATCATCGACAATGACCTTACAACCGGCGGCGGCCAGATCCAAAATATTCTGGGCAAATTGAGCCGGACCGCCAAATGCGGTGGCAAAAAACAATTGAGCGCCTGGCGCAAGGTCATACACGATCTCCAACATGGCCGTGCCTTCGCTGCTGCCTACCCCTCCGCTCTGTCCAGGCAGCACCGTAACGACCGGGGGGAGGTCGCCCGAGGCTTGGAGAGTGGCCAGAGCGTCAACGCTGTCCGAGAGAACGCCAATCTTGATCCCCGTGCCATCAACCGTAAAAGCGGTACGCGCATTGCTAGCCCGATGTGCCAAATCGCCTTCCGAGGTATTCACTTTATTCAGGATGAGTTTGTCGGCTTGACGAATGGAGCGGACACCCGGCAAAGTGGCCAGCGCCTCCACCTGATCGAGGGGAATCTTGGCGCGAATGGCGTCGTATTGTGGAAAACTGTTAATAACCGTTCCCGCCGATGCCTTAATTTGGTTGAGCAGTTCATCCGCAACGGTCGCTTTGATGTCAACCAAGACGCTACCATCAGCGGCGACCTCGACATTGGATCGCAACATCGGCACCCGGCTCAGCAGGGGATCGTGCCGTTGACGCTTCAACTCATAAAGTAAAGCGGAATCGATTTTCCGTTGAGTGGGTGTCCGCGCGGCTTTTTCCTGCAACAACGCACTCATCTGAGCGATGGCCTCTGGCGAAAGGCTGGCATCCGGTTTGGGTTGCTGCGCTTCGGCGACGCCCATGATACCAGGCGCTAAAACAACGATTAAACCAAGGACAGATAAAACCCTCATGGGAAATCTCCAGTGATGGCGATGGAATCAAGCGATCCAGGACGCTGCCGCGTCGATTCGACGCGGCAGGCCGGGACAGGACTTACGCGCGGAAATGAGCGCGTCGATTTCTCCAGATCATTCCTCCCAAAAACACGCTGAACAACATTAGCGCCCACTCCGAAAGAGTAGGAATTGCCTCCCCTCCCACTCGAGCCGGGCCGGAGGACACCACGAGATTGACCGCGCTGCCGGCCGCCACGCTGGCGCCCGCCGCCGGGTTCTGGCTGATGACCTGACCCGCCGGGATGTTGGGATCGCTCTGCGAGGTCACCGTGCCCACGACCAAACCGGCATTAGTGATCGCCGTTGCGGCGGCCGCCTGGGTCAGACCGACCACATTCGGGACATTCACCGGGGGCGGAGGACCGAGGGACACCACGATATCGACCGCGCTGCCGGCCGCCACGCTGGCGCCCGCCGCCGGGTTCTGGCTGATGACCTGACCCGCCGGGATGTTGGGATCGCTCTGCGAGGTCACCGTGCCCACGACCAAACCGGCATTAGTGATCGCCGTTGCGGCGGCCGCCTGGGTCAGACCGACCACGTTCGGGACATTCACCGGGGGCGCGTTGATGGTGATCTGGCCAGGCGTGAGCGTGCCGGGCGGAACGGCTCCCGCCGCCGCGTTGCTAAACACCACGGTCACCAGCCCCAGCGGCACGTTCCCCGGCGCGGCGGCGCCCGCGATCGTCCAGGGCACTGTGAACAGCACCCCGTTGTTCACGTTCGGTAACGGGTTAACCAACGGTGGGTTGACCAACACGCGCAAGGTTCCCGCCACGGGGATGTTGGTCGCCACCGAGTGGGGCGACAGCGCCGGGCCGTTCGTTACGGCGCCGGGGGTGACCCGCGTCGGGTCATAGGTGATCTCAAACGACATCGCCACCACCGCGCCGTTGTTAGTGAAAGACACATCGGTATTCACGGTCGCGCCCGGCAGACCAGCGCCATTGCCGACCGTCAGGTCGGGCTGTGCGAATGCGCTGGCCATCGGAAGCAGTAGCAGGACCAGCAGCAGTCCCAGTAGCCTTTTCGTGGACTGAATCATTGGGTTTCCTCTTTAAAATAGCCTTGATTTGAATGACATTGAAACTAATGGTTCCAACGAGCGGGCTCTGGATGAATCCGCTCTCCTGACCGGCGGCATCGAGTTGCTTGCCGACACCCAGGACGCCTCTCCCTGTGGGTTACTGACACCGACATACGACGACTATCACCATACTCAAACAAATACCATTTATTCACCCCTCCAAACGTCGCAAAAGAACCAACGCCAGCATTATTGGCGATTATTCTTTGTGATTCTTTATGATTCCTTAGTGATTAATGTTTTAAGAATGATATTAGTTGTATCGATGAAGACAATCAAGCCGTATCAAACTGGCCACTATCGGTTGTCCCTGAGAACCGGGCGACGGGATTGGCGCGAGTAACGGTTGCGGCGATTATCGAAGAATCCGTTGCCGTCCAACCCGGCGCTGCTGGAGAACCATGGGTGCGGCGAACGCTTGTTGAGGTGGGTCGGCATGGATCAATGCGTAGTGCCGACTCCGGATTAAAACGATTGGGGTGATCGGCTCACCGATTGATGGTCGGCCCGGCGATGGAACCGATAAACGTTGGCTCTGTCTTTGGTATCATCCCAATGGAAAGGGATAACGCCGCCGCCTTCACCCGGCGGGTTGAAAACATTTCCTCTCAACAACTTGAAGCCGCTTTATATCTCCGCCATCAGCCACGCCATCTTTTCTCCGTCCGGCGCCCGCACCACGCCACGCTCCGTCACCAGCACATCCACCAATGCCGCCGGCGTCACATCGAACGAGGGATTCCACACATCGACCCCGGCGGCGGCAATCGGCTGCCCACCCAAGGTCAGCAACTCCTCGGCGGCGCGTTGCTCGATGGGAATATCCGCGCCGCCGGCAAGATTCATATCCACCGTCGAGGACGGCGCCACCACCATGAACCGTACCCCGTGGTAACGGGCGGCCACCGCCAAATGATAAGTACCGATCTTGTTGGCGACATCGCCGTTGGCGGCGACCCGATCCGCTCCGACGATGGTCCAACGCACCCTACCCTCTCGCATCAGCGCCGCCGCCGCCCCATCCGCCAGTAGCGTCACCGGAATGCCGTCCCGCACCAGCTCCCAGGCGGTCAGCCGCGCGCCCTGCAACCATGGCCGGGTTTCGTCGGCATACACCCGCTCGATCAACCCGGCCGCGTAGCCCTCCCGGATCACGCCCAGCGCCGTGCCGTAACCGCCGGTGGCCAGCGAACCGGTATTGCAGTGAGTCAGCACCGCCCCGCGCTCGCCCAGCAACGCCGCGCCCAACTGCCCCATGCGCCGGTTGGCGGCGATATCCTCTTCATGAATCGTCCGCGCTTCGGACAGCAGATCCACCGCCGGATTGCCGGACGAGCGATCGATGGCTCGCTCCATCCGCCGCAGCGCCCAAAACAAATTGACGGCGGTCGGTCGGGCCGCCGCCAGCGCGGCAAGATCGCTCCCGATCGTCCGTCGCCACCGCTTCGGATCTTCGGCATACCGGGCGCGGGCCGCCAACACCACGCCATAGGCGGCGGCGATACCGATCGCGGGCGCACCGCGCACCACCATATCGCGGATCGCCTGCGCCACCTCCGTCACGCTGGCCAGTCGCCGGTAACGCTCAACGGCCGGCAGCAGACGCTGATCCAGCAGATCCAGGGCATCCTCGCGCCAGACAACGGCGCGCACGGCATCATGAGCATACGGCATGGCGAATTCCAATCCGGTCGACAACCCAGGTGGGACGTACAAAGGCAAGGGCTTTCAAGCCGCGCACAAAGACTGTTGTTTATTTACGACACACCCGATTTTCCCTGGATCGTCGCAAAAAATCCCTTGCCTAGCAGCCAAGATAGCGCGCAAAATTAGGGCATTTATTGTTGGCACAACATTTTTTGCAATTCTGACACAACGTTGTATCATTACACGCCATGGCCGGCCGGTTTGTCGCGCGTAGCGGTTGCCGCTCGGGTATACTGGTCAACGAAAGATTGCGATTCGGACGAATCCGATCCCCGCGACCTGAAGGCCAAACGTGCCGTGCACAGAATTTTTCATGCCTGCTTGGGAGAGTATATCGATGAAAGTGAAACTGCATAAGCTTAGCTTGGGCTTGGCTGCCTCGATGGTGCTGTTCACCGCGCTACCCGCGCACGCCCAGATCAACAAATATGGCTGCATCTACGCCGTTGACCCCTACGGCAAGATCGTCAAGGATCCCTACGGCAACTGCATCCGCACCCCGTACTGGACCGCCGCGAAGAACGTTCCGGAATGCGGCGCCGCCGTGGCGGTGGTCGAGCCGGCCACTCCGGTGGTCGAAACCCTCAGCCTGGGCGCCGACGCCTACTTCGATTTCGACCGGGCCGACCTGAAGCCCGCCGGCCGCGCCAAGCTGGACAAGCTGGTCACCGACCTGCGCCGGGTTTCGTCGGTCTCCTCGATTGCGATCGTCGGCCACACCGACAGCAAGGGCACCGAAGCCTACAACTATCGCTTGGGCCAGCGCCGCGCCGACTCCGTGGCCAATTACCTGACCGCCAGGGGCGTGCCCAAATCCATCATCTCGACCAGCAGCCGCGGCGAACTCGACCCGATCGCCCCCAACACCTTGCCGAACGGCAAGGACAACCCGGCTGGCCGCGCGCTGAACCGCCGCGTGGTGATTACCGTAACCGCCATGGAGAAGGTGATCAGCCAGTAAGCTGCCCGCGTTTTCCAACCCCCAGCGCCCCGGCTTGCCGGGGCGTTTTTTTGCGCCACTCCGGTTCGCCGCTATAATCCGCCGCCATCGCCCGGAGAACCTCGCATGCCGCAAGCCATCGCCGCCCTGCTCAACGCCCGCTGGATCGTTCCGGTCGAACCGGAAGGCCAGGTTCTCGAACACCACACCCTCGCCATTCGGGATGGCCGCATTCTCGCCATCCTGCCGCGAGACGAAGCGATGGCCCGCTTCACCGCCGAGACGTGTCTGGACTTCGAAACGCACGTTCTCATCCCCGGCCTGGTCAACGCCCACACTCATGCCAGCATGACCCTGCTGCGCGGGCTGGCCGACGATCTGCCGCTGATGACCTGGTTGCAAGATTACGTCTGGCCCGCCGAGGCCCGTTGGGTCGATCCCGAATTCGTCCGCGCCGGAACCCGGCTGGCCATCGCCGAGATGCTGCGTGGCGGCACCACCTGCTTCAACGACATGTATTTTTTCCCGGAAGCAACCGCCGCCGCCGCCCGCGAATGCGGCATTCGCGCCTGCGTCGGGCTGATCGCCCTGGACTTCCCCACAGCCTATGCCCGCGGCCTGGACGAGTACCTGGATAAAGGGCTGGCCTTGCACGAGACACTGCAAGGCGATACGCGAATCCGTGCCGCCTTCGCGCCGCACGCCCCCTACACCGTCTCAAACCCGGCGCTGGAGCGCATCGGCCGACTGGCGGCGGACCTGGATATCCCGGTCCACATCCATGTCCATGAAACCGCCGCCGAAGTCGCCCGGTTCCAGAATGAACGCGGCTGCCGGCCACTGGAGCAACTGGCGCGACTCGGCCTGCTGTCGCCACGACTGCTGGCCGTGCACATGACCCAGATCGAACCGGCCGAAATCGAGCGGCTGGCCGAAGCCGGCGCCCATGTCGTCCACTGTCCGGAATCCAACCTCAAACTGGCCAGCGGGTTCTGCCCAACCGCCCGACTCGATTCCGCCAACGTCAACGTCGCGCTTGGCACCGACGGCGCGGCCAGCAACAACGATCTCGATCTGTTCGGCGAACTGCGCACCGCCGCCCTGCTGGGCAAGGGCGTTGCTGGCGACGCCGCCGCGCTGCCCGCCGCGCGGATGCTGCGCATAGCCACCCTCCACGGCGCCCGAGCGCTGGGATTGGAGCGGGAAACCGGCTCGCTCGAACCAGGCAAGGCCGCCGATATCGTCGCCGTCGATCTCGGCCAACCGGAAACCGAACCGGTCTACCACCCCATTTCGCAACTGGTCTACACCGCCGGCCGCCAGCACGTCACCGATGTCTGGGTCGCCGGCCACCGGCTGCTGGCCGACCGGCGCCTGACCGCGCTGGATCTGGCGGACACGCTCCAAGAGGCGCGCGGCTGGCGGGAACGCATCGCCGCGGACCGCCGGGCGTAGACCGCGACGCCCGGCGGTCGAACGGGCGGAACGAACGAGATCCGTACTTCAGCCATTAGCGAGGTAAACAGCACATGACGACCGCGAGCCTCAACGTGGATCCCGAGGAAATCGCCAAATTCGAACAACTGGCCAGCCGCTGGTGGGATCCGGACAGCGAGTTCAAACCGCTGCACGACACCAATCCCCTGCGCCTGAATTTCATCGACGCGCGAGCCGACGGGTTGGAAGGCAAGCGGGTGGTCGATGTCGGCTGCGGCGGCGGCATCCTGGCCGAAAGCATGGCGCTGCGCGGCGCGCGGGTGCTTGGCATCGACCTGGGCGAAGCGCCGCTGGCGGTCGCGCAACTGCATCAACTGGAATCCGGCGCGGTGCTCGATTACCGCCGCATCGCCGCCGAGGAGTTGGCCGAAACCGAACCGGCCGGTTTCGATGTGGTGACCTGCATGGAAATGCTGGAGCATGTGCCCGACCCCGCCTCGACGATCCGGGCCTGCGCCCGGCTGGTCAAGCCCGACGGGCACCTGATCTTCTCGACCATCAACCGCAATCCCAAGTCCTATTTGTTCGTCGTCATCGGCGCGGAATACCTGTTGCGGCTGCTGCCCAAGGGCACCCACGACTACCGCAAGTTCATCCGCCCCTCGGAGCTGGAGGGTTGGCTGCGCGCCGCCGACCTGACGCTGCGGGAAATCACCGGTCTGCATTACAACCCGCTGAGCCGCGACTATTGGCTAGGGCCGGGCGTATCGGTCAATTACATGGTTCATTGCCGCCCGGACAGCGCGACATGAATTCCAGCCTCGCCGGCAACGCGCCTCCCGACTGCGTGCTGTTCGATCTGGACGGCACCCTGCTGGACACCGCCCCCGATATGACGGCGGCGCTAAACCGGCTGCGCCGGGAGCGCGATCTGTCCGACCTACCGGTCGAGGCCATCCGCCCGACGGTCTCCCACGGCTCGCCGGGCATGCTGAAGGCCGGTTTCGGGCTCAGCTCCGACGATCCGCTCTACGCCGAACTCAACCCGCGCTTTCTGGCGCTTTACCGAGAGGCCATCGCCATCGAGACCGCGCCGTTTTCCGGCATGGCCGACGTACTGGATTACCTGGAGGCCAGCGCCATCCGCTGGGGCGTCGTCACCAACAAGCCGGGCTGGCTAACCGAACCGCTGCTGAAGGCGCTGAATCTATGGGCGCGAGCGGCCTGCGTGGTCAGCGGCGACACCTTGAGCACGCGCAAGCCGGACCCGGAACCATTGCTGTATGCCTGCGCGCGGATCGGGGCGGCGCCCGGCCGCTCGCTGTACGTGGGCGATGCCGAACGCGATATACTGGCGGGCAAGCAGGCCGGCATGACCACGCTGGTGGCCGGCTTCGGCTACCTGGGCGCCGAGGACCGGCCGGAAACCTGGGGTGCCGACGGCTTCCTGCGGCGACCGGCCGATTTATTCGCCTGGCTGGGCGCTCCGGCCGGCGCCGTAACCTGGAACGGCTAGGGCGGCGCGAAAGCGCTGGCCACCGTCTCCGCATCGCCACGGGCCAGCCACCACCATGCGCCGCCGACCGCCAGCAAGGCAAGCAGCAAGGCAAGCAGCGGCACGCCACGCCCAACCCACCGTCGATGCGACTCGGGCGGCCGGTTCGCCGCCTCGGCCCACAGCACGGTCATATTGTCCTGATGGGGGGATCGAAGCGCTTCCACCGCCGCCAGCAGGCGCCGGCAAGGCTCCCTGCCGCGCGCACTGGCCAACAGGGCGGCGATTTTGCTTTCGCTAAGCGTCAGCAGGCCATCGCTGGCCAACAGGATCTGGTCGCCGCACCGAAGCGGATAGGATTGGCGCGGTAGATCCACCAGCTCGACCTCCCCACCGGTGACGGCGCTGACCAGCGCGTTGCGGGAGGGATGGCGAGCGGCATCGGCGGCGCTGATCTCGCCGGCGCTCACCTGCGCGGCCAAAATGCTGCGATAGGCGTGATCCTGATTCAGACGGTGCAAGCGACCCCGTCGCCACAGCCACAACGGCGAGTCGCCCACGCTGATCCAGTACAGCCCTTCCTCCGCCAGCACCACGGCCAACAGTGTGCATCCCATTCCCTCCAGACGCTCCGGATCGGACGCCACCTCCAGCGCCATTCGCTGGTTCACATAGGCCAGAGTCCGTTCGAGCCGTTCGGGGATGGTGACGGCCGGCACCGTATCATAGGTTTCGATGAAATCGCGGATCGTCAGGGCGCTGGCCCGAGCCCCCCCCTGTTCGCCCCCCATGCCATCGGCCAACACCAGCAGCAGATCGCCCGCCTCCAGCTCCGGCGGTAGTTTGAATACCCCATAATCGTCTTCCTGCCGGGCGCGATTTCCTTGCGCCGTACCTTCATCATGCACCCAAGCCGCCATGCCGCTTTCTCCACCTTATCGACCTTCGCGTTTACTGACCTTCGCGCCAATCGAAACCGGGACCGCACAGCGGCACGAAGCGCAAGCGAGTCTGTCCCATCCGCAAGGTTTCGCCACCGGTCAGCTCCACGGATTTGTCCACCACCGGACAGCTATCCACCCAGTTGCCCGATGCGATCGATTGCAGGTAAAAGCGGCGGGAGCGCGCCGTGTAGATGACCGCCGCCTGACCGCGGGAATCGATCGTGGCATCGCCGAAATCCAGCCGAACCCGGGCATCCGCGCCACGGCCTATATCGTTGACCCCGTAACCCAGCGGCAGCACCTCACCCCGCCCCGGACCCTCGACAACCACCAGCCAGCCGACAACCTGAATCGGCGCCCGATCGCGGGCGGGCGTCGCGGGAACCGTAACCACCGGACCTCCGGCCGGCGTCGGCCGGGGCTTGGCCATCGCCTCGGAACGGGCGACGCGGCGAGTGGGCTCCACGGGTGGAGTCTCGGACGAACCTTTCTTGAAGAAGCCACCACGATAAAGAGGCATGACTGATTTCTCTCGGGATCAACGCCGAACAGGCCGGTACTCAGGGATCGCTGGTTCGAAAGTGCAGGCGCACCTCGCCCAGCTCCACCACGTCGCCGTTACGCAGGAGCTGAGCGTGAACGCGCTGGCCGTTCACCCAGGTTCCGTTGGTGGAATCCAGATCGCAGATCTGGAACGTGCCATCGGGCAGATGGTAAACCTCGGCGTGGTAACCCGAGACGGAATCGTTATCGAAACACAGCTCGTTGTCCGGCGCCCGGCCCAAGCGGCACAACAGCGAAGATAAGCGCAGTTCGCCCCCGCCGAGCCGGTCGGTGCGAATGAATCGCGCCCGTACCCGCACCTTTTCCGACTGAGCGTGCCGACGACGGGAAAAAGGCCACAGCGTAAACTTCATTTCTGGTTAAAACCTGTCGAGGTGGGCGCGTCCCAAAGATTGTGGCGAACCGGCGGCGGCGGACTAGCGCGCGGCGACGGCGCAGGCGTCACCACGATCGGTTTGGGTTCATTCTGTTTCCGGCTTGTCCGGCGCCGCTCGGTCGATCGCCTGCCCTTCTTGGCGACCGGCGCCGGCTCGGCAACAGCCGGTTTGGCGACGGGGGTTGGTTCCGCCTGAAGCGGCGGCTCGGCAACAGCCGGTTCGGCGACGGGGGTTGGTTCCGCCTGAAGCGGCGGCTCGGCGGGCGGTTCGGCGGGCGGTTCGGCGATGGCCGATAGCGCCGATGGCGGTTCGGTGTGCGCTTCCACTCCGGCCGCGGGCTGCTCTGGCGGGCTTGGTTGCTCGGGCGGAGAATCCGCCACCGGCGCGGCGGGCGACTCCAGTGCGGTCGTTCCGTTCGAAGCCGGTATTTCGGGAGGTTCGGTAACGGTGGCGGGCGGGATTGCGACCGACTGCTCGTGCTGACCGAGACTGTAGCGGGGCGGCGACTGCTCCTCTGGGGTGGGCGCGGACGGCCACAGCCAGACCACCACGGTGACCACCAGCGCCGCGGCCACCGCCACCGCCAAGCTGCCGCCAAGCCGCACACCCAGCGACCGCCACCGCAAGATACCGGACACAAAAGAACCCTTTTTCTTCGGTTTCCACGCAGCCAGCGACCGCTGACTGGCGACGGCCGGTTTCTGGGTCATCTCCAGCCAGTTCTCTCCGGGTGGCTGATTCTCCATTCGCGCCGGCCCGTCCCCGGCCAGGAGCGGTTCCGACGCCGGCGCGGCCTTGCTGGATCGAACCAACGGCAACATGATCACCGTCTCGTCGCTGTCTTCGACCTGCCAGCCATCGAGCGCCGACTGCATCTCGGCCACAGTGCGAAACCGCAGCTCCGGCCGCACCGCCAGCGCCTGGTCGATCACCCGCAATAGATTGGTGCTGTAGCGGTCGGCGCCCACCACGACCGCCGGCTCCAATTGATCGTCCAGCAGGCGCGCGGCCGCTTCCATCGGTGGATGACCGGTCACGCAGCGGTAAAGCACGGCGGCGAGGGCGTAGATATCGGTCCAGGTTCCGTAACGCTCGTTGCGGGTGGTGTACTGCTCCGGCGGCGAATAGCCGGGCGTAACGAGGCTGGTCACGCTCTTGCTTTGGCGACCGACCGACCCCCGGGCCGCGCCAAAATCGATCAGCATCACCCGATGGTCGCTCGCGCGCAGGTAGAGATTGGCCGGTTTGATATCGCGGTGCAGGTAGCCCTGCTCGTGAACCGCCTGCAAGGCCGGCAACACGTCCTCCAGTAAGCCGCGCACTTCCTCCTCGTCCAGCGTTTCGCCATCCTGCAATACCGCGCTGAGCGGTTCGCCTTCTTCGTAATCCATGACGATGTAGGCGGTGCCATGGGCGCGAAAATAGCGCTTCACCCGCACTACATAAGGGTGCTGGATCCGGGCCAATACCCGCGCTTCATCGAGAAATCGCTCCAGCCCCCAGATATAGTCCGAGGTCTGACCGTCGGTTTGGCTGCTCTGGCCCTGGGTATTGGCGTATACCGTCACGCCGTCGCTATCGCGGAACGACCACTCCACCGGAAAGTATTCCTTGATGGCAACCCAACTTTCCAGGTGCGTATCCAGCGCCTTGTAGGTCACGCCGAAGCCGCCGGCCCCAAGAATGGAATCGATCCGGTACTCGTCCAGCATGTAGCCCGACGTCAGGGCATTGGCCCGGCGGGAGCCGTTCTTGGGGGGTACGATCGGAGGAGTGGTATCGCTCATGACACGAATCGCGGGCGGCCTTGAGATCCAGCGTTAGAAATCGGCGCTACGGGGGGTACGCGGGAACGGGATCACATCCCGAACGTTGCTCATGCCGGTCGCGTAGCTGACGGTGCGTTCGAACCCCAGCCCGAACCCGGCGTGCGGTACACTACCGTAACGGCGCAGGTCACGATACCAATTATAGGCGGTCTTGTTGATGCCCATTTCATCCAGGCGCGCGTCCAGCACGACCAACCGCTCTTCGCGCTGGCTGCCACCGACGATCTCACCGATGCCGGGCGCCAGCACGTCCATTGCCGCAACCGTGCGGCCGTCGTCGTTCAACCGCATATAAAAACTCTTGATTTCCTTTGGGTAGTTAATCAGCACCAGCGGCCGGCCCACATGGCGTTCGGTCAGATAACGCTCGTGCTCGGACTGGAGATCCACACCCCAGCGGACCGGGAATTCGAAGGTTTCGCCGGCCTTCTCCAAAATGCGGATGGCTTCGCCGTATTCCATTCGTTCGAACGGCGCGTTCACCATCCGTTCCAGTCGCTGGATGCAGGTTTTGTCGATGCGCTGGGCAAAAAACGCCAGGTCGTCGGCGCGCTCGTCCAACAGGGCCCGGAACATGAACTTCAGCAGCGCCTCGGCCAGATCGGCGTTGGCGTGCAGATCGGCGAAGGCGGTCTCCGGCTCGATCATCCAGAACTCGGCCAAGTGGCGGCTGGTGTTGGAGTTCTCGGCGCGGAAGGTCGGACCGAAAGTGTAGACCTTCGACAAGGCCAGGCAATAAGCCTCGACATTGAGCTGGCCGGACACGGTCAGGAAAGTCTCCCGGCCGAAAAAATCCTGGGCGAAATCGATGCCGCCCTCGGGCGTGCGCGGCGGATTGACCCCATCCAGGGTGCTCACCCGAAACAGCGCACCGGCCCCCTCGCAATCGCTGGCGGTGATGATCGGGGTATGGACCCAGAAATAACCCCGCTCGTGGAGGAAGCGATGGACCGCCTGGGACAGGGAGTGGCGCACCCGCGCCACCGCGCCGATACTATTGGTGCGCGGTCGCAGGTGCGCCACCGTCCGCAGGTACTCAAAGCTGTGGGGCTTGGGGGCAACCGGATAGGTTTCCGGATCCTCGATCCCCCCCACCGTTTCAATCCAGTCCGCCCGCAGTTCGACCGCCTGCCCCTTGCCGGTGGAAACGACCAGTTCGCCGCGAACGCGCAGCGCGCATCCGGCGGTCAGATGGAGCACCTCGCTCCGGTAGTTCGGCAGTTCGGCGGAAGCGACCACTTGCAGCGGCTCGAAGCACGAGCCGTCGTGGACGGCGATGAAGGACAGTCCTGCCTTGGAATCGCGGCGGGTGCGCACCCAGCCCTGCACGGTCAGACGGTTGCCCGGCCGGATCTGGCCGCTCAGCACAGCGGCGATGGCATGAACGGACATCGATCGGTTTGCTCCGATAGCCGCTGGGTCACTGGAGCCCGGCGCTGTAAGGGTTGAAACTGCCTAAAGCGATTCCTGATACTTCCGCAGATGCTGCTCCCTGGCCTGGCCGACCCAGTCATCGCGACGGATACGACCGAATGATTTGATGGCGGCTTCGATCCGCTCGATGTCCTCATCGCCGAGCGCCGCCAGTTGCCGGTAGGTCGATATGCCACAGGCGTTCAGTTTCTTCTCCAGCGCCGGGCCGATGCCACTGACGAGTTTGAGATCGTCCGGCGACCACTCGACGGACGCGTCGACGACCGGCGCCGTTTGGGGCCGCTCATCGTTCGCGGCGGTGAGCGGCTCGGCGGTTGGAGCGACGGCCGGTGGCCGAACGGTTTTCATCGTCGGTTCCGACCGTGCCGATGCAACCTTGGGCGGCACGCTCGCCGGTTTCTTGGAAGCCGTCGGCGCCGATTGAGCCGCCGAAGCCGGCTCGGGAACCGCGGTCGTATCAACATCGCTCTGGTCCAGCTTGGCGAAATCGCCACGACGCAAAACCGCGAAGTATTCATCCCACCACTGATTTTGGGACTGAATCCAGCGTTGCAGCACTTCTTCCATCTGCCGCACCCAGGACGCCATCATTTCCGGCGTTCCTTTTTCGTGGGCAACCTGCCGCACCCATTGCTCGACCCAAGCGGCTTCCTGCTCCAAAGTCTGCTTGACCGCGGACTCCCATGTCGTAAGATTTTTCAAATACGTCTCGCGCCAGGCTTCAACTCCGACCGGTGGCTGGAACGGCACCGCCGAGCATAGGCTTTCCCAAAGGCGTTTCTGAGCGTCGGTCCAGGTCTTGATGGTTTCTTCGTTGATCCACGGCTTCACTATCGCTACCCTCCACTCTCAACCAAAGTTCGGCTCCGGCCCGAACCCGCTTGTCGGACCGCGAGTCGCGTCGCGAACACAATCTTAAAACCACGCATCGTTCAAAGCCATATATCCGTTATCCGCAAGCGCGTCCGTCCTACAAAAACCCGAAACCAAGCTACGGCGACGATCTGGAGTGACGCTATGTCCGCGCGCTGGCTTGCTATAATTTTCTCCCTCGCCGTCGCGCCATGCGGGCGGCTCCTTCACTTCAACCTCTGGATGAGCGGCTATGATGTTTTGGCAGCGTCTGCGGGAAGACATTAACTCGGTATTCGACCGCGATCCGGCGGCGCGCAGCGTACTTGAAGTCATCACCGCGTATCCCGGCATGCACGCCCTGGTCTTTCACCGGATCAATCATGTGCTTTGGAACCTTGGCTTGCAGTGGCTGGCGCGGCTGTTTTCGACCGTGGCCCGCTGGCTAACCGGCATCGAAATCCACCCCGGCGCCAAAATCGGCCGGCGCTTCTTCATCGACCACGGCATGGGCGTGGTGATCGGCGAAACCGCCGAGATCGGCGACGACTGCACCCTGTATCAAGGGGTCACCCTGGGCGGCACCAGTTGGAACAAGGGCAAGCGTCATCCCACGCTGGGCAACAACGTAGTGATCGGCGCGGGCGCCAAGGTGCTGGGTCCGTTCACGGTCGGCGACAACGCCCGCATCGGCTCCAACTCGGTGGTGGTCAAGGAAGTGCCGGCCAACGCCACCGTGGTCGGTGTGCCGGGCCGGGTGGTCGAGGCCGGCGGCGGGGCGGAAGTGCGGCGGGAAATCGCCCGCAAATTGGGTTTCGACGCCTACGGCGCCACGCCCGATATGCCCGATCCCGAGGCGCATGCCATCAACCGGATGCTGGATCACATCCAGGCCCTCGACTGCGCCGTCCGCCAGCTCTGCCAAACCCTACGGGAAGCGGGCATCGAACCGGGCGCCTTGCAACTGCCCGAGCTGAACGGCTGCGCCCTGCATTCGGCCGCCAGCCAGGAAGGCTGGCCCGCGCAAAATGGCAACGGCGCGGTCAAATCGTCCAGGAACGCCGGAGTGTCGGCCTGAGGCGAAGGCGGCCATGGCGGAACTGAGCGCGCCCGCGCGGGAACACTTCACCCATCCCCGCAACGCCGGCGCCTTCGACCCGGACGCGCTCGATGTGGCGACGGCGCGGGTGGGCGAACCGGCCAGCGGGGATATTCTGCAACTCCAGTTGCGGGTCGGTGAAGGAGGGACGATCGCTGCCGCTCGGTTCAAAGCCTACGGCAGCGCCTGGACCATCGCTTGCGGCTCGCTGCTAACCGAACGTATCCAGGGCCGGACACTGGCCGATGTCGCGCAATTCCAGCACGACGAGCTGCTCGAAACTCTGGCGGTGCCGCCGGCCAAACTACACTGTGCCGTGCTGGCCGAAACCGCGCTCAAAGCGGCATTGCGCGTCTGGGCCGCGCCGCGAACTCCGGTCGACGCTCCCACTCAAATTCATCAGTCCCGCACTTAACTAACTGACGGAGGAAACCACCATGTTGATTACGCTGACCGAAAAAGCCGCCACCCGCGCTCACAGCTATTTGGCTAAACAGGCGAACGCTCAAGGCCTGCGGCTGGGCGTTCGCAACACCGGCTGCTCCGGCTACATGTACACCGTCGGACTGGCGGATACGATCAACCCCGACGACCGGATTTTCGAATCGCAGGGCGTTAAGGTTGTGGTCAGCGCCAAGAATCTGCCCTATCTGGACGGCATGGAGGTGGATTACGCCAAGGAAGGGTTGAACGAGGGCTTCCGTTTCCGCAATCCCAACGCCAAGGCGATGTGCGGCTGCGGCGAGAGTTTCAGCGTCTGAGATCGATGCCGGATGCCCTCTCTTCCTTGGGCGAGGGCATCCATCTCAATGGCTCGGCCGCCGCCGCAATGCAGCGGCGGGGACATGAAGCGCCGACGAACAGCCAAGGTAAGCGGCGCCCAGCCTTGTTGGGCCATTCTTTTAACGAGCAGAGGTAGGGCAAAGCTCAGACCGTTATGGAGGGTTGTTATACCGTTTCTCAATAGATTTTATGATTCAGAGGGGTAGGGCGGGTTAGGGCGTCGGCCCGTAACCCGCCGATTTGATTGTGACTTCGGCGGGTTACGCTGCGCTAACCCGCCCTACGCGGGAAATATAAAACTTACCGGGAATTGGTATTACATAGATAATCCTGAGTTTCACGAATGATCTGATCCGCTGATTCATCACGTGGCTGGCACCGCTCCGCCCATGGACGACCGGGATGGAGAACATCCCATCGTGGACGTAAACCAGCGTGGCGACCACTGCCAGGATCGTGGTTGCCAAACCCATCTATGAGCTTGTTCCATAATGGATCAAACTTCGCTATAAGCAGTGACTCACCGAGCGGGATCCAGATATCGTCCACAATTAAATAACGGCAGTGGAAATCATCAATATTTAGATTGGATGCTTCCTCAATACTTTTGGCGTGCTGTTTGAGCCTGTTATAAAGAACCTTTCCGGGAGATGCTTCTAAATCTCCCCCTTTTCTGGCTCCCTTGGGTATGGCTTTACCAACGTAAATTGGGGTATTAAAGCGTTTGTTCAGGTTGCGTTTAGCAATTGTCTCATATCCATGAAAAGTACCTGTGTAATAAATGGCATAAATACCCACTCCATCGAATGTATCCAGGCTTCCTAGAGGGATAACGGGTTGTCGCAACATGGCTTGACCAACACTTTCCCCCAAATGCCGCCTATCAAGAGGATTGAAAGGAACTACTTTACCACCGGTCATGCCGCGTTCCATCTCTTGGCACGGATTAGCTTATGTATCTCGATTTCCGCAAGACATACCGCCACAGACGCAGCGACGCGACGCGCTAAAGCAACGGGAACTGCGTTACCGAGTTGCCTCATGGTTTCTGTCCACGAACCATGAAACACATAACCATCGGGGAATGTTTGAAGGCGGGCGGATTCACGCACGCTGAAATAACGAACACACCCGTCATCCATCACCATCATATTTTCGCCGCCAGGCACGCCATGGTCACCCGCCTTGAGCGTTTTAGCTGGCAAGTCAAGAGGACTGCCCGTGTGCCCCTTGTAAATTCTGGCTCCATCCTGAAAGCCATGATTGTAGAACTCCTTGGCCGCTCCTTTACGAGGATCTGGAATATCCATCAAGGCATCCCGCACCGTGCGCCATGCGCTGTCTTCCAAGGGTAGAAGCTGCCCGCTCAGTTTTTTGATTCGGGTTTCTAGACTTTCTGGAATCACCGGACGCTTTGACTTTGGAATTTTATGTTTCTCCCAATACTCCCCCGAAACCCATTGGGAATACAAAAGCGCATCGTATGAATGAGTAGGACGGGGGAAAGACCATTCGATGCCTAGGTCGGAACGAAAACCAATAATAAAAACTCGCTCACGCTTTTGTGGCACACCGTAATCGGCTGCGTTTACAAGTGTGGAAACTGTATTGTAAGTAAGTCCATTCACATGCAAGGCACCAGACGTCTTTTCCTCTTGCAGCCTCCGCAAGTGATCCGTCCAGGTATCACATTGCCGTCTTGTGACTTCGGGAAATTCTAATTGAAGCAGGATGTACTGGTAATAGTTTGCAAAGCTGGAGCGAACAAGTCCCTTAACATTTTCGATTATGAAGGATTTTGGCTTTAGCCTGCGGACAAGTTCGACCGTAAAAGGAAACATATCCCTTTCATCGCCATATGCCTTGTGCTTGCCTCCCATCGAGAATGGTTGGCATGGTGGTCCTCCTGCAAGCAGGTCGATATCCTCGGGAATTGAGAGCCAGTCAAAGATTCGTACATCTCCCTCCCAAAGCGGCCAATCCTGGACCAATGGATATCCGCGTCTTTGGTTCTCCCTAATGGTGTCGCAGGCCCATCTATCCCACTCGACCACGGCCAGCGACTCGAAGCCCGCCAATGAAACTCCCATGGCAAGCCCTCCCGCTCCCGCGAAGAGTTCAACTGATTTCATTTTTTTTTACCTTCCTGTTCGCGCAGAAAATCCCTTACGATTGAAGACACACGATCGGTATCACTCATTTCGCACTCCCACACAACCAGGACGCGCCATCCCAAGTTTCGTAACTGTCGTTGATGAAGTAAATCTCGTTCCTTATTTGCTTCCAACTTCGTCTTCCAAAAATCCAGTTTGGACTTTGGAAGCCTTCCGAGCTTGCAACCCTCGTGGCGATGCCAGAAACACCCTTGCATGAAGATGACAGTATGTCTGGATGGGAAGACCAAATCTGGCTTCCCTGGCAACTTCTGGATATGCGAGCGGTAGCGAAACCCTATTCCATGCACAAGGCGACGTAGCTTTATCTCCGGTGCCAAGCCCTTGCCTCGAATCCGGGACATTCGCTCGCTTCGTTCTTTCGGAGAAAGCGTATCCGCCAAGCTTTTCCTCTCTGAATCCGCCTAATTGAGTCATAAATGCCGCAATTTTACCCTAAGCCGTGGCAATGCGTCTTTTAAGGCTCAACGGGCGTGAGTTGAGCGTCATCCCGCGCGGAGCGGAACCGCCGCCCGACCGGGGAACGTAGGCGTTCCTCTGGGCGTGGTGGGCGGCGGAGACGCGAGTACGGGACGACGCAGTCGCCGCGAAACGGTGACGCCCCAATAAGGGTTCGACGGCGCTCGCGCCCGAGAACCCGAAGTTGGCTCAACTCGCGCCCCGTTCGCCGGCGCGAAGCGCCGTCGAACGCCAAAATCAGCGGCGCGGCTTTTTGCGTCCGCTGGATTTTTTTGTTGTGCGCTGTTGACTATCGGTCACATTTTTTGTATATTCACACCCAAAATAATATTTTAGGCTCAATGTGGATTCCGGACAGTTCGCTTGGTTACGCCACCAGTAACTCCAA
>JARSSH010000016.1:0-2600 GCA_029624815.1 Candidatus Competibacter sp.
CCCGCCACTATCTTAATTTCTTGATATTTTGGTCTTGACAATGGGGAGTACCTTAATTCTCTTGCCGCTCATACCACGCATCCTGCCGAGTTCGCAGCGACCGATTGTAGATATATCGCACGCAACCAAACGTCTGGTTCAAGTTTTTCACTTGATCCGGCGTCGGGTAGAAGCGGTAGCGATAGGCGCGATAAGGCATTTACAAATTATACAGCGGTTTGTGAAGTCTGAAAATCAACAAGTTGACCAACCAATCAGCCGAACTTCGTTCGGCCCGCACTTCCTCCCCGGCATGAATGCCGGGGGCTCTCGCGGAAAATCACGATGAACAAATGGCGTCGGTTGCTGATTGATGGCCTGCTAGCGGTCAATCGATTGGTGAGCTCCGGTGAACCGTTGCTTCGGACGCACAATGCCAGCGTGCTTGTTTTTGCGCCGCACCCCGACGATGAAGTGCTCGGCTGCGGGGGAACGATCGCGCTGAAAGCCCAGGCTGGCGCTCGTATCAAGGTAGTCGTCATGACCGATGGTCGGGCGTCGCACCGAGCACTGATCGCCGAAAACGATCTTATAAAGATGCGGCGTGCCGAAGCGAAAGATGCGGCGCTTGAGCTTGGACTAACCGCTGAGGATTATATATTTCTCGATTTTGAAGATCATCGGTTGCATCAGTATCGCAGCGCCGCAATTGACCGGGTCTTTGCAACTATCGAGCAATTTGAGCCTGATGAAATTTATCTTCCGAATCGGCGCGATAAGATTTCCGATCACGTTGAAACAAATCGGGTCGTGCGCGCAGCGGTAAGGCGTACCAATAGATCTGCGAGACTATTGGAATATCCTGTATGGTTATGGAATAGCTGGCCTTGGACTCTGGGGAATACTCGTTATGCATCCGACAAAGTGCGCCAAGTGTTGGGAACGGTGCGCGATATCGTTGAACTGGTTTTTATGTGTCGCGCTAAGGTTAATGTGAGTGCTGTGCTGCATCTAAAACTGGCGGCGCTGGCCGCATACCGATCTCAAATTTATCGTTTCGGTGGAAATCCACGATGGCCAGTATTGGCTGATGTCGCGGATGGCGAGTTTCTGCGGCGTTTTAAGACCGATATTGAAGTTTTTCGCCGTACAGACCATCATCCTTAAGCTTGGCGCCAAACCGAAATGAAACTGTTACATAAATATTATTGCCAATTTAATGCTAACCATTCCGCAATGTGCGGGGGATTTTCTGATGAAAGCTAATGCGTTTTGCATGAGGGTATTCTTTGTCATCTTGGCCTTTTTTTGTTCGATATCTCTTATTTTTACTAATCGAGCGGAAGCCGGCGTAGTATCCACGCTCAACGAAGAATTCGATGGGCCGACACTGGGGCCAAACTGGTTCACTCAGGATGGATATGCTCTCAATCATCCAACAGATACAGCCAATCATGCCATTTTTACGATGACGGGATCTCATTTATCTATCTCCTTTCCTGGCGGCGCTGAGCACAATATGTGGTGGTTGAAACACGCACAAGTCTCGCGCATTTTTGAGGGAAGTGGGGTTTACGAGATTAAGGTGAACGCATCGTTCGATGGAACCCAACAGTTCGGGCTTGTGTTCGAGAGTGCTCCAGGTACCTTCATGATATTTATGCTCTATTCGCACGATAGAGTCTGGGGTTACGTCGAGCGGTTTGTGTACGTCAATGGCGTGCAACATCGCACTACCTTTCCTGGATGCTGCGCCTATGGACATGACACGGGTCTTGTCGTCCCAGCTCCCGGCCCTTATTGGTTAAGGGTTATTCTTAAAGACGACCCAATTCCGACCCATCGCCACTGGAGGTTTGAGTGGTCCATCGACGGAACGACATGGACTAAGGTCGTCGATGGAGTGATGGAGGAATCCGATTCAAGTTCCAACATCGGTACGATCCAAAATGTCGGTGTCTTTGCCGGCAACCAGCCGTATTCCTACAGTGCATTTGACGCACGCTTTGATTACTACCACACTTTTCCAATTTCTGCTTTACCCGTTCAAAGCCCTGGCGACTTGGTAGCTACTCCCGGCAACCAACAGATTGCCTTATCTTGGGATGCAGTGGATAGCGCGACGGAATATTCCATTTACCGATCGAATACCCCGGGCGGGCCTTACAGCTTTCTCGCGACCACCACAACCACCGGCCACCTGGATACTGGCCTGATCAATGGCTCTCTGTACGCTTATGTCGTTGCCGCCCATGTCAATGGCATCAAGAGCATCGATTCGAATGAAGCAAAAGCCATTCCGCATGTGCTTGAAGATCCGGGAGTCATACCCACGAGCGGGCGGGTATTGACCCTGAGCGCCGACACGCTTCGTTACATATTACTGGAAGGCGAAAAGGTTACTCAGTGGGCCGATGCACTGGGTGGTTCTCTTGCGGCTTCCGTAATACAACGCAACGCGCCGACCCTCGTGACCAACACCATTGCCGGTCATGCCGCCGTGCGTTTTGACGGAATAGACGATTACCTTGGCCTGCCGGCGGGTTTCAGCGACTTCACGAACGGACTGACCCTGTTCGTGGTGGCGCGGCCGGCGGGAGTGCAAGCGGGGGCCAAGCTGG
>JARSSH010000016.1:2700-21736 GCA_029624815.1 Candidatus Competibacter sp.
GCATTGAGCGCCGCCGAGCAAAGCGCGGTCCGCGCCTACCTGACCGAAAAATACGAATTGGGCAGCATCCCGTCGCCACCGCCGGCCCTGGCGTCGCCCGCCGCGCCGAGCGCCACGGCGGGCGACGCCCAAGTGGCATTGAGCTGGAACGCCGTTGCCGGCGCCACGGGCTACAAGGTATACCGGCGCGGCACATCGACGGGCGCCTACGTCCGGATTCACGACGGCGCGGGCACGGCCCACACCGACACCGGCGTGACGAACGGCATCACCTACCGCTATGTCGTGACCGCCTACAACACCAGCCAAGAGTCGGCGTACTCGGCCGAGGCATTGGCCACGCCGGTTGCCGCGCAACCCCCAGCGCCCGGTCTCGCGCCGCCGGCGGCACTGCCCACGGGTGGTCTGCTGCTGTTGCTGGACGCCGGAAATGCCGCGCTGGAGACGATCGATGGAGACGAAGTCACCACTTGGCGCGACGCCTCCGGGCAAGGACGCGATGCAGTCACGGCCTCCGGCCGGGCGCCGACCTTAGTGACCGGAGCGCTGGGCGGTGACGCGGTGCTGCGTTTTGACGGAATAGACGATTACCTCGGCCTGCCGGCGGGTTTCAGCGACTTCACGAACGGGCTGACCCTGTTCGTGGTGGCGCGGCCGGCGGGAGTGCAAGCGGGGGCCAAGCTGGTATTGCTGGGCAACGGCGCCGGCCAGGCCAACGTTGCGCTGGGCCGCAACGGCGGCGGCGCCGGGCTGCAATACTTCACCACCAGCGGCGGCGGCGACTATGGCTGGTTCGGGACCGGCGCCGCGCTGGCCAACAACGACGCCGCCCTATACACCGTCGTGCAGGGCGGTGGGACGGCCAACGCCACGGTCACGGCCACCGTCAGCAAGAACGGCGTGGCGGTGGGCAGCGGCTCGGTCTACGTTCCGCCCGTGGCGACGCGGGCGACCAATTACCTGGGGCGCAGCTACTGGGCCGGCGACGGCTACTTCCAAGGCGATCTGGCCGAGATCATTCTCTACAACCGCGCATTGAGCGCCGCCGAGCAAAGCGCGGTCCGCGCCTACCTGACCGAAAAATACGGGTTGGATCTGCCCTAAACTGAATTTGTTCGAGGTCAACTGGATATGGAATCAATTCTTGTGACAGGTGGAGCCGGTAATATCGGTAGTGCTTTGGTCCGCGCCCTCATAAAGCGACCCTCTACCGATATCGTCGTCGCGGATAATTTGCTAACGGGAAGCATCGAGAAAATCAAACTTGATGTGCACAACCTCACCTTCATCAAGTGTGATGTGAACGATTTCGATGATATATCTTCGCTTTTCTACCGTTTCCGCTTCACACATGTATTTCATTTTGCCGCAGTGGTGGGCGTACAAAGGACGCTGTCGAATCCACTGTTGGTATTGCGCGACATCACAGGCATTGAAAACATTTTGCGGCTCTGCAAAAACACTGGGGTTAAGCGGATCTATTTTTCTTCCTCGTCAGAGGTTTATGGTGAGCCCTTTGAGACTCCTCAAAATGAAAATACAACGCCGCTGAATTCGAGATTGCCTTATGCAGTGGTCAAAAATGTTGGAGAGGTCTATTTGCGGTCTTTTCAGCGTGAATTCGGTCTCCCCTATACGATATTCCGTTTCTTCAACACCTATGGACCACGACAAAGCGAGGATTTTGTGCTACCACGATTTGTCAAGGCTGCGCTAGCAGGAACCCCGCTGCAAATTTACGGAGATGGTTCTCAAACACGAACTTTTTGTTATGTTGACGATACAGTTGAGACATGCGTAACTGTGCATGCTGAAACTGTCTGTGAAAACGATGTAATCAACATCGGTAGCGATATCGAGATGAGCATCTTGGATCTTGCGAGTATGGTGATCCGTGTTACGGATAGTCACTCATCCATTGAGTTTCTACCACCGCTGGCGGAAGGCGACATGAGCCGTCGGTGCCCCGATATCGGTAAGATGCGGCAGCTTTTAAAGCGTCCATTATTACCGCTTGAAGAAGGCATTCGACGGCTTATGGATCACTATACAAACAGATAAAAAATCCAGACGGTGGAGAACTGGAAGCTAATTTACTAAGTAAATAAAAACAGGTTTTAAAATGAAAGTCGCTTTAGTTGCACAGCCCTACGATGGCATTCTTCCCCCCAATCAGAACTCAATTGGGCTTATTGCTTATAACACGGCAATTGAGATGGGCCGCCAGGCAGAAGTGACCTTGTACGGCAAGCGCAGGATTGGGGTCGAGTCTTCAAACGACTTGCCATTCAAGGTATCGTTTGTATCGAATGGGAGCGACGATGCTCTTCAGTATGTGGCTACCCACTATCCAAAATGGGCAAGTAGATTAAGAATTTCTGCTATTGCCGACAGATATCCTGGTTATGCGCGCTTGATCGCCAAAGAGCTGGATAAAGTAGATTATGACGTGATTCATGTGATAAATTACTGGTCATGGTGCCAGCGTTTTAGAGGAAAAAAAGAGCATAATCGGCGTATTATACTGGAGATGCAAGCCGAGTGGCTTTCGCAAATGGATGAAGAGCAAGTTGGCAGTCAACTTGAAACGACAGATGCGGTGGTGGCAGTTAGCGATCATATTGCTCGACTTTTTCGCATGTCCTTTCCTACTTATCGAGGTGCGGTGGTTACGGCATACAACGGTGTCAATGTTAAAGATTTTCAACCTGCCCCACGCCAAAATGGTCACCATAACGAGGTATTACCCATCCTGTTTGTCGGTCGAGTATCTCCTGAGAAAGGTATCCACACATTGATTGAGGCATTCGCACGGATCGCATCGCAAGTCGAACAGGCGCAACTTGTTATTGTGGGTGCAAGGGCTACATTGCGTGAGGATTTCATAGTCAGCATCTCAGCCGATCCATTGGTTAGGGCACTCAATCGCTTTTACAATAGATCAGTAAGCTCCGACTATCAATGCTATCTTGATGATCTGGTCAAACGGCTGCGACTGACGAATAAAGTGCGTTTCATAGGACGCCTTCCTCATAAAGAACTAGTGGAGTGGTACAGATCATCCAGCATCGTTGTCAATCCTTCCTTGAGTGAAAGTTTTGGTATCTCAATAGTAGAAGGGATGGCCTGTGGCGTACCTGTCGTGGGAACTAAAGTGGGTGGTATGCTCGAGACGATTCTTAACGGTGAAACCGGCTTACTCGTGGAACCAGAACGCCCGGACTTGCTGGCGGACGCAATCGTTTCTCTTTTGAAAGATACTGAAACGGCTCAAACAATGGGTGCGAATGGAAGATCTCGTGCTGTTGAGCATTTTTCTTGGCGTGCTCGGGTGGACCGGTTGTTATCCGCGTATCGGCTGGTTTTAGACTAGAGGCGTACATGAAAATAACCATTCAAAGTTTCAGTTTTTTTATCTTATTTATTATTAGTGGGTGCGGATTTGAGAGCAATCTTGTTCTACCTTTATTTCAGCATAAAATTATCGATCCTCGACCCAATACCGGTAAGGAGTGCTGCACGGACGTTCTGATGCTGGGCGATATCAACGGAGATGGAAACCAGGATGTGATTGTTGGTGCTGAACACGCCGAGGGTGCGAGCCTAGTCTGGTATCAACACCCTACCTGGGAAAAACACGCTGTGGCCAGTGGAGAGTTCACTACCGATGGGCAGGCTGTGGATATGGATCAAGATGGCGATTTGGATATTGTCGTCGGCAATTACACGCCTAGTAAAGAGACGATTGACTGGTATGAAAATGTCTCGGGGACAGGGCGGGTCGAATGGGTTCGGCATATGATCGGCAAGGGGTTCGCTCATGATCTAGAAGTAGGAGACATGGATGGGGATGGAGACATTGATATTGTGACCTGTGATAAAAAGAAAGTAGTACTATGGGAACAGATAACGCCTGTAGAGTTTCGGGAGCACGTCATCTTGGAGCGAAAAGGAGAGGGCGTGAAACTGGCTGATATCGATGGAGATGGAGACCTTGACATTGTCTATGGAGGCTCATGGCTTGAGAATCCAGGACTATCTAGTAACAGGCAATGGATATCCCGCTTCATTACAGAGAAATGGTCTCCAGACACCCGAGTTTTTGTTGTCGATATGAACAAGGATGGAAGACCTGACGTGGCCCTCAGTGTTTCCGAGGGCAAAGGAAATGTATCTTGGTTTGAATCGCCAGAAAATCCTAAAAGCAGCAGCATCTGGATCGAACACCCAATAGAAAACAGAATACTTGAAGGTGCTCATTCGCTGCAGGTGGTGGATATTGATAACGATGGAGATCTCGATGTCGTGACAGCAGAGATGCACACTTCATCGACAAAGCGAGTGTTGGTTTACCTGAACGAAGGTAATTCTAAATCTTTTAAGCCCATCGTGTTGGCTTGGACTGGTTCTCATCAGATACGGGTTGGTGATATTGATAATGATGGAGACTATGACATAGTTGGTAAGAATTACGCTGGTCCAGGACGAATGATCGAGATGTGGAAAAACCAAACTAGCAACGCGAAAAAATGGAACTACATTTCCATAGATGCTGCTCGACCTAAGAGCCAAAAAGGAATGATGGGTTTGGTCTTTACTGATGTGGACCGGGATGGTTTCATGGATGTGGTAGCCGGATCTTTCGTTTATCGAAACCCCAGTGGCAAACTATGGGATCGTTGGCTGCGAACCAAGCTCCCAAAAAATGTGGATATTTATTTTGCAGTGAACATTGATGGAGATCAATTCAGCGATCTTATTGGTATAGCAGGAAATACGATATTCTGGCTAGAAGCTCTTGATGAGAAAGCGACCTCTTGGAAAGCAATACCTGTTGGGAAAGTGATACAAGGAGGACGGACGCAAGGGTATATCGCAGCGAAATTAATACCTAGTCAAAAACCGCAACTTGTTTTCACACGAGGTAAAAATCACCTCTACGCACTTGAAATTCCTCCTAATCCAGAACAAGGTTCTTGGCCTCTTTATCTAATTTCCACCGAAGCCGAGGAAGAGGGTGTGGCGGTGGCTGATATCGATAGTGATGGAGACTTGGATATAGCTGCCGTCAAAGCGGACGGCCAACATGCAATATGGCTCGAAAATCCTGGCACACTTTCGGTTAACTGGCAAAGCTATTTAATCGGCGAAACTTCGCCTTGGATAGATCGTGTTGCACTTGCCGATCTTGACGGAGATGGAAAGCCAGATTTTGTAAATACCCTAGAAAGACAAGATGGAACGCTGGCTGATTCCTTATATTGGTTTGCAGCTCCTTCCGACCCTAAGCAGGAATCGTGGACAAAGCATGTTATCGCTCGGAATCGGTCGCTCAACAGCATGGATATCTCTGACATCGACGGTGATGGTTCAACCGATATCGTGGTAGCCGAACACACGGATTTAAAAAATAGTAATGGTGCTCCAGACAATTTAACTCTTATTTATCTTAATAGGAACAATGGACATAGTTGGGAACCTGAAATTGTGGAACAAGGCCCACATTCAAGCCATCTTGGAGCCAAGCTCATGGATCTTGATAACGATGGAGTGAAGGAGATCATCTCTATCGGATGGAACCAGTATCGATATATACACCTGTGGAGCAAAGCTTCAAAAGAGCGCTTTTACGATGAAAATCGATAAGATTTTTCTCGCTCTCCCTTAAAACGAATATCGGGGTAAGGTAATGGATATTATCAGCACGAAAGGGACAGAAATTCCACAGTTAGCCGAAATAAAATCCTCGTATGGTATCACCCAGACAGTGGGTGATTTATGGCATTATCGCGAACTGCTCTACTTCCTGGTTTGGAAAGATATCAAGGTTAAATACAAACAAACTGCATTAGGGATAACTTGGGTCATCTTGCAGCCTTTAGCAGGCATGGTGTTGTTCACATTGCTTTTCGGTAGAGTTGCAAAATTACCAAGCGATGGACTGCCATACCCTATTTTTTATTACGCATCTTTGTTAGCATGGACTTATTTTTCCACGGCACTAATTTCAGCATCTAACAGTATATTGTCTAACACATCTTTAATAACGAAAGTCTATTTTCCACGCATTCTTCTGCCTGCGGCAGCAGTGACCAGCTCGATTCTCGATCTCGCTATTGCTTCAATTATTCTCTTTGGATTATTGATTTTTTACCAGGTTCCCTTGACATCTAAACTTGTATTTTTGCCTCTTATTTTAGTGCTACTTGTAATTTTTACTTTAGGAATTGGTCAATTTTTTGCTGCACTTAATGTCAATTATCGCGATATTAAGCATGCCTTGCCATTTATTATACAACTATGGCTTTTTGCCTCGCCGGTAGTTTATCCCATGAGTATGGTCCCAGAACAATATAAATGGATGGTAAGTCTTAACCCTATCGCTGGCATCATCGAGGCTACTCGGGCACTGATATCGGGCTATTCTATTCCTTGGGACATCCTTGGGATTGCATGTGCAGTCACTGTTATAACTTTTATCTTGGGTATCTGGTACTTTCAACGTACAGCACGTCGTTTCGCGGATGTTATCTAGTAGAAAAATCATGCATCATATATGTTGTTACCGACTCGAACCTCTCTATCCAAGTGAATCTTATCTTGACTGAACGTCAGCGTTCAGACTTCTCCCCCCAACTCCTTCCGCAAGAGGAGGGGAAGCCTAACAAGATGTTGTTTCCCAGGACTCCATTCCTCCCTTATGAAGGAGGGTTGGGTTGGGGGGTGTGAACGGTTACGACTGAAGACTAGACATGGTTTTTTTATAGATGCTGTAAAAGATATTTGCTCGCCTATTCGGAGAAATGGATGAGTTATCCGGTCTTACAAGTTTCCGAGCTTTCGAAACGCTATCGCCTTGGTGAGTACTCTGCCGATACCCAATTGCGAGAAGTGATCATGCGAGCGATCACAAAATTCGCAAAGCGTGAGCAAGAAGAAGAGCAAATCGTTTGGGCACTGCGTGAAGTGTCTTTCGAAGTGCAACAGGGTGAGGTTCTAGGTATTATCGGGCGGAATGGTGCTGGTAAAAGCACTTTGTTGAAGTTACTGTCCAGGATTACTTATCCTACCTCTGGGACTTTGAAAGTCAGCGGACGCGTGGCTTCATTACTCGAGGTGGGAACCGGTTTTCATGAAGAATTGACCGGCCGTGAGAATATTTATCTAAACGGCTCGATTCTTGGCATGAGAAAACAGGAAATCAAGCAGCACCTGGATGAAATCGTAGAATTTTCAGGCATCAATCAATTTATAGATACACCCATCAAACGCTACTCCTCGGGGATGCGCTTGCGGTTGGGATTTGCTGTCGCAGCTCATCTTTCACCGGATATTCTTCTCGTCGATGAGGTACTCGCTGTCGGCGACGCTGATTTTCAGAAGAAGTGCCTGAATGCCATGGACGACCTCCGCACCAGTGGACGAACCGTGCTGTTTATTTCCCACAATATGGCTGCGATAGAGAGTTTATGCAGTAGATGTATTTGGATTGAGGCGGGACGTATTCGAGCAGATGGTGAGGCGCGTGACATAGTTAGCGAGTACATGAAAACTTTTGCGCAGGCTTCGACAGGAAGTGTGAATCTCGAAGCGATTGAATCGCGCTCCGGTAATGGGGAGGGCATATTTACTCATATAGAATTCTTAAATGAGAGTGGCGAGACTACTAATGTTATTCGTAGTGGCGACCGACTGACGATTCGCTTGCACTATCGAGCTTACAAGTTATTACGTGATCTGGTTATTGGCATTAATATTCTTACCGAGTACGGGACATTACTAGCGGCAAACAACAACTGGGCGACAGGCGACAGTATTCCTCTCGTGGAGCCAGGGGAAGGATTTGCCGATCTCGAAATCGACTGCCTCTATCTCCTGCCGGGCCGTTACTATCTTTCCCTCTGGCTTGGGAAATGGAACAACCTTCATGATGTATTGAAAAACTGCATTCATTTTGATGTTGAAACTTCTGACTGCTACGGTTCTGGGCGCGGAATCGATAGTAGCTTTGGAGTAATATTTTTCCCTTCGCGCTGGAAATCCTGTGCACCGCAGGACCATGCGCTCCTAACGAAAATAGACCTTGGCGCATAATTAAGAATCTCTGTATGACAATAGAACCAATATCCGCACAATCCGCTACTAGTTTTGGCCTAATACTTTGCGATGATTTTGAAGACAACCAATCCATGGGATGTGTCGTCGGTAGTATGTGCAAGAGTGGAAACCGACGGTTAGGTGTGGATGTTGAAAGGGTATTTAGCATCGATAACAGAGCACTACGAATTGCTCCGTTGATTGAGGCTGGCTTCGGCAATGCTGTGCTTGCCTATGGCCCTTTTGCCAAGCAATCAGGTCTAGCTTTCGCGGTCTATATGCTCAATGGGCACAACACGGCTCAAGCTGAACCCTTGTCAGACAGCTTCCGACATCGGATTCACCTCTGGCTGCGAGGCAGTGGGACTGATCCACGGTGGCAACGACTGATATGCTGGTTTCGGCAAGGCCGATTTCGCCGAGCCTTGCGACAGATCAGGTGGTGGAAACATACCGCCAAGAGTGAGCGTCCCGCTGTTTTCTTGGATGAGAATTTAGCGGTAGGTTGGTTTGCGAGTCCTGTCGTAACGGATCCTCGACTCGAGGGTAGCGGATTCATCATGCATGCTCTGGGTCCAGAAAATGGAGAATTGAGAGCGGGCTCGGTAACCGAGCGTTCACGCTCCCTGCGTGGGGTCCAGAATGTACCCATTTATTATGTCGCTGTCGCTCGCACCGAAGGTACTGTTTACTACGTTTCTTCCATTGAGGGGGCAGCAGGTTTACTTCCCTATCCGTGGCTACGCCCCGTAGCTGTCGATCATGAAAAGCTTCCAAACGAACTCTACGTCGGAGTTCAGCAAAGCGTACTTGGGCAAATCGGTTTTCGGTTGGATTCCCGTATCTACGGTGTTCGGGTAGCCCGTCTACCAGGATTTGACTCGTGGTGGGGGGGAGCTCATGCAGCGGATGGACTGATTACGAAGGAGATACAAGAAGGGGTTTTCGCAGAGAAGGGAGGCCAGTGGCAAATCTGCTTGGAGCAGTCGGGCAATGACAATTCAGATAACTCTTATCTGGAACCCGAGATGTTGGCGGTCCTTGATCCAGGCGCTCCTAGTGGGTTAATTTACGCGGTAGTGGCTGTTGCAAATCTATCCAAGGCTGGTCTCCTCTGGCGCTTTCTCGATGCAAATAATCATTGGCGCTTGGAGTTGAGCGCTGGCGTGTGTGAAATAGTCTTGGTTTCTGGGGGGAGTCGTCAAACCCTGGCATTCCATGAATATCAATCCGATGATGTTTCACTAAAACGCCTACAAATACTTGACGATGGCATGCATTGGATGGCTTATATTGATGGAAATCCATTATTAGACACATGGATTACGGATACGCGTCTGCACGAAGCGACTAAAGTGGGAATATGGCGACTCAACGATCCAAAACAAGATCACGCTACTATTCACACTTTCGAGGCCCACCCAAGACAGTTAAGATTGCCCAATGCGCTCGATATGGGTGCACCGTGGTTGCGCGAGGGGACACAGATTGTTGTGGAGGATAACTTTGCAGGGGAGGCTGGAGATCTCGAAGGTCGTACAACCTTGATCGGTGAGAAATGTTGGCGCCGTATCATTGGCAAAGGGATCATTAATGTCACAGGTATAAATACCGCGAGAATTCAGTCCAGCATTCAAGAGCCTTGCCCTGGACGCACTGCGTATTGTGTAGATTGGCCCTACCCAGATTTTGTTGATATCGAGGCTGTGATTACTCCGCCTGGCAATCAACGTGGACAAAACCAGAGAACGACCGCTGGATTCATCATTTATCAGGACTCCAAGAACTACGTCGTATTGAACCTATGGCGATCGGATTTTTACGCTGGCGGTTCGGTCTCCACATTTTTCAGATTTGGCGGATTTGAAGATATCTACGATGCTATTTGGACTAATGTGGCTGATCGTGTTTATTATGGAAAACCTTTAAAGTTAAGGCTCTGTTGTGACGGTGAGCACTATCTTGCATTTATTAATGATGAAGCCGTTTTATACCGGGCTTTTAGGGATGTGTATGCTGATGTCGAACGGTTACGAATCCGTGAGATTGGCTTGATTGCCAATTGGGAATTCGGCATGGATACGGGGAGTGAGTTTAAAAATTTTAAAGCCAGGACTTACGCGCATGTAGCCTCGGCATCAACTACTCACTCAATGTATACCGAAAAATAACGTTTGAAGAGCCAGGCAATCTTTCACAGGAATATCCGACTGTTCGCATCTGATCAATCACTTCCTCAGAAAATGTTTCAACGATCATTACTGGTCGATCACGACGTAAAATTTCTTTCATCCCTCTCAAAACTCCTGCCTCGTGCCCTTCGGCATCGATTTTGACTAGTGCGATCTGCCTCTCGCATAAACATATGCTATCGAGGCTTAAGGTTAATACACGTAATTCCGCATCTTCTTCGCTCACTAAATGAGCTTGGTAGAAATTTTTTAATCCGGTGGAAAACGTTGGTATCGTCATGCCAGCGACACCAGAATTTTCCGCTGCTGCTGCATTTAAGAGAGTTATGTTATCGTGCCGAATATACTGAAGATTTGCTGTTAGCAATAAAAATGTCTCTGGAACTGGTTCAATAGCGATGACCCGACCAGTGCATCCAACCAATTCAGACAACCTTTTAGTATAATGTCCTATATTCGCACCAACATCGACAACCCAGTCCCCATCTGAAACAAATTCGGCAAGTAAGGCAAACTCAGGCTCCTCGGTTATGAAAGTTCCGTGACGAATTTGATTGCGGAAATAAATTCTCTTCAGTTCGCTCTGCCAACTTGCGGGTAACCATGCCGCGATTCGCTTAAGAAAAGACACCGATTTACTCCTAATATTTTGGTTCTTCTAGGATTTTTGTGGAACCCAAGGACTGATGCCTCAGGAAAGAGAGGTGTGGTGTGATGCCATATCCTACGCTAATGGTTTGGACAGTTTTTGGGAGGGAAGGTCGGGAGGGTAGCGGCGCCGAGCCAGTTTCGGATAAAGTGAAGTCGTGAACCCACACCGAATTCAAGGGATACTCCGATGCCACTGCTCGACAGTGTACTGTTGAACACGAGATCGAGCCAACCGTTCCGGAAGTTTCCGAATGAGTTGCTGCTTCTGTTGCCGATCGTCCCGGGACGGGCGACGTTTCGTAATCTGGGCCGCTACATGATGTATGTGGAGAAAACCTTTCGTCGCTGGTTTCGACGGCAGGTGAATTAGGCGAGCCTGAACGTGGCGGCGATGCCGGTGGACCATGAGTCGGTGTTGGCCTTTGACCCAAGCCACCTCCCCAAGAGCAGGCTGCATACCGAAGGGCTGGCCACTTTTGGAACGGCGGTGTCCCGAACCGCTCGATCCAGAGCGATCCGGGCCAGCCTCAGGAAACCAGGTTTTGCGCGGCGAAGTCCCAGTTGATCAGCGTGTCCAGTACGGCCGTTACGTAATCGGCGCGTCGATTCTGGTAGTCGAGATAGTAGGCGTGCTCCCAGACATCGACCGTCAACAATGGCTTTTGGTCATGCACGAGAGGCGTGTCGGCGTTGCCGGTCCTGACCACCGCCAGCTTGTCGCCATCCTTGACCAGCCAGGCCCAACCGCTGCCGAACTGGCTGGTGGCCGCCTTGGCGAATTCCGTCTTGAACTGCTCGAAACCGCCAAACGATTTGTCGATCGTTTCGGCCAGCGCGCCGGATGGCTTGCCGCCGCCCTTGGGTTTCAAGCTATTCCAGTAGAAGGTGTGGTTCCAGACCTGCGCGGCGTTATTGAAGATCGCGGTTTGGTCGGGGGTGGCGGTGGCCTTGATCACCACCTCCAGCGACTGCTCCGCCAGCGGGGTGCCGGCGACCAGCTTGTTGAGGTTATTCACATAGCCCTGATGGTGCTTGCCGTAGTGAAAACCGATGGTGCGCGCCGAAATGGCCGGCTCCAGTGCGTTATCGGCGTAGGGCAGCGGCGGCAATTTGAAAGGGCCATCGGCGGCGTGCGCCGGACGCGAACCGATCAGGCCGCCGAACGCCAGCGCGCTGGAGCCGACCAGCAGGGTCGTCAGAAACTGGCGGCGGTTTTGGTGGGGAGTGAGCAGGGTGGAAGGCATGAGCGGTGCTCCTGGGGTGGGTGGGGATCAGCGCGTCAAAATACCTGACCGAACATTCGACCACGAGTTGCCGGGCTTATCCGGAGGAGATTGGCGGCTGCTGTGTGAATGCTCGGATGTCGCGGGCGAAAACGCCGGGCGGCGCCCCGGGATCGATGACCCTGAAGTGTAGCCGGTTCGCTGGCGGATATCGGTTTGGATGAGGGGTTCCGCAGCCTTGGCTATGCCAGCCACGGAACCTTCAACCGCCGGTGTGGCTCATGTGGCGCAGGATGACCGGCTGGCCGCCGAGCTGAAAGTCATGGCCGCGCGGCTTGATCGCCATGGCGGCGACGATGGCCTGCTTGAGCCGCTCGCGGTCGCCGGGGTGAGCGCGCAGCACATGGCGCAAATCCACCGAATGTTCCTGGCCAAGACAGAGCAACAGACGACCCTCGGCGGAAACCCGAACCCTGTTACAGTCGCCGCAAAAATTGTGGCTGTGTGGGGAAATGAAACCGATGCGGCTATCGGTTCCCGGCACGCGGTAGTAGCGCGATGGACCGCCGGTGCTTTCGGTGGTGGGCGTCAGGGAAAATACCCGCGCCAGATCGGCGTGGATGGCGTCGCTGGAGTAGTACATTTCGGCGCGGTCGTGGTCGCCGATCGCACCCAGCGGCATCTCCTCGATGAAACTAATGTCCAACCCCTGATCAATGGCGAAGCGGGCCAGATCGACCACTTCGTCGTGGTTGCGATGCTTCAGGATGACCGCGTTCAGCTTGAGCCGCTGGAAACCGGCGGTCCGGGCGGCCTGAATGCCGCGCAACACCGTTTCCAGCTCGCCGGTTCGAGTGATGCGGTGGAAACGCTCGGGTTTCAGGCTGTCCAGGCTGATGTTGAGCCGCGCCACCCCGGCCGCCTTGAGATCCGCCGCCAGCCGCTCCAGTTGCGAGCCGTTGGTGGTCAGCACCAGTTCCGTCAGTCCGCGTTCGCGCAGCCGGCCCAACTCCCGAAACAGCCATAGTACATTGCACCGCACCAGCGGTTCGCCGCCGGTGATGCGGATCTTGCGCACGCCCAGCTCGACGAAGGCCCGACCCAGCGCCGCCAGTTCCTCCAAGGTCAGAACCCGGGCGCGCGGCAGGAAAGTCATGCGCTCGCTCATGCAGTAGACGCAGCGAAAATCGCAGCGATCGGTCACGGAAAATCGCGCGTAGTTCACCTGACGGCCAAAACCGTCCACCAACGGCGCGGCGGCGGGAACGACGGGAACGGACGGGACATGCACGCTGGATACCTCGACCGGGCGGGGAAAGGGCAAGATCCGGCTTACCATACCAAAACTCTCCATCGGGATGGCGGTCGCGAAGAGATACCTCCGGGGAGGTAGGCGCTTGCGGGCTGGGCTTTGGATCGCGCGCGGCTTCTTACGAGGGCGGAGCGGCGATGGTATCCAGAAAGAGCGTAATTCGTGCGATTCGGCGGCGACAACGTTCGATCTCGGTTTGCTGCCTGGCCTGCTCGGCTTCCTCTCCAGCGGCGCGCGAGCGGCTTTCCAGTTCCTTGATCCGTGCTTCCAACTGGCCCTGTTCGAAGCGCAGACGCTCAATGTACTCGGCTTGTTCGGCCTTGTCGAAGATGATGTCCTCGGGCGCTCGCTCGCTGGATAGCCCGCTCCGATGAAGAAAACTCACCCCTGGAACGAGACGGGAATCCTCGGACAGCCGGCGCTGGGCCATTAGGGTGGGCGAGGCGATTTCGACGCCCGCGCCGTGCAACACGTCCAGCACCGCGCGATGCAGTCGGGTGCGCGCGCTGACCAGTTGCTTGGTCTCGGCCAACAAACCGGCGATGCGGTAGGTCACCGCGTAATTGCCCAGTTCGAGGATCTGCACGAACGGCTCCTCCAGCCCGGCGCGCTGGGCCGATTCGATCATCAGCGCCTCGGCCTTGTCGTG
Organism: Candidatus Competibacter sp.; assembly: GCA_029624815.1. Taxonomy (GTDB): domain Bacteria; phylum Pseudomonadota; class Gammaproteobacteria; order Competibacterales; family Competibacteraceae; genus Competibacter. Next base: position 16,825 of record JARSSH010000016.1, read on the forward strand.
CGGCACGTCGTAGCCCAGGGAGACGGTCGAGGAGGTGATGGTGCCCGAATGGCGCACCACGGTCACCGGATTCGAGACCAGATAGGCGTTGGGAATGGTGGTCAAGTCGCGGTTGCCGGTCTGGATTTCGGTGTGGAACAGACCCTGTTCGGTGACGCGGCCGAAATGCTCGCCGACCCGGATGAAATCGCCGGCGTGGAAGCTGCGCACCGCCTGCAGCATGATGCCGGCCATGGCGTTCGCCACCAGCGTGGTCGAGGACAGGGCGATGGCGGCGGTGAGCGCCAGTCCGAGCAGGCTGAGCAGCATGCCGCGGATCTGCTCGCTGGCGGGTAGCGCGACGATGGCCAGCACGATGCCGGTCATGGCCAGCGCCAGCACCCCCACCTGGCGCGGGAAGCGCTTGTCGCCCGAAGCGCCCACATGCGGCAGCACCCAGCGCTGGAACGCCCAGATGGCTAGCACGGTGGCCACCACCACGGCCAGCGGCGGCGCCACCGCCAGCAGCACGTCGAGCACTCGTTCCATCATGTCCATCGCGGGATGCTTGCGAGCGCCGGCGGAGAAAGCCGGCGTTTGTTTGGCGCGGTCAAGCGCATCGCCGCGTTTCCCCCCACCTCAATTATCGCCGTTAAGCCACCCAGGAGGCCGCTGGAGCGATTTTTCCAGCCAACCCACCCCCAAGGCTGGGTCCGACGGAAAAACGCCTCAGAGCGCCTGCCAGCGCGTTTCATACAGGGGATGGGCGGGCGGGGCCGGATCGCTGGCCGGCTGCATGGAAACCCATAGATCGCCCTGGTTCGGCCGCGGCATGTCCGCCGGCATATTCAGGGTGCGGGCACTGCCGTCGTCCGGCAGCGCGCCCAGCATGAGCGGGGGTCGGTCGCCGGTTTTCAGCCACAGGAAACAGCGCTGATCGGGCGGCATCGTCATCGGCCGCAGGTTGCTGACGTGCAGCAGTCGATTGCCGTCGGTCAGCGCCACGGTCCACAGCACTTCCCGCTGCTTGCCGCGGATGGCGGCGAAGTTCATGTCCGCTTCCCCGGGCGGTAATGCCAGCCGCGGCGCCACGGCGACAACCGCCGCCAGCACGCCGGCCACGGCCAAACCACGCCAGAACGCCAGGCTGTCCCACCAGCGGCGGCGCGGTTCGGTTGGGAACAGCCGCCGCTCCAAGCGCTGCCAGACCGGCGGCGGCGGCACGGGCGCGCTGGCGGCGACCAGCCGGTTCAAACGCCGTTCCCAATCGGCCACGGCCCGTTGCAGCGCCGGATGCGCCGGCAGCAGGCGTTCGAAACGGCGGCGGGCCAGACCGTGCAGGGTGCCCAGAACGTATTCGGCGGCCAGTCGATCGCTCAGCGGGGGGTAGTAAACGTTCATGCTTCCCCCAGACAGGTTTTCAAGCGTTGCAGGCTGCGCCGGACCCAGGCCTTGATCGTGCCCAGCGGCCGTTCCAAGCGTCGGGCGATCAGCTCGTGGGTCAAACCCTCGTAGTAGGCCAGCGCCACCGCGCGGCGCGGCTCCGGCTCCAACGTTTCCAGGCAGCGCGCCAGCGCCGCGTCGCCATGTTCGGCATGCACGCGCTCCTCGGGCCCCGGTCCGTGGTCGGCGACCAACGCCCAGCCGTCGTCGCTCAATTCCGCGCGGTGGCGATAATCGCCGCGCCGCAGCCGGTCGATGGCCAGACGGCGCACGATGGCGCCCATCCAGGTCAGCGGCTGGCCGAGATGGGGCCGGTAATCGGCGGCCCGCTGCCAGATGCGCACGAAGCCTTCCTGCAAGATGTCGGCCGCCAGCTCGCGGTCGCGCGTCAGCTTCAGCAGCAGGCCGTGCAGCACGGGCGCCGACTGTTGGTACAAGGCTTCAAAGGCCCGGCGGTCACGCAGGGCGCAACGGGCTAGCAGGTCAACCAGTGAATCGCGGGATGTCATGACGGGCGCTCGGGCCGGTTGGAGCCAACCTGTGGCAGGCGGGGCGACCGGAACCGAGGGCCGGGCGTAAATCGCGATCACGACCGCCGCTCCGCCATTCGCCCTAGGCCGGGGCGGACCGGCGTTCCAGCCAGGCGTCCAGCGACCAGGCGCCGGGGCCACGGGCGATCAGCGCCAGCAGCAGCGCCATCCACAGGTAGTGTTGGAGCTGATTATAGGCTGGATCGGCCGCGCCCAGAACGAATTGAATCACCAACGCGATTCCCAGCAGCGGCAGCGCCGCCAGCCGGGTCAGAAAACCGATCAGAACCAGCAGCGACGCGCCCAGCTCGGCGCCGGTCGCCAGCACCGCCGCCACGGTATGCGGCAGCAACGGCACGCCGTATTCGTGCTCGAACAGCAGCAGAGTGCTCGACCAATCGTTGATCTTGGCCAGGCCGGACCAGAAAAAGATCCGGAATACCGCCAGGCGCAGCAGCAGGTCGGTCAACGGCGCCAGTCGTTCCAGCAGGCGGCCCAGCGCGAAATACCAGGCCAGCGGGCGCGGGCGGGCGGCGGCGTTCATCGTCTCGGCAAGCAGCATCGTCGCAATCTCCTCAGGTGGATTGGGCCAGTACGCCATCGGCCAGCAATCGGGCCAGCACGGCGCTCAGATCGAGATTCGGGTCGCGCGCCGCCGCCGTTTCCGCCGCTTCGGCCAGCGGACATTCCAGCGCGAACGCGGCCAGCAGCGCGGCTTCGCCCGGACCCGGCGCCCGCTGGCGCACCGCGCCGCCTTGCCGCCAGATCAGCGCGGTTTCCGCCCGGCCTAAATCCACCGCTTCCAACGCGCCGCCGCCGGGCTGGTGGGCGTCCCAGATCGAGTGAATCGGCCATGCCGATTCCAGCAGCCGCGCCGAGGGATGCAATGTCAGTCGCAAACCCGGTAGTTCGGCGGCGGGCACGGCGGCCAGTCGCTTCGGTTGCAACGGCTCCCGGTCGGCGGCGAACAGCGCTTCGTTACGCGCCCATTCCAGCCGGGCCACGTCCGCCAGCCAGGGCAGTTCCGCCAGCGATTGGAAATCGGCCAGAAAATCGGCCAGCTCGCCGCCGTAGGCGTACAGCACCGGGGCGCGCGGCGGCCGTCTGGCGACAAAGGTCAGCGCGACGGCGGTGAAGCACTCCGCGCCGATCAACTCCCGGACCACGGGAAAGGCTGCTTCCAGCACGCTCAGCAGCGCATGGCGAACGTTGTTGCGGTACACCGCCAACCGGCGTTCGCGTTGCGGCGGCGGATCGGCCAGCAGCGCCAGCAGTTCCGGGTCAGGGGAACCGCCGGTCAGCAGCGTTTGCCGCATGCGGGCTTGCAGTTCAATCAGCCGCATCGTCCATCTCCCGCAAGTGAAGCTCGGCCCGCGCCGCCTCGGCCAGCAGCACCGGCAGTTCGGGAATATCCGTATCCCACTCGACCAGCACCGGCCGGGGACCGGTTCGCGCCAGCACCGCCCGCAGCAGCGTCCAGACCGGCTCGGCCACCGTGGAGCCGTGATCGTCGATCAACAGCTCGCCAACCGGAGTCGCCACCCGGGCGTGGCCGGCGATATGGATTTCGCCCACCGCCGCCAGCGGCAGCCGCTCCAGCGACGCCAGCGGATCGTCACCGCCATTGGCGGCGCTGACGTACAGGTTGTTGACATCCAGCAGCAGGCCGCAGCCAGCGCGGCGGACCAGTTCGCTCAGGAAACCGGCCTCGTCCCAGTCGGCTTCCCGAAACCGCAGATAGGTGGATGGATTTTCGACCAGCAGGCGCCGACCCAGCGCCTCTTGCGCCCGCCCGACGTTGGCGGCGACGGTGTCGAGCGCCTCGTCGGTGTAGGGCAACGGCAGCAGATCGGCCAGAAAAGTCCCGTCCGGGGCCGTGGACCAGGCCAGGTGCTCGGAGACCAGCTCCGGCGCCAGCCGGTCGTACAAGGCCCGCAACCGCGCCAGATGCGCCGGGTCCAACCCTTCCGCCGAACCGAGCGATAAACCGACCCCGTGGCCGCTGAGCGGATAGTCGCCGCGCAGCCGCTCCAGCGCCGCCAGGCGGGGGCCGCCGGAGGCCAGATAGTTTTCGCTGTGGATCTCCAGCCACGCCACTGGTTGGCGCGCGGCCAGGAACGCCGGGAGGTGAGGGTGGCGCAGGCCAATCCCCGCTTGGGGGGGGACGGTGGCGCGATCGCGGGCGTGGTTCACGGCGTCAGCTCGACTTCGCGGGCGTGCCCTTGCCTTTGAACGATTCCAGCTTGCCGCCCATCTTTTCGCAGCTGCCCTTGGCGGCGTATTTCCAGTCTTGGCCGTCGTAGTCCACCGTCGAGTGGCCGGCGCAGGAATGGGTGCCGGCGGAGTTGGCGCAATCGTTCTCGCCCGCCTTGGCGATGCCGAAACATTTTTCCTTGCCTTCCCCGGCGGCGAAAGCGGGGCTGGCGGCGAGACCCAGAGCGCCGGCGACGGCGGCGGCGAGCGCGAACTGATTGAAAGCGTTCTTGACCATGCGGAAAGTCCTCTAGCGATGATGGTTGGGTATACGTCGTTCGGAGGATGAGTATCCGACTGACATCCATGCTTACGCAGAGAGAACGCGACTGGATGCGGCCACGGGAAAATTTTTTTCTGCCCGGTTGCGGTTCGGGTGGTTCTTGCCAAACTGGTTTTTTGGGAACGCTGTTCGACGGTGACGTGTCGGTGGTCAGGATGGCTCGGACGGTCTTTTGCCAAACCGATTTTTTTGGTTCGAGTCGCCGCGATCGTTGGGGTTGGCCCCCCGGATTTTATCGTCGAAAAAGACGACGACGACGCTCGTTTAAAGACGTTTAAAAACGTTTAAATATGTTTAAATAATGTTTAGGCTGCGAATTATCTTTTAAAATCAATCAATTGCAGATGGTAATGTCCCCGTTTATGGGATGTAATGTCCCCGTTTATGGGATGTAATGTCCCCGTTTATGGGATGTAATGTCCCC
>JARSSH010000016.1:21836-30763 GCA_029624815.1 Candidatus Competibacter sp.
GTTTATGGGATAAAACCGTTAAATATCCCATTAACGGGGACATTTGCGCGCCTCGCGACGAAAATCGACGCGAAAGACTTTATAATCAATATCTTATTTTTATGTGACGAATTTATCCACAAACCGGGGGGTTCTGATCGATGCGTTGAAATGTCCCCGTTTATGGGATGGGTAGGCAGAGGCGAATTGTCCCCATAAATTTCTTGGGGTGCGGGGACGTTTTTGCTACGCTCAAAGGGTATGACGACCCCGAATGCACGAGAACGAAAAGACAGGCATGGAGAGGTGGATACCGCTCGCAAAATGGTTTTGACCGATCTGGCCGACCAAAACCTCAAAAAGCATATCGCCGCCATCCATATCAGCAACCGGCTGACGCTGACCCAGCGCAAGGCATCGAACGTACTGTTGTACAACGCCTACGAAAGCCTGCTGACAGCGCGCGTTCACCGCATTCGGGTCAAGGATCTGGCCGAGGCGATCGGTTTCAACACCAACAACCTGGAGCCGCTCAAGGAAGCTCTCAAGACGCTGGCGCGCACCGTCCTGGAATGGAACATTCTCGACGAAAACGGCGCCCACGAGGAATGGGGCGCCACCACGCTGCTGGCCCAGGCGGTGATCAAAAGCGGCTATTGCATCTACGCCTACAGCCCGGATCTGTGCGAAAAGCTCTATCGGCCGGAAATCTACGCGCTGCTCAATCTCAGCATCCAGCGCAAGTTCAGCAGCGGTTACGCCCTGGCCCTGTACGAGAACTGCCTGCGCTACCGTCGGGTTGGCACCACCGGCTGGATCCCGCTGGACAATCTCAAGCGCTTACTGGGTATCGGCGAGACGGATGCCTACTATCAGGACTTCCGCAAGTTCAACGATAAGGTGATCAAGCCAGCGGCGCGGCAGGTCAACGAAACGTCGGATCTGTTCCTGGACGTCGAATACCAGCGCGACCGTCGCAAGATCAATGCGGTGCGCTTCCACGTCAGCGATAACCCGCAGATGTTGTTGTTCGCCCAGCGGCAGGCCGCGCTCGCCGCCTCGGCCGAGGAGGAAGCCGCCGATCCGGCTCCGGGCGACCCGGCGGAACAGGCTTGGCGCCTGCGCGGCAAACTGGTTGCGTTCGGCCTGAATGCCCGCCAGATCCGCATGGCGCTTGCCAGCCACGCGCCGGCCTATCTGGAAGACAACATCGCCGTGGTCGAGCGCGATTTGGCCGCCGGCAAGGTGCATAATCTGCCCGCCTACCTGCTGGCGGCGCTGCGCGAAGACTACCGGCCGGCGGCGCCGCGCCGATTACCGGAAGCGGATGCCGGACCCGCTGGCGCGGTCGCGGAGGCTGGCGAGCCGGAGGCGGCGCGACTCGAACGCTTGCGCACCCAGTTTGTGGCGGAGCGGCTGCAAGTGGCGCTGGAGCGTTTAAACCCGGCGGAGCGGGTGGTGCTGGAACGGGAATACATCGCCCGGCTGGAGCGCGGCAACGGTTTCGAGGCGCGGCTCATTCTTGGCCTGTACCGCAAGAGCGGCCTGAACAGCAAAATCGTGGAAAGCCATTTCCGGACCTTCGCCCGCGAACGGTTGGTTGGGGTAATGGACGAAAGAGAGTTTACTGCCTATGCTGCCCTAAAGAGTGACGATATGTCCCCTTCAGCGACGGCATCCTAGGGTCTCAAGCCAAAGGGGGAGCGAATGTATCCGCTGGGGAGTCGGCCGGATCGCGGAGCAAGAAGGCGTGCCGCGTGGCCCACCGCTTTCGACGGTCGCGCCCAGAGCGTCCGATTGCCGAAGTCGTTGTTGGCCTGTTTGGTTTGCGCCTGGCCGCCGGGTCTGTTCGCGGCGGCCGAGACCACTGTGATCGATCGTGGCGGGTCCGGCTTGTGGGCCGGCGGCGCGCTGATTTTGCTGGGACTGGTCGGAACGCTGGTTGCCGGGTTCTTTGTCCAGCGACACCGGTTCAAGGCGGCGCGGGACGATCTGGAAGCACGGATCGTCGCGCTGGACAGCCAGCGTGGGGTACTGGAAACCTTGCTTGAAAGCCAGCGGCAAAGCGCCAAGCACCGCCAGGAGGAGCTGGAAGCGGAAATCGAGCGCCAGCGCCAAGCCGTCACCGCCCTGCGCGCCAGCGAGTACAAATTTCGTAATCTGAACCAAGAACTTCCTGTCGGGGTTTTCCTGGTCGATCTTGAGGGCCGCTGCCAGTACGTCAACGAGCGCTGGTGCCAGATGACCGGCCTGACCGCCGAGCAGGCGGCCGGATTGCCGTGGACGCAGTTCGTGCATCCCGACGAGCGCGAGCAGGTGTTGCGGGATTGGCGGACGGCGGTCGAGCGGGAATCCGAGTTCGTCGCCGACCACCGCTTCCGCGGTCCCTCGGGTCGGGTCACATGGTTGGACACCCGGGCGGTGCCGCTGCGCGACCGCGCCAGCCGAATCACGCTGTATCTGGGCGTCAACGCGGACATCGCCAGTCTCAAGCGCACCGAGGAAACCCTGCGCGCCAGCGAGGCCCGCTTCCGCGGCTACTTCGAACTGTCGCTGATCGGCGTGGCGCTGAGCGGCCCGGACAAGCGCTGGTGGGAGGTCAACGACCGGCTGTGCGAGATCCTCGGCTATCGGCGGGAACAATTGCTCAGGTTAAGCTGGGCCGAGCAGACGCACCCGGACGATTTGGACATGGATATCGCCCAATTCGAGCGAGTGATGGCCCGGCGCATCGACGGCTACTCGCTCGATAAGCGCTTCCTGCGCCCGGACGGCGCGCTGATATACGCCAGCGTTTCGAACCGCTGCGTGCGCCGATCGAACGGGATGGTGGATCATTTCATAACCGTGGTGCAGGACATCACCGAACGCAAGCAGGCGGAGGAACGCATCCGGCAGTTGGCTCATCACGATGTGCTGACCGACCTGCCGAACCGGGAGTTGCTGGCCGATCGATTGCAGCAGGCGGTGATGCGGGCCGACCGCGACCACACCCAGGTGGGGGTCTTGCTGGTGGACCTCGATCTGTTCAAGCGTATCAACGACACGCTGGGTCATTCGCTCGGAGACCAGTTGCTACGGGAGGTGGCGACGCGCTTGCGGGGATGCGTTCGACCGGGCGACACCGTGTCGCGCCAGGGCGGCGACGAGTTCGCCGTCGTCCTGCCCGATCTGACGAGCGCCAGCGACGATGCTCCCCGCATCGCGGAGCAAATCCTGAGCACGGTGGCGCGACCCTGCCAACTTGACGGGCACGAATTGCACGCCGGTTGCAGTGTCGGGATCAGCGTGTTTCCGCGCGATGGCCGCAGCGTGGAAGCCTTGTTGAAAAACGCCGATATCGCCTTGTACCGGGCCAAGGACATGGGGCGCAACAACTATCAGTTCTATCAGTCGGGCGCCACCGTGATAGCCCGCGAACGGCTGGATCTGGAGAGCAATCTGCGGCACGCCGTGGAGCGGCGACAGTTGGTGATGCACTACCAGCCGAAATGGGATTTCCACGTCAGGACCATCACTGGGGCCGAAGCGCTGATTCGCTGGGATCATCCCAAATTCGGCTTGCTGTCGCCCGCCCGCTTCATTCCGATCGCCGAGGACAGCGGCTTGGTTCTGCCCGTTGGCGAGTGGGTGTTGCGCGAAACCGTGCGCGAGATCGGCCAACTGCATCGCCGGGGTTTCCCTGGGCTGCGAGTGGCGATCAATTTGTCGGGTCGTCAGTTCCATCAGCCCGGCTTGGTCGATTTGGTGCACAAGGTGCTATCCCAGGACGGTTTCGATCCGACCCGCCTGGAACTGGAGCTGACCGAAAGCATCCTGATGCACCACACCGAGGACAATATCGCGACACTCAGGAGTTTCAAAGGCATGGGTTTGCGCTTGGCCATCGATGACTTCGGAACCGGCTACTCGTCGCTAAGCTATCTACAGCGGTTTCCCGTGGACGTGCTCAAGATCGACCGCGCCTTCGTCATGCGCCTGCCGACCGACACCAGCAGCGCCGCCATCGTCGATGCGATTGTCACTCTGGCGCATGGCCTGCGCCTGGACGTGGTGGCGGAAGGCGTGGAAACCGCGGAGCAGCTTGCATTCCTGCAAGCGCATGGTTGCGATGAGGGTCAGGGTTTTTATTTCGGCCATCCGCTGCCGCTGGAAGAATTCCAGAAGCTGTTGCTCCAGGATCGGGTCAAAACGGCAGCAGCAATGGCGCCACCAGTAAAGTAAGCGTCATCACCAATAGCAGCAGTGGCAATCCTACCCGCACGAAGTCGTTGAAGCGGTAGCCGCCGGGCGCCAGCACCAGGGTATTGACCGGCGAGGATACCGGGGTGACGAAGGCCGCCGACGCCGCCACCGCCACGGTCATGGCGAAGGGGTAGGGCGATACCCCGAGCTTCTGAGCAGCGGCGATGGCGACCGGCGCGATCAGCACCGCCGTCGCGGTATTGGAGATGAACATGCCGATCAGCGCCGCCAGCACGAAGATGCCGGCCAGCGGCGCCAACGGGCCGAATCCACCCAATCCCGCCACCAGCCCGTCGGCGATCAGGGTCACGCCGCCGGCCTGCTGCAGCGCCTTGGCCAGGGGCAGCATGCCGGCGATCACCACCAGGCTGGGCCAGTTGATCGAGCGGTAGGCGTCCTCCATGCGCAGACAGCGGAACAGGCCCATCGCCAGCGCCGCCAGCAGCACCGCCGCCACGTTGGGCAGCAGCCCGAAGGTCATCGCCAGCACCATGGCCAGCAGGATCGCCAGGGCGAACGGCGCCTGTCGGTAGGCGGGGGCGACGTCGCTCAGCTCCGCCGGCAGACCGAGCACCAGAAAATGCTTCTGCTCGCCTTGCAGCAAGCCGATCCGCTTCCAGGCCCCGGCGACCAACAAGATATCGCCGAAGGCCAGTTTCTCCTCGATCAGATTGCCCGGCAACGGCTGGCGGTTGCGGCGGATGCCCAGCACGCTCAGGCCGTGATGGCTACGGAACGCGGCCTGCCGCAGGGTCTGGCCGATCAGTTCCGAATCCGGCGGCAGCATCACTTCCACCATGCCCAGTTCGTTGACCAGGCTACGTTGCTGGGTTTCCGCGATCAGCAGGCGGCTGAGCCGCTCGGTGGGGCAGAGCGTGGCGACCGCTTCGTCCGGCCCGACCACGTACAGCGCGTCGGCGGGATGAAATTCGGTGTTGGCCAGCGCCGGCGACACCGTTTCGGTGAAGCGTTCTTGCCGTCCGACGCCGACGATGGTGACGCCATGGCGGGTGCGCAGTTGCGCGGTGGCCACGGTTTGGCCGATCAGCGGCGAATCGGAATCGAGCCGCAAGCGATGCAACTGATGCGTCAGATTGTAACTTTCCGCCAGTTCCAGCAGGGTCTGCCGGCGGCCGGCGGTGCCGGTTTGCGGGGAGGTGGCCGGCAGCAGCCGGCGGCCCAGGGTCATCATGTAGGCGACGCCCAGCGCGAGCGCCAGCAGACCGATCGGCGTGATGCCGAAGAAGCCGAACGGCTGCAGGCCAGCGCCGCGCAGGGCGTCGTTGATCACCAGGTTGGGCGGGGTGGCGATCAAGGTCAGCAGTCCGCTGAGCAGGGCGGCGAAGGCCAGCGGCATCATCAACCGGCCCGGACCGATGCCGAGCCGGGCGGTGATGCCGAGCACCACCGGGATGAAGATCGCCACCACGCCGGTGGAACTCATGAACGCGCCCAGCCCGGCCACGGCCAGCATCAGCAGCACCAGCAAGCGGGTTTCGCTGGCGCCGGCCAGCCGGGTCAGCCAGACGCCGACCTGGTAGGCGATGCCAGTCCGCACCAGTCCCTCGCCGACCACGAACAGTCCGGCGATCAGCAGCACCAGCGGGTCGCCGAAGCCGGCCACCGCTTCGGGCACGGTTAGGGATCCGCCCAGGATCAGGGCCAAGATCACCAGCAGGGCCACCACGTCCGGCCGTAGCCGGTCGCTGGCGAACAGCGCCACGGTCGCGGCCAGCAGGCCAAAAACAAACAGGGCATCGGGGGTCATGGAAAATCGGCTCCTTGCGAGCAGCCACCTGATTATTGGGGCCATCTATGGAAAAATGAGGCGAACCTTAGCCCAAACGAGGGTCGCCCGTCATGTCGGCAAGCGAGGAAACCGTCTTTTTCAACGTCGGCCGACTGCGGTTGGAGGGCCGGTTGTGGCTGGCGTCCGGCCCGTGGGCCGCGGTGATCAGCCACCCCCATCCGCTGTACGGCGGCGAGTTGGACAATCCGGTGGTGGCGGTGCTGGCCGGCGCCTACCAGCGCTTGGGTTACAGCACGCTGCGCTTCAATTTCCGTGGGGTCGGCGCCAGCGCCGGGGATTACGACGATGGCCGGGGCGAGCGGGACGACGTGCGCGCGGCGGCGGCCTTCCTGGAAGCGGCGGGCAAGACCGTGACCGATCTGGCCGGCTATTCCTTCGGCGCCTGGATCAACCTGCGGCTCGATCCGCTGCCCGCCGGGGTACGTCGGCTGTTGCTGGTGGCGCCGCCGGTGGCGTATCTGGAGTTTGACGGGATGGTGGCGCCGTCGTCGGTGGCGTTGCGGGTGGTGGCCGGCGATCGCGACAGTTTCGCGCCGCTGGACGTGTTGCGGGAACAGTTACCGCGCTGGCAACCGGCCGCCGGTCTGCATGTGCTGCCGGGGGCCGACCATTTTTTCCACGGAGGCGCGTCGGACCGGCTGGCGGCGCTGGTCGAGACACTATTGACGGTCCCGGCCGGTCGGTAGCGTCGCCTTAGATCTTGATCGGGGTAATGATCATCTGGATCTCTCGCAGGTGCAGCCGGCGCTGCATGGCGATGGCCGTGTGATTGTGCAGCCAGGAGATGAACCAGTTTTCGCTATTGAAGATGAGCTTGCTGGCCAGGCAAACGCTGTTGGGATAACGCTCGACCACGCTGGCCGTCAGTTTTTCCAGTTCCGCTTCCGCGTCGGTGCCGTAAGCGGAATGAGAGGCCGCGGCCCAGCCCTGATGGTGGCAATAGTTCACATAATAGCGCAGCGAGTTTTCGATCTGATATTGCAGGGAGCGTAGCGCCCCCTTGCCGCCGTAGCTCTCCGTGTCCACCTCGCCGACGCTGATGAAAACAAAGTTCTTGAAGTGACCGGGAAACAGCTCGTTCAGCCACTTAAGCGCGTACATGCCGAGTCCGCGATTCTTGCCGACCAGAAAGATGGCGGTCGCCTGTTCGGGGTCCAGTGGGGGTTCCGGCAGATCCTCGCCCCAACTGGGTCGCGGCGCGTAGAGCGCATCAATGGTGTGCAATTGCCGGCGAACCTGTTCGTAGTGATTCTTGATCAGCGCGCAGACAGCGATGAGCAGGCTGGTGATCAGCAGCGTCAGCCAGCCGCCCTCGGTGAATTTTTCGACCACCGTGACCACCAGAATGCCGCCGGCGACCATGAATCCGAGCAGCGACAGCAGCAGCCGCGACTTCCAGTGGGGTTCGTCGTAACGGTTATGCCACCAATGTTTGCACAAACCCAGTAGCGACAGCGAAAACGTCAGGAACACATTGATGCTGTACAGCACCACCAGCACCGAGACATCACCCTCGGTCCACAGCAGGATGCCGATCGCGCCCAGTCCCATCAGGAAAATGCCGTTTTGCGTGACCAAACGGCCGGACAGGTTGCGGAACTGGCGCGGCACCCAGGAATCCACCGCCATGTTGGCCAGCACGGTCGGCCCACCCAGGAAGCCGGTATTGCACGCCACGAACAGCAGTCCGGCCTCCAGCAGCAGCACCACCGCCAGCAGACCGTGGCTGAGGTTCGGGTCGAGTTGCCAACTGGCGATGATGGCGTTGAACGTGGCCGCGTTCAGCGTCTGATGGGGGTCGTGCTGCACGTTCCACAGCAGGTACAGCAGGATGATGCCGCCGGCGGTGAAGCTCAGGGCGCAGGCCATGTAGAGCATGGTGTATTTGCCGGTGCGCACCCTCGGCTCGCTGAGCATGTTGACGTTGTTGGAGACCGCTTCCAGGCCGGTATAGGTGCCGCCGCCCAGCGAATAGGCGCGCAGGAACAGCGAGACCGCGAACACCCAGCCCATCTGTTGCGTGAGTTGCTGGGTTTCGACAACGGTGTCGGGGATCAGTCGAGGCAAGCCTTCGGCGTGGGCGACGATGCCGTAGACGATCAGGAAGGCGTGGGTGAGGATGAAGCCGATGAAAATCGGCAGCAACACTTTGATGGATTCCTTCATGCCCCGCAGGTTGAAGACGATCAGCACCACGCCCAACCCGATTTCGGTGATCAGTTTGTGGGATTGGGCGCCGGCCGGCAGCAGGCTGAACAGGGCGTCCACGCCGGCGGCGATGGAAATGGCGATGGTCAGCACATAATCCACCAACAGCGCCGAGCCCGACACCAGCCCGGCCTTGGAGCCCAGCAACTGAGTGGCCACCTTGTAGCCGCCGCCGCCGGTCGGAAACAGTTCGATGACCTGGTTGTAGGCCAGGGCGATGATAAATACGGTCAGGAAGGTGGCGGCGGCCAGATACAGGCCGAAGTGAGTGTACTGACCCAGCGCCAAAAACGCGGCCTCGGGGCCGTAGCAGATCGAAGACAGACCGTCGGCGCCCAGGCCGATCCAGGCCAGAAAAGCAACCAGGGCAATATTTTGCCTGGCTTCGGGGTTGAGCGGATCGCGCGGCTTGCCGATGACCGCTTCCCCAAGTTTATCAACGAACGGCATGGAGGGTACCCGTGGCGGTTTCCGTCATATCCGTTTAACTATACTCCACAATCCGGCTTTCGCGCGCCGACCGCCATCCGCCGCGTTCGGAAGGCGCGAAGTGCGCCGCGGCTCACAAACCCGGACCGTCTTCCGGTTCGCATCGGTGCAATACGGGCGCGATGCCGGTCGGCGATATGTTTATAGTCATGGGCAACAATTTCCATAAGATTTAATGAGATCAGCGAGTGACGTG
>JARSSH010000017.1 GCA_029624815.1 Candidatus Competibacter sp.
GCTTTTTTCAAGCCAAAACCACTGCATTTAGCGGCTCTACGATATTTCGCAGCCCCCGTCCTCGGCCAATGCTCAACAGCCCAAATTTATATTATTAATTATTAATGAGTTAAATGAATTTTTTCCAGTGGCATAAGTGTTGCCATGCCAAGTAGCGAAGACTTGATCGATGGGGCTTCTCATTCCCTGGCAAGAAATCTCCCAAGGGGTGGCGTAAGGGCTCGTCGGTCACGAACGACCTCTCACCCTATGCAACCCTTATTCTGGAGAACCCCCCATGAAGGCCACGATTCCCATCGACAACCCCGAACGCCTGCGCCTGGAACAACAATACACTGGTCAGGAAAACTGGCGACTGTGGGGATCCTATCTGGCGGAACGGGCCTGGGGCACGGTTCGCGAGGATTACAGCGCCCACGGCGAAGCCTGGGAACATCTCGACCACGATCAATCCCGTTCCCGCGTCTACCGCTGGAACGAGGATGGCTTGGGCGGCATCTGCGACGAACAGCAACGACTATGCTTCGCGCTCGCCTTGTGGAACGGCCGCGACCCTATTCTGAAAGAACGGGCGTTTGGCCTGACCGGCAATCAGGGCAACCACGGCGAGGATGTCAAGGAATACTATTTCTACCTGGACGCCACGCCCAGCCACAGCTATCTGCATTACCTGTACAAGTATCCGCAGGCGGAATATCCCTACGGCTGGTTGGTCGAGGAAAACCGCCGCCGCAGCCGCCAGGATCCGCCGTTCAATCTGCTCGACACCGGCGTGTTCAACGATAGCCGTTACTGGGACGTGGAAGTCCACTACGCCAAGGCCGGTCCCGACCAAATCCACATCCGCATCACCGCCAGCAATCGCGGACCGGAAGCGGCGACCCTGCACCTGTTGCCACAACTGTGGTTCCGCAACACCTGGGCCTGGGGCGATGAGCAGAAGGAACGGGAACTGGCGGAACTGCGGGGCGATCCGGTCGATGAGTTCGCTTCGGCAGTGATCAAGCCAGCGCTGCGCGCCATCCCGGCGCCGACCGGCGCGGCTTGGGCGGTGCGCGCCGAGCATCCGACCCTGGGTCACTATCACCTGTACGGTCAGCAATCCGCCGAATCGCTGTACGCCAATAATGAGCACAACGTCCAGCGCTTGTGGGGGTTGGCCAACGCCACCCCCTATGTCAAGGACAGTTTCCATCGCCGGGTCGTCAACGGCGAACAGGACGCGGTCAATCCTGCCCTGGAAGGGACGAAATTCGCTGCCTGGCAAGTCCTGACCGTGGCGGCGGGACAGCAGACACAGGTGGATCTGGTGTTGAGCGCCGCGCCGCTGGCTCAGCCTTTCGCCGACAACCCGGCGGTGTTCGCCGCCCGTCAGGCGGAAGCGGACCGGTTTTACGGCGACCTGTTGCCTGAAGCGAATGATGAGGACCGACGCATTCTGCGCCAAGCGTCGGCAGGCATGATCTGGAGCAAGCAATTCTTCCATTATGACGTGGCTCGCTGGCTGGACGGCGACCACTTTCCACCGCCCGCCAGCCGCAAATGGGGCCGCAACCGCGCCTGGCGGCATCTCAAGACCGCCGACATCATCTCCATGCCCGACAAGTGGGAGTATCCCTGGTTCGCCGCCTGGGATCTGGCCTATCACTGCGCCGCGCTGTCGCTGGTCGATATCGATTTCGCCAAGGATCAGATCGAACTGATGCTGAGCGAACGCTACCTCCACCCCAACGGCCAGATTCCTGCCTACGAATGGGCGTTCGGCGACGTCAACCCGCCGGTTCACGCCATGGGCGCCCTGAAAGTGTTCCGAGCGGAGCGGGTGCAGCGCGGCGAGGGCGATCTGCATTTCCTGCACCGGGTATTTCACAAGCTGTTGTTGAACTACGCCTGGTGGATCAACCGCAAGGACAGCGACGGCCATAACGTGTTCGAGGGCGGCTTCCTGGGGCTGGACAATATTTCGGTATTTGATCGCTCTCACCCTTTGCCCGCCGGTTATGCGCTCAAGCAGGCCGACGCCACCGGCTGGATGGCGATGTTTGCTTTGAACATGACGATCATGGCTCTGGAACTGGCGACCGAAGACCCGGATTACGAAAACATCGCCATCCAGATTTATCAACAGTTCCTGGCCATCGCCAACACCATCGGCGGCCACACCGGCAACGAGATTCCACTGTGGGATCAGGACGCCGGATTCTTCAAGGACTTGATCACCACCCCAGACGGCCAGCACCATCGGGTCGATGTGTATTCCTGGGTCGGACTGATCCCATTATTCGCCTGCGAGGTGGTCGATCAACGCCTATTGGCCCAAACGCCGCGCTTTCGCGAAGTGCTGCGCCAGCATCGCCACGGCGTGTTCGATGGCAGCATCATCTGCAACTGCCCGGACTGGGAAAACGACCGGGGCGAGCACTTGCTGTCGCTGGTCACCCACCGCATGTTGCCGCGCATCCTCAAACGGCTATTGCGGGAAGACGAGTTCCTGGCACCGCACGGCATCCGCAGCGTCAGCCGCCTCCACGCCACGCATCAGCATCTGGGTACGCTGCCGGGCATTGGCGAGGCGCTGATCGAATATGTGCCCGGCGAGTCCAATTCCGGCCTATTCGGCGGCAATTCCAACTGGCGTGGGCCAATCTGGATGCCGACCAACTATACCCTGGTGCAGGCGCTGGAGAAGTTCCATCGCTTCCTCGGCGACAATTTCACCATCGCCATCCCGTGTCTGAATCACCGGGAACTTAATCTGCGGGAAATCGCCACCCTGATCGCCGAGCGGCTGGTCAGTCTCTACCGCCGCGACGAACACGGCTGCATCCCGGCGTTTCCGGCGAACAGCCCCTTCCAGCACGATCCACACTGGCGGGACTTGCTGCAATTCTATGAGTATTTTCACGGCGATACCGGCCAGGGTTTAGGCGCCGCCCATCAGACCGGGTGGACCGGCCTGTTGGCCAATCTGGTCATGCGTCGTTATCGGCGCGACATCCCGGCGTATTGGAGCCAGCAGGTGGCGGCCGTGAGGGTGACCGACCAGTCGTTGGAGCCAGTGGATGGCAATCGTAGGGGCGACCGGCCGGTCGCCCCTACCGCGATTCCGGCCACGAGCGCGGTGGAGGGTTAAGCCATGCTCACCGCCACCGTTGCCGCCGTTCGTCATCGGCGGGCCAATGTGATCGCGGCGTTCCTCAAGCGCATGGACGATGCGCTGCGCGTCGCCGAGGTCACGCTCTATCCTTTTCTGGATCTGGCGATCCGGCTATGGCTGGCGCAGGCGTTCTGGGTGTCCGGCGTACTGAAGCTGGCCAACTGGGACAATGCCCTGACGCTCGCCACCTACGAGTATCCGGTGCCCTGGCTCGACCCGGTGACGGCGGCCACGCTGGGCGTTGCCGTCGAGGTGCTCGGCGCGATGCTGCTGGCGCTGGGGCTGGCCACTCGGCTGGCTGCCATCCCCCTGCTGATCCTGTCCCTGGTCATTCATTTCGAGTACCGGGCGCTCGATCTGAACCTGTACTGGGCGGCGCTGTTCGGCTGGTACGTGGTCATGGGCGCTGGGCCGATTTCCCTGGATCGGCTGTTGGCTTCCGGTCTGGCCGCTTCAGCGCTGCCGCTGGTCAAGCCGATGAGTCGGCTGTATGCCGCACTGACCCGCTATCTCGGCCCGGTCTATCAACTCGCGCTGCGCCTCGGGCTGGCAAGCCTGTGGTTCACACCCGTTCTAGTGGGACGCTCGCTCTTGGAAGCAGCGCTGGGGTTTGTCAGTCCCCTGCTGGCCTTGGGGCTGGCCACCCGGCTGGCTGCGTGTGCAGCGGCGCTGGCGTTGCTTGGCTCTGGCTTCATGGGCACGGATGAGCTGCAAAATATTGACCGACTCTACGGATTCTTCCTGCTCGGGCTGATCGCCTTGCGCGGGCCAGGCTCCATCGCCGCCGACGGGCTATTGAAACGGCAACTGGCCCGCTGGTTCCCACCGCTGGAAAGCTGGTCCGACGCGGCGCTGGCGGATGCGCCGCACGTGGTCATCGTCGGCGCTGGCTTCAGCGGGTTGAAGGCGGCGCACGGCTTGCGGCTGGCCGCCTGCCGGGTTACGGTCATCGACAAGCGCAATTATCATCTGTTTCAACCGCTGTTGTATCAGGTCGCCACCGCTAGCCTGTCACCCGCTGATATCGCTGCTCCAATCCGGGCGCTGTTTCGCGACCAGCACAACGTGCGCGTGTTGCTGGGCGAGGTGACGGATGTGGATCCCACCGCGCGCCAAGTGATTCTGGGCGACGGCGCGCGCATCGCTTACGACTATCTAGTTCTGGCCACCGGCGCCCGGCACAGCTACTTCGGGCGCGACGACTGGGAACCCTACGCGCCGGGTCTGAAGCGCATCGACGACGCCACCGCCATTCGCCGCCGCCTGCTGCTGGCCTTCGAACAGGCGGAGAACTGCATCGATCCCGAGGAACGGCAACGGTTATTGACCTTCGTCATCGTCGGCGGCGGTCCCACCGGGGTGGAATTGGCTGGAGCGATTGCCGAACTGGCCCAACATGGATTGACCGGCGAATTTCGTAACATCGACCCAACCCAGGCGCGGGTGCTGCTGGTGCAGTCCGCGCCGCGCCTGCTGCCAGCCTTCCCGGAAATGCTTTCCGAGGTTTCAGCGCGGTCGTTGCGGGCGCTGGGCGTGGAAGTGCTCGTCAAGAGCCGAGTGGAGAAAGTGGACGCGGAAGGTGTCCTGATCTCCGGCCAGCGCATCGGTTCCCGCACCGTCTTCTGGGCCGCCGGAGTGATGGCCTCGCCCGCC
Source organism: Candidatus Competibacter sp. (assembly GCA_029624815.1). Classification (GTDB taxonomy): domain Bacteria; phylum Pseudomonadota; class Gammaproteobacteria; order Competibacterales; family Competibacteraceae; genus Competibacter. The sequence goes on from JARSSH010000017.1 coordinate 4,811, forward strand.
GCGCAATGGCTCCAGGCCGAGGCCGATCCAGCGGGCCGGCTCAAGGTCGGTCCGGATCTGACCGTGCCCGGACTACCCAATGTGTTCGCCATCGGCGATACCGCGTTGAGCGAGGCTTGGAACGGTCAACCGGTGCCCGGTCTGGCGCCGGCCGCCAAGCAGCAGGGCGTCTATGTCGCCCGCGCCATCAAAGCCCGTCTTGAAGGACGCGCCGGGTTGCCGCCATTCCGCTACTGGCATCTGGGCAATCTGGCCACCATCGGCCGGCAGGCGGCGGTGGTGGATTTCGGCTGGATTCGCCTGAGCGGTGCGTTGGCCTGGTGGCTGTGGGGCGTCGCGCATGTGCTGTTCCTGGTGGACGCCCGGAAACGGCTGTCCGTGGCCATCGAATGGTTCTGGGCCTATCTCACCTATCAACGCGGCACCCGGTTGATCACCGGCGGTCGGGAATAAGGGGCATTTCCATGGACAAACCAACTTCTTCACCAAATGGACCGGCGGTGCTGGCGGTCTATCTCGTCGCATTTCTACAGGGGTTGACGCTGGTCAGCTTCCCCGCCAGCAGCGCCGTGTTGAAGCAGATGCACGGTTTCACCGACGCCCAGTACGGTGCGATCTTCTTGCCGCAGGTCGCAATGGCGGTGCTGGGCGCGGTGGCCGGCGGGACGCTGGCCCGCCGCCTGGGCCTGCAACCGCTGCTTTGGTTGACGGCGGCGGGCAACGGCTTGTCGCAACTGGCGCTGGCGGCGAGCGTCTGGGTCGCGCCGGGTTTGGCGTTCCCGACCATTCTGGCGGGCACGGCGTTGCTGGGATGGAGTTTCGGGCTGGGCGGCGCGCCGCTGAACGGCTATCCGCCCCGATTCTTTCCACGACGCGCGCCGGCCGCCGTGGTGGCCCTGCATACTCTGTTGGGACTTGGCTTGATGGTGGGGCCACTGCTGGCCGATGGTTTCGGCCGGGCCGGCTGGTGGATTGGATTTCCGCTGTCGCTGCTGGGTCTGAGCGTGTTTCTGGCGCTGACCGCCGCAACCGTTCGCCTGCCGCAAGCGGTCGGAAATGACTTGGAGCGTCGCGTCGATGCGAATCCGCCGCTAACCTCCGGGGCATTCTGGATCTTCGCCGCGATCGCTGTGCTGTACGCCTTCGCCGAGGGCGTTTTCGGCAATTGGGCGGTGATCTACCTGCGCGAGGCCAAGATGTTGCCGGCGGGTGTGGCGGCGCTGGCCCTATCGGTGTTCTGGGGGGCGATGGTGGCCGGTCGCTTGCTGGTGGCGCTGCTGGTGATTCGGATCGCGCCGCTGACGATCTGGCTGGCGTTGCCGACGCTGATGATCGCGGCCTTTCTGCTGCTGCCCGGTGCGTCCACGCCGGCGTTGGGTCTGGGACTGTTCGCGCTGGCGGGACTGGCGTGCTCGGCTTTTTTCCCACTGACCATTACCTTGGCTTCCGAGTGGTTTCCCGAACATGTGGCCTGGGTATCGTCGATGCTAATCGCCGCGCTGATGGTGGGTGTGGGGTTGGGGTCGTTCGCGGTCGGTCCGTTGCGGGAATGGTTGTCCCTGGAAAATCTCTATCGCTTGTCGGTGGTCTATCCGGTCGCGGTCATCGGGCTGGCTCTGTGGCTGACCGGTTCGTGGCAGCGGTCGGCGGTCCGGCACGAAGGAATTGGATTGCCCGAAACGTGAATGCCGGCGCTCACAGCACCGCCACGCCCGCCGTCTCCAACATCCGGGTAAGCCGGATCAGCGGCAGGCCGATCAGGCTGGTGGGGTCGTCACCCTCCAGCCGTTCGAACAGGGCGGCGCCCAGTCCCTCCGATTTAAAGCTGCCCGCGCAGTTGTAGGGCTGCTCGCGCCGCAGGTAGCCCTCGATCATTTCCGCTGTCAGCGTCCGGAACACAACCCGGAACGGTTCGACCGCCACCTGGCATCGGCTGCTGGCGCTATCCAGCAGGCAGAGCCCGGTGAAAAAAGTGACCGTTCGTCCCGATGCCCGCCGCAATTGATCCGTCGCCCGCAAGTGGTCGCCAGGCTTGCCGATCACCTCGCCATCCAGTTCCGCCGCTTGGTCCGAACCGATTACCAGCGCCGCCGTCGCGCTCCGGGCGATCGCGCGCGCTTTTGTTTCCGCAAGCCGCGCCGTCAGTGTCACCGCCGGTTCGCCGGACTGGCGGGTTTCGTCGGTGTCCGGCGCTCGAACGGCGAACGGCAGTTGCAGCCGCGTCAGCAGTTCGCGCCGGAACGGCGAAGTGGAGGCGAGTATCAGACGACGGCCATCGGGCAGGGTTTCGAGCATGGCGGCAGTGTGGCGAATGGTTTGGAAATCCGGGTAATTATGCGGAATCCGGCTTTGTTTTGACAGAAATCAAGCCGGCCTATATTATTCCGCGCCTTATGCAAATCCCAACGCTTCCTGATCGGATCGACCCTTGGCAACTGGCCGCCGAGAGCGGGCGGCTGGATGGCGAGTTGAAGCTGGCGGCGCTGCCGCGGTTGGCCGCTTTGCTCGAACATGCCGATGGCGCGGTCAGCGTGGCGTTGGCGGCGGGAATCGACGAACAAGGGCTGCGGTTTGTCGAGGGTTCGTTGCAAACCGAAGTCGAACTGATTTGCCAGCGTTGCCTGGGTCCGCTGCGGCTGTCGTTGAAGGTTGCGGTCAGCTTGGCGCTGGTGCGCGCCGAGGCCGAAGCGGCCCGCTTGCCCGAACAGCGTGAGCCGCTGCTGGCCGCTGGCGCCGACCTCGCCGTCGCCGATCTGGTGGAAGACGAACTGTTGCTGGCTTTGCCGCAGATTCCCCGCCATCGGGATGCGTGCGAATGCGAGGCTGCCGGTCGTTATGCGCCGCCCAGTGAACCGGCGCTGGATGCCGGGCAACCTCGGGCTTTCGCGGCGCTAGCGTCCCTGTTGCAAGATTTCAAGAGGAATAATTGAGTCATGGCCGTACAAAAATCCCGTAAAAGTCCCTCCAAGCGTGGTATGCGCCGCGCTCACGACGCACTGACCGCGGCCACGCTATCGACGGATCGCACCTCCGGCGAACTGCATCGTCGCCATCACATCACGCCACAGGGTTTTTATCGTGGCCGCAAGGTCATCAGCGAACCCGTCGCGGTCGATAGCGAAGAAGTATAGTCGCCGTGCCGTCCCGCGTTCCGGATCCCTCCGCCGCCTTGCCTGGCTCATGACCAAACCGCTCACCATTGCCCTGGATGGCATGGGCGGCGATATCGGTCCCGACATGGTGGTGCCCGCCGCCCTGCGCGTGCTCGAAACCGCCGACGATTCGCTGCGCCTGATCCTGGTCGGACAGGAGGATGTGCTATCGGCCGCTCTGCTTAGGGCCGGGGGGCATCCTCGGATCGCCATCCGTCATGCCTCGCAACTGGTGAGCATGAGCGAGTCGCCGGCCCAGGCCCTGCGGGTCAAAAAGGATTCCTCGATGCGGGTGGCGATCAACCTGGTTAAGCAGGGTGAAGCCGACGCCTGCGTCAGCGCCGGCAATACGGGCGCGCTGATGGCGACCGCCCGCTTCGTGCTCAAAACCCTGCCCGGCATCGACCGCCCCGCCATCTGCACCCCACTGCCAACCGTGCGCGGCCAGACCCGGATGCTCGATTTGGGCGCCAACGTCGACAGCAAGGCCGAGCACCTGCTGCAATTCGCGGTGATGGGCTCGGTGCTGGCGACCGTCAACGGCATCGAACGACCGCGCGTCGCGCTGCTGAATATCGGCGAGGAAGACATCAAGGGCAACGAGCAGGTCAGGGAAGCCGCCCGGTTGCTGGCGGCCAGCGACCTCAACTACATCGGATTCGTGGAAGGCGACGGTGTCTATCTGGAAAATGTGGACGTGGTGGTCTGCGATGGCTTCGTCGGCAACATCGCGCTCAAGAGCAGCGAGGGCGTGGCCCGATTGATCCGCCATTACATGACGCAGGAATTCAAACGGAATCTGCTGACCCGGTTGGCCGGGCTGGTCGCCCTGCCGGTGCTGCGCGCGTTCCGCCGCCGGATCGATCCCCGCCGCTACAACGGCGCCAGTCTGCTCGGCTTGCAGGGGATCGTGATCAAGAGCCACGGTGGCGCCGACGCGCTGGCGTTCGCCAACGCCATCCAGGTGGCCATGCTGGAAGTCGAGCAGGCGGTACCGCGGCGCATCGATGCCCATCTGGCTGTCCTTCACGCCGCGAGGCAAGCGCTTTGAACCACGCCAGAATCATCGGAACCGGTGGCTACCTGCCCGAAAAGGTGCTGACCAACGCCGATCTCGAACGGATGATCGAGACCACGGCCGACTGGATCGTCGAGCGGACCGGCGTCGAGGAACGCCATGTCGCCGCCCCTGGAGAAACCACCTGCGACTTGGCCGAGCACGCTTCCCGCCGCGCACTGGAAGCCGCCGGCATCGAGGCGCGTGATATCGATCTGATCGTGCTGGGCACCACCACGCCCGATCATGTATTTCCCAGCGTCGCCACCCAGTTACAGCATCGATTGGGTTGCCACGGTGGCCCCGCCTTCGATGTGCAGGCGGTTTGCACCGGCTTCGTTTACGCTATGGACATCGCCCGGCGCTTTATCGCCACCGGCGCGACGCGACGGGCGCTGGTGGTGGGAGCGGATACCTTCACGCGCATCGTCGACTGGCAGGATCGCGGCACCTGCATCCTGTTCGGCGACGGCGCCGGCGCGGTGGTGCTGGAGGCGGCGGACGAGCCAGGGATCATCGACAGCCGGCTACACGCCGACGGCCGCTATAAGGAACTGTTGTGGGTGCCGGCCGGCGTGTCCAGCGGTTACGACCGGACTCGCCAAAATGCTGCCTTCGTGGAGATGCGCGGCAGTGAGGTCTTTAAGGTGGCGGTTCATACCCTTAAGGAGATCGCCGAACAAATTTTGACCGCCAATGGCATGACGGCCGCCGACGTGAACTGGCTGATCCCGCATCAGGCCAATCGCCGTATCCTGGCGGCCACCGCCAAGCGGCTGGGCCTGCCTGAAGAGCGAATGGTGGATTGCGTGCGCCTGCACGGCAATACCTCGGCGGCCTCGGTGCCGCTGGCGCTGGACGTGGCGGTGCGCGATGGCCGCATCCAGCGCGACGATATCCTGCTGCTGGAAGGTTTCGGCGGCGGGTTCACCTGGGGCGCGGTCCTGCTGAAGTATTGAACGCGAAGGAGGGTTTACGATGACGACGCTGGATGGCGAAATCGTACTGGTGACCGGCGCCAGCCGAGGCATCGGCCAAGCCGTCGCCCACGAACTGGGACGGCGTGGCGCGACCGTGATCGGCACCGCGACCACGCAGGCCGGCGCCGAAGCGATTGGTCAAAGCTTACGCGATCTTGACATCGAGGGACTCGGCCTGCGTCTGGACGTCACCGATCCCGCGGCCGTGGACGCGGCGCTCAAGACGGTGGCCGAGGCATTCGGCACGCCGACCATTCTGGTCAACAATGCCGGCATCACGCGCGACAACCTGTTGCTGCGGATGAAGGAAGAGGAATGGGCGAGCGTTCTCGATACCGATCTGACTTCGGTTTACCGGCTGAGCAAGGCGGTGTTGCGGGGGATGATGAAGGCCCAGCGCGGGCGCATCATCAGCATCACCTCGGTGGTCGGCGCCACCGGTAGCGCCGGGCAGGCCAATTACGCCGCGGCTAAAGCGGGTATCATTGGTTTCACCAAGTCGCTGGCGCGCGAGGTCGGCTCCCGTAACATTACCGTCAACGCCGTGGCGCCGGGCTTGATCGATACCGACATGACCCGTGCGTTGCCGGAGGCGCAGCGTCGGGCCTTGGTGGAGTCGATTCCGCTGCAACGGCCGGGCGAGCCGCGGGACGTCGCCAATGTGGTGGCGTTTCTGGCATCGGCGGACGCGGACTATGTCACGGGAGCGACCCTGCACGTCAACGGCGGCATGTTCATGGCCTGACGGTACGGGTGGCCGGAATGAATGGCATCCACGCCGGGATTTTCCATACAATACCCTGCGGCAGTGCCGTGGTTGTCTGGGTTCACAACGAGGAAGAAAACCATCATGACTGACATCAGCAACATTGAAGCCCGCGTCAAGAAAATCATCATCGAGCAGTTGGGAGTGAAGGAAGAACAGGTCACCAACGAAGCTTCTTTCGTGGAAGACCTGGGCGCCGATTCCCTGGATACCGTGGAACTGGTCATGGCGCTTGAGGAGGAGTTCGAGCTGGAAATTCCCGACGAGGACGCTGAAAAAATCACCACGGTGCAACAAGCCATCGACTATATCGTGTCCCATAACGGTTGACGGTGTCAGTCCCGTACCGATCAAAACCCATCGCCGCGGCAGCCCCCGCCGGGTTCCGCGGTTTTGTTTTGTTCGGCGCAGCGTACAAGAGGGTAGCTTTGTGGCTAAGCGGCGAGTGGTAGTAACGGGCATGGGCATCGTGTCCCCGATCGGCAGCACTGTGGAAACCGCCTGGGCCAACATTCTGGCGGGCCGCAGCGGGATCGGATCGGTCACCGCCTTCGATGCCAGCCATTTTCCGGTACGCATCGGTGGATCGGTGAAGGATTTTCAGGTCGAGCGGTACCTGAGTCCGAAGGAAGCCAAGAAGATGGATTTCTTCATTCATTACGGCATCGGCGCGGCGGTGCAGGCGCTTCAGGATTCCGGGCTGGAGATCACCGAGGCCAACGCCGAGCGGATTGGCACCTACATCGGTTCCGGCATCGGTGGCCTGCCGGGCATCGAGGAAGGCCATTCGGCTTTCCTGAAAGGCGGCCCGCGCCGGCTGACGCCGTTTTTCGTGCCGCGCAGCATCATCAACATGGTATCGGGCAACCTGTCCGTCATGTACGGGATCAAGGGCCCGAATCTGGCGGTGGTGACCGCCTGCACCACCGGTACCCACAGCATCGGCTTGGCCGGACGGTTGATCGCCTACGGCGATGCCGACGTGATGCTGGCCGGCGGCGCGGAGATGGCGACCACGCCCACTGGTTTGTGCGGGTTCGCGGCCGCGCGTGCGCTGTCGATGCGCAACGACGAGCCGGAGAAGGCCAGTCGGCCGTGGGATAAAGACCGCGACGGTTTTGTATTGAGCGACGGCGCCGGAGTGGTGGTGCTGGAGGAGTACGAACACGCCAGGCAGCGCGGCGCGCGTATTTACGCCGAGCTGATCGGCTTTGGCATGAGCGGCGATGCTTATCACATGACCCTGCCGCCGCCTGACGGCGACGGCGCCCGGCGGGCGATGATCAACGCCCTGCGCGATGCGGAAATCGCTCCAGAAGCCGTGGATTACATCAATGCCCACGGCACTTCCACGCCAGCCGGCGACAAGATTGAGAGCGACGCCGCCAAGGCGGTGTTTGGCGATCATGCCTACCGGTTGGCGATGAGTTCGACCAAATCGATGACGGGCCACATGCTGGGCGCCGCCGGTGGAGTGGAAGCGATTTTCTCGGTGCTGGCCATCCGCGATCAGGCGGCGCCGCCCACCATCAACCTGGACGAACCGGAGCCAGGCTGCGATTTGAACTACGTCCCGCACCAGACGCAGGAACGACGGATCCGGGTGACGCTGTCCAATTCCTTTGGCTTTGGCGGCACCAACGGCACGGTGGTGTTCCGCGCGCTGGATTGACCGCGACCCGGCCGTGATGCTCCCGTCGATCGGTTTGCAGTTTTCGTAAGGAATGCGTTTTCCCGCGCGGCTTCGTCTCCCGCTGTTGGTTTTGGCGGCGCTGGCGCTGGTTGTCGGCGCGGTGCTGTATGGGGTTCACGCCGATTATCGCCGGTTTCTCGACACCCCTCTCGACGCGCCCGTCGGCGGTCTGGTGCTGGAGGTCAAGCCGGGGATGGGGGTCGGCGCGATTGCCCGGGAGTTGCGGCGGCAACTGAGCCTGTCGCACTCGACGTTCTATCTGGAAATCCACGCCCGGCTCAACGGCCTGGCGCCCCGCCTCAAGGCTGGCGAATACGCCCTCGCGCCCAGTACGACCCCGCGCGATTTGCTCGAACGAATCGCGGCCGGCCGGGTGATTCAATATCCGCTGACGGTGGTCGAGGGTTGGACGTTCCAGCAGTTGCGACAGGCGCTGGCGGCGCATCCCAAAATCGGGCAGACCCTGCGGGACGCGAGCGACGCCGAGATCATGGCGCGGCTGGATCGAGCGGGACAGCATCCCGAAGGCTGGTTTTTCCCGGATACCTATCATTTCCCCGCCGGCTTCACCGACGAGGCATTTCTGCGGCGGGCGCTGGCGGCGATGGAGCAGCGCTTGACGCGGGCCTGGAGCCAGCGCGCCGCCGATCTGCCGCTGGACACCCCGTATCAGGCGCTGATTCTGGCATCGATCGTCGAAAAGGAAACCGGACTGGCGGCGGAGCGGCCCGCCATCGCCGGGGTGTTCGCGCGGCGTCTGCGCGAGGGGATGTTGCTACAGACCGATCCGACGGTGATTTACGGTTTAGGCGCGGCATTCGACGGCGATCTTCGTCGCCACGATCTGGTCACCGATACGCCTTACAACACCTATACTCGCAAGGGCTTGCCGCCGACGCCGATCGCCCTGCCGGGGGCGGATGCGCTGGCCGCCGCCGTCCATCCGACGGATGGCGACGCACTGTACTTTGTCGCCGACGGCCGGGGTGGCCATGTGTTTTCCAAAACGCTGGATGAGCACAACCGGGCGGTTAGACGCCATCAGTTACGGGAGAAATGAAATGCTCGGCCGATTTGTGACGGTCGATGGCGGCGAGGGCGCCGGTAAAACCACCCAAATCGCATTCATGCGCGCGTATCTGGAGCGGAGAGGTTGCCGGGTGATGGCGACTCGGGAGCCGGGCGGCACGCCGCTGGGCGAGGAAATTCGCGCCCTGCTGCTTGGGCATCGTCATGGGGGCATGACGCTGACGGCGGAGACGCTGCTGATGTTCGCCGCCCGCGCCGAGCATGTGGAACAAGTGATTCGGCCGGCCTTGGCCGCCGGTTGCTGGGTGCTATGCGATCGTTTTACCGACGCGACTTACGCCTATCAGGGTGGCGGTCGCGGCCTGTCCCTGGAGCGAATCGCGGTGCTGGAGGAATGGGTGCAGGGCACATTGCGTCCCGATCTGACCCTGTTGCTCGATTTGCCGGTTCCGACGGGGTTAACGCGGGCTGGAAAGCGCGGCCCGGCGGATCGCTTCGAGCGGGAAGAGGTGGAATTTTTCGAACGGGCTCGGGCGGTGTACCTGAAGCGGGCCTCCCACGATCCCGGCCGTTGCCGGATCGTGGACGCCAGCCGGCCGATCGAGATCGTGCGGACCGAAGTGGAAACCGTGCTGGCCGAGTGGCTGGAGCGCGACTGATGGACTCGCGCCTCCCCTGGCATCATGAGCAGTGGCGGCAAATCCAGCAACGACGCAGTGTCGGGCGTCTGCCGCACGCGCTGCTGCTGGCCGGTCCGCCCGGGCTGGGCAAGTTTTTGTTCGCCCGCCGGCTGGCGCGGGCGCTGTTGTGCGAAGCACCCGCCGCCGATGGAGAATCCTGCGGTCAATGCCGGAGCTGCCGGCTGTTTCAGGCGGGCAGTCATCCCGATTGCAGTTCGCTGCGACCGCTTGAAGAGAGCAAGGTCATCAAGGTCGATCAAGTGCGCGAGCTGTGCGTTTTTCTTGGTTATACCGCGCAGTGCGGCGGTTACAAAATCGCCCTGCTGGAACCGGCGGACCGCCTCAACGGCAATGCCGCCAACAGCCTGCTGAAGACGCTGGAGGAACCGCCGGGCGCCTGTCTGCTGCTGTTGGTGACCGCTTGGCCGACGCGCTTGCCGGCTACCGTGCGCAGCCGCTGTCAGCGGCTGAGCTTCGGGCCGCCGCCATCGGCGCTGGCCGTTCCCTGGCTGGCCGCGCGAGCGAAGGAGGGCATCGATCCGCAAGCGCTGCTCGATTGGGCCGGTGGCGCCCCGCTGGCGGCGCTGGCCCATGCCGGCGAAGGACACTGGCGCCGACGCCGGGAGCTGGCCGAGAGCTATGAACAGGTATCGGTCGGCCGAGCCGACCCGATGCGGGCCGTGGAAAGTTGGATGAAGGAGAACCTGATCGAAAATCTGCGCTGGCTGATCGGTTGGCATACCGATCTGGTTCGGCTTAAGATGAATCCCGAGCCGCCGCGTCTGAACAATGCCGATTTAAGTGACATGTTACGGCGCTGGGCCGACCGACACTCACCGCGCATCCTGTTCGAGCGGTTGGACGAGGCGATCCAGTTATATACTTTATGCACGACCACGCAAGCCAACGCGCAACTGCTGCTGGAAGTATTTCTCGCTGGCGGCGCGGATCGCTGAAATCATATTGGCGTCTTGCCGACGCGTTTTACCGGAGGCCGAACGATATGGCGGGTCCACGACAAGGCGTCATTTCCCTCGCCATCAAGGACAAGGCGATGTTGCACGCCAGCTACATGCCTTTTGTTAGCGGGGGAGGGATCTTTATCCCGACCGAGAAATCCTTCGAGCTGGGTGACGAGGTGTTTCTGCTGCTGACCCTGCTGGACGATCCGGAACGCTTTGCCATCACCGGCAAGGTGGTTTGGATCAATTACCAGACCACGCCGGGCGGCCGACAGATGGGGGCCGGCGTTCAGTTCGGCGGAGCGGAGGGCGCCAACCTGCGAAAAAAGGTCGAAGCGCTGCTGGCCGGTTACACCCGCGCCGAGCACATGACCAACACCATGTAGGCGCGCCGCGGACGATGCTGATCGATTCCCACTGCCATCTGGACCGGCTCGATCTGGGGCGTTTCGGCGGCCTGACCGGCGTGCTGGAGACCGCCGCGGCGCACGGCGTGACCCGCCTGCTGAGCGTGGCGACCGATCTGGAGGGCTGGCCGGCGCTGGCCCGGTTGACCGAACCCTATCCGTGCATTGCGCTGTCGGTGGGCGTGCACCCCAGCGAGGACGGCGCCCGTCCGCCGACGGTGACGGAATTGACGGCCTTGGGTCGCGAGCCGCGAGTGGTGGCCATCGGCGAGACCGGGCTGGATTACTACTACGGAGCCGACCGCGCCGACCGCCAGCGGGACTGGTTCCGCGTGCACGTCGCCGCCGCCCGGGATCTGGGCAAGCCGTTGATCGTGCATACCCGCGACGCCCGCGCCGATACCCTGCGCATTCTGGAGGAAGAGGGCGCGGCCGAGGTCGGCGGGGTGCTGCATTGTTTCACCGAGGACTGGGCGATGGCGGAGCGGGCGCTGGCCTTGAACTTTTACGTCTCGTTTTCCGGCATCGTCACTTTCAAGAATGCCAAACAGATTCAGGACGTGGCCCGGCGCTTGCCCGCCGACCGGCTCTTGGTGGAAACCGATTCACCCTATCTGGCGCCGGTCCCGCATCGGGGCAAACCCAACCAGCCGGCCTGGGTCCGCCATGTGGCGGAGTTCGTGGCGACCTTGCGCGGCGAATCGCTGGAGCAGGTGGCGACGGTCACCACCGCCAATTATGGTCGGCTGTTCGGGGTGGCGGTAGGGGGTGGGTAGGGTGAACGTTTCGGAACTGCGCGACCGAATTCGCCGCTGTCTGCACCCGACTCATCAACTGGATACGATTACCGGCGATCACGCGGTGGCGGGGCTGGAGCGCGAGGAACGGGCCTTGATGCCGGCGGCGGTGCTGGTGCCGCTGGTGGAGCGGCCGGAGGGGTTCACCGTGCTGCTGACCCAACGCACGGCGCATCTGGAGCATCATGCCGGACAGATCAGTTTTCCCGGCGGCCGCGCCGAGGACCATGACCGCGGTCCGGTGGAGACCGCGCTGCGCGAGGCGGAAGAAGAAATCGGCTTGCACCGCCGGCATGTCCGGGAGATCGCCGGCTTTCTCGATCTGTACCAGACCGTGACCGGGTTCCTGGTGACGCCGGTGGTGGGCTTCGTCGAGCCGCCGTTCGAGTTGACGCTGGATGCGTTCGAGGTCGCCGAGGCGTTCGAGGTGCCGCTGAAGTTCGTGCTCGATCCCCGCCATCACGAGTATCGCGGCATGTACTACAAGGGCCAGCAGCGGCGCTACTACGTCATTCCGTACCAAAATCGCTTCATCTGGGGAGCGACCGCCGCCATGCTGGTCGGCTTTGCCCGGCGGCTCAGGAATCCGTTACTGCCTTGAATCGGGGGCGTCGCTGCTGGCTCCGCGATGGTGGACGAACTGCCGCAGCAGGAATTCCTCGTCGCGCGGGGTCAGATCGAACAGCAGACTGGCCTGTTCGACGGTCTTCAGCGTGCAATGTCCCCCCTGATCGGCGATCCAGAGAAACGCCCGACGCAGCGCCTCGCCATCGGGGATGAGCGGTCTGAGCATGGCGGCCTCCCGTATTTCCCTTTCGGACCATTATATGCCCAGCAGCCCTCCGGTTATTGCCGTCTGAACGGTAGCATCCGGTACAGAAAACGGTCGCGCTCGAACAGGTGGTGCTTGAGGCCGAGGCCGACGTGCCAGGCGATGAAGACCACCGCGGCGTAGCCGACGAGAATGTGAAGCAGCCGCGCCAGCGCCGCGAGCCACGCCTGTTTGCCGATGGGGTCGGGTAGCGGATAAACACCGAACAGCTTAATGCCGTAGCCGCCGGCCATCACGAACAGATAGCCGCTGACCGGCAGCAGAAACATGCAGGCGTACAGCAGCGTTTCGTTGCGGTGGGAGATCGCCTGCTCGGCCGGCGACAGGGTGGGCGCCCAGTCCGGTAGGGGCGTGGTCTTGCGCCAGACCCATCGCGCCAGCGCCAGCGCCAGCAGCACCAGCCCGATGGATTTGTGCCAATTGTAATAGTCGTTCGGGTTCAGGCCGAACAGCACGCTGTCCCGCCCGAGGCGCGTCATGATGTTGGCGCTGAGATACTGCCAGACGAACAGCAGGAATACCGCCCAATGCAGGAAGCGGGTCACCGCGCCGTACTGGGAGGCCGAATTCTTGAGCGGCATGGTTGAATCCTCGTGGGCCAGGTTTAAGGAGATGTGGAACGGTGGGTTTTCTCTACGCTACTCCGCCGTGCCACCGGTTCGCAGCCACCCGTCCAGGAAATCTTCACACCAGCGGTCCAGCGCCGCGTCGTGGCGGGCGTGGTGGCCGCGCTGCTCGGTGGCGGGCTGCGCGCCGGGCGCGGCGAGTTCCTTCGCCCCCTCCACCAGCCACGCGTCCAGAATTTTCCGGTTCACCTCCGGGTGAAATTGCACCCCGAAAGCGTGGGCGCCGTAGCGGTAGGCTTGATGCGGGAAGCGTTCGCCGACGGCCAGCAATTCGGCGCCGGCCGGCAGCTCGAAACCTTCGTGGTGCCAGTGATAGACGTGCAGCGGGGATGCGAACAGAGCTTGGCCGGCGGCGGTGGGCCGCACCGGGAAATAACCGATTTCCGCCAATCCGGCCGGATGCGGCTTGACCGTTGCTCCCAGCGCCCGCGCCAGCAGTTGCGCGCCCAGGCAAATGCCCAGAAATGGCCGGCCGGACGCCAGCGCGGTGGGAATCCACTCCAGTTGCGCCCGGATGCCCGGCAGCTTGCCATCGTCGTTGGCGCTCATCGGTCCGCCGAACACCACCGCGCCGGCGTAGCCGTCCATGCCGGCCGGCAGTGGCTGGCCGGATTGCGGGTAGCAATAATCGGTCTGGTAGCCGCGTTCCCGCAGCTTGCGGCCACAGCGGCCGGCGCCGCCGTCGGCGGTCTGCATCACCAGCAGCAGGCGGAGTGATTCGGTCATTGTCATTCGTTCCGCGTGGCGGCTTGGCGGTAATCCTTGAGCGTTTCGGCGATCAGGAACGCCAGTTCCAGACTCTGCGAAGCGTTCAGGCGCGGATCGCATTGGGTGTGATAGCGATCGGCCAGGCCCTGTTCGGTAATGGCTTGGGCGCCGCCCAGACATTCGGTCACATCCTGACCGGTCAGTTCGAAATGCATCCCGCCAGGATAGCTGCCCTCGGCGCGGTGGATGGCGAAGAAACGCTGTACCTCGTCGAGGACGCGGGTAAAGGGCCGGGTCTTGTAGCCGGCGGCGGATTCGATGGTGTTGCCGTGCATCGGATCGCAGGACCAGACCACATGCCGCCCCTCGCGCTGGACCGCGCGGATCAGCGGTGGCAGGGCGGTGTCGATCCGGTCCGCGCCCATGCGGCTGATCAGGGTCAGGCGACCCGGCCGGTCGTCGGGATTCAGCACGTCCAGCAGGCGCAGCAGGGTATCGGGGTCGGCGGTCGGGCCCAGCTTGAGACCCAGCGGGTTGGCGATGCCGCGGGCGAATTCGATGTGGGCGCCGTTCAGTTGCCGGGTGCGCTCGCCGATCCACAGCAAATGCGCCGAACCGTCGTACCACTCTCCGGTTGGTGGTTCGCGCCGGGTCAGCGCCTGTTCGTAGCCCAGCAGCAGCGCCTCGTGCGAAGTGTAGAACCGCACCTGCCGCACTTGCGGGTCGGTGGCGGCATCCAGGCCGCAGGCGCGTATGAACGCCAGCGTCTCGCTGATGCGGCCGGCCAGATCGCGGTAGCGCGCGCCCTGGGGGCTGGCGCGCAGGAAATCCAGATTCCATTGCTGGACCCGGTGCAGATCGGCGAAACCGCCCTGCGCCAGCGCCCGCAGCAGGTTCAGGGTCGCCGCCGATTGCGAGTAGGCGCGCAGTTGCCGGCGCGGGTCGGGCCGGCGCGCTTCGGGGGTGAAATCGAGACCGTTGACGATGTCGCCCCGGTAGCTGGGCAGGCTGACTCCGTCGCGGGTTTCGGTGGGGGCGCTGCGCGGCTTGGCGAATTGGCCCGCCATCCGTCCGACCTTGACCACCGGGCAGGCGGCGGCGAAGGTCAAAACCACCGCCATTTGCAGCAGCACCCGGAAGGTGTCGGTGATGGCGCGGTCGTGAAAGTCGGCGAAGCTCTCGGCGCAGTCGCCGCCTTGCAGCAGAAAGGCCCGGCCGGCGGCCACTTCGGCCAGTTGCTGGCGCAAGGTGTCGATCTCGCCGGCGAACACCAGCGGTAGCGAGTGAGTTAGCCGTTCCTCGACCTCGGCCAGCGCTGCCGGGTCGTCGTAATCCGGCAGTTGCGCCGCCGGCTTGTTGCGCCAGCTTGCCGGGGTCCATGGCGGCTGGGCGTGTTGCATGAATTGGGGCATCGGTACATCCGAAAGTTGCGTATGATTGGGTTTGCCGGTTTGAAACATGCGAAGGCGAACCAGCTCGGCAAAAGTAAAATAACCGCCGCGAACGCACAATGACCCCCGAACAATTCATCGCTGTCTGGCGTGATCGTCCGCCAATCCGCGAGCCAGAAGAATCATAATGCTTCCAATATGTTTAAGTCGTTGATTGCCTGCCGTCCCTCGCCTTATCTGCTTCTGGTGCTGACCACGCTGTTCTGGTCCGGCAATTTCGTGCTGGGCCGGGCGGTGCATACCGTGTTTTCGCCGTTCACCCTGTCGTTCTGGCGCTGGGCGGTGGCGTTGGCGATCCTGTTGCCGTTCGTCTGGACCGCGTTGTGGGAACAGAGGTCGCTGCTGCGTCGCCATGGGCCGATTCTGCTGTTGCTCGGCGTGCTCGGCGTGGTCAATTTCAACACCTTCGTTTACATCGGTCTCCAATCCACCACCGCCACCAATGCCGTCATCATGCTGTCGGTGACGCCGGTGCTGATCGTGGCGCTGTCCTTCCTGTTGCTGCGCCAGACCGTGACCGGCTGGCAAGCGCTGGGGATTCTGGTGTCGCTGGCGGGGGTGCTGGTAATCGTCGCCCGCGGCGACCTTCGAGCGCTGCTGGCGTGGCGGGTCAATGCCGGCGATCTGTGGATTCTGGCGGCGGTGGCCAGTTGGGCGCTGTATTCGGTTTGTCTGCGCTGGCGGCCGGCGGAACTCCAGCCGCTGAATTTTCAGGCCGCGACCATGGCGATCGGCGTGGTCATCCTGATGCCGTTGTACGGCTGGGATCTGGCGCACGAGCGCTTGGTCGCCGTGAATGCCGCAACCGTGGCCAGCATTGGCTATCTGGCGCTGTTCCCCTCGATTCTTGCCTATATCTTCTGGAACCGGGCGGTGGCGGAACTGGGCGCCAACCGCACCGGGCAATTCCTGCATCTGATGCCGGCCTTCGGCGCGGTGTTGTCGATGATTTTTCTGGGCGAGCGGTTGTACGCTTTTCACGCCGCCGGCATCGGTTTGATCGCGGTCGGGATTTATTTGGCGACGGTGCGCGGGCGCGCCATGGCGAAATGAATTTTCGACCCCCCTCCCAAGGTCCAATGCCAGGCATGAAAATATCTTGTCCTGTCTTTGAAATGTTGAGTTAATTGCTTGGTTTTTGTGCTATTACTTTAGGCACGGCCAATTTCGTCATTCCTCGGCCGTTCCATCGGGTAGAGACAGCCAAGCCGTGCTTGCCTGCCCCGTGCGTTGCCCTATTTCTCGCGAAGGAGAAAAATCATGGCGCAAATGCAGCAGAAGAATTTTTCCCAGCCGGATGAAACGAGAACCTTCGATCGAGGCGAGTTGAGGCTGGTCGAACTGGGCGGTGTCGTCTTTGGTCGGGCGATCCTCCAGCCAGGGTGGAAGTGGTCCACCTGCGTGAAGCCCTTGGTGAACACCGCAAGCTGTGAAGCTCCCCACCTCCAGTATCATGTTTCCGGTCGGATCGGCGTGCGCATGGACGACGGCAGCGAACGGGAGTTCGGGCCGGGGGATGTTTCCCTTCTGCCGCCTGGCCACGATGCCTGGGTGGTCGGCGATGAGCCGGTGGTGGTGATCGACATCAGCGGCATGGTGAATTACGCCAAGCCGTGATGATCGATCCGCTATTTCTCGTGTCGCTCCCAAGCTATCCGTCGCGGTCGCGATCGGAGACATCTCGCCCCCCGCGGGGGATGGCGGGAGAAACCGATTGCCCGCGGGCTTTTGGTCCAGGTTTCCCCGGTCGTGGCGAATTCGTTGCCGCGCTTTGATATCGGGCGTGCCACTGACGACGCCGCCTACCCAATCCATTAGAGATTTATCCGATCCGGAGGGCATGACGATGAGTGATTTTCTTCCTCCACTGGGTTTTCAACGCGTCAAGGTGATTGCTTTGGCGGTCGGCGATCTGGATCGCGCCAATCGATTTTACGGCCAGCAGTTGGCGCTGTCGCCCGCCCATGAGGGGACCGAGCAGGTCGGCTGGTGGCTCGATCAAGTGATCTTGATGCTGAAACCGGATTGGGATACGCCCACCGCGACGCCCAATCCTCGGATTACCATTGAAACCGACGATGCCTTGGCCACACAGGACGCCCTACGTAGTCGTGGAATCACCATCGCCGACGAAGTCCAGCCCTATGACGATTTCCATGTGGGGAGTTTTCTCGACAGCGAAGGCAACAAGTTGTGGTTTTGTTCGCGATAAGCACCGACACCGTTTATCCCCCTCCACCCAGACCCTGTCCGTTATGTATATCCATAAGAGCATGATTTTTCGTAATTAAAAACGGGAAACCCTCTTCCCCTTGCGGGAGAAGGTGAGGGAGGGGGGTGAGGTTCGATTGCAACCCCTTGAATTCGCGACCCGAGAATCGGGCAATTCCCCACCCCAACTCTCCCCCGCAAGGGGGGAGGGGGGCTTAAGGGATGGATTCTTGAATTGCTGAATGAGGTATTCATCGAGCAAGCCATATTGCGCTTGGTAGACGGTACGTCCGGTTTGGGTGGCCAGTTCCTTGAGCCTGACCCAGACCAAGAAGGCACAGCCGATAGGACTGATGCGCGTCTTTCGGCACTGACAGCGTTCCAGCCCAGTAACCTGTTTGCCTTCGCGGCGCAACTGCTCGATCTTCCAACGAAAGCCACACACCTGTTGAGTGGCCTCCGTGGAATCCTGAGTGGGATCGTTGGTCACGACCCAGTCCGTGCGGTGGGTAGTAGACACCGCAACCCGGAACAGGCGCGGCTTGTGGTCTTTGGGAAAGCCTTTGATCTTGGTCCGTTGCTTTTGATGAGCGCCTTGGCGTGGCCGCTGTACTGGCGTCGCACTGGTTCGATGGCAAAGGAAGTGTTCTTATCCGGCACCGTGTCGTCGAAGATGACGTGGCCTTGAGCCGTCGCCACGACTTGGCGGCGCACGTTGTCTCACACCAGCCGCGGCGTGATGCGTTCGCCTCGCAGGTGAAGGCGACCAGGATTGAAGGTGGCAGCCTTTCCCGCTGGATGTCAGGGTTTTGCTCCGACCGCCCTCGGCTCGTCCAGCCCCCGCTCCGCCAGCGCCGCCGCTCGGAACAGGGCGCGGCCTTTGTTCATGGTCTCTTCCCACTCATTTTCCGGCACGGAATCGGCGACGATGCCGGCGCCGGCCTGAACGTGCAAAAACCCATCCTTGATCACGGCGGTGCGAATGGCGATGGCGGTATCCATGTTGCCGGACCAGGATAGATAGCCGACCGCCCCGGCGTAGACTCCACGCTTGACCGGCTCCAGTTCGTCGATGATCTCCATCGCCCGGATCTTGGGCGCGCCGCTGACCGTGCCGGCCGGAAAGGTGGCGCGCAACGCGTCGATGGTGCTCAGTTCGGGACGCAGCCGCCCGGTCACGTTGGAGACGATGTGCATGACGTGCGAGTAGCGCTCGACCACCATCTTCTCGGTCAAGCGGATGCTGCCGATCTCGCTGACCCGGCCGACGTCGTTGCGACCCAGATCGATCAACATCAGATGTTCCGCCAATTCCTTGGGGTCGGCCAACATTTCGGCTTCCAGCGCCCGATCCAGCTCCTCGGTGGCGCCGCGGCGGCGGGTGCCGGCAATCGGCCGCACCGTCACCAGCCCGTCCTCCAGTCGGGTCAGGATTTCCGGCGAGGAGCCGACGATGTGCAGCTCGCCCAGGTTGAGAAAATACATGTACGGTGAGGGATTCAGTCCGCGCAGCGCCCGGTACAGATCGAGCGGCGCGGCCCGGAACGGCGCGCTCAGCCGTTGCGACGGCACCACCTGCATGCAGTCGCCGGCCAGGATGTACGCCTTGATTCGTTCGACCGCGTGTTCAAAGCCCTGCTGGGTGAAGCCGGAGACGAATTCGATCTCGTCTATCTCGGGACCAGTACGGCGCGGGGCGTAGAGCGAGCGGGGCGCGCGCAGTTTCTCGACCCACTCGTCCAAGCGTTGCCGGGCGCGGACCAGGGCGCGTTCCACCGCCGGGTCCACCAGGGTGATCAGGTACAGTCGCCCGGCCAGATTGTCGAACACCACCAGATCCTCGGAGACCAGCAGCAGGATATCCGGGTTGTCCAAGGGATCGGGATTCGGGCAGCAGGCCAGCCGGGGTTCGATGTAGCGGACGGTGTCGTAGCCGAAGTAGCCGACCAGCCCGCCGATGAAGCGCGGCAAACCCTCGCCGGTGGCCGGCACCCGGTAGCGGCTCTGGAAATCCTGAATCCAGTCCAGCGGGTCGGGGCATTCCAGCGCCTCGACGATTTCGCCGGCGTGTTCGACGGTGATTCGCTGGCCGCGCACCCGGACGATCTTGCGGCAGGGCAGGCCGATGATCGAATAACGGCCCCATTTTTCGCCGCCCTGCACCGATTCCAGCAGGTAGCTGTACGGCGCGTCGGCCAGTTTGAGATAGGTGCTGAGCGGAGTATCGAGGTCGGCCAGCACTTCGCGGGCGACCGGAATGCGGTTGAAACCTTCGCCAACCAGGCGTTGAAATTCATTCGGGGTCATGATGAAGACAGCCTCGGGCAACGGAAACGGGGAAACGGGGTTAATTCGAAGGCGTCAGGCCGGGCGACGCCATCGAAAATCCGGGGCCGGTTTCGGGTGCATGGGGCGGGGGAGGGAATGAGGGCGCATCAGGCCGCCTTTCGCAGCAGGGCGGGCAGTTCGGCGATGGAGTCGATCACGGCGTCCGGCTGGGCGTCGCGGATGTCGCGGCCGTGGTTGTAGCCGTAGGGCACGCACACGATGGGGCAGCCGGCGTTACGGGCGGCGCCCACGTCGTTGATCGAATCGCCGACCATGAGCCCTTGCGCGATCGGCACGCCGAGTCGTTCCGCGCACAACAACAGCGCGTCCGGGGCCGGTTTGGGCTGGGGGATACATTCGCCGCCGACCACGGTGGCAAAGAACTCGCCAATGCCGAGCCGTTCCAGCAGCGGTCGCGCGAACTCGGCGGGCTTGTTGGTGACGCAGGCCATGGGCCAACCGGCGGTATGCAGTTCGGCCAGCCCCTCGCGAACGCCGGGATAGATCGCGCTGTAGACGCTGATATGGTCGGCGTAGGCGGCTCGGTACAACGGTTTGGCGCGGGCGAACAGTTCGGGTTCGGCCCGGCTGCCGTCCATCTCGCCGGTCAGGGCGCGGCGGATCAGGTTGTCCATGCCGTTGCCGACCCAGGCGCGCACCTGCGTTTCCTCGCGCGCCGGCAGCTCCAGTTGCCGCAGCATGACGTTGATCGCCGCGGTCAGGTCAGGGACGCTGTCCACCAGGGTGCCGTCGAGATCGAAGAAGAGGGCCGCGATATTCTCAAACATGGTTAGGGGTCTGCCCGAGCCAGTTCGGCGCGCAGGGCGGCGAGGGTGGCCCGATAGTCGGGAGTGTTGAAGATGGCCGAGCCGGCGACGAAGGTGTCGGCGCCCGCTTCGGCGATGAGCCGGATGTTGTCGATCTTGACGCCGCCGTCCACTTCCAGCCGGATCGGGTAACCGCTGTCGTCGATCAGCCGCCGGGCCTCGCGCAGTTTTTTCAGAGTGCCGTTGATGAAGCTTTGGCCGCCGAAGCCGGGGTTGACCGACATCAGCAGCACCATGTCCACCTTATCCATCACGTATTTCAGGTATTCCAGCGGAGTGGCGGGATTGAACACCAGCCCGGAGCGGCAGCCGCAGTCGCGGATCAATTGCAGGCTGCGGTCGATATGATCGCTGGTTTCCGGATGGAAGGTGATGTAGGTCGCGCCGGCTTGGGCGAAGTCGGGGATGATGCGGTCCACCGGCCGGATCATCAGATGCGCGTCGATGGGCGCGGTGACCCCGTGCTTGCGCAACGCTTCGCAAACCAGAGGGCCGACGGTCAGGTTGGGGACGTAGTGATTGTCCATGACGTCGAAATGCACCCAGTCCGCGCCCGCCGCCAGCACGGCGTCCACTTCCGCGCCGAGTCGGGCGAAATCGGCGGACAGAATCGAAGGTGCGATCAGGTAGTCGCGCATGATGGGCAAGACATCTCGGGCGAAATCCCCGGCCAGTGCCGGAGGCAGTCCATCGGGAATGGTCACTTTAGCCGAATCGCGCCGGGTTTGGCGACCGCCGGTCCCCGAAAATCCGGGCGACCGGCGGCATGGCGCGGTTTTCAGCGCGCGATGACGCGCTGGATGCGTTCCAGCGCCTTGACCAGATTGTCCATGCTGGTCGCGAACGAGATGCGGGCGCAACCTTCGGCGCCGAAGGCCGAGCCCGGCACCAGCGCCACGCCGCCTTCATTCAGCAGCAGTTCCGCGAAGGCGATGTCGTTGGCCAGTCCCAGCCGCTCGATGACCGTCTGGAAGCTCGGGAAGATGTAGAAGGTGCCGTCGGCCGGTGCGACCTCGACCCCTTCCATCGCCTTCAGCGTCTTATAGACGTAGTCATGACGCTCCTTGAACGCCTGGGTCATCATGGCGACGCAGGATTGATCGCCGTTCAGTCCCGCTTCCGCCGCCACTTGGGAAATTGAGGTCGGGTTGGAGGTGCTCTGCGACTGGATGTTGGTCATGGCGTTGATCAAATCCTTCGGGCCGCCGCAGTAGCCGATCCGCCAGCCGGTCATCGAATACACCTTGGAGACACCATTCAGCACGATGGTGCGGTCGTATAGATCCGGGCAGACATTGAGGATGTTGCGGAACGGTTCCCCCGTCCACTGGATATGCTCATACATATCGTCGGTGGCGATATAGACCTGAGGATGGCGGCGCAGCACTGCGCCCAATGCGGTCAGTTCGGCGGCGTTGTAGGCGACGCCGGTCGGATTGGAGGGGCTGTTGATCACCAGCAGCTTGGTGCGCGGGGTAATGGCGGCTTCCAGTTGCGCGGCGGTGATCTTGAAGTGCTGTTCGATGCTCGCTTCGACGATCACCGGCACGCCGTCGGCCAGCAGCACCATGTCGGGATAGGACACCCAGTATGGCGCGGGGATGATCACTTCGTCGCCGCTGTCCAGCAGCGCCTGGGCCAGGTTGTAGAAGCTCTGCTTGCCGCCGCAGGACACCAGAATCTGCTTGGGTTCGTAGCTCAGGTCGTTATCGCGCTGGAGCTTGGCGATGATCGCCTTTTTCAAGCTAGCCGTGCCGTCCACCGGCGTGTATTTGGTGAAGCCGGCGTGGATGGCCTTGATGGCGGCGTCCTTGATGAAGTCGGGCGTGTCGAAATCCGGTTCGCCGGCGCCCAGACCGACCACATCCTTGCCGGCGGCCTTCAGTTCGTTGGCCTTGGCGGTCACCGCCAGGGTCGGAGAAGGCTTGATGCGCTGCACGCGTTCGGAAAGGGGGGTACTCACGGGGGGCTCCTGTTTGCTCGGGGTGGTTTGAACACATGGCTTGGACCTGCTGTCGGATGATACTGAAAATTTCCACCCCGGCCAAAGCTCCATGCACAACCCAAGACGTTTCGAACTGCATTCCCGCTTCCAGCCCGCCGGCGACCAACCGGAGGCCATCCGCGCGCTGGTCGCGGGCCTGAGTGACGGCTTGGCGCATCAGACCCTGCTGGGCGTCACCGGCAGCGGCAAGACCTACACCGTCGCCAACGTCATCGCCGCCGTGCAGCGCCCGGCGCTGGTGCTGGCGCCCAACAAGACCCTGGCGGCTCAACTGTACGGCGAGATGAAGGCGTTTTTCCCCGACAACGCGGTGGAGTATTTCGTTTCCTATTACGACTATTACCAGCCGGAAGCCTACGTGCCGTCGTCGGATACCTATATCGAAAAGGACGCTTCGATCAACGAACACATCGAACAGATGCGGCTGTCGGCGACCAAGGCGATTTTGGAGCGGTCCGACACCGTCATCGTCGCCACGGTGTCGGCGATTTACGGCTTGGGCGATCCCGAGTCGTACATGAAAATGCTGCTGCATCTGGTGCGCGGCGAACGGATCGACCAGCGCGCCATCCTGCGCCGGCTGGCGGATTTGCAGTACACCCGCAACGATCTGGAACTGGCGCGCGGCGCGTTTCGAGTGCGGGGCGAGGTGATCGACATCCATCCGGCCGAATCCGATCGGGAAGCGGTGCGGGTGGAATTGTTCGACGACGAAATCGAATCGCTCAGTCTGTTCGATCCGCTGACCGGGCATGTGCTGCGCAAGACGCCGCGCTATACCGTCTATCCCAAGACCCACTACGTCACCCCGCGCGAGCAGCTTTTGCGGGCGGTGGACGCGGTCAAGGACGAGTTGCGCGAACGCTTGGCGGAGATGCACGCCGCCAACAAGCTGCTGGAAGCGCAGCGCTTGGAGCAGCGCACCCGCTTCGATATCGAAATGATGCTGGAACTGGGCTATTGCAGCGGCATCGAGAACTACTCCCGCCATCTGTCCGGCCGCGAGGTGGGCGAGCCGCCGCCGACCTTGTTCGATTACCTGCCGCCGAATGCGCTGATCTTCATCGACGAAAGCCATGTGACCGTGCCGCAACTGGGCGCGATGTACAAGGGCGACCGCTCGCGCAAGGAAACCCTGGTCGATTACGGGTTCCGCCTGCCGTCGGCGCTGGACAACCGGCCGCTGCGTTTCGACGAATTCCAGCGCTTGAGCGGTCAGACCGTGTTCATTTCCGCCACGCCCGGCCCCTTCGAGCTAGAGCACTCCGGCGAGGCGGTGGTGGAACAGGTGGTGCGGCCCACCGGTTTGGTGGACCCCGAGGTCGAGGTGCGGCCGGCGCTGCATCAGGTGGACGATCTGTTGGGCGAGATCCGCGAACGGGTTCAGCTCAAGGAGCGGGTGCTGGTCACGACCCTGACCAAGCGCATGGCCGAGGATCTGACCGGGTATCTAGCCGAGAACGGGGTGCGGGTGCGTTATTTGCACGCCGACATCGACACGGTGGAGCGGGTCGAGATTATCCGCGATCTGCGCTTGGGCCAGTTCGACGTGCTGGTGGGCATCAATCTGTTGCGGGAAGGATTGGATTTGCCGGAGGTGTCGCTGGTGGCGATTCTCGACGCCGACAAGGAGGGTTTTCTGCGTTCCGACCGGTCGCTGATCCAGACCGTTGGCCGCGCCGCCCGTAATCTGCGCGGCAAGGCGATTCTGTACGCCGACCTGATCACCGGTTCGATGCGGCGGGCGCTGGACGAAACCGAACGGCGTCGGACCAAGCAGCAGACGTATAACCAGGCGCACGATATTACCCCGCGCGGCATCGAGAAGGCGGTGGCCGATATCATGGAAGGCGCTTATTCCCATCCCGGCGCACCGCCGACGGCGGCGCAATACGCCAGGGTTGCGGAGGAAACCGCCGCTTATGCTCGCGAAACCCCGGCGTTGCTGATGAAGAAGATCAAGCAACTGGAACAGGAGATGTATCGCCACGCCCGCGATCTGGAGTTCGAGAAGGCGGCGAAGTTGCGGGATGAAATCCAGCGGATTCGGCAGTTGGGGTTGGGGCTGCCGGAGAGCAGGGCCGGTTGAGTTTTTGCGCGCCGCCTCTTGCCAACGCCACCATCATTCGCTACTCTTCCGCGCCTATCGCTTCAGGCGCGTAGCTCAGTTGGTTAGAGCACCACCTTGACATGGTGGGGGTCGTTGGTTCGAGTCCAATCGCGC
>JARSSH010000018.1 GCA_029624815.1 Candidatus Competibacter sp.
TGTTTTTTTACGATAAGAAATTGTTTACAAACGCGATATGCGACTTTTCGAGGGGAGATGGGAGTGATAGGGAGACTGATGCAGCATGACGGTGCGAGCTACGCTGAGAGGAACCAACCACCTCAACCGCACGGAGAGGCCACCATGCCGCTCGAAGACTTTATCATCACGGTGTTTTGCCGGGTGGAAGAACGCCTGAATGCCCTACTCGGGGATCACCGCTTGCGCCAACGAGGCCTTGCCCCGAAGTTGGCCGACAGCGGTAAGGCCCGTGTAAACACCGACCGACCGATCGACAAAGATGTTCGGTCGGCAGTTCCCGGTATCTCGCTTTTACGGACTTTTCCGCATAATCAAGGTTGGATGTGAAAAATATATTTAAAAACAAATAGGTAATAAATTATCGGGAACTACCGACTTTCGGTGGACTTTATCCCGCAATGCCGGCCGAGAATAGCCGACTACCGGCATTGCTTCGTGCAAACCCCATATTGGGTTCGGCAAGCGGTCTGGCACCAACTCGCGTTCGAACCGCCGCAACCCCTTTTGCAGACCTCGTAGTCATTCCGACAGGACTGCTCGCAGGCTGGGTTGGCCGCCAGGTCGATCGGAGCGGAATCCGTCCTGAATTCCACTCTGTTCGCATTGGCTCGGTGCTCCACCAACGGCGCGGCGCCAACATTGAAAGCAGCCATCGACAGAATGACCCATAAACAACATGACCTGGATTTTCTGTGCATATCTACACCTCAATTCAACGTTTTAGAACGAACATAAACGGTATTGCACCACTCAGTGGTCCACCAAGCGTGATACTGTAGCGACCGGACACCCAATTGGGCGGTGTCACCCTGAACCATACAGCGAGGACGGACGGATGGGCGTACTGCTACTCGGGTTGATCATCTTTTTTGCCGTACATTCTCTATCGATAGTGAACAAGCCCTGGCGGGACCGCCAAGCGGCGAGGCTGGACGAGGGACCGTGGCAGGCGGCCTATTCACTGGCGGCCCTGATCGGATTCGGGCTGATCGTCTGGGGTTACGGGTTGGCCCGCCATGATCCGCTGGTTCTTTACTGGCCGCCCGTGTGGTTGCGTCATCTGGCTCTGCTGCTGATGGTTCCGGTCTTTCCGTTGCTGCTCGCCGCCTATCTGCCCGGACGCATCCAGACCGCCGTCAAGCATCCCATGCTGGCGGCCACCAAGCTCTGGGCCGTTGCCCATTTGTTGGCCAACGGCATGTTGGCCGATGTGCTGCTGTTCGGCGCTTTCCTGGTTTGGGCGGTCGTGGACCGCATCTCGTTGCGGCGCCGCGCGCTGCGGCCGGTTCCCGGCGCTCCGCCCTCCAAGGCGAACGATCCGATCGCCGTGGTCGGTGGCTTGGCGCTCTACGTCGCTTTCGTCCTCTGGTTGCACCTCTGGTTGATCGGCGTTTCGCCCATTGCGCGCTGAGGCTCTCGTCGGACCGACCACCGGCGATCCGTCCCCGTCTTATGGAAACGCGGGGATGGTCGGTTCCGTGCCTTCGGGATGCGCCTCCGGGTGGTGGGTCGATACCAGTTCGGTGATTTGCGCCACCCGGTCGCGCGGCACGTCGATCATCATAAGCAGTTCGCCGCGCTCGATCGCTGCTTCGAAATGTTTCAGCCGGGAATTGTCCACGCTCAGTCCTACCATGCCGCTCAGCCAGGCGCCCACGCCGGCGCCGGCCAGCCCGCCGGCCAGTACGACTCCGCCTCCCGCCACCACCAGGCTCACCGGTCCCAGCGCGACAGCGATCAGGCCGGCCAGCGTGCCGACCGTGCCGCCGAGCGCCAAGCCCCGCTCCATCGCGGGGATAAAATCGCTCTTTTGCAGCAACGAGGCTTCGGGCAGATCCTCCAGCGGCGTGCCGTGCTTGGCCAGAATGTGGATGTGGCGCTCTTCGATACGCGCAAGCAACAGCTCATCCACGATGATTCTCGCCAATTCGGCGCTTGGAACCAGAAAATAGATGCGCTTCATATTGTTCTCCTTACCATGCGCCCTCGGCTGGAGCCGGAGCGATGCCGCACAAGAGTCGGATGCGGGATCGGCCGCACCGACGCCCTTTCCCTCCATTTTCCGCCGCTCGCACCCGTGTGCAAGCTGGCGACATCCCTATGTTAATGATAGCCAATCGGCCCATTTCGTGCTGGATCGCTCGTCAAAGCGTCACCCGCCTCTTTCCATGATGCTTGATCCGGCAAAACCGCCGATAAGGTCGATATCGGTCTGAATTCAAGCGCGAACGGAGAAATGACCATGACTCAAGATGAACAACACGCCAGCGCACTGGTGGCCGCCTGCGCCAAGGAAGCGAGTGCCCACATTCTCGGCTATGCCCGCAAGGTCGGGCTGGAGCCGTCCTCGTTTCTGGTAAACGTGGCTGCGGTGCTGGCTTCGTCCGCCCTGGCCGTGCAGCCGGAAGAGCGGTTGCAGGAAGCATCCCGCCATATCCAAAAAGCCTTGGGTCTGGTGCATTGCCTGGACGATGACGAGGGGAGGGCGCCTGGCGGCGCCATCGGAACTTCGGAGATCGGGCAATCGCTTCCTCCGAAACTCTGAAATAAGGTCGCTAACCAGTGCGTCGAGCGTGGCGGGCAGCCGCGAGAATCACGGCGCGAACCGCGCCGCCCGTCCGGCGTTGATATTCGCGTGGCTGACTGGCTTCGCGGCGGCTTTCCCGGTGGTGGCGGTAGGCCATCACCACCGGCAAGACCAGCGAAAATGCGATCTAACGCCGCGATGGTCGGCGAAATCGCGGATTGGATCGAAAATCTCGGGCGCCAAGCCGGGTGCAGGAGTCCGGCAGGCAACTCCCGCCGTTGCAGGAGTCTGGACAGGCGTCGGGCAGGCAGTCGGGCACCGCTTCGCAACCGTGTTTCTTGCGTTTTCCGTCGTCGCGATTCCGGCCGGCGCTCAACTGCCGCGCCGCTGTCCGGCAGGCCCGCAACCGGTTGCGAATCATGCTCAAGGCCGGCCATAAACCGTTGCAGGCGATCGTCTGACGGGCAAACGTCGAACAGGAAGGCCCGCCGTGTAGAGCCCGGTGGGCGCAGCAATAACCCTTGCGCGGAGATAGGTAACGTTGGTAAGCCGCGAGCGTGGCCAAGGCGAGGCTATTCAACAGGTTCATGAGATCGAGGCGGCGACGGCGGTTCGGCCGGGAGAAGCCGCGAGGCAGGCGAAAAATACCATCTCCTCACCGGCTTGGCGGCTAGCCCGCTTACCGTTATTTTTGCTTGGAGGAGTCGCGCGGCACCACATATTCCAGCCGTTCTGCGGTGAGAGTCGCGATGCTGACGCAGGCCTGGATCCGATGAAGCAGCTTTTCGATTTCTTTTTCCAATTCGGCGACGGTATTGACGCCATCCACTCCGTAGGACTGAGAGCCGCTCACGACCTGGTGCGCCTGTCCCGCCACTTCATGCGCCGAGCGAAGCTGGCGTGCCGTACTGTTGAGCAGGTGCGCCAATCGGTGGCGGGTATCCTTTGGAATCAGGTTTGGGTTCATGGCCGCTGCCGTGTGGTGTTCACAACTTTCCGACGATTGTCGAGTCGTGCGAAAGCGCATTCGCTGTGAAAATCGATTCAAGTATAGACGGGCGCGATTGTCCCAGCCTCTAAATCTTGCGCTCGAAGGCGGTCGGCACACGGGTTGCCAGCCGGTAAAGTTGCGCCGGCCGATGCGCGCCGACCCGAAACCGGCTTGGGATCGGATCGATGATGCCCTGTTCCAGAATCTTGTGGCGGAACGACGCCTTGTCGAGGCGGATGCCGATGGTCTGTTCGTAGATGCGATGCAGTTCGTTCATGGTGAATTCCGCCGACAGCAGAAAGGCTGGCAAGGATGAATACGTTGCCTTGCTTCGCAGCCGTTCGATGGCTTTGGCGACGATCCAGTCGTGATCGAATGGCAGCGCGGGTAGCGTGTCCACCGGAAAGGTTTCGGCGACTTGGCTCCGATCCAGCAGGGCAGCGGGGATTAGCGCGTAGTAGGCGATGCTGACCGACCAGCCTCTGGGGTCACGGGTAATCCCGGAAAAGGTGAACAACTGTTCGAGATAGGGCGCGTCGAATCCGATCTTGCCGCGAACCACCCTTCGGGCCGCGGCTTCCGTGTCCGCATCCTCATCGATGTGCACGAAGCCGCCAGGCAATGCGAGCTGCCGCTCGAATGGCGGCTCCTTGCGCCGAGTCAGGATCAAACACAGGCGTTCGCCGAGAATGGTGAACAGCGCTGTGTCCACCATCACCAGAGGTCGAGGAAAGGAAAGTTCCATGGCCAGCATCCTCTTGGCGGCTATCTGTAGTGTTATAAAAAGCTATGTTTTTTTCTAGAATTTTATCAATTAGTTGAAAAAAGAAGGCATGGCGCGTCAGAAAATAATATTCGGCAAAATCGATTTGTTATGCCGATGTGGCGCGATGGCCAAGACCGTCCCATTCCGTCGCGGGCTATTCCATCATCCGTGGCGCGCAAGGATTTTTGCTCGCTACCCTCGGTTCCAGCCCACCCGCAAGGATAGCGGCCAGATCACTTGGCGCCGGGTCGATGGATCGCCCCACAACGGTGCGAGTTCCGTCGCCAGTCCATCCACGGGGTCCGTGCCGTGTTCGGCACGGTAGCGCCCTGTCGCCGACCAGCTTCGCAAATAGCCGAGCAGTTCCGGCAAGATCCAGTTCGCGGTCATGCGAAATTCCGGCGCCGGGATTTCGTGGAAAGGAAACGGCAAGGTCCGGTAGCCGCTCTCGACATGCCGGCGCTCGGGGGGCCAGTAGCGCCCCATCGTTTCCCGGTAGAAGGTCTGTACGCAGGCATCGACACAAGCCCCGTCCACCGTCTGTACGCCATAGGTCCACGCCGCCAGGATTCCATCGGGCTTCAGAACCCGACGCGCTTCCCCATAAAAGCGGTCCAAGTCGAACCAGTGCAGGGCTTGCGCCACCGTAATCACGTCCGCCGTTGCTTCGGATAAACTCGACGCCTCGGCGGGCGCGACTCGGTATTCGATGTTCGGATGAGGCGGCGCCGCGTCGATTTGCGCCCGGCTGGCGTCGGTGGCGATCACGCGGGCGAAGTGTCGGGCCAGATCGAGCGTGGCTTGTCCGCTGCCCGCCGCGCAGTCCCACGCCAGTTCTCGCGCGGGGGCGATGGTCGCCAGCCAGGCGAAAAGCGCCTCGGGATAAGTGGGGCGAAAACGGGCGTAATGAGTGGTGACCGGCGCGAAGTGATCGGTGAATGGGGAGTGCATGACTGTGCTCGGGAGTATTCCAAGTGTTTGATACCGCTGGAATGACTCGTGTTGGAACCTGGTTCGCGCGGCTACGGCTTGACGAAGGTGACTCCGGTCGGACCCGTACCCGCCTCCTGATAGATCGCTTCGCCGTCCTTCGCCCAGAGGTAATGCGGAATACCGGCCGGGGCTACGTAAACCCCGCCGGTCGGTATGGCGACAACCCGCGATTCCGTAAAGGTCTCGCCGAATCCGACGTAGAGCGTTCCCACCAATACCGTGCTGCTGCGCGCGTCGGGGTGGGTGTGGGGAGGAATTCGGGCGCCGGCGGCAAGTTTGACCCGCACCAGATAGGGAGTAGGCTGGTTGGGGTCTCCGAGAATCTGAGCAACTTGCACGCCCGACAATCCCGGTGGGCTGACAAACGGGATGTGGTCGGGCAATAAGGGGACGGGCGCAAGATCCCGGGCGAGGGTGCTGGTCGAACCCAGGATGAGCACAATTGCCCAGGTAGTGCCGAGTTTATTCATGAAGCTGTTCCCGGTGCGGTCGTTTTCTGCTGCCGCGCCCCGATGCGGCGGTAGGCCGCCGGAGTGTTGTTCGTGCGGTTTCCGTCGTCTGGTCTGGGGCCAAAAGCGCCTTAGATTTGCCGTGCGGCAAATACCCGCTTTTTTCATAGAAAAATTAGTCATTTGCCGGATCAAGCAAGTTCAATTTCGCCAGAATGCCGTTGCATTCGTCGGCGCTGGCGTAATGGATGACGAATTGCCCTCCCGACCCGGACGAGTGGTTGCGAAATTCCACCCTTGCGCCCAGGTGGTTGGAGATTCGCTCGCTCAGGGCGGCGATATCGGGATCTTCCCGCCGTAGACGGCGACCGCGGCGTGCGCCGTCGTCGATGCGTTGTTTCAGGTTACGGGCGGCCTGTTCGATCTGCCGGCTGTTCCAGACTCGCCGGATCGCCTGCTGGGCGAGCCGCGCCTGTTCTGCCTTGGGCAGAGGGAGCAGCACCCGGCCATGCGCGGAGTTCAATTGTCCGTCGCGTAGCGCGTCCTTGACGGAATCGGCCAGATCCAGCATGCCCAGACTGCGGCTGATCGCGGAAGCCGATTTGCCCACCGCCGCGCCGATCGCCTGCTGGGAAAGCCCATGATCGATCAGGGTTCGATAGCCTTCCGCCTCTTCAATCGGATTCAGGTCGCTGCGTTGCAGGTTCTCGACCAGGCCCAGGGTGGCCGCTTGCTCGTCGCCGACGTCCCGGATCAGCGCCGGGATGGTCTCGACGCCGGCCAGTTGCGCCGCCCGCCAGCGCCGCTCGCCGGCAATCAGTTCGTAACCATTCGGGCCGGACCGAACCAGCACCGGTTGCAATACGCCGTGCTCGCGGATGGTGTCGGCCAATTCGGCGAGCTGGTCGGGATCGAAATGTTTGCGGGCCTGCCAGGGGCTGGGGTTGATAGCGGTGAGCGGCAGGTCGAGAAACGGACCGGCGGAGAGCGGACTCAGGGGTGTCGCCGTTTCGCCGGCCAGGACCGCCAGATAATCCAGGGTATCGCGGGAGCGTTTGGCCATGGTGGCGACTCACAGCATATCGTCGAGCACCGACGGGCGGTCGGTGGCGGAGGGCGCGTCTGGATGAAGATCCCACAACGAGCGAATCTGGCTGAGGATATCGGCGTTGACCCGGTCCATCGCCTGGACCGCTCGGGTGAAGGTTTCGCGTGCGCCGCGCGGTTGCTCGATTTCGTAGAGGCCAAGGTGGTCGGTGGCCACGCGTTGCAGTTCCCGGCTGAGCGGCATGTGGTTGGTCAGGCACATGCCGCCGTAGGCGCTGGCCAGCAGCTTGATCACCCCCCGGGTTTCCGGCGATTGCTCGTCGACTCGGGTTAGCAGCATGTTGATGCGTTGCACGTCGATGCTGTCCCGGTGCCGGCGGATGACGTCCCGCAGAATGCGAAAATACTGTACGGACGAGCCTAAGCTGTACATGTGGGGTTCGATCGGAATGATCAACAGATTGGCGGCGGCGATCGCGTTCAGGCTCAGCATTCCCAGCGCCGGCGGCGTATCCACCACGATCACATCGTAGCGGTCGGTCAGTCGGCGCAAGCCCTGGCGCAGCCGCAGCAGGGGCGAGCCCAGTTGCTGGGTGGTCGCGACGGGCTGGCGGGCGATCAGCAGATCGACCCGCTGCAAGGACAGCGAGGCGGGAATCAGATCCAGATTGTCCCAACAGGTTTTCCGCACGATGCCGTCGATAGCCTCGGGCGCGCCCAGAATCACCCCACTCAAGTCGTCGTCTTCGCCCAAATCGATGTCCGGCAAGATGCCGAAGGCTCCGGTGGCGGTCGCCTGCGGATCGGCATCGGCCAGCAGCACCCGATAGCCTCGCACCGCGAGATACTGGGCGCAGTGGAGGGCATGGGTGGTCTTGGCGACGCCGCCCTTCAGGTTGCTGAAGGTAATATCGATGGGGGGCGCCGCCGCCGGCCGGGTCGGGCGCTCGCCCAACAGTTCGCGCAGCCGGTTAACCTCGTTGTAGTTGTAAACCCGTTGCTGGATAGCGCCAGCCTGCCGCATGCGCGGTTGCGGAAAACGTTCCGAGCCCTCCAGTGCGCGGATTCGGGAAATATTGACACCCAGCAGTTCGGCGGCGCGCTGGATAGGGAAATCGGGCAGGGTTTTTTGCTGGTGGTCGTGACCCAGATGCTCCAGGATCTTGCGCTGGATTTGCTCGCCGCGACTGGCGGCGGCATCGCAGATTCGGTCGAGGCGATCGATCATGTTGGATATGAACGTCAGACAAGGCGTCGATTCTGGATTGTATCGCTATAAAGGTGGGTTGAAGAAGAAATTTGCGTTCGCGTACTGGAGGCTTGGCGATTTGCCGCGCGGCAAATCGGGGTGGCGAAGCGGGCGGTGTCGCTCACAGCCTGCCGCCGCAGAACTTGCAGAAGACGGCGTTGTGATCGTGTCCCTCGGCGGCGCAAACCGGACAAGCCCGGTTATCAACCGGCTGGCGGAAGGCGTTGGACATTTCAACCGTGACGATGCCGGTGGGCACCGCGATGATCGCATAGCCCAGGATCATGATGAAGGCGGCCAGAAACTGGCCCAAATCAGTGCGCGGCGCGATGTCGCCGTAACCGACCGTGGTCAGGGTGACGATGGCCCAGTAGATGCTGCGCGGGATGCTGGTGAAGCCGTTTTCCTCGCCCTCGATGACATACATCAGCGAACCCAGGATCACCACCAGCGTCACCACGGTAAACAGAAAAACGCCGATCTTGCGCCGGCTCGCCACCAGCGCCCGGGTCAATTGCCGGGCCTCGCCCAGATAGGTGACCAACTTGAGGATTCGGAAAATACGCAGAATCCTGAGCAGGCGGATCACCAACAGGTAATGGGTTCCGGCCACCAGCAGGCTCAGGTAGGCCGGCAGGATGCTGAGCAGATCGACGAGGCCGAAAAAACTGACCGCGTAACGCCAGGGACGCTGCACGCACAGCAGCCGCAATCCGTATTCCAGCGTGAAAGTCAGGGTGAAAAACCATTCCAGCGCGAACAAGGCCGCGCCATGCTTGGCCCGGAACTGGCTGACACTATCCAGCATGACGCAGAAAACGCTCAGCACGATGAGAACGATCAGCACGATATCGAAGTATTTTCCAGCCGGCGTATTGGCCTCGAAGATGATTTCATGCAGCTTGCTCCGCCAAGGTCCGAAAGATTCATCACGTGATTCGATGTCCATGGAAAAGTCGCCCTACCCACGTAGTAAAGGTCACCCGGCTTTGATGGATCTCCCGCATCCATGGGCTTCTTCCGGGCCCGACCTCGACAAGCCCTTAACCCGGTCTATCATGGACGGGAATCTTTCGTTCGAAACCGCTTGTTTACCGGAACCATTGTTATGACCGATCTCATCGTCTATTTCCACAAGCCCGCCGACTGGGCCGATTCCGTTCACCTCCATTATTGGGATGCGCAACCCGGCGGTCGAGCCACCCACTGGCCAGGCGTGCCGATGACAGCGCAGGAGGATGGCTGGTTCGCTTACCGGCTCGAAGGCGTGACCGCGATCAATCTGGTTTTCAACGACCATCAAGGCCGGCAAACCAGCAACCTTTGGCGAAAGGGCAGCGGCTACTACCGAGATGGGTATTGGTTCGAGGACAAACCGGCAGCGCCGGAACCGGCGGTTTCCTCCGGGACGGCGGCGACCGACCCCAAATCGCCGGCCGTGCCACCCGCGCCGCCCGCGCCCGCGCCGCCCGCGCCCGCGCCGCGCGAGCGCAATGATGGTTTGGGCGACTTCCGCGCGGAAACCATCTACTTTTTGCTCACCGCCCGTTTCCACGAAGGCGATCCCAGCACCAGTTTCTTCTGCCGCGACCGTATTAAGTTCAATCGTGAAACCGGCCAACCCGAGGATCCGCACTGGCGCGGCGATTTCAAGGGATTGATTCAGCGCCTGGATTACATCCGTGATCTGGGTTTCACCGCCATCTGGATCACCCCGCCGATCGAGAACCGTAGTGGCTTGGATTACCACGGCTATCACGGCTACGACTGGACCCGAATCGATCCACGGCTGGAATCGCCGGACGCCACCTATCAGGATCTGATCGACGAAGCCCACAAGCGCGGCATCAAGATCATTCAAGACGTGGTGGTGAACCATTCCTGTCAATACGGCATTCGCGGCAAGGTCCACATCGACCATCTGCCGATCAAATACTATATCCCCCAGGGTTCCCAGCACGGCCAGGTCAATCATGGTCCCTACCAAGGCAATCTCGGCAACTACGCTTGGCCCAATCGCGACGACATCGACAACCCGGTCGCGCCCGAGTGGTACCGCGAGCGGCACGCCATGGACCCGGAGGGCAAGGTGCCGCTGGTCGATCCCAAGAGCGGCGAGACCGTGCCCAAGCCCGGCTACAATCCGGGCCGCTTTTTCGGCATCGACGCGCAAACCCTCGATCCCGAATGGTACATGCAGCATGGCTTCATCTGCGGCGGCGACTGGGAAAGCGCGGCGGTGCAGTTAAAGCACATCGCCGGCGATTGCATCAACCTGGCCACCGACCGGCAGAACGTCAAGGATTACCTGATCGGTTCCATCAACCATTATCTCGACATGGGCGTGGACGCGCTGCGCATCGATACGGTCAAGCACGTCCCGCGCGACAACCTGCTGGAATACGTCAACGCCTGGAAAGCGCACAAGCCGGGCCTGTTCGTGTTCGGCGAGAATCTGGTCAAGGGTTACGGCTGGGGCGATCTCGGGGGCGGCGACAACGGTCCCTCCTTCATCCGCCCGTGGTGGTATACCCGGCTGGGTCACGATCCGCGCGATCCCAATTCCGGTGGCGATTCCGGTTTTCCACAGCTCGATTTCGGGCTGTTCTCCACCTTCCGCGACAACCTCAGTCGAGGCAGTTACGATGGGGTGGCCCGCGTGCTGGAGATGGACTGGATTTACGGCAACGCCAGCGAACTGGTCACCTTTCTGCAAAACCACGACGTGGGACCGGACAACGATTTCCGTTTTCGTTTCAAGGGCGAGCAGTGGATGGCGGCGGCGGCCTACAACCTGCTGTGGACCGTGCGCGGGATTCCCTGTCTGTACTACGGCGAGGAAATCGAGTTCATGAAAGGCGCGCCGCAGGATGTGATCGGCAACGACGACACCCTGGACCAAACTGGTCGCGCCTATTTCGGCGACCATCTGAGCGACGAGCGGATCGGAGAAACCCAGCGTCACCCGCTCTACCAGCACATCAAGCGCCTGAATCAAATCCGCCGCGCCGTCCCCGCCTTGCAAAAGGGCGCGATGAGCCACATCCACGAATGGGGCAGCGGCATGAGCTTCGTCCGCGACCACAATCAGGGCGAGAGTTACGTCGTGGTCGGGCTGACCATCGGCGGCGATCAGGGCGTGAACGTCGGCAACATCCGCAATGGTAGCTATCGCGACGCGGTCACCGGTCACGAGATCCAGGTCGGCAACGGCAACATTTCCTTCCATGTGCGTGGTAACTCCGCCGGTATTTACGTCCTGAATGGACCGGGCAAGGTTGGGGTGGATGGGATGTATTTGCGCTAACGGGTGAATCCACGTTCGGATTGGGAGAGAGAACGGATGCACACGCCCGTAATTTGCGAGCGGCCAGACCAGGTTGAACCCATCGGAGGCGGTTGAAGGTGGACCCCATTCACACCATCGCCCTGACCATGGGTTCGGCCTGGGCCAGCGGCATCAACCTGTACGCCACCGTGTTCGTGCTTGGTTATCTGGGCATGACCGGCGACATCGCCCTGCCGCCGGAGTTGCAGATCCTCAGCCATCCGCTGGTGCTGGGCGCGGCGGCGGTGATGTACTGCATCGAGTTCTTCGCCGACAAGGTGCCCGGCGTGGACACCGGCTGGGATACGCTGCACACCTTCGTCCGCATCCCGGCCGGCGCCCTGCTGGCCGCTGGAGCGGTTGGCGAGGTCAGCGCGCCAGCGGAGTTCGCGGCGATGTTGGCGGGCGGTTCCCTGGCCGCCGGCAGCCACGCGTTCAAAGCCGGGAGCCGCGTGGTGATCAACGCCTCGCCCGAGCCGTTCACCAACTGGGCGGCGTCCATCACCGAGGATGTGGCGGTGGTTGCCGGTCTGTGGACCGCCCTGCACTATCCCTGGTTGTTCCTGGCGGCGCTGCTGGTTTTTATCCTGTTGATGATTTGGCTGTTGCCCAAGTTGTGGCGGGCCATCGTCAAGGTATTTTCCTTCATCGGCCGCCTGTTCGGTGGTGGCCGGGATGATGGTGACCGAGGCGGTGGCGCAAGCGGAAGCGGAGCGGGACCGGCCAGTTAAGCCAGCGTCGGCGGTAATACGCCCCTCTCCCACGGAGAGATGGGCTGGCTATGAGGGGTGTTTTTCAGCAGCCAAAGGTTCGCGACGAGCAGCCGAAGCTTCAGCCATCGGAGAAGACCGCCAACCCGACGATGATCGAAACAACCCGTAAACGCCAGCTTGAGGCGGCAATCGAAGACACCAGCCGGGCGCAGCCGATAAGCGGTGGATGTCAAGATCACATTCCGGTCCCTGGTGGTTCTGATGGGGGCAAGTGGCGTTGGCGGCGATTTCGGCAACATTCGTGATGGCCATCGTCTGGGGATTGATAGCCACTGTATTTTTTGTGATCTTTCACCGTTGGCCACCACTTGATCCCGCGTTCTGGCCTGGTGACGGCGCCAGGACTCAATGCAATGACCGAACGCTCGAAAAGGGCGACATCAGGATTACAGCAGCACCAAGGTCGCCAAGCCG
This sequence comes from Candidatus Competibacter sp., assembly GCA_029624815.1. Lineage (GTDB taxonomy): Bacteria > Pseudomonadota > Gammaproteobacteria > Competibacterales > Competibacteraceae > Competibacter. The sequence continues at coordinate 12,580 of JARSSH010000018.1, forward strand.
AGAAACACGAAGAAGCCCACCACGTCCGTAACGGTAGTCAAAACCACACTGCCCGCTAGGGCCGGGTCGATGCCCATGCGGCGCATCAGCAGCGGAATCGTCACCCCCGCCAGCGCGGCGCACAGCAGGTTTAACAGGATGGCCACGGCAATGATGCCGCCAATCGCCCAATCGCCGAACCAGGCCACCGCCAGAGCCGCCACGACCAGCGCCCAAAGCAAACCGTTGAGCAGCCCGATCCCCAATTCCTTGACCAGCAGGATGCGGTGGTTGCCGCTTTCCAGTTGCCCCAGCGCCAGCCCCCGAATGACCAGGGTCAGGGTCTGGCTGCCGGCGATGCCGCCCATGCTTGCCACGATGGGCATGAGAACCGCCAGCGCCACCACCTTTTGCAGGGTGCCCTCGAACAGGCCGATGACCCAGGCCGCGAGAAAGGCGGTCGCGAGGTTGATGCCGAGCCAGACCGCCCGCCGCCGACTGCTGGCGAGCACGGGCGCGAACATATCCGTCTCCTCGTCCAGGCCGGCCATGCTCATCAGGGAATGGTCGGATTCCTCGCGAATGACATCCACCACATCGTCCACGGTAATTCGGCCCAGCAGGCGATCGTCCGGGTCCACCACCGGGGCGGAGATCAAATCTTGCTCCGCAAAGCGTTGCGCCACCTCCCAGCTCGATTGAGTGGCGGGTATCGGCGCGAAATCCCGATCCGTCAGAACAGCCGTCGCTACGTCCGGAGCGCTGGTCAGAAGGCGATGCAGGGGGAGCACGCCGCGATAACGTTTCGCCGGGTCCACCACGATCAGCTTGTCGGTATTTGCCGGAAGCTCGTCGAAAAGGCGCAGATAACGCAGTACCGTTCGTACCTTGAGATCTTCCCGCACCGCGATGTAATCCAGATCCATCAAGCCGCCGGCGGAATCTTCCGGGTAGGACAGCATGGACTCCACTTGCACCCGCTCGCGCTGTTCCAGTGCCTGAAGGATTTTCCGTCCGATGTCTTCCGGTAAATCCTGAATCAGGTCCACCAGATCGTCCAGTCTAAGCCGGCGGGCCGCGGTCACCAGATCGTCCAGATCCATCTCCGACGCCAGCCGCCGGCGCACCTCCTCGTGCAGATGCCGCAATACCTTGGCGGCACGGTCGCCACTTACCTTCTCCCAGACGGCAAAACGTTCCCGCGATGGGAGCGATTCGAGCAGTCCGGCGATCCGCGCGGGATGGATTTTCCGCAATAGGCGTCCCACTTTCTTGAGCTTGCCCTGTTCGAGTGCATCGAGCACCTGCCGCACTGGAGTCTTGCCCTCGGGCGCTGTTGCCTCGTCGTCCGCGCCGGCTTCCGAATCGCGGGTCAACTGCGAGCGGATCGTCCCGTCCAGATGGGCCAACACTTTGCCTTCCGCCGCTTCGTCCACTTGCTGCCAGATTTCGGTGCGCCGCGCGGGGGGAAGCAATTCCAACAGGCTGGCAATCTTCGCCGGGTGCATCGGTTTGAGAATCTTGCGCACCCGTTTGTGCTCGTCCTGTTCCAGCGCTTGAAGAACCGCATTGATTCCGGTATGAATATCTTCTTCGGTTTCAAGCATGTACAATTCCTCCATAGGAAACGGCACGCAGGCCAGGTGACACTATGACGATGGCGTTGCCCCCAAGATCGGGCGCCGGCTTCGGCACCGTCTCAGGGGTTTAAGAATCCACGCGGTTATGCCACGCTGACAAAATAAAGGGGGACGAGTTTGCAGGGATGGAGCATGGCATTCATGAGCGCCAGAACGGTTTGCCGCTTTCCCGGAGCGCGTCGACGCGGCTGAGCCCAATATCTTTCAACATCCGGTCATCAAGAGCGAGCAGTTCGCGGCGCTGGCGATAAACCGCATGGCGATCGTGCAGCCACGCGAGCATGCCGATGAGCAGGAAGCCAACGCCAGGACAACGCTTGACGACGGGATGTTCCGGACACAACGTCGCATGATGGATCATGATCGTTTCATTGCGGTGCTGGGCTCAAACCACTGTCAATGTCTTCATCGCCCCAGTGGAACCCATCCAATGACTCGGCACCAGAGTGAATCCAGTACTTCCAGCTCAGTGCTTCCAGTCCAAAGAGCGCATCAATCTTTCGAAAAGCTTCGGCAAGATCGCCCGCGGCGTGGACAATCGGGAAAAAAATAAAGAAGAAAGCGAGGGTTGGGCATCCGCTACGGAACCAGGAACGAATTGGAAAAAGAACTAGGCCTAAATCTTATATCATCATATTTATTATTCCACAACAGGCCCACCCGCTGATCAAGAGTCAGATCATGTCACGGCCATTGCCCGCGAAGGCAAACCATGCGGCGCCATCCGTGTCGAGAGAGAAACGAAGATGGCAATAGATCCGCGGTAGTTGGTTGGAGAGTAGGTCTGATCATGAAAAATAACATATTATGTAATACTTATTAATCGATAACTTTGGACTGACTTCAGCTTCCGTTTCAGCTTCCGCTAAGTGAAGATTAGCGGAAGCTGAAACGTTCAATATATCAAGTATGCCGGATGACAAAACCGACCCTTGCTTTTGCATGGAGGATACAGACCCCATGACGGATTTACCTACACCCGAGACTCTGGCAGTAACGACATCGGCCTTGGCCATGTCCACCGCGCTGGCGCCGGTACTCCAGCCGTATATCGAGGCAGCCCTGGCCGACCGGACCCGTCAGGAGTATCGTGCCGACTTGCGCCGCTTCCTGCGTTGGGGCGGGATGCTCCCGGCCTCGCCCGAGCGACTGGCGGCGTACCTGGTAGCCCATGCCACCGACCATGCCATGGCTACGCTGCAGCGCTGGTTGGTGAGCCTGGGCCGGGCGCACACCACCCAGAGCTGGCCCGATCCAACGAAGAGCGAACTGGTGAAAACCACCTTCAAGGGTATTCGCCGTCGCCATGGCCGGCCGCAGCGTCAAGTGGCGCCGCTTCTGCGTGACGATCTGGTGGCGTTGTTGCGCGCTCTGGATGAGGAAACACTGTCCGGCCGGCGCAATCGCGCCCTGCTGTTGCTGGGCTTCGCCGGGGCGCTGCGCCGCTCGGAGCTGGTCGGGCTCCATCTCGGCGATCTGCAATTCTCGACCTCCGGATTGACCCTTCATCTGCGCCACTCCAAAACCGATCAGGAACACCGGGGGCGTTTGATCGGCATTCCGTTCGCGCGCGATCCCCGCCATTGTCCGGTGGGGGCGGTACGGGCGTGGCGGGACACGCTGCAACGCCACGACTCCGCTTCTTTACCGGAATCCCCCTTGTTCCGGGCGATCAACCGACACGGCCAAGTGGCCGAGACCGCGCTGACCGGCCGCGCCGTGGCTCTGATCATTCAGAGCTGTTGCCGGAATGCCGGACTTAATCCGAGCCAGTACGCCGGACACTCGCTGCGAGCGGGTTTCTGCACCGCCGCCGCCTTGGCCGGTAAACCCAATTGGCAGATCCGCAAGCAGTCCGGGCACAAGACCGACGTCATGCTCAATCGCTATATCCGCGAAGGCCGCCTGTTCGCCGATCATCCCTTGGAGGGAGTGTTGTAGGGGCATGGATGGAAATTTTCTTCCGAATCCTGAAATCGGGTTGCCGGGTGGAAGCCCTGCAACTGGGGACACTGGAACGGCTCGAATGCGCCTTGGTCATCTACCTGATCGTCGCCTAGCGGATTCATACCAAGTAGCGTTCATAGATATATATGATAAGCTGGCTGTCATGATGTTTTGTGCGAGGATGCTCCGATGTCTGCACGCGCCGCGTTTCCCGAAGGCTCCCATGAGGTGTTGGCCGCCCTGCGGCGGGAGGTCAAAACCAAAGCGGAGTTCCAACGGGTTCAAGCGGTGTGGCTACGGGTCACGGTCGGACTCTCCGATGAACAGATTGCCCAAGCGGTCGGGCTATCGACCAACACCGTGCGCTGTTTGATCTCCCGCTTTCGGTGCCAGGGGGCCTCGGCTTTGGTCGGTACGGGTCGCGGCGGCCGGCGCCATGAAAACCTGACCGTGGCTCAAGAGCAGGCGCTGCTCCAACCCTTCCTCGATCTGGCGGGTCAGGGACACCTCCTGCAGATCAACCCCATCAAAACGGCTTACGAGCAGGTCGTTGGCCACCCGGTTCCCCGGTCGACGATCTATCGTCTGCTCGGCCGCCACGGTTGGCGCAAGCTGGCCCCGCGACCACGTCACCCGAAGGCGGTTGGCGCACAACAGCAGGCGTTTAAAAAAACTCCCCGCACTCGTTCAGGACGCGGTGCGAAACCCCGCACGTCAAGGTCGCCCGGTGCGGTTGATGTTCCAAGACGAAGCCCGCTTTGGGCGCATCAGCGATCCACGCCGCTGCTGGGCACCGCCGGGCGTTCGGCCGGTGGTCAGCGCACAGGTGGTCCGTCAGTATACCTATGCCTTTGCTGCCGTCAGTCCCCACGATGGTACGCTCGACTCGTTGATTTTGCCGCAGGCCAATGGGCAGATGATGTCACTGTTTCTTCAAGAGGTCGCCCGGCGCCATCCTGAAGAGTTCGTGTTGATGGTGCTCGATGGAGCGGGCTGGCATCGCGCCACCCATCTCGTCGTCCCCCCACAGCTCCACTTGATCTATCTGCCGCCGTACAGCCCGGAATTGAATCCGGCCGAACATCTCTGGGACGAGATCCCGCGAAAAGTGGTTTCCAAATCTCCTGTTTCACGATTTAAGCGCCGTGGAAGATGTCCTTGAGGATGCCCTGCGCACCCTGGAAAAAGATCCCGTCCGCGTCTCCGGAATCGCGGAGTTTGAATGGGTTATCAATATACCATTGAACGCAATTTAGTATGAGGTTCAACGCGACGCGCGGACCCAAGCCGCCAGCGCTCGAATGTGTTCCGGGCTGGTGCGGCAGCAGCCACCGATGATACGGGCGCCGTGGGCGGCCCATTCCCGCGCCTGCTCCGCGAAGGTCGCGACGCTGCTTTCACCTTCCCAGCACCGATGGGCGGAGTCATAAATCTCGCCGGAATTGGGATACACCACAATGGGCTTGTCGGTGGCGGCGCGGATGGCGTCGATCAGCGCGGGGATATGGCGCGGCGCGGTGCAGTTGACGCCGATGGCGACGATCTGGGCGCAGTCGTCGAGCGCGGCGGCGCAGTCGGCCAGCCGCTCGCCATGACAAGTGTGGGTATCGTCGCGGGCGCTGAAACTGATCCAGGCGTTCGCTTCCGGAAATTCGGCCAGTAGCCGGACCAGGGCCTGGGCTTCGAGCAGGCAGGGCAGGGTTTCGCAAGCGAGAATGTCCGGTCCGGCGGCCAGCAGCGCCGCCAGTCGGGGCCGGTGGAAGTCGATCAGTTCGGCCTCGCCGAGCCCGTAGTCTCCCCGGTATTCGGAGCCGTCGGCTAGGAACGCGCCGTAGGGGCCGACCGAGGCGGCGACGAACGGGCGCGGCCGACCGATGCGGTGGGCAGGCTCCGACCAGAAGGCGTCGCGGGCCTCGCGGGCCAGATCCACCGAACGCCGAATCAGCGCCAGCGCCTCGGCCTGGGGAATTCCCCGGCGTGCGAAACCTTCGATGCTGGCCTGGTAGCTGGCGGTGATGACGCCATCGGCGCCGGCAAGAAAATAGTCCCGGTGAACCTGCCGGATGAGATCCGGCTCTTCCAGCAGCACCTTGGCCGACCAGAGCGGATCGCGCAGATCGCGGCCGCGCTGTTCCAACTCGGTCGCCAGGGCGCCATCGAGAACGATCAGCGGATAATCCCGCAGGATCGAGGCAATCGGGTTCATGGGGGCATGGGCGGAACCCCGGCGCTTCGGCGCGCGGCGGCGGCCCGGCGCCTCAGGTCAAATCCGCCAGCAGCGACTGCCGTAGCGTGTCCGACACTGCCGGCACGGTGGCGCTGTAGTGGGGATGATCCACTCCGATCGCCAGCGCCGCGCCCTGCTTGAGTCGCTCTTTCATTTCGGGATTCAACTCGAAACGCAGGAAGTGCACGGCGCTGGTTTTCTCCTCGTTCTCCCGTTCCAGATCCTCGTCGGCGATGGCCTGGACCGGGTCGCAATCCGCCACCTGGACCCAGACCCGATCCTCGATGCCTTTCAGGAGGGATAGCATCCGTCGGCGCTGGTCGACATCGGGGTATTCGATCAGCATCGTCGCCTTGAAGTTGCTCCCGTCCGGCACCAGCGGGTTGTAGGCTTCCAGTTCGCCGTCGATGCCGTCGTCCTCGAAGATTTTTTCGATCCGCAGCATTTCCTGCACCTGGTAGCGGATGGTCAGCTCGTCCTCGAAAATCAGGGTCAAATGCTCGCCCAGCGGCAGGGTGCGGTTCTTCTTGTGGGCGAGCACCCGCGCTCGGAAGGCTGGACGCTCCCTGGCGTACTGTTCCAACGGCATCAGGCTGTTCCGGGTAATGGTCGGCATGGTCGCCTCCTGAAAATCAGAGCCCGTAGGCGATGCGGATGAGGGAAAGCGGATGCTGCTTCTGGGCCTGGGTTCCGCCCATGCCCTGGCAGATATGACGGCCGGCGATCGCGCAATCCGAACTGACGTAATCGGGATTGGCCTCGGCCATCTGCCGGAACACCGGCCGGCCGATTTTCATCGACAGATCGAAATACTCGCTCTTGACGCCCCAGGTGCCGTCGTGGCCGGCGCAACGCTCGACGGTGGCGATCGTGGTGTCCGGGATCATTTCCAACAGCTCGCGGGTTTTCTGGCCGATGTTTTGTACCCGCAGATGGCAGGGAATGTGGTAGGACACCTTGCCGAGCGACTGTTTGAAATCGGTCTTGAGCAAGCCGTCCTTGTGGCGCAGCACCAGATACTCGAAGGGATCGAACATCGCCTCGGCCACGGCCTGAACCTCCGCGTCTTCCGGATACATCAGCGGCAGTTCCTGCTTGAACATCAGGGTACAGGAGGGGATGGCGGTCAGGATGGCGTAGCCGTCGCGGGCCAAGCGCGCCAGTTGCGGGATGTTGATCTCCTTCAAGCGGTTCACCGAGTCCAGGTCGCCGAGTTCGAGTTTCGGCATACCGCAGCAGGCTTCCTTTTCGACCAGGGTGGTCGGAATCTCGTTGTGGGCGAGAATCCCGAGCAGGTCGTGGCCGATGCCCGGCTCGTTGTAGTTGATGTAGCAGGTGGAAAAAACCGCCACCTTGCCGGGCGTCCGCTCGCCGGCGCGCGCGGGAAACTGGCCGTCGGCCCGGGCGCCGGCCCGGAAGCGCTGGGGCGCGTAATCGGGAAGCTGGCGATCCTTGTGGACCTTGAGCATCTTGTCCATGGCCCCGCGCATGGCCTTGTTGCGGTTGACCGCGTTGACGGTCTGCGCGACCACGGGAATCGCCAGCAGCTTGCCCAGGGCGTCGGTGCTGGTGAGCAGCTTGTCGCGGAAGTTGACCTCGCCCTTCTTGAACTTGACCGCCTTGGCCCGCAGCATCAGGTGCGGGAAATCGACGTTCCATTCGTGCGGCGGCACATAGGGGCACTTGGTCATGAAGCAGACGTCGCAGAGGTAGCACTGATCGACCACCTCCCCGTATTTCGCCTTCGGGATAGCGTCCACTTCGCCGGTTTCGCCTTCGTCGATCAGGTCGAACAACTTGGGGAACGCGTTGCACAGGCTGACGCAGCGCCGGCAGCCGTGGCAGATGTCGAAAACCCGCTCCAATTCCGTCAGCACTTGACCTTCGTCGTAAAATTCGGGGGTTTTCCAAGCGAGGGGATGCCGCTTCGGCGGCTCCAGGTTGCCTTCGCGCACGCTCATGATGGCCTCTCTTCGGGGTTGGAGGTTCGGGATGCGGGCGGGCCGGATGCCCGCCCGCCATCCTCAGTCGGCTAGCGCATCCAGGGCTTTCTGGAAGCGGTTGGCGTGAGAGCGCTCGGCCTTGGCCAGCGTTTCGAACCAGTCGGCGATTTCCTCGAAGCCTTCTTCCCGGGCGGTTTTCGCCATGCCCGGATACATGTCGGTGTATTCGTGGGTCTCGCCCGCGACCGCCGATTTCAGGTTGTTGCGCGAAGACCCGATCGGTAGCCCGGTGGCCGGATCGCCGACCTGGGCCAGATAGTCCAGATGGCCGTGCGCGTGGCCGGTTTCGCCTTCCGCCGTCGAACGGAACAGGGCGGAAACGTCGTTCTGGCCTTCGACGTCGGCCTTGTTGGCGAAATACAGATAACGGCGGTTGGCCTGCGACTCGCCGGCGAAAGCCGCTTTCAGATTGTCTTCGGTCTGGGAACCTTTGAGCTGCATGAACGAACTCCTCTCTTTGGATGATCGAGCAAACACAAGACCCTGTTGTTATTAGGGTCAAAATAAAGTGTAGTCCGAGATTCGCCACGCGACTAATTGACTGACTCAATGAGATCGATAGCCCGCGTTTATACCGGTGGTTCAAAAGGGTCCGGCCATGGCTTGTCGTCCCGGCGGTGGGTGAAAACGCGAATGGCCGGAATCCCGACGCGCGGGGCGGGTCGAACTATCGCGACTTTTTCTGCTGGAGGATGCTCATGTCGGCTCTACTGCACCTGCTACGCCCGCACGTACGGGATATCGGTTTTCCCGTCCAGCGCCTGCTGCCCGCCGCCGCGGTGCCGGCGGTGGGACCGTTCGTGTTCTTCGATCACATGGGGCCGGCGACCTTCCCGGCGGGAACGACCGAGGGCGACGTGCGGCCGCATCCGCATATCGGCCTGTCCACTTTCACCTATCTGTTTTCGGGAGCCTTACTGCACCGGGACAGCCTGGGGGTAACGCAGCGCATCGAGCCGGGCGCGGTGAACTGGATGACGGCCGGACGCGGGGTGGTCCACTCCGAACGAATTCCCGCCGATATCCGGGATTCCGGGCAAGAGGTGGAAGGCCTCCAGATGTGGCTGGCGGCGCCAGCGGATCGGGAAGACGACGCGCCGGGTTTCCATCATTATCCGGCGGAGGCGTTGCCGCTGATCGAAACCAGTGGGGCGCGATTGCGCGTGCTGGCCGGCGCGTTCCAGGGCGCCGTTTCCCCGGTGCGAACCGAGATGCCGACCCTGTGCGCGAGCGCGGAACTGGAGGCGCGGGCAAGCATGACGCTTCCGGTCGAGGTCGAGGTCGAGGAGCTGGCCGTTTACGTCGCGACCGGCGAACTGGCTCTGGCTGGCCAAACACTGGTTGCGGGACAAATGGCGATACTCGATCCCCGGACGGAAAACGTCGCGCGCGCCACCCAGCCCACGCGGTTCATGCTCCTCGGTGGCCAGCGGCTGGATGGCAAACGCTTGATCTGGTGGAATTTCGTGGCGACTTCGCGCGAGCGGATCGAGGCGGCCAAAGTCGCCTGGGCGCAAGAGCAATTTCCACTCGTTCCCGGCGAAACCGAGCGTATTCCGCTTCCGGCCGGATCGCTGGCGGCATGATTGATGAAATTTTCGCCAATTTAATAAGGCGCCAGTCAGGTCAAGCGCTTGCGGCTTTGCTGACATGGCCGACAAGCGGTTTATCCACAGATTCTGTGGACAAGTACGCCCATCCACTTTCCCGTTTCCCAACTTTCTTCCAGAAGCGATGGGGATGCTGTAATTTCCGGTTCCTCATTGTCGGGCGGTTCCGCCGTCCCACTGAAGAACCCATGGTTTTTCGCCATTAGCTCATTTTCGACACAAGCACATGTCTTTCATCTCCTTGATTCCTCACGCCGCCGCGCCCCATCCATCCCCATGGCGCGTGGCGGCGCGCGCCCGCCGGCAAGAGACACGACTTGTATTGGATTACCGGATCGAAGGCGACCTGGCCCACCTGCGCCTTCCCGCTCCGAACGAACCGCGCCGCGCTGACGGGCTCTGGCGTCACACCTGCTGCGAGGCATTCCTGGCGGTGGATGGCCACACTGGTTATCACGAATTGAATTTCGCCCCCTCGACCGCCTGGGCGTTTTATCGGTTTGCGGGTTACCGCGCGGGGATGAGCGCCGCCGCCGCGAATCCGCCACCGTGCGTGACTCCACGGGTCCGTCCGGATCGCTTCGAACTGAAAGTGATCGCGCATCTCGACGGGCTGCCAGCGGACGCGGCGTGGCGCTTGGCCCTGGCCACCGTCATCGAAGCACGAGAGGGTGGTTTGTCGTACTGGGCGCTTCGCCACCCGCCAGGCCCGCCGGATTTCCATCACCCCGACAGTTTCACTCTCCGACTGGAATCCTGCGCCGCTTGATCGATCATCCGCCCCCGCCTACGATACCGCCCCTTGTGGCCTTGCGAACCCCGACGGTTCACCGAATGCCGAACCGGTCCCCCCTACTTGCTCGAATCCTGTCGCCATGACCATCAGAAACCTTGACTACCTGTTCAAACCAGACACGATCGCCTTGATCTGCGGCGGCGGCGACAGCGAAGTCATTATCATCCGCAACCTGATGAACGGCGGGTTCACCGGGCCGATCATGCCGGTGGACGCCAAGCGCTGGGCGTTGGCGGGCGCCCTTGCCTATCGCGATATCGCCAGTCTGCCCCTGACCCCGGCGCTGGCCATCATCACCCGACCCCTCAAGGATGCGCCGGCGCTGATCCGGCAGTTGGGCGAGCGCGGCGCACGGGCGGCGGTGCTCATCAGCGAAACTCGCGGTATTCCTCAAGCCGAACGCGAAACATTGTTCCAGGCGATTCTGGACGCCGCCAAACCCTATCTGTTGCGGGTGCTGGGACCCGCTTCCCAGGGGTTCGGCGTGCCGCTGTCCAACCTCAACGTCAGCCTGAGCCGCCAGTCGCTGCTGCCCGGCCAGATCGCCTTGGTCACCGAATCCGGCGCCATTGCGCAAACCGCGCTCGACATCGGCAATCACTACGGTTTCGGGTTCAGCCATCTCATCCACTTGGGCGACAGCCTGGACGTGGACTTGGCCGACATTCTCGACTATCTGGCCGGGGATTACCGCACCCGGGCGATCCTGCTGTACCTGGAAAGCATCGGCGATGCCCGCAAATTCATGTCGGCGGCGCGGCACGCGGCGCGCGTCAAGCCTGTTATCGTACTGAAACCGCGCCGCCACCCTCAGGAACCCAACGACGCCGTGTACGACGCCGCTTTCCGCCGCGCCGGCCTGCTGCGGGTGGAAGACAGCGATGAGCTGCTGCAAATGGTCGAGGTACTGAAGGCGGCCAAGCTGGTGAACAACGACCGCCTGGCCATCCTCGGCAACAGTTCCAGCATGAGCCTGCTGGCCACCGACACGCTGTACCATTTCGGCGGACGGCTGGCGCAGTTTTCCGAGGTTACCCAGCAGGGGTTGGAAAAACTGATCGAAGCCAACGCTCCGCCCAACCCGGTCGATCTCAGCGATCAGGCCGATGTCAAGGCATACCAGCAGGCCCTGGATCTCCTGCTGGCGGATCCGGGCGTGGACGGCGTGCTGGTCGTCAAGACTCCCAACGCGCTCAGCGATGCCGCGGAAATAGCCGACACGCTGATCCAGCGCCTGCCCGATCGGCACCGTTGCGTCATCGCCAGTTTTCCCGGCCCACAAACCGGACAGGAAGCGCGGCGGCGCCTGCTGGAACGGCAGGTTCCGACCTACGAAACCGCCAGCGACGCGGTGCGCGCCTTCATGCGGATCGTGCAGTACAAACGCAACCAGGCGCTGCTGATGGAGACCCCGCCTTCGCTGCCGGAGGAGTTCACCGCCGACGTTGCCGCGGCGCGAACCCTGATCGCCGACGCCTTGGCCAACGGTCGCCATTACCTCAACGAGTACGAGGCCATGCAACTGCTGGCCGCCTACTGCATTCCGGTCGCGGAAACCCGGTTCGCCAGTTCGCCGGCCGAGGCAGCCACCGCCGCCATCCACTTGAGCCAGCCCGTGGCCCTGAAGATCATGTCGCCGGACATCGGCGCCAAGTCGCAAATCGGCGGAGTCGTGCGTTATTTGAATGGTCCGGAAGCCGTCGGCCAAGCCGCCGCCGCCATGCTCGCGCAACTGCGCGCCGTGGCCCCAACGGCCCAGTTCGACGGTTTCGCGCTCCAGCCCATTATCCCGCGTGAGGGCGCCTACGAAATCACTCTGGGCGTGCGTTCCGGCGAGCGGTTTGGGCCGCTGATCTGTTTCGGTCAGGGTGGGACGGAGTCCGAAATCATCGACGATATAGCCTATGGCCTGCCGCCACTCAACATGCACTTGGCGCGAGAGATCATGGCGCAAACCCGCATTTATCGGCGCTTGCGCTACAGCCTGCTGCGACGCGCCGATCTCAACGCCCTGGCGCTGACCCTGGTCAAGGTCTCGCAGATGGTGATCGACCTGGGCGAGTTGACCGAACTGGATATCAACCCGCTACGGCTCAACGCCCGGGGCGTGGTGGCGCTGGATGCCCGGGTGCGACTCGCCCCCAAGGCGCCGGCCCACCGTCTGGCGATTCGCCCCTATCCGAAGGAGCTTGAGGAAACGCTATCTTCGAACGACGACAAGGCGCTGCTGCTGCGCCCGGTGCTGCCGGAGGACGAGCCGTCGCTGCAAGCGCTGGTGTCGCGCGCCTCGCCCGAAGATCTGCGCTTGCGCTTCTTCCAGCCGATCCGCGAGTTGTCGCATCAGATGGCGGCGGCGCTGACCCAAATCGACTACCATCGGGAGATGGCGCTGGTGGCGGTCGGCCCCGGACTGCCCGGCAAGGCGGAGATTTACGGGATCGTCAACCTCAGCGCCGATCCGAACGGCGAGCGGGCGGAATATTCGATCATCGTCGATCGGACGATGATGCGGTTGGGTCTGGGCAACCTGCTGATGCGGCGCATCATCGATTACGCGCGCCGGCGCGGCATCGGCGAAATCTACGGAGAAGTGTTGCAGGAAAACAAACCCATGCTGCAACTGGATCGCGCGCTGGGTTTCGCCATCCATACCGATCGCGATGATCCCAGCGTAAAGCATGTTATTCTGAAACTGCACTGTATCGGCTCGTCCGCGGGATAATTTCATGAGCGAAAAGAATGAAATGAGTGAAAAACGTCTTCTGGTGGTCGACGACGAACCGGAATTCGGCGAACTCGTCAGCAAGGTGGCTTCCGACCTCGGCTATCGCGTGCGGGTCGTCACCGACGGCCGCGCCTTCCAACAGGCGTACTTCGAGCTGCGCCCCACCCTCATTGTCATGGACATGGTCATGCCGGAGATGGACGGTAACGAACTGGTATTGTGGCTGGTGGAGCAACACTACGACGCCAGCCTGATCATCATCACCGGCTACAGCCCCGACTACGCCAAGGATGCCCGCCTGCTGGCGGAATTCAAGGGCTTGCGTTCGGTCATCACCCTGACCAAGCCGATCCGGCTGGCCAAACTGCGCGAGGTGCTGGGCGAGGGTTGAGCGCGCGTTCCCCGCGGCCGATCCCTCAAGCCGGCCTCATCCGTTTGTCCGCTAGAGTCAAGTCCATGCATGAGTCCTCTTTCCAGCAAGGCGCCACCTCCCACAACCCGATCTACTATGTCGGCGTCGGCGCGTCGGCCGGCGGCCTGGAGGCGCTGGAGGCGTTTTTCTCGCACATGGCGGCCGACAGCGGCATGGCCTTCATCGTCATCCAGCACCTCTCGCCCGACTACAAGAGCATGATGGTCGAACTGCTCTCCAAGCGCACCGCCATGCCGGTGCAACGGGCCGAGGAAGGCATGCGGGTCGAGGCCAACTCGGTGTACCTGATCCCGCCCAAGAAGAACCTGTCCATCTTCCACGGCAAGCTGCTGCTGAGCGAATCGGACCACGCGCGCGGACTCAATCTGCCCATCGACGTGTTTCTGCGCTCGCTGGCCGACGACCAGGCGGAAAAATCGATCGGCGTGATCCTCTCGGGCACCGGCAGCGACGGGGTGCGCGGCATCCGGGCGATCAAGGAAGCCGGCGGGATGGTGATGGTGCAAAGCGAGGAGTCCGCCCGTTTCGACGGCATGCCACGGTCGGCCATCTCCACCGGATTGACCGACTGCATCCTCCCCCCGGAAGAAATGCCGGAAAAGTTGCTGTCCTTCGCCCGCCACCCCTACGCCGCCCAGACCGATCGCCCACCCGTACTGTTGACGGACGAAGACAATCTGATGCGCATTTTCGCCCTGCTGCGCGAGCGCACGCGGGTGGATTTCACCTATTACAAACCCAGCACCGTGGCCCGGCGCATCGAGCGGCGCATCGCAATCTACCAGCTTCAAGATCTGCGCGATTACGTGCGCTACATGGAAGCCAATCCAAGCGAAGTGAACACGCTCTACCGCGAACTGCTGATCGGAGTCACCAGCTTCTTCCGCGACCGCGAAGTGTTCGACGAACTGGAAACGCAACATTTGCCTCGCTTGTTCGAGCGGGCGAACAATCAGGAGGTGCGCTTCTGGGTGGCTGGCTGCTCCACCGGCGAGGAAGCCTATTCGCTGGCCATGCTGAGCCGCGAAGTCCTGGAACAGATGGGTAAGCGGCTGGACGTCAAGATCTTCGCCACCGACATCGACCGCGACGCCATCCTGCGCGCCAGCAGCGGCATTTATTCGGATGGCATCGTCGCCGACCTGCCGCCGAAACTCATGACCAAGTATTTCCATTACAAGGAAGACCGCTATCAGATCGACCGCTCCATCCGCGAAATGGTGGTATTCGCCCAGCACAACCTGATCAAGGATCCGCCGTTCACCAACATCGAACTGGTCAGTTGCCGCAATCTGCTGATCTATCTACAGCCGGTGCTACAACGCAAGGCGATGGAGATGATGAACTTCTCGCTCAACCCGCAGGGCGTTCTGCTGCTGGGCACCAGCGAAACGACCGGCGAAATGGCCGAACTGTTCGATCCCCTGCATCAGAAATACAAAATTTACGTCTCCAAGGGCAAACGCCGTCCAAACGCCGACAAACCGAATTTCACCCTTTTTCAGGAACCCCGCTTCGCGCAGGATCGCGGCCAACCGGCGGCCGGTGGGAACCGCCTGTCCCGCGCTCAGGAGGAAGAACGCCTGCTCGGCCGCTTCCTGCAAGCGCTGGTCGGCGACTACCTGCCACTGGTGGTGGTGGTCAACGAGCAACTGGAAGCGCTGCATATCTTCGGCGACCCGGAAGGCTACCTCCGCCTGCCCTCCGGCAAACTGATCAACGACATCACCAAGATCGCCGCCAAGGATCTGGCCATCCCGCTGGCCACCGGCCTGCAAAAAGTGTTCAAGTCCGGCGAGGAGCTGAAATACACCAGCATCCGCACCAAATGGCGCGACGAAACCAAAACGGTGCAAATCCGCATCCGCCCACTGCCGGGGAAACGCGGGCAGGAGCTGTTGGCGGCGATCTTCATCGAGGATCTGGCCGCGCGGCCGGAGGATCGGAGCGGCAACGAGGCGCAGGTATACGACCTCGGTCAGGAGGTCGAACAGCGCATCCACGACCTGGAGCAGGAGCTGCAATTCACCCGGGAAAACCTGCAAGCCACCATCGAGGAGCTGGAAACGGCCAACGAGGAGCTGCAAGCCACCAACGAGGAACTGCTGGCCAGCAACGAGGAGCTGCAAAGCACCAACGAAGAGCTGCAATCGGTCAACGAGGAGCTGCATACGGTCAACGCCGAGCACCAGAGCAAGATCATCGAGCTGACCGAACTCACCAACGATCTGGACAACCTGATGGCCAGCACCCGGATCGCGACCCTGTTCCTCGACGAAAACCTGGCCATCCGCCGGTTCACGCCCGCGGTCCGACGCATCTTCAAAATCCTGGACGGCGACATCGGCCGCCCGATCAATCATCTGCCGCACAATCTGGACATCGATCTGTTCGAGGCCATCAAGGCAGTGGCCGAAACCGCCGTCGAGCAGGAACGGGAAGTCCGCACCGACGATGGCGCCTGGTTTCTGATGCGGGTGCTGCCTTACCATGTCGGGGTGCGGACCATCGCCGGGGTGGTGCTGGCCTTCATCGACATCAACCTGCTGAAAACCACCCGCGACGCGCTGAACGAGCGCGAGAGCCGGCTATCCAGTCTCTACCGGGCCACGCCAGTGGGAATCGGCCGGGTCGCCAATCGGGTATTCCTGGAACTCAACGACCAACTCTGCCAATTGCTCGGCTACTCCCGCGCCGAGTTGGTCGGCCAGAACGCGCGCCTCCTGTACCCCTCGTTCGAGGAGTTCGAGTTCGTCGGCAAGGATCTGTACGAACAGATCCGGATGCACGGCGTGGGGACGGTGGAAACCCGCTGGCGACGCAAGGACGGCGCGTCCCTGCCGATCCTGCTCAACGCCTCGGCGCTGAATCCGGACAACCCGGAAGAGGGCGCGA
>JARSSH010000019.1 GCA_029624815.1 Candidatus Competibacter sp.
CGGTGCTGTACATGGCCACGGTCACGGCCAGCCGCTGTAATCCGGTCATCAAGGCGTTTTACCAGCGCTTGCGGCAAGCCGGCAAACCCGCCAAGGTCGCCCTGACCGCCTGCATGCGCAAGTTGTTGACGATCCTGAACGCCATGCTCAAGGCCAAGACCCCCTGGCAGCCGCCCGCGGAGTGCAAGCCTTGAGTCGCTTCAACACAGTTGCTCTCCCGCCGGCGGGAGAGGGGTCGGGGGTGAGGGATTTTGCATCACCCGGGCATCCACAATCCGCATGGGATGGCTATAGAGGCTGTTGCTCGATGTCGTTGTCCTCGACCAGATCCTTGTAGGCATGCCAACTGGCGTGACCGATCAGCGGCAGGGTGACGGCCAAACCGAGATAGAAGGTGGCCAATCCGATGCCGGTGAAGATGACGATCAACCCCGCCCACAGCACCATCGGCGCCGGATTGGCCTTCACGGCGGTAATGCTGGTCAACACGGCGGTGATGAAGTCGATCTTCCGGTCCAACATCATCGGGATCGATACTACGCTGATCGTGAACACAGCGGCGGCGATGGCCGCGCCCACCACGGTAAAGACGATCAAAAAGGTCAGGCCACTGCCCGAGAAAAACATGTGCGCGGCCGAGGTGTCGAGGGTCGTGCGCTGGCCCGCGACGATCAAGGCAAACAACAGTGTCGATAGCCGCGCCCAGACGATCATGAGGATGCCGATCAGGATTCCGAACAGCGCGATCGGCAGCACGTTGCGCCGCCAGGCCATCAGCGCGCGGCCCAAACTGGCCGGCTGACCGGCTTCCAGGCGACGGCTGATATCGTACAAACCCATGGCCAGAAACGGACCCGCCAGTAGGAAGCCGGTGGTCAGGGCCAGCGCGTACTGGAAGCTCGATTCGATCAGGTAGACCAGGATATAGCCCATGATCACGAACAGCAGGCCGTAGGGAATGCTGGCCGCTGGCGCCCGCCACAAATCCTTCCAGCCGGCGCCGAGCCACTCCCAAGGCTGGTCGAACGAGACGATTCGCACTCTGGGTGTGGTCAGGGAACTTTCGACAACAGGAATGGAAGTCACCGTCAAATCCTCCTCAACGATATGTTGCAACGCAAGACGATTGAGTTTGTTGTAGGTTTGCGTTTGGATGGCCCCACTGTCGCACCTGTGGTTCCATACAGCAGAAGACTATATGAAGGCAAAAGAGTTGCAACAATAAAGCAGGGGCTCGGTGGAGCCCCTGGGAGAAAAAGAGTCGGGAAACCGCGCGAAACCGCCGGGTCGGGCTAGCTCCGCTGCGGTCGCAGCCGGCGGTAAAGATCGTAAGTCTGCTGGGCGATGCTGCGCCAGCTATAGTGTCGTTCGACCCGCTCGCGGCCCGCCTGGCCCATGCGTTGCAGCAGCTCCGGGTCGTTGGCAAGACGGTTGATGGCGTCAGCCAGCCCGCGTTCGAACTTGGCGGGTGCGATGGGATCGTGCGGCGGTTCGGACGACAGATGCGGGTCCACCAGCAGACCGGTTTCGCCCTCGACCACCACTTCCCTGATTCCGCCGGTCGCGCTGCCCACCACCGGCGTGCCGCAGGCCATGGCTTCCAGGTTGATGATGCCGAACGGCTCGTAGATCGAGGGACAGCAGAAAATGGTGGCGTGCGAGTACAGCGCGATGGTGGTTGGGCGCGGCAGCATCTTGGGAATCCAGACGATGCCGGAGCGCTGGGCTTGCAGTTCCTGCACGATTTCCTCGATCTCGCGCTGCATGGCCAAAGTATCGGCATCGCCGGCGCATAGCACCACTTGCAGTTTCGGATCGAACTGCGGGATGGCCTGCAACAGGTAGTACAACCCTTTTTGTCGGGTGATCCGGCCGACGAACAGCACGAAGGGGCGATCGGGGTCGATGCCGAGCTGAGCGAGGGTTTCGGGTTCGTTGACCGGATGGTATTCCTCGGTGTCGATGCCATTGGGGATCACCACCACCCGGGTCGGATCGACATCGAACAGGTGCAGGATATCGTCGCGGGTGCTGCGCGAGACGGCGATGACGGCGTCGGCCATTTCCAGGGCGGTTTTTTCGATCCAGCACGAGAGGTCGTAACCGCGCCCGAGCTGGTCGCGCTTCCAGGGCCTCAGCGGTTCCAGCGAATGGACGGTGATCACCATCGGGATGTTATAGAGCATCTTGGCGAGGATGCCGCTGAAATGGGCATACCAGGTATGGCAGTGGATCACCTCGGCGCTACCGTCCAGATCGTCGCCGAGCCCCTGACCGACAAAGGCCAGGCAGGTGCTCAGGGCCTTGAGCGGCGAGACGAAGGATTGCGGGCAACCGGCGAAGTGGGTGGTGTCCATCTTGATGCCGCGCACATGCAATTGGCCTTCGTCGACCGTTTGGTCGTGAAAGCTGCGCACCTCGACCGGGGTCAACTTGGCCAGCTCGCGCGACAGGTATTCGACGTGAACGCCGGCGCCGCCGTAAACATGGGGAGGGTATTCGTTGGTGGTCAGCAGGACACGCATTGTTGTTGTGCTCCCTTGGTCGGGCGGGCGGCGGAAATGGACGGATTCCGACGGTGCGTGCGGTCGGAACGGGTTTGACGGCGAATTATGCCAAGCCCAGCGTGGTTTTTGAAAGGGCGGCGTCGTGATTGGCGGCGATCGCGAATAAAGCTTGGAGCACAGACAGCTCGCGCACAAGGCGTAAACTCCGGACGGATGACAAACTTGCAAGGCCAGATCGAATGCGTGTTCCCCGACTTTATCTGCCCGCGCCGCTGACGATCGGCGCGACCGTGCCGCTGAGCGCGCGCGCGTTCAACCATGCCGTGCGCGTGTTGCGGCTCAAATCCGGTGCGCCGCTGGTTCTGTTCGACGGCGAAGGCGGGGCATTCGCGGCGACGCTGAGCGAAGCCGGTAAGCGGGAGGCCTGGGCGCTAGTGAGCACAGCGCTGCCCGACCAAGCGGAGCCTCCGCTACGGATCGTGCTGGCGCAGGGCATTTCGCGCGGCGAGAAGATGGACCACACGGTGCAAAAGGCGGTGGAGCTGGGCGTTGCCGCCATCCAGCCGCTGTTTGTGGAACGGGGCGGGGTCGGCCTGTCCGGCGAGCGGCTGGCGCGCAAGGTCCAGCACTGGCGGAGCATCGTGATTGGCGCTTGCGAGCAATGCGGACGCAATCGATTGCCGGAATTGCGAGAACCCCTGTCGCTGTCCGAATGGTTGGCGCAACCGGCGGATCTTTCCCCTGTTTGCGAAGATGGGGTGGGGCAAAGAGACAAAGCACGGGGACCGCGGTTGCTGCTCGATCCACTGGCGAAGCAGGGTTTGCGCGGGCTGGAGCCGCCAACAGTGGCAGTGGTGCTGCTCGTTGGCTCCGAAGGGGGCTTGAGCCCGGTGGAGATCGCCCAGGCTCGGGCGGCCGGGTTTACCGGCGTCCGCCTGGGGCCGCGCGTGCTGCGGACGGAAACCGCCGGCGTTGCGGCGCTGGCGGCGTTGCAAGCCCTGTGGGGGGATTGGGATTAGGCGAAGTCGTTTTCGAGGATGACCCGATAGCGTGCCTTGCCGGCCTCCAGATGCGCCAGCGCTGCGTTGACCTGACTCATCGGGAAGTACTCGGTCACCGGCGCGATCCGATGCCGAGCGCAGAAATCCAGCATCTTGCGAATGGTGGCCGGGGAACCCAGCGGCGAACCGGACACGCTCTTCTGACCGATAATCAATGAAAATGCCGCGACGGGAATGGGCGTTAGGACCGCTCCGACCGTATGCAGCCGCCCCTTGGGCGCCAGCGTGTTTAGAAGCGCTGGCCAATTCAGATCGACGTTAACGGTGGACAGGATGAAATCCAGCGAGCCGACGATTTTTTCCAATTGTCCATCGTCGCGGGAATTGACGACATGATGCGCGCCCATGCCCAAGGCTTCGTCCCGCTTGGAATCGCTGGAAGTGAACGCTGTCACCTCGCAGCCCCACTTGTTCAGGAACTGCACCGCCAGATGCCCCAATCCGCCGATGCCGACCACGCCGACCCGGTCGGTGGGCTTTACGTCGAACTGGACGATGGGATTGAACACGGTGATGCCGCCACAGAACAAGGGGCCGGCTTTTTTTGCATCCAGGCCAGGCGGCAATGGCATGGCCCATTCGGCATTGCAGCGCACCTTGTCGGCGAACCCGCCGTGGCGGCCGATGATGGTTTGCTCGCTGCTGGCGCAGAGATTGTGATTGCCGCCCATGCACTGATCGCAGGTCATGCAACTGCCGCTGAACCAGCCCAGGCCGACCGTGTCGCCGACCTGCAAATGTTTCACGTTCCGACCGGCCTGGGTGATCGTACCGACCACCTCATGGCCCGGCACCAGAGGATAGACGCTGTTCCGCCACTCGTTATTCAAGACGGACAGGTCGGAATGGCAAATGCCGCAGGCAATGACATCGAGTTCCACTTGATCCGGCTTTAGTTCGCCGGGATCGTACTCGAACAGAGTGAGTTTGGCTTTGGCTTCATGGGCGGCGTAGGCTCGAATCATCGGGGGTTTATATGGACGCCTCCCGTTTGCCAAGGACGATGTGGGTGTGTTGGAACAGAT
>JARSSH010000020.1 GCA_029624815.1 Candidatus Competibacter sp.
CCGGCAGGATGCATCCCGCTCCTTCACTTTTCCAGCAAGTCTAGGACTTCACCAACTGGAATCGGAACTGGCGCGAGTCTGGCTGACCGGTTGAGCGAGCTTTCAGATTGCTCGTTCCGACGCAATAACCGATTGCATTGCCTGTTTCCCACAGGGTTTCCAAGCGGGAATAGCGGAGAACCAATATGACTGACCAGGACGACGAAAAACAAAGCAACCCTTTCGAAGAACCGACCGCGCGGGAGCGGCGCGATTTTCTCCACAGCTTGGGCAAGTGGTCGCAGGCGGTAATCGGCGGCGTGTTGCTGGGCGGTGCGACGGCTGCTTCCAACCCGGCACGGGCGGATAGCTGGATCAACCGCCACGGCGGCTGGTACAACTGGCCGGGCGGCGAGTACCGCCACGGCGGCGGTTGGTACAATCGTGGTCGCGGTTGGTACAACCGGCTTGGTTTCAACGACCATGGCGGTCCGATCAACGATTACAGTGACTGGTACAACCGGCTCGGCCGCTGGTATAACCATTATGAAGGTGGCTGGCACAATCGGGGCGGTAATAGCTGGGTCAACCGACGGTAACTTTGATCGCCGTTCCACCCACCGCAAGCCGTGCGGCAGCCCTGTCGATGGTTCCGCGCGGCTTTTTCGTTGCGAGGCATTCAGTTGACGAGAGAACGACCATGACCATCGCAGTGCGCCAAATGACGAACCGTGTGCATCGGGTGCGGGTAAGCGGCACCCTGTCCTGGAACGATTTTCAGGATTTCCTGCGCGAGAGCGAAGCGCTCATGATCGACGGCAAGATTGGGCTTCTGATCGAACTGGAGAATTTCGCCGGTTGGGAGCCCAGCGAACGATGGGGCGACGTGAGTTTTTTTCTCAAGCACGATGCCGATATTGAAAAAATCGCGATCGTTGGCGATCCACGTTGGCGGGAAGAGGCGTTATTATTTACCTTCGCCGGCATGCGGCAGGCCGAGGTACGCTTCTTTCCCGAACTGGAATCGGAACTGGCGCGAGTCTGGCTGACCGATTGAACAAGTCCCGTGTCGCTTGGAATATGCCACGGGGAATATTTCATACCGAACGCCACCGTTCGATCGCACTGGCTGGGGCACTCGCGCCATGTATTCTTCCGAATATTTATCGATTTTTTTGCAAAACGAAGGCATGGCGCGATTGCCCTGCCGCACTGGCGCATCGTCCTTGACAAGGGATCCGGTATTCCGTCCGCTGGACATTGGGCGAGCTAGCTGACAACGCCCGAGTGACCATCCTCGGCGATGCCAAGATAAACGCTTGCGCCGAACGATCGGTCGTTCCATTTCCCCACCCACTCGGAAACCGCCATTTGGCACGCTGCGTATCGTTGCCGGCTGTGGCATATACGGACAAGACATGGATATCGTTGAACGGACTACTGAATTCTCCAATCCCATGAATGCCTTCAACGCCAATGTCCAAGCCGAACTCGAAGACCGGCTACGATTCGAAACCCTACTGGCCGAACTCTCGGCGCGTTTTGTTAACTTGCCCCCCGATCGGGTGGATCAGGAAATCGAGAACGCCCTACGTTGCCTAGTCGAAGCGTTGCATGTCGATCGATCGACTCTGGGTCATCTGAGCGAAGACCGTCGGGATCTCGTTGTGACCCATTCGTTTGCTCGACCAGGAGTGGAAGCATTTCCTCTGTTCCCCTCCCTGGCCACCGCGGCGCCGTTGATGGTCCAGACGCTGTTGAGCGGCCAGCCTTTCATAATGCCGCGCCTGGTTGATTTGCCGACGGAAGGTGAAGCGGATCGGCAACTTTTCATGAGCCGCCAAATCCTGTCGGGTATGGTGGTTCCCTTGACGATCGGCGGTCGTGTGATCGGCGCCGTCGGTTGCAGTCTGGCGCACGGGGAGCGCGAATGGCCGGAACCCGTAGTGCGCGGCATGCGCCTGATCGCCGACGTGTTCGCCAACGCCCTGGCCCGTCAGGATGCCGACCGGACGTTGCGGGAAAGCGAGGAACGCATGCGCCTGGCGGCGGCGGCGACCCATATCGGCCTGTGGGTCTGGGATATTCCCCGCGATGCCATCTGGGCCTCGGATCGGGCGCGTACCCTGTACGGCGTCCGAGCGGACGAACCGGTTAACTTCCAGCGGCTTATGGCGTCCTTGCACCCCGACGACCGGAGCCGGGTCGAAACCGTCGTGCAAAGTGCGTTACGCCAAGGCAGCGATTTTCGCGAGGAATACCGGATCCTGTATCCCGATGGCGCCATTCGCTGGCTCTACGCCATTGGTTCCTGCCGGTTGAATGCGGGAGTGCCGGTGCGAATGATGGGCGCGTCCCTCGATATCACCGAACGACGGAACCAGGAAGCGCACCTTCGCCATGCCCTGGAGGAAATTCGGCGCTTGCAGGAGCAACTCCAGCAGGAAATCGTCCATCTCCGCCAAGAAGTAAAATCCATTCAAGGCCATGCGCGCATTATTGGCCAAAGTCCAGCCATCCGTCAGGCATTGACGCAGGTCGAGCAGGTGGCCCCTACCCATTCTTCGGTGCTGCTGCTCGGGGAGACCGGGACTGGCAAGGAATTATTCGCGATGGCAATCCACGAACTGAGCCCGCGCCGCGACCGCCCCATGGTACGCGTGAACTGCGCGGCGATTCCGGCGGCGTTGATCGAGAGCGAACTGTTCGGGCGCGAGAAGGGCGCCTATACCGGCGCGCTCGCCCGGCAAATTGGCCGATTTGAAATGGCCAATGGCTCAACAATCTTTCTTGACGAGATTAGCGAGCTGCCGCTGGAGTCCCAGGCCAAGCTACTCCGGGTGCTGCAGGAAAAAGAGATCGAGCGACTGGGCAGTCCGAAGCCGATCAAGGTCGATGCGCGGGTAATCGTCGCCACCAACCGCGATCTGGTCAAGGCGGTCGTCGAGGGCCGCTTTCGGGAAGATTTGTATTATCGCCTGAATGTCTTCCCGATCACCGTGCCCACATTGCGCGAGCGGCGCGAGGACGTGCCTTTGCTCGTCTGGACCTTCGTCGAAGAATTCTCGAACGCAATGGGCAAGTCGGTGGCGACTATCGCCAAGTCCAACTTGCAGGCGCTGCAGCAGTATCAGTGGCCCGGTAACGTGCGTGAATTGCGCAATGTCGTCGAGCGGGCGATGATTTCGGCGAGTGGCCCCATGCTGAAGATCGACCTGCCGGGCGCCGCCGCGACCCCGGCATCCCGGGGTTTGGTTACGTTGACTGAAGCCGAACGCGAACATATCCAACATGTGTTGAAAGCCACGGGCGGACGCATCCGGGGTGTAGGCGGCGCGGCGGAGATCCTCGGCCTCAAACCGACTACTCTCGAAAGCCGCATGGCCAAACTTGGCCTACGTCGCCATTGATTGCGCGATTCTCCGATATTTCGGAGTTCCACGATATTTCGGACTCCCTGCTGGCGCCTAGGCCATTTCCGACCGGGAAAACGCTAACAACTTATTGATTTTAAATTTTTATTCAAAAACCCCATTCCAGTTCGGCTGGCACATTGCTTGCTATCTTAAGGGGGAGCACAAACCTATGGAGCATCCGCATGGGTGTCATCCCGACAAAACGGCGTTCCCACTCGGCGATGCTATTCTGGTGGGCGCCCGGGATCCGGGCCGTCACTCGCCGCCCCATGCCCTCTCCGCGCAATCGCGCCGCCGCCTTGCCGATCGGCGTCTCGATGTCCCGCATCGGGGCGCCGATCGTCTCCGAAAAGACCTCCCCACCGGTCGCGCGAGCCTGGAAGCCCCGGATCCCGTCGCGAGCCGTCTCATGGCGACCGCGGCCGGGAGTGTCACGGGCACCATAGACCGGGCAAACCCGCACCGTCGGCGTTCTCATCGCCCCAATGGAACTCGTCCAACGACTCGACACCCACGGTGAATCCAGTGCTTTGAGGCCAGCGCCAACAAGCGGATCGTTATCTTTTGATATTCTCCCCGCCCTGAAGGACGGGGATTCCTGACTTCACAATCAGGGTTTTCTGCTTCGACGAGGTTGCCCATGGGAGTACCGAGCCTGGTTTTCGCAATTCCCCCCGGAGGGGGTTTTACGAGTGTTCCGCACTCAACCGCATACCCCCACAGGTCTGACACCTCTCCACGGACTTCACATCCCGCCAGCCCGGCGGTAGGTCTTAATAGGAGACAGGCGTGATGCTACCGAAAAGAGCGGTGCTTCAACAGTCCCCGCGAGGGGGACCGCCGCGCCGTCCGCACGCCCTCCCCGGCGTGAACGCCGGGGTCTCTCGCGGAGAAATGGAATGGACGCCTCCCACCCCGTGAGGGC
>JARSSH010000021.1 GCA_029624815.1 Candidatus Competibacter sp.
CATGGAAAGCCTTTGAAGCAATAACTGCTTAACAGATCGTAAACAGGCTCTAAGGTTCAACCCGAAAGTCACGAGCCGGATCGGGCTCAAAGTGGTGATCCAAGTACTCCTTAATCATGTCCTCCGTCATATCCCCCACCGTCACACAAAAATAGCCTCGTGCCCAAAAATGCCGCCCCCAGTAACGCTTCTTCAATTC
Source organism: Candidatus Competibacter sp. (assembly GCA_029624815.1). Classification (GTDB taxonomy): domain Bacteria; phylum Pseudomonadota; class Gammaproteobacteria; order Competibacterales; family Competibacteraceae; genus Competibacter. The sequence continues at coordinate 200 of JARSSH010000021.1, forward strand.
CGGAAATTCCTCAAACAACTTGCTCGCCGATCGCCCCTTGATATGACGCATCATGTCACTGACCGATAACTCCGGGGGTGCCGACACCAGAACATGCACATGATCCTTGCTCACGACTCCTTTGATAATCCGAACCTCAAAGGCTTCGCAGGTCTGCCGAACGAGTTCTCGAACCCGCTGACCGACATCCCCGCTCAACACCTTGTAACGATACTTGGTCACCCATACAAGATGGTACTCGATCTTGTAAACCGTGTGGCTCCCGTACCGATAGTCCATCTCGCCCCCTGTGGCTTGTTGCAAACGTGTTCAGCAACTCTACCAGTCAGGGCTGGAGATGAAATCTCCCCGCCTAAAGGCGGGGGTTTTAACCTTGGATATTGAAATAAAATGTTCCGGATGTATTGAACTTCTCTGACATTTTCAAACCAAGCGTCAATCTTTTCGGCATCGAATAAACGCTCCAATAAGCCTCGAACCATAACAGTCACTGGGCTTTTTTCCGCAAATTTTTGCAAAAGTGGGGTAAAAATAACGAATTCCTCCTGTTGTAGGGCGATTTGAAATTTAAAATATATTATTTTACAATAAGTTATAATACCTTTACAGGGCTGCTGTCCGGAATCCATATTGAGCGAATAACGAATTCCTCCTGTTGTGGGGCGATTTTAAATTTAAAATATACTATTTTACAATAAGTTATAACAACTTTACAGGGCTGCTGTCCGGAATCCATATTGAGCGTAGTCGTTCAGACCCCCTACTGGGGCAAAGCGGCCAGAGGCTGGCCGGCGCGCCGGCCAGCGATGGCGCATTCGAGATAGCGCCACGGGGACTGGCCGCGCTGGCGGCAGGTATCGACAACGCTGGCGAGCAGGGCCACCACCCGCGATCCGACCCCGGTGCGGGTTCCCAAACTGAGCTTGCGTAGAATCACCCAATGCCGCAAGGCACACTCAGCTTCATTGTTGGTGAGCGGGAATTCGGGGTGTTGCATCACTTGGAAGATGGCGTCCCAGTCGTTGAGTAACTCCACGGCCAAGGCATGAGTTTTGTCATGCGTGCTCCCTTGCCGCTCGGTGCAGGCGGCACGCAACCCGGCCAATTCCGAGGCATGGCGAGTCGGGAGATCGACCGGCGGCGGGCCTTCACGGGCGGCGTACACCGCTGCCATCAGGGCCTCCAAGGTGCTCAGGACAAGAGCGCCAAAGAGGCGAGCCTCGCGGTCGCAACTCTGGGCTAACCCCCGAGCCTTGCGGATCAGATGCGCCCAGCACCGTAGCCGGCGCAGGACGTGGCGATAAGCGACCCAACCATCGGTCATTAGCCAGCCATTGAAGCCGTCCAGCACGTTCTCGACGAGTTCCTTGCCCCGCCCGGCGATGTGGTACAGGGTCACCGTCAGCGACCGGAACACCCATAACCACAAGGGGCAGCCCTGTTCCGGCCAGGACGTTTCGTCCGCGTGCGGCAGGTTGCTATCCAAGACCGCCTGGACGAGCTCCTCTTCCGCTGGCGCCACCGCCGCACTCGCTTCGTAAATCGTCTGATGGATCGTGCCGATACTCAGTTCCAGTCCCAGCCACTCGCCCAAGAATTCGCGGATCCGCGCCCGCGATAACCGAAACCGCAGGGTCAGCGCCACGATCAGCGCCGCCAACCCTGGCCCACGAGGCGCCATTCGCTCAGTTCGATCCCCGCCAGCAGCGGGTCAACGACCCCCTGACCGGCCACTGCACGGGTTCGGTGCCCGCAGGTACAGGAGATTTCGTAATAACGATGGTCGACCACCCACCGGGTCAGCCCCGGCTGCGCCGGATCCCCCCAGTGCGGATCCACGGCCTGAAAGCCGGTATAGGCGACCGCGCCCGCTGACTCCAAGGGCCGACCACACCCGGCGCAGACCTCCGGGTAGTGCGAGCATTCCTCATGTGCGTGGAGTACTTGGGTCCGACCCCTCCCCGGCGCCCCGGGTTGTTTGCCGGCTTTACGGGCCGATTGCGCTTCCGCGGGTGGTGTCTTCGCCGGTGGCGCCTCCGCCGGCTCTGGCTCAAATCCGCTATCCGCCACGTCCTCATCGGTCTGCCCACCGCCGCTCTTCCGCTCCCACGGCACCCGACTGCTGGGCGGACGTGAACTGTTCTCCGGCCCCTGGTTCAACCGATCCCGCGCTTCCTTCAAGTCATCCAACAGCTTGACCGACAGTGCACGCAACGCCTTCTCCTCCAGGGAATCCAGGTAGGTTTCGTCAAGTTGGCGCAGGCTGTGTTCGCTCAGGTGCATCGGCAGAGATCGGCTGGAGGGTGGACTTGGTTTCCCATGCTGAACGCACGGAGAAAAGCTCAACAGCTACGGGGTGTGAACGACTACACCACACCTTTACAGGGCTGGTCCTTTACCTAATCATCGCTTGGCGGATCCTGCACTGGGTAACCTGGGGCCGGGACTGCCCGAATTTGCCGTGCGAGGTGGTGTTTGATCCCGAGGAATGGCGGGCCGCATGGATCGTCGCTCACCGCCGCCCGCCCCCCGAAACGCCCCCACCCTTGGGCCAGATGGTACGATTGATCGCCGGTTTTGGTGGGTTTCTCGGCCGCAAGCACGACGGTCATCCCGGCCCCAAAGCCCTCTGGGAAGGCCTGCAGAAGGTCAGAGCTTTTGCTATCGCGTTGGAGGCCAGCCGTGCCGCGTATACCGGCGATGGGTGAATTTATGGGTAATCGGGTGCTTTCAGCCCCAGCACGAACAGTGGCTCAGTGATGCTGGGTACTCGCGAGACGAGGTGGGCGTTGGACCGCGGGTGAGTGGTGAACGCCGAGGACATCGGTCAGACTCTCCAGACTCATCTCTTTCTCGCGTTTTGCCGCCCTGTTATCCGGTTAGCTTGAGTGTCCATCTGAGCGGCAAGGCCGTCCAGAATTTGAAAATCACGACACAAAACGCCGACCCTTTTCCCGAATGGATTCGGGCGTCACGCCTGTCCAGTGCTTAAATGCGCGGGAAAAGCTCTTTTCGTTGAGAAATCCCACGGCCAGCGCGATTTGCTTGATGGGCCGAGACGTTCTGTTGAGCAGATCGACCGCGCGCTCCCGCCGAATTTCGTTCTTTAAAGTTTGTAACGATGCGCCTTCCTCCCGTAATTGTCGATGCAGCGTCCTGGACGATACATGCAGTTCCTTGGCCAGCGATTCGCCGGTATGCGGGTTGGCGGGTTGCATTCTCAAAACCTCGCGAACGCGCTGAACCAGCAGCCGATCCCGCCGATAGGGAAACATCGTCAGCGGAAGCGCTTGCTGGAGCATTTTATTTAGTGCCCGGTCATCCCGGCGGATGGACAAGGCCGCGTATTGCGGATCGAAGCCAAGCGTGGCCGCTTGGGCGTGAAAACGCAGCGGGCCAGGAAAAAGCACCCGGTAAACCTCGATGTGCCCTGGGGTGGCGAAAGGAAAACTGGCTTCCAGTAAAGGGATCCGCGAATTGATCGCCCAGCAGGCGAATCCAAGAATATACCGAAAGAGCGTGGCGAAGCAGAACTCCTCCATTTCGCCCAAATCCCTATTGACCTGAACGACGATGGAGGCCGCTGCTTTGGTGACGCCAAAGCGCAACGTGATGTCATCGCTTAACAAGCGATGATGGCGGCACCAGCGCTTCAAGGCAATTTCCAAGGTGGGCGAGCTTAGGGAGGCCCTGCACAGCATTCCATAGGAACCCAAGGGCAGCTTGCGTGAAAACCACCCCAGCGCCTCGTCGTCAAGCTCCCGTATGGCGATGCCGAACAGAGTCTCCATTTGCGACCCCGTGACTCGGTTGGTGGAGTCCAACAGAAATGCTGGCGTGATGCGCGCGCGCCGAAGGGCATGGCCGGGGTCTTGGCCGTGACGCTGGTAGGCGGCAACGATCGCGCGCACGAACGCCACCGGCGTTATCGCGACTTCGGCCATGGCGCGCATGTCGGTTTGGATCATCATTGAAGTGTCAATGCTATTCGACGTGGCAAGAATCGCAACCATATTAGCGCTGTCGCTGGCAAGAATTGCAACCATGTTGGCAAACCTCGCTGGCCGGTTCTTTTTATCATGGCCATCGTCATCAGCGGCGGGTTCGCCGACATCGTGCCGGTCGCCCCGGACGACCGGCCAACATCGCGATGTGACGCGGCGACCCGCCGCAAGAAGCGCCGTAAGGGCGTATCATTTCCCGCATAAAGCACATAACCTTGCTTAAGGAGAACTCCCTATGTCCGCGGTCATCAGCTCGTTCAGGCCCCCCCTGCCCGGCGTCGATCAGGTCCGGCCCCGACACAAGGTTCGCTTCGTGACCGCCGCCAGCCTGTTCGACGGCCACGACGCCTCCATCAACATCATGCGCCGCATCCTGCAAGCCAGTGGCGCGGAAGTCATTCATCTTGGCCACAACCGCTCGGTCGATGACATTGTCACCGCTGCCTTGCAGGAAGACGCCCAAGGCATTGCGATCAGCTCTTATCAGGGCGGCCACGTCGAATTCTTCAAGTACATGATTGACCTGCTGCGCGAGCGCGGTGGCGCCAATATCAAGGTCTTTGGCGGCGGGGGCGGCGTTATCGTGCCCGAGGAGATCCACAACCTGCACGAGTACGGCGTCGCCCGCATTTTCTCGCCGGAGGACGGCCAGGCCATGGGCTTGCAGGGCATGATCGACCATATGATCACGGTCTGCGATATCGATCCCGCCCAGTACGCGCCCCAGACGCTCGATGGCGTCCAGGCCGGTGACTGGCGGGCGCTGTCCCGGTTGATCAGCGCGCTGGAGAATCGGGCGCTCGCTCCGGCGCTGCGTCAGCAAGTTCTCGATCAGGCCCAGGCCCGCGCCGTTCCCGTGCTCGGCATTACTGGCACCGGCGGTTCCGGCAAGTCCTCGCTGACCGACGAACTGGTGCGGCGCTTCCGGCTGGATCAGGACGACCGGCTGAAAATCGCGGTCATCGCCGCCGACCCGTCGCGGCGCAAGACCGGCGGCGCGCTGCTGGGCGATCGCATCCGCATGAACGCCGTGGCCGGTCCCCACCTGTACATGCGTTCGCTGGCCACCCGCGCCGCCGGCAGCGAAGTCCCCGAAACCCTGGGTGATATCCTCGCCGCCTGCAAGCTGGCCGGCTTCGACCTGCTGATCGTCGAAACCTCCGGCATCGGTCAGGGCGACGCCGCCATCGTGCCGCTGGTGGATCGTTCGCTGTACGTGATGACCCCGGAATTCGGCGCCGCCTCGCAACTGGAAAAGATCGACATGCTGGATTTCGCCGACGCGGTGGCGATCAACAAGTTCGACCGCAAGGGCGCGGAAGACGCATTGCGCGATGTGCGCAAGCAGGTGCAGCGCAACCGCAAGGCGTTCGGCCAGCCGCCGGAGGAAATGCCGGTCTACGGCACCATCGCCGCCCGTTTCAACGACAACGGAATCACCGCGCTTTATCAGGGCCTGGTCGAATTGCTGCGCGACAAGGGTCTGGCCTTACAGCCGGGCCGCCTGCCGCCAGTGGAAGGCCGGGCCGCCACCGTCCAGACCGTCATCGTACCCGCCGCCCGCGCCCGTTATCTGGCCGAAATCGCCGATACCGTGCGCGGCTATCACCAGCAGGTGGACGAACAGGTCAGCCTGATTCGCCAGCGTCAGCAGTTGCGCGCGGTCAAGACCCTGCTGGAGACCGCCGACAAGCCGACCGCCGATCTGGAACCGTTGCTGGAACAGATCGAATCGCGGGTGGATCCGCACGCCCGCAAGCTGGTGGACATGTGGCCGCGGGTGAAGGAGAGCTACAGCGGCGACGAGTATGTGGTCAAAATCCGCGACAAGGAAATCCGCACCCAGCTGACCAGCCGCTCGCTGTCCGGCAGCCGGATTCCCAAGGTGGCGCTGCCGCGCTTCGACGAGCACGGCGAGTTGCTGCGCTGGATGATGCTGGAGAACCTGCCGGGCAGTTTCCCGTACACCGCCGGCGTGTTCGCCTTCAAGCGCGAGAACGAGGATCCGACCCGGATGTTCGCCGGCGAGGGCGACCCGTTCCGCACCAACCGCCGTTTCAAGAAGCTGTCGGAACATGCGGAAGCAACCCGCCTGTCCACCGCCTTCGACTCGGTCACGCTATATGGTTGCGATCCCGACGAGCGCCCGGACATTTACGGCAAGGTCGGCAACTCCGGTGTGTCCATCGCCACGCTGGACGATTTGAAGGTGCTGTATTCCGGCTTCGACGTGTGTTGTCCCACCACCTCGATTTCGATGACCATCAACGGCCCGGCGCCGATCATCCTGGCGATGTTCTTCAACACCGCCTTCGACCAACAGATCGAGAAATTCGAACGCGACAATCATCGCCCGCCGACCGACAACGAGATCGAGAAGATCAGGGAATGGGTGTTGGAGAACGTGCGCGGCACGGTGCAGGCGGACATCCTCAAGGAAGACCAGGGGCAAAACACCTGCATCTTCTCCACCGAATTCGCGCTGAAGATGATGGGCGACATTCAGGAGTACTTTGTCCATCACAAGGTCAAGAATTTCTATTCGGTATCGATTTCCGGCTATCACATCGCCGAGGCTGGGGCCAATCCGATCTCGCAACTGGCCTTTACCCTGGCCAACGGGTTTACCTACGTCGAAGCCTATCTGGCGCGGGGGATGCACATCGACGATTTCGCCCCGAATCTGTCGTTCTTCTTCAGCAACGGCATGGACCCGGAATATTCGGTGATGGGCCGGGTGGCGCGGCGGATTTGGGCCACGGCGATGCGCTACAAGTACGGCGCCAACGAGCGCAGCCAGAAGCTGAAGTACCACATCCAGACCTCGGGCCGCTCCCTGCACGCCCAGGAAATGGATTTCAACGACATCCGCACCACCTTGCAGGCGCTCATCGCCATTTACGACAACTGCAATTCGCTGCACACCAACGCCTACGACGAGGCGATCACCACCCCGACCGAGGAATCGGTGCGGCGGGCGATGGCGGTGCAATTGATCATCAACAAGGAGTGGGGTCTGGCGAAGAACGAAAACCCCAATCAGGGCGCGTTCGTCATCGACGAGCTGACCGATCTGGTGGAGGAAGCGGTGTTGCGGGAATTCGAGCGAATCAGCGAGCGCGGCGGGGTGCTGGGCGCGATGGAGACCGGTTATCAGCGCGGCAAGATCCAGGAGGAATCCCTGTATTACGAAACCCTCAAGCATGACGGCTCGCTACCGATCATCGGTGTCAACACCTTTCGCAACCCGCACGCCAAGCCGGATCAAATCAAGATCGAACTGGCCCGCTCCACCGAGGAGGAGAAGCAGAGCCAGTTGCGGCGCTTGCGGGAATTTCAGGAGCGAAATCGCCCGGACGGCGATCGGATGCTGGATCGGCTGAAACAGGCCGCGATCAATAACGAGAACCTGTTCGCGGTATTGGTGGACGCGGTGCGCTACTGTTCGCTGGGACAGATCACCCATGCCCTGTTCGAAGTTGGCGGGCAGTATCGACGAAATATGTAAGGCCAGACGTGGAGCCCAGCCGCCGGGACGGTCGATAACCGGAGGGGTCCGTCGGCTGGGCGGCCAAGAGGACGGGAAGCGCTTGTGGCCTCCAATGGCGACGAAGATTCCGGGACATGGTCGGAACGACCGAATAACCATACAATACGATGTTTGGAAGCCGCTGTTAAACTCCACCGAATTACACCGCTTGGGGGGCCGTAACACCGTGAAATTTCGCACGCTACTGAGTCTGGTTCTGCTGGCCGGCGTCTGGCTCTGTCCGGTGACGGGCTTCGGCGCGCCCAATGTGCCCGAGTCCACCCAGGCCACGACGCCTCCCCCCAAACGCTTCAATTTCGCCGACGTCCGCCGTCGCGCCGAAGTGCTGGCGACCCAGCCGTTTCAGGCACAAGGCAACACCCTGCCCGATTTTCTCAAGAATCTGGATTACGACCAGTACCGCGACATCCGCTTCCGGGCGGAGAAGAGCTTGTGGCGCGATCAGGCGCTGCCGTTCGAGATTCAATTCGCGCCGCTGGGGTTCCTGTTCTTCCAGCGGGTCGCCATCAACGTGGTCGACGAGGGCGAGAGCCGGCCCCTGGAGTATGCCAACGATCTGTTCGATTACGGCAAGAACAAGGTGCCGGCGGAACTGCCCAGGGATTTGGGATTCGCCGGCTTCAAGGTGTTGTATCCGCTGCATACCGATAGCCACTACGACGAGGTGGCGGTGTTTCTGGGCGCCAGCTACTTCCGCGCCGTCGGCCAGAATCAGAACTACGGCCTCTCGGCGCGCGGCCTGGCCATCGACACCGGCCTGCCCAAGCCCGAGGAATTTCCCTATTTCCGCGAGTTCTGGCTGGAGAAGCCCAATAAGGACGCCACCGAGTTGACCGTGTACGCGCTGCTGGACAGCCAGAGTCTGACCGGCGCCTACCGCTTCATCATCAAACCGGGCGTCAACACCCAGATCGAAGTCAAGGCCAACCTCTTTATCCGCGACGGCGTGCAAAAACTCGGCGTGGCGCCGATAACCAGCATGTTCTACCACGGCACGTTGAACGAGCGGTTCTTCGACGATTTCCGCCCGCGGGTGCACGATACCGATGGTTTGCTGATGGCCACCGGCAACGGCGAATGGATTTGGCGCCCGCTCAACAACCCGGCCCGGCTGCGCATCAGCGCCTTTCAGGACAATAATCCGCGCGGCTTCGGTTTATTGCAGCGCGATCGCGATTTCGACAACTACCAGGATCTGGAGGCGCATTACCACACACGACCAAGCATTTGGGTCGAGCCGGAGAGCGAATGGGGCAAAGGCTCGGTGCATTTGATCGAAATTCCCAGCACCGCCGAGCGTTACGACAACATCGCCGTGTTCTGGAATCCGAAAAAACCGCTCGAAGCCGGTCAGCAACTGGAATTCAACTACCGCCTGTATTTCTTCCTCGACTTACCGAGCCTGTCGCCGGGTGGCCATGTGTTGAGCAGCCGGGTGGGCGCCGGCGGTGCGGGCGATCTGGATTCCTCGCGGCGGCGGTTCGTGATCGATTTCGGCGGCGAAGCCCTAAGCAAATTGCCGGAAAATGCTCCGGTGAAGGCGACGATCAGCGCATCCGCCGGCCAGATTCAGAACGTCGTGGCCCAGAAAAACACCTATACCCAGGGTTGGCGCGTATCCTTCGAGCTGCTGCCGCAGGGGAACGATTCGGCCGAACTGCGCTGCTTTCTAAAGCTTGGCGACGATGTGCTGACCGAAACCTGGAGCTATCAGTGGACCGGACCCAAGTGAGCGCGGCGACACTGTATTTGGCGGCGCCGACCGCGACCCCGTCCGACGATCGGTTGCTCGGCCGCTTGGGCGCCTACTGGCGGGCGCTGGGGGTGACCGACCCCGATCAGGTCGCGGCGCTGAGCGAGCAGGCGCTACGCCGCATGTCCGATCCGCCCGAATTCCCGGATCCGTTGACAGGAGCGCTGGTGGCGGCACGGGAGCTGCTGGATGACTGGCTGGCGCGAACGCTCGATTTGCCCCAGCGGTCGCGGGCGCTGGCGGCGGCCCGAGCAGCGCTGCTGAGCGGCGTGGCGCCGGATTGGCCGGCGGTGTTGTTCGCGCCGCCCGGTACCGCTCGGGACGTAGTCGATGTCCTGCGCGCGGCTGTCGCCGAACCCGCGCCCGAATCCGCGCCCGGCGTCATGCCGGCCCAGCGGATCGAACTGCTCTCGCTGTTGGACCCGCTATGCCGGCGGCGGCGGGGCGTTTCCCCTTCTTCCGGAATGAGCCATTCATGACCCCATCCGTTCGAGCGCCGGCGAAGGGGTATGCCCTCCGGCGACTGAGCTTCTTTCTGCTGGCGAACCTGACCACGCTGATCGCCCTGGGACTGCTGGTCAGCGTGTTCCAAAGCAACGGCTTCAGCCCGATGGAACTGCTGCTGCTGTTGCTGTACGCGATCCTGATCGGCTGGATCTGCATGTCGTTCTGGACGGCGCTGATGGGTTTTTTCACGATCCTGTTCGGTCGCGACCGCTGGGCGATTTCCCGCCAGCCGGCCACGCCGCCCGATCCCGCCGCGCCGCCGCCGCGCACCGCGATCCTGATGCCGATCTACAACGAGGATTCGGAGCGGGTGTTCGCCGGTCTGCGCGCCATCCATCGATCGCTGGCGGAAACCGGCCAGTTGACGGGTTTCGATTTCTTCATCCTCAGTGACACCCGCGATCCCGACGTGTGGGTCGAGGAGGAACTGCGCTGGCAGGACATGGTGCGGGCCCTGGACGGCAAGGGACGGATTTTCTACCGCAACCGGCCGGAGAACACCGATCGCAAGAGCGGCAATCTGGAGGATTTCTGCATCCGCTGGGGCGGCCGGTACCGCTACATGATCGTGCTGGACGCCGACAGCATCATGAAAGGGTCCACGCTGGTGGACATGGTGCGTTTGATGGAGCGCCATCCGGACGTGGCGCTGATCCAAACGCCGCCGGTGCCGGTCAACCGCGAATCGTTGTTCGCCCGCATCCTGCAATTCGCCGGCAGCATCTACGGACGGATGTTCACCGCCGGCCTGAATTACTGGCAGCTTGGCGAAAGCAACTACTGGGGTCACAACGCCATCATCCGGGTTCGGCCGTTCCTGGAGCACTGCGGCCTGCCGAAGCTACCGGGCCGGGAGCCGTTCGGCGGGGCGATCCTCAGTCACGACTTCGTCGAGGCGGCGCTGTTGCGGCGGGCCGGCTGGGAGGTTTGGCTGGCCTACGATCTCGAAGGCAGCTACGAGGAAATCCCGCCGACCCTGATTGACTACGCCAAACGCGACCGTCGCTGGTGCCAGGGTAACCTGCAACATCTGCGGCTGGCGCTGGCCCACGGTTTCAATGCGCTGAGCCGGCTGCATTTTTCGATGGGCGTCATGTCGTATCTGGCCTCGCCGCTGTGGCTGCTATTCCTGCTCGCCACCGGCGTGGAGGCGTTCATCCAGACCCGGCAGGAGACGATCTATTTTTTCGGCGAGAACTGGATACCGGTGTGGCCGGTGTCGTTCGCGGTGGAAATGACCACCGTGCTGCTGGTGACGCTGACCATGCTGTTTTTGCCCAAGCTGCTGGCGCTGCTACTGCTGTTGAAGGATCGTCGGTTGCGTCGCGACTACGGCGGGATGTTCGCGGCGACCTTGAGCGTGGTGCTGGAGACGGTGTTTTCGGTGCTGACGGCGCCGGTGCTGATGCTGTTCCAGACCAAGTTCGTGCTGGCGATCCTGTTGCGTCGCGCCGTCGGCTGGCCGACGCAGCAGCGCGGCGATCACATGACCAGTTTCAAGGAAGCGGCGCTGGCGCACGGCGGCCATACCCTGACCGGCCTTATCGTCGGCGTGCTGAGTTATCGATATGTGCCGGCGTTCTTCTGGTGGTTCACGCCGGTACTGCTGGGTTTGCTGCTGTCGATTCCGGTTTCGATGCTGTCCAGCAGCATCGCTTTGGGCCGCAAGGCGCGCGAAATGGGTCTGTTCCTGACGCCCGAGGAAACCGAGCCACCGCCGGTGCTGCGCTACCTGGATGAGAATCTGCGGGAGAGCGAGCCGGTGCTGCCGGTGTTGTGGGATCGACCGGCCAGCCGCTTCGTCCAGGCGCTGACCGATCCCTACGTCAACGCGCTGCACCTGTCGTTGTTGCCGGAGAGCGAACCGCCCGGCAAGCGCCGGCGGCATTATCTGGAAGGTTTGGTTCATCAGTTGGAGGAAGAAGGGCCCGACAGCCTGAGCGCGGCGCAGAAGCGCGATCTGATTTCGGATCCGGACACGCTGCTCTGGTTGCACGCGCTGTTCTGGAGCCGGTCGCCGGCCAATGCCGGGATGCTGCCGTAGCGGACCGGCAAGCCTGCGTGACGGGTAAAAATGATGGGGTTGAACCGAATTCCACTCGATCTTTAGCGGCGTGGCAGGACCAATGAAGGCCCGGCGTCGTCAAACGTTTAACAAGAATTCACCGGGTTGTTGCTAAATTTTCATATCGCCAAGGCAAATTCCGCTGACTACCGTCATTCATGATCGACGCGAGGCGGATTCATGCAGCCATACCGATACCGGGCCGTTTGGCTCTCCGATGTCCATTTGGGATTCAAAGACTGCAAGGCACAGTTTTTGCTGGATTTTCTGGAGGCCGTCGAGTGCGAACGGCTCTATCTGGTCGGCGATTTGATCGACTTCTGGAGCCTGCGCAAGGGTGGGCGCTGGCCGGCGGGACACGGTCGCGTGCTGAAGTCCCTGCTGGCCAAGGCTAGGGAGGGCGTGCGGGTGATCTACATTCCCGGCAACCACGACGAGGTGGCGCGCGATTACCTGGGTCTGCTGGTGGGCGGGATCGAGATCGTATCGGAATGCGAGCACCGCACCGCCGATGACCGGTGTTTTCTGGTGACTCACGGCGACGAACTCGATAGCGCGGTCAAGTGTGGCGGTTGGCTGACCGGCGTGTTCGGCGACTGGATGTACGATGTGTTGCTGTTCGCCAACCGCTGGACCAACCGCTTGCGCCGCCGATTGAATTATCCATACTGGTCGCTGGCGAGCTTTCTCAAGCCACGAATCGGGCAGGCCGCCGCCTACATCGCCCGTTTCGAAACCGCCGCCGCGCGCGAGGCGCGGCATCGGGGTTTCGATGGCGTGATCTGCGGCCACATCCACAAGGCGGAGCTGCGGGATATCGGTGGGGTGTGCTACGCCAACGACGGCGATTGGATCGAAAGCTGCACCGCCCTGGTCGAGCACCGCGACGGCCGGCTGGAAATCCTGCGCTGGGTCGAGGAGGCAGCGCGCCGTCGGGTGTGGACGGCGCCGGCGCGGGAGGCAAGCGAGCCGGAACCGGAAGCGGCGTAGGATCGACGTATTTCGATCCGCCATCCAGCCCGGCGTCGGGCGGGGAAAACTCAGCCGGGTGTGCCGATGAAGTGGAAGTAGCGCCAGAGGCCGCCGTAAGCGGGGTGAATCCCGCTGTCCAGCGCCCGGAAGCAGGCGTGCAGTTCCGGCGGCAACTGGCCCGTCATCCGCACATGGTTGACGCGCATCCAGCGCCGGAACGCCGGCCGGTCCGAATCGTGGAAATCCACCACCGCGATCAATCCATCCGTGACCAGATCCTGACGGGTGCTGGCGATGACCGCCTCCCAGCCCGGATCGATCATGCTCAGGCAGTAGGACAGCACGATCAGATCGAAGCCGGGCCGGCGCTCCAGCGGTCCGGCGTAGGGCTGGTGCAGCAGAGTGACCCGGCCGACGTGCGGCGCCAGACGGCAGCGCGCGCGCGCCAGCATGTCGGCCGAGAGATCCAGCCCGGTGAGTTGTGCTTGGGGGAAGCGCCGCGCCATCCGTTCCAGGTTGCGGCCAGTGCCACAGCCGATTTCCAGGATGCGATTCGGTATACGCCGGGCGGCGACCCGTTCGATCAGATCGGTCCGGCCGAACAGGAAACTCCAGCGGGTGGCGTCGTAAATGCGGGCGTGGAACCGATAATAGCCTTCGAGCGCGCGGTCCGGCGCCGTGGTCGCGGTCACGGCACTTCCGCCAGATGCAGGCTGCCGTAGGTGCCGACCCGGTCTTGCGGGTGCAGGGCGGCGGTCAGTTCCGGGAAGAAGCGCACAGCGGATTTCACCCACTCCGGCAGGAAATTCAATTCCGGGCTGGCCGAGCGCAGCATGATTTTGCTGCCGGGTCGGCTATTGGCCAGAATCAGCTCCCACTCCTCGCGCAGCGCTTCGGGTTTGTGCCAAGCCAGCCAGTCCTGGTGATCCAGCAGCACGAAATGGCTGTAGGCGCCGGGATGTTCCTGGAGAAAATGGCTCACGGTGGCGTTGTGGGTGCGCACGCGACCGACGTTGGCGTGCAACTGTTCGAAGTTTTCCGGCTTGAGGTAGTTCGGGCAACAGTCCGGCGTGTAGGAGCCGGTCAGGTACACTCGCCAGAAGTAGTTGTCGTGGATCAGCACCTCGGTGAGCACATGCCGCAGCTTGGCGCTGACGTAGCCCACCATCCCGCCGGGATGCTGGGTGTTGATCAGCCGGATCTGCGGCCGGGGCACGCCCAGCATGGCCATGGTCATCGGCTGCTTGACCAGCCAGGAAGTGAAGCGGCCCCACAGCGCCGACTCGATCCGTTGGTAGATGTCCCGCTGTTCCTCCAAAGTCCGGGCGTCCAGCAGGTCGAGCAGTCGCGAGCGCAGGTTGCGGTCGGCGCTCAACAGATAGCGGCTCAGAATCCAGGCGACGACTCCGGACGTACCATAGTAATAGAACGACTTTTTGCGGCTGGCGCTATCGAAGTAGTCGATTTTTTCGTCCCAGAAGGCTTGCGCGTAGGCCGGAAGATTCTGCCTGGCCGCACGGTAAATCTTGCGGAACGCCCGGTGCGAGCCGTTCCCGAACAAATTGAACAGATCGGCGAAATCGCCCCGTTCGATCAGCGCCAGCTTGAGATGCAGCAGGGCGTTCTGGCGCGGGTTGACATCGACCGCGTGAATTTCCGCCGGAGAATCGAGCAGATAGTCCAGGGTGTTGCAGCCGGCACTGGTGAGCACCACGACCCGGCTGTGGTCGTCCAGATTGAGAATCCGCCGGTCGATGCGCGGATCTTCCCAGCAGACGTTGTAGATCAGGCAGCGGTTATGCACCGCCTTGAATACCAGATCGTGCGCGCCGTTGACCAGTTTCGTGCCGATTTTCTTGACCATGCCATCAACCGCCGTGGGGAATCTGAACGCCTTGCTTCCGAACGAACGATGATTGGCGAACGCGGTGACAGCCGGATGGCGGGTCCGTTAAATTTTGGCGACAGCAGCCGGTCCCGGCGGATTTCGGCAACCGGTCGAACGTCGGATTGGGTCTTTGCAAGGATCGCAACCGCGCCCCTAGGGCAATCGCGCTATATCAGAATAATAAATTGATTTTAATTAATATTATTATTCGGACACGCCATGCCTTCGTTTGGCGGCCCATTGATGAACATTCGGAAAAACATATAGCGCGATTGCCCTGCTTCGCCGCGCGTCCACCCCTGTAATGGCCGACCGGCATGTTACAATACGCCGCTAACTTCAAATGGGCAGGCATGAGGACAGCGGCGGCAGCGGCGGCTAATGAACATCGAACGATCCATCATCGAGGGGTGCGCACGGTTGGATGTGCGGTTGCTGGCGGGCACCGGTACGCGGCTGGCTCGTTTTCTGAGTCTGCTGGAGCGTTGGAACCACGCCTATAACCTTACCGCCGTGCGCGATCCGGAGGCGATGGTGGTCCGGCATGTGCTGGACAGCCTGTCGATTTTGCCTTGGCTGGAAGGACCGCGGGTGCTGGATGTAGGCAGCGGCGCCGGCCTGCCGGGCATTCCACTGGCGATCGTCCGGCCGGATTGTGAATTTGTCCTGTTGGACAGCAACGGCAAGCGTACCCGATTCATGAACCAGGTCGTCGCCGAACTGAGGTTGGCGAACGTCAGCGTGGTGCGCAGCCGGATCGGGGACTATCAGCCGGCAATATTGATGAACAGTGTGGTGTCCCGCGCCTTCGCCACCCTGGCGGAAATGGTGGCGGAGGCCGGACGGTTGTGCGCGCCCGAGGGCCGGTTGCTGGCGATGAAAGGTGTTTTCCCCGACGACGAGCTGGCTCGCCTGCCGCCCGGTTATTGTGTGGTCGGCGTCTACCCGCTGCGGGTTCCGGACCTGGATGCCGAACGCCATCTGGTTCATTTGGTTCCCGTTCTCGCCCGCCGAGATTGAGTTCGCTGTATTCATGGCCACCATCATCGCTATCACCAATCAAAAGGGCGGCGTCGGCAAAACGACCACCGCCGTCAATCTGGCCGCCTGTCTGGCCGCGCTGCGGCAGAATGTGCTGCTGGTCGATCTCGACCCGCAGGGCAACGCCACCATGGGCTGCGGGGTGGATAAGCACGCCGTCGCCGCCACCAGCTACGACGTGCTGTTGGGCGAAGCCACCCTGACCAGCGCCCTGCAGTGGATCGAAAAAGCCCAGATGCAATTGCTGCCGGCCAACGGCGACCTGACCGCCGCCGAGATCAACCTGCTGAAAACGGATAACGCCCCGAATCGCCTGCGCGACGCTCTCGCCCCGGTGGCCTGGAACTTCGATGTCATTCTGATCGACTGTCCGCCGTCGCTGAACATGCTGACCGTCAACGCCCTGACCGCCGCCCAGTCGGTCATTATCCCCGTTCAATGCGAGTATTACGCCCTGGAGGGATTGTCGGCGCTGCTCGATACCATTGAAAAGGTGCGTCGCTCCACCAACCCTGGCTTGCGCATCGAGGGATTGGTGCGGACCATGTTCGATCCACGCAACCGGCTGGCCAACGATGTTTCCGCCCAGATCGTCGAGCATTTCGGCGAGGCGGTGTTCGAGACGCCGGTTCCCCGCAACGTGCGCTTGGCCGAAGCGCCCAGCTACGGCCTGCCGATCATCCATTACGATGACAGTTCGCGCGGCGCGCGGAGCTACCGGGATCTGGCTCGGGAATTGCGAAAACGGTTGCGGCGCTCCATCGCTCCCGCAATGAAGGAGGCGGGCGCATGATCAAGCGGAAAGGCGGCCTGGGCCGGGGTTTGGACGTCTTGCTGGGCGCGGCGGCGCGCGGCGAGGCGGCGCCCGACCCGTCACCGGTCGAAACTTTGCGGCAACTGCCGGTCGAGCGGATCTGTCGAGGCCGCTACCAGCCGCGGCTGGATCTGCGTGAGGACACCCTGCGCGATCTGGCCGAATCCATCCGTGCCCAAGGGGTGGTGCAGCCGGTGCTGGTGCGGCCGCTGGGGGAGGATCGCTACGAACTGATCGCCGGCGAGCGGCGCTGGCGGGCGGCGCAACTGGCCGGCTTGCGCGAGGTGCCGGCCATCATCCGGGAAGTGCCGGATCGAGCGGCCATTGCCGTGGCCCTGATCGAGAATATCCAGCGCGAGGATCTCAATCCGCTGGAGGAGGCCACGGCCCTCCAGCGCTTGGTCGCGGAATTCGCGCTGACTCACCAGCAGGTCGCCGAGGCGGTGGGGCGATCGCGGGCGACGGTCAGCAACCTGCTGCGGCTGCTGGAATTAACCGAGGAAGTGCGGCAGTTGGTGCGGGATCGCAAGCTGGACATGGGACATGCCCGCGCGCTGTTGCCGCTGCCGCCCCACCTGCAGCGGGAGGCCGCCCATCAAGTGTTGCTGCGCGGGTTGTCGGCGCGGGAAACCGAGGATCTGGCCCGTCGCCTGCAGCAACCCGTTGCCGCGCCGTCTCCGCCGGCCAAGCCGTCCGACCCCGACCTTCGTCGGCTGCAGGACAGTTTGTCGGAGCGGTTGGGGGCACGGGTGCAGGTGCGGCACGGCGCCTCTGGCAAGGGGCGCGTGGTGATCCACTACAACTCGCTGGACGAGTTGGATGGCATCATTACCCGCGTCAAATAATGTGGTAATTTTCGTTGACCCCGATACGGCAAATTCCCTATAATTCGCGCCACTCTACGCTGCCGGGGAAAGAGCGGGGCAGTGGACGCCGGGAGGGTTCCGGTGTTGTGTGCGGAAAAGAATTCCATAATTAAAACAGACGAATAACTAAATTACTAAAGATGCCCGGCGCACTGCGGTATCTAGGCAATTAGAGCCATGGGCGCAAAACAGGTCACCCGAAAAATTATTATCATCCAGTTGCTCGTTACGCTGTTGGCCGCCGCTGCTTCCCTTGCCCTCGACAGCCTCCAGGCCGCTTACTCCGCGCTGATCGGAGGCGGTATCGGCGCGGTTGCCACCCTGTATTTTGCCAGCGCGGTTTTTTCAGTTCGCATTGGTTCGCCCGCCGCTAAAATCGCCCGGGCGTTCTATATGGGCGAAATCATCAAGATGTTGTTGACGATCGTTCTGCTGAGCGTCGCCCTGCGCTGGTTCGATGTTTCACCCCTTCCGCTCCTGCTGGCGTACATGGCGGCGCTGATGGCGTACTGGCTGGCATTACCCTTCACATACGACGCTTCGGTGAGGACGTTATGAGCGAAAGTGGTCATTCCGCAACGGGATACATCGTCCACCATTTGACCAACCTCAAGGTTGGCGAAGGGTTTTGGGCGCTTCATATCGATACCCTGTTTTTTTCGGCCAGCCTGGGGGCGCTGTTCCTGTGGCTATTCATGAAAGCCGCGAAATCCGCCACCAGCGATGTGCCGGGGCCATTACAGAATTTCTGCGAGATCATGGTCGATTTTGTCGACACTCAGGTTAAAGACTCGTTTCACGGTCGCAACCCGGTGATTGCCCCTCTAGCGCTGACTATTTTTGTCTGGGTGTTTCTATGGAACACCATGGATTTGGTGCCGGTGGATTTACTGCCGGCCATCGCCGGTTTGTTGGGAATCCCCTATCTGCGTGTAGTCCCATCCACCGATCTGAATTCGACGTTCGGCATGTCGATCTCGGTGTTGCTTCTGGTTTATTACTACAGCATCAAGGTTAAGGGCCCCGCGCATTTCACGATGGAGGTTCTGACTCATCCTTTTGGCAAGTGGCTTATGCCCTTCAATCTACTGCTGCGGATTGTCGAGGATTTGGCCAAGCCTATTTCGCTCGGCTTACGGTTGTTCGGCAACCTCTATGCCGGCGAGCTGATTTTCATTTTGATCGCGCTGCTGCCTTGGTGGATTCAGTTTACGCTGGGTTGGCCGTGGGCGGTATTCCACATCCTCGTCATCACCCTGCAAGCATTTATTTTCATGGTGCTGACCATCGTCTATCTGAGCATGGCGCACGAGGATCACTAGGCGGAATCGCATCCGGGCCGGGCCCCTTCCGCGACAGGGTCGGCTCCACCAACCGAAACTGGTTTCTTACCACACCCTAACCTCTCAACGGGAGACAATAATGGAAGCTGCAAACCTGATTGCCAATGTGCAGGGTATGACCGTTATCGCCGTGGCTCTGATTCTGGGTCTGGGCGCGCTGGGAACCGCCATCGGCTTCGCCCTGCTGGGCGGCAAGTTTCTGGAAGGCGCCGCGCGCCAGCCGGAAATGATTCCCGCGTTGCAGGTCAAGATGTTCATCGTTGCCGGTCTGCTTGACGCGGTGACCATGATCGGTGTCGGCATCGCGCTGTTCTTCACCTTCGCCAATCCATTTCTCGGCCCGGTGCAGCAGGCTCTGAGCCATTGATCTTCCAGGCTTTTCGAACCCACGCCAATCCGTATAGCTGAGGAGGTAACCGCGTGAACTTCAATGCCACGCTTATTGGGCAGATGATCACGTTCGGCCTTCTGGTGCTGTTTACCATGAAGTATGTATGGCCGCCGATCATTCAGGCCATGCAGGAGCGCCAGAAGCGCATCGCCGATGGCTTGGCCTCCGCCGAGCGCGGGGTCCACGAGCAGGAACTGGCTCAGGCCAAGGCCGCGCAGACGCTTAAGGAAGCCAAGCAGCAAGCCGCCGACATCGTCGCCCAGGCTAACAAGCGCGCCAACGAAATCATCGAGCAATCGAAACTGGATGCCCGCGCCGAGGGCAATCGCCAGCTTGTCGCCGCCCAGGCGGAGATCGAGCAGGAGGTCAACCGCGCCCGCGAGCAGCTCCGCGGTCAAGTCGTCAATCTCGCCGTCGCCGGCGCCGGCAAGATTCTCAAGCGCGAGGTTGACGAAGCGGCTAACGCCGCCATGCTGGATGACCTGGTCGCGCAGCTCTAACCACACGGACCACGCCAATGGCTGAAACGACACCCGTCGTCCGACCCACCACCGCCGCTCGGCCTTACGCCCGAGCCGCGTTCGAGGACGCTCAAGCGGCGCAAGAACTGCCTCTTTGGTCCGAGCTTTTACAGGTGACCGCCGCCATCGCGGCCGATCCCGCGCTGTACCGTCTGCTGGGGCCCTGGAACCCCGCGCTACGCGGCGAGCAGAAAGCCGATTTGGTCGGGGGGCTATGCCGCGACATCCGCGGAGCGGAGGCGCCGGACGCATTTATCACTTTCCTTAAGGTGCTGGCAGAGAATCATCGCCTGCACCAACTTCCCAGTATCGCCGTCCTGTTCGAGCGACTGCGCGCGGAGGCGGAAAGCACCGTTCACGCCGAACTCGTCAGCGCCGCCGCCGTGACCGCCGCCCAGCGCAAGATCGTGATCAAGGCGCTCAAGGCGAGATTCAAGCGCGACATTGTGCTGAACTGCAAGCAGGACGAGTCGCTGATCGCGGGCGCGGTGATTCGGGTCGGCGATCTGGTGATCGACGGTTCGGCGCGCGGCCGGCTGGACAAACTCGCCACGGCCTTAAGCCAGTAGGGGGAAAACCGTTTTATGCAACTCAAACCATCCGAAATCAGCGATCTGATTCGGCAGCGCTTGCAAGGTTACCAGGCGACCGCCGAAGCCCGCACGGAAGGCACCATCGTCAGTCTGGCCGACGGCATTGCCCGGATTTATGGCCTCGACAACGCGATGCAGGGTGAAATGATCGAGTTCCCGTCACCGCGGGAAGGCGACCCGGTCACCTACGGTCTCGCCATGAACCTGGAGCGAGATTCCGTTGGCGCCGTGATTCTGGGCGACTTCGAACACTTGGCGGAAGGCGACAAGGCGTTATGCACTGGCCGCATCCTCGAGGTGCCGGTGGGCGAGGCGCTGCTGGGACGCGTGGTCAATTCGCTCGGCCAGCCCATCGATGGCAAGGGGCCGGTCAATGCCACGCAGACTTCACCCGTCGAGGTTATCGCTCCCGGCGTCATCGAGCGTCAGTCGGTCAGTCAGCCGGTGCAAACGGGTCTGAAGGCCATCGACGCCATGGTGCCGATTGGCCGCGGTCAGCGCGAATTGATCATCGGCGACCGCCAGACCGGCAAGACCGCGGTGGCGGTCGACGCGATCATCAATCAGAAGGGTACGGGCGTCAAATGCATCTATGTGGCAATCGGTCAGAAGAACTCTTCGATTGCCAACGTGGTGCGCAAGCTGGAAGAACACGGCGCCATGGATCACACCATCGTGGTCGCCGCCAGCGCTTCCGAGTCGGCCGCAATGCTGTACACCGCGCCATACTCCGGCTGCGCGATGGGCGAATACTTTCGCGACCGCGGCGAGGATGCCCTTATCGTCTATGACGACCTGTCCAAGCAGGCCGTGGCCTATCGCCAGGTCTCGCTGCTGCTGCGCCGCCCACCGGGTCGCGAAGCTTTCCCCGGGGACGTGTTCTATCTGCACTCCCGCCTATTGGAACGGGCCTCCCGCATCAATGCCGATGAAGTCGAACGCCTGACCAACGGCGCGGTGAAAGGCCGGACCGGTTCGCTGACCGCCCTACCGATCATCGAAACCCAGGCTGGCGACGTGTCGGCGTTCGTGCCCACCAACGTGATCTCGATTACCGACGGCCAGATTTTCCTGGAAACCGACTTGTTCAACGCCGGCATCCGACCCGCCATCAATCCAGGCCTCTCGGTGTCCCGGGTCGGCGGCGCCGCCCAGACCAAGATCATCAAGAAGCTCGGCGGCGGCATCCGGCTGGCCTTGGCGCAGTATCGCGAGCTGGCGGCCTTCGCCCAGTTTGCTTCCGACCTGGACGAGGCGACCCGCAAGCAGCTCGAACGCGGCCAGCGGGCGACCGAACTGATGAAGCAGAAGCAGTACTCGCCGATGTCGGTGGCCGAGATGGGTATCTCGCTGTACTCGGTGGATCGGGGCTATCTGGACGATGTGCCGCTCAACAAGATCGGCGACTTCGAAGCCGGATTGCTGGCGTTCGCACGGGCCAACCACGCCGCCTTGATCGACCGGATCAACGCGACGGGCGACTACAACGACGAGATCGAAAGCGGCATCAAGAAGGTCGTGGAAGATTTCAGAGCCCACTTCGTCTAAACGGGGTGCAGCATGGCCGGCGCCAAAGAGATACGAACCAAAATCAAGAGTATCAAAAGTACTCAGAAGATCACCAAAGCCATGGAAATGGTGGCGGCGAGCAAAATGCGCAAGGCGCAGGAGCGCATGCGAGCGGCTCGGCCTTACGCGACCAAGATTCGCAACGTCATCTCGCATCTGGCTCATGCGCATACCGAGTATCGTAGTCCAGGGCTGGTGGAACGGGAGATCAAGCGGGTTGGGCTTATTGTGGTTTCGACCGACCGCGGCCTGTGCGGGGGGCTAAACACCAACCTGTTCAAGGCCGCCATCGTCGCCATGCAGCAATGGCGGAACCAAGGGATCGAGATCGACGTTTGCACGATCGGCACCAAGGCGTTTCAGTTTTTCCGCCGCCTGAAAGGCAACATTGTCGCCCATGTTTCCCATTTGGGCGATGCTCCCCGTTTCGAGGATGTGCTCGGTCCGGTCAAGGTCATGGCCGACGCGTTCGCCGAGGGGCGGGTGGACGCTATTCACTTGGTGTACAACGAGTTCGTGAACACCATGAGCCAGAAACCCAAGATCGAGCAACTGGTGCCGGTGACCGCCGAGGTGAAGGAATCCGCGCCCGTTCATCGTTGGGATTACATTTACGAGCCCGATCCCAAGGATCTTATCGAGCTGCTGCTGCGGCGCTACGGGGAGTCCGTGGTATATCAGGCCCTGGTGGAAAATGTCGCCTGCGAGATGGCGTCCCGCATGGTGGCCATGAAGAGCGCAACCGACAACGCTGGCGCCCTGATCGATGAGTTGCAACTGATCTACAACAAGGCCCGGCAGGCGTCGATTACCCAGGAACTGGCCGAGATCGTGGGTGGCGCCGCGGCGGTATGAGGTCACGGCGCGCGCCTGCTTCCGCTCTGGGGCCGGGCGTGCGGTGAAACAAGTTATAAGAGGAACCCAAAACATGAGTTCTGGCAATGTCGTGCAAATCATCGGCGCGGTGGTGGACGTCGAGTTCCCTCGCGGGTCGGTGCCCAAGATCTACGACGCGCTGCGTCTCGATGAAAACGGGCTGATCCTGGAAGTACAGCAGCAGTTGGGCGACGGCGTGGTCCGCACCATTGCCATGGGAGCGTCCGAAGGGCTGAAGCGCAATATGGTCGTTTCCAACACCGGGGCGCCGATTTCGGTGCCGGTGGGTACGCCCACTCTGGGCCGGATCATGAACGTGCTGGGGATACCGATCGACCATAAAGGACCGGTGGAGACCGATACCTACCGCGCCATCCATCAGGCGGCGCCCAGCTACGAGGATCAGTCGGGCGCAACCGAGCTGCTGGAAACCGGCATCAAGGTCATCGACCTGCTTTGTCCCTTCGCCAAGGGCGGCAAGGTGGGCTTGTTCGGCGGCGCCGGCGTGGGCAAGACCGTCAACATGATGGAACTGATCCGCAACATCGCCATCGAGCACTCGGGATACTCGGTGTTTGCCGGCGTGGGCGAGCGGACCCGCGAAGGCAACGACTTCTATCACGAGATGAAGGACTCGAACGTGCTGGACAAGGTGGCCCTGGTCTACGGCCAGATGAACGAGCCGCCGGGCAACCGGCTGCGCGTGGCCCTGACCGGTCTGAGCATCGCCGAGAACTTCCGTGACGAAGGCCGCGACGTGCTGCTGTTCGTGGACAACATCTACCGCTATACCCTGGCCGGCACCGAGTGCTCCGCGCTGCTGGGCCGCATGCCGTCCGCGGTGGGTTATCAGCCGACCCTGGCCGAGGAAATGGGCGTGTTGCAAGAGCGCATCACCTCGACCAAGACCGGGTCCATTACGTCCATTCAGGCGGTGTACGTGCCCGCCGACGACCTGACCGACCCGTCGCCGGCCACCACTTTCGCCCATTTGGACGCCACGGTGGTGCTATCTCGCCAGATTTCCGAACTGGGCATCTACCCGGCGGTGGACCCGCTGGACTCCACCTCCCGGCAGTTGGATCCGCTGGTGGTGGGACAGGATCACTACGATACCGCCCGCGCGGTGCAGAGTACGCTGCAACGCTACAAGGAACTGAAGGA
This sequence comes from Candidatus Competibacter sp., assembly GCA_029624815.1. Lineage (GTDB taxonomy): Bacteria > Pseudomonadota > Gammaproteobacteria > Competibacterales > Competibacteraceae > Competibacter. Next base: position 24,117 of record JARSSH010000021.1, read on the forward strand.
CATCATTGCCATTCTGGGCATGGACGAGCTGTCCGAGGAAGACCGGTTGGTGGTGGCTCGGGCGCGCAAGATTCAGCGTTTCCTGTCGCAACCGTTCTTCGTGGCCGAAGTGTTCACCGGTTCGCCCGGCAAGTACGTCGCGCTCAAGGACACCATCGCGGCATTCAAGGGCATCGTGGCCGGCGAGTACGATCACTTGCCCGAGCAGGCGTTCTACATGGTCGGCTCGATTGACGAAGCCGTGGAAAAGGCCAACAAGCTGTAATGGGGTGGCGGTCCGGAGCGGCGTATCGTCTCCGGAACCGCGCTCCATTCGCAATCGACAAGAGGACGCACCATGGCCATGACACTGCACGTCGATATCGTCAGCGCGGAGAAAGAGTTGTTCTCCGGACCCGTCGAGATGGTGACCGCGCCGGGTGAATTGGGCGAGTTGGGCATTTTGCCGCGCCACAGTCAGTTGCTGACGCGGCTGAAACCCGGCCAGGTTCGAGTTCGTCTGCAGGGCGGCGACGAGCAACTGTTCTATGTTTCGGGCGGGCTGCTGGAAGTGCAACCGAACTTGGTGACCATTCTGTCCGATACGGCCGAACGGGCCAAGGATCTGGATGAAGCCGCCGCGCTATCCGCCAAGCAGCGCGCCGAGCAGGTGATCGCCGATAGCCGGAGTGAGTTCGAGTTTGCCAGGGCCAAGGTCGAACTGGCCGAAGCAATCGCTCAACTGCAGACTATCGCGAAGATGCGCAAGCAGCGCAAATCGAGTTAATTCCGGCTAACAATAACAATAAGTTTGACCCCCTGGGCCGTGACGCTGTCACGGCCTTTTTGTTTTTGGTTCGCCAATGGGTGGCTCCACCGCCGACGCGGCAGCCGGAACTGGCGATCTTGGGGGCGACCTTCGCTACAATAGCCAGCACCAAGTTCATCAGAGGCTACCCGTCATGCAGCAGCTTTCGGTCGTGATCCTTGCCGCCGGCAAGGGTAAGCGCATGGTTTCGGATTTACCCAAGGTGTTGCACACGGTGGGCGGCAAACCCTTGCTGGGCCATGTATTGGCCACGGCGAGCGGCTTGGAGGCGGCTACCCGGATCGTGGTGTACGGCCATGGCGGCGAGGCCGTCAAGACCGCCTGCGCGGGTGAAGCGGGAGTGATCTGGGTGGAGCAAGCCGAACAACTGGGCACGGGACATGCAATGGCGCAAGCGTTGCCGCTACTGGACGATGCCGGCGTGGTGCTGGTGCTGTACGGCGATGTTCCCCTGACCCGCCCCGAAACCCTGCGACCGCTGGTGGACGCGGCCCGGCGCGGCCGGTTGGCGCTGCTGACGGTCGAATTGACCGACCCCGCCGGTTATGGTCGCATCGTTCGCGATGACACGGGACAGGTGCGGCGCATCGTCGAGGAAAAGGATGCCACTCCGGCGGAGCGCGCCCTGAGCGAGGTCAACACCGGGATTTTGGCGGCGCCCGCGGCGAAGTTGCGCGGCTGGGTGGCCGGTCTGGGTAACGATAATGCCCAGGGCGAGTATTATCTAACCGATGCGGTGGCTCTGGCGGTGCGCGACGACGTGCCGGTCGAGCCGTTCGCGGTGGCCGACCTGGCGGAGGTGCGGGGGGTCAACGATCGCCGGCAACTGGCGGAGTTGGAACGCTGCTATCAGGGGCGACAGGCCGAGGCTTTAATGCGCGGTGGCGCGACCCTGCTGGACCCGGCGCGCGTGGATGTGCGCGGCGCGGTTGCCACCGGCCGGGATGTGGTGATCGACGCCAATGTCGTGTTCGAAGGCGCGGTGCGCCTGGGCGACCGGGTTCGGATCGGGCCGTTCTGCGTGTTGCGGGACGCGATCATCGGCGATGATGTCGAAGTCCTGTCGCATTGCTGGATCGAGGGGGCGGAAGTGGGCGCCGGGGCGCAGATCGGACCTTTCGCGCGTTTGCGGCCCGAGACCCAACTGGCGGCGGGTGTGCATATCGGTAATTTCGTCGAAACCAAAAAGACCCGCATCGGTCCGGGTTCCAAGGTCAACCACCTGACCTACCTGGGCGATGCCGAGATCGGCACGCGGGTTAATGTCGGCGCGGGCACCATCACCTGCAACTACGATGGGGCCAACAAGCACAAGACCCTGATCGGCGACGACGCGTTCATCGGCTCCAACAGCTCGCTGGTGGCGCCGGTGCGGATCGGCCAGGGCGCCACCGTGGGCGCGGGGTCTTCGGTCAGCCGCGACGTGCCGGACGGTAGCCTGTGCCTAACTCGGGCCCCCCGCAAGGATGTGGCCAACTGGCGGCGGCCGGTCAAGCCGAAAAAAGGCTAAACTACCCTCTTCCCTTCGATTTCGCACCCTGGACGAGCCGCCATGGTCAAGACCCGCTTCGCTCCCAGTCCCACCGGCTACCTGCATATCGGCGGCGCCCGCACCGCCCTGTTTTCCTGGCTGTACGCCCGCCGGCATGGCGGTCCCTTCGTGCTACGCATCGAGGATACCGACCTGGAACGCTCGACCCCGGAGGCGGTGAACGCCATTCTTGAGGGCATGAGCTGGTTGGGGCTGGATTACGACGAGGGGCCGTTCTACCAGACCCAGCGTTTCGATCGCTACCGGGAGGTGTTGCGACAGTTGCTGCGCGAGGGCAAAGCCTACTATTGCTATTGTACCCGGGAGGAATTGGAGGCGCTGCGCACCGAGCAGATGGCGCACAAGGCCAAACCACGCTACGACGGTCGTCACCGCGACTATCGGGGGGCGCCGCGCGAGGGTGTGGAACCGGTGGTGCGATTCAAGAACCCGCTTGACGGTGAGGTGGTGGTCGAGGATCTGATCCGCGGCAATATCGTGTTCCAGAACGCCGAACTCGACGATCTGATCATCGCCCGCGCCGACGGTACGCCGACCTACAACTTCTGCGTGGTGGTGGACGATATGGACATGGGCATCACTCATGTCATTCGCGGCGACGACCACATCAACAACTCGCCCCGGCAAATCAACATCCTCAAAGCCTTGGGCGCCACGGCGCCGCGATACGGCCATGTGCCAATGATTCTCGGGCCGGATGGTCAGAAGCTGTCCAAGCGCCACGGCGCCGCCAGCGTGATGGAGTACCGCGACATGGGCTATCTGCCGGAAGCGGTGCTGAACTATCTGGTGCGGCTGGGCTGGTCGCACGGCGATCAGGAAATTTTCTCGCTGGACGAGATGAGCGAACTTTTCGATCTCGATGGCTGCAACAAGGCGCCTTCGGCGATCAACCCTTCCAAGCTGATCTGGCTCAACAAGCATTATCTGAAGACCTTGGATCCGATCCATGTCGCCCGTCATTTAAGCTGGCATATGGGCCAGTTGGGCATCGATCCCAGCGAGGGACCGCAACTGGCCGACGTGGTTCAGGCATTCGCCGAGCGCTCCGACACCTTGCACGACATGGCCCAGGCCGCGATTTTTCTCTACCGGGAGTTCGACCGGTACGACGTCAAGGCGGCGGGCAAGCATCTGACCGCCGCCGCCGGGGAGCCATTGCGGTGCTTGCGCGAGGCGTTGTCGGCGCTGTCGGAGTGGCGGGCTGGACCGATCCACGAGGCGGTGAAAGCGGTGGCCGAGGCAGGTGGATTGGCGTTGGGCAAAGTGGCGCAGCCGCTGCGAGTGGCGGTATCGGGTATGGCGGTTTCGCCGCCGATCGACGTGACGCTGGAGTTGCTGGGCCGGCGCCGGAGTCTGACTCGCATCGAGCGGGCGCTGGCGTTTATCGAGGGTTGACAGGGTAAGGGAAGTGCTTTAAAGTTCGCGACCTTAGCCGATTGGGGCCATAGCTCAGCTGGGAGAGCGCCTGCATGGCATGCAGGAGGTCGGCGGTTCGATCCCGCCTGGCTCCACCATCATTATCCGCCACATCTTTCATCGGCGGCTGCTTTTTATCTGTCCCCATCGTCTAGAGGCCAAGGACACCGCCCTTTCACGGCGGTAACAGGGGTTCGAATCCCCTTGGGGACGCCAGATCTCATCCAGTAGACATCGCGCCGATCCGGAATCGATTCTGAATGCATTTGCCGGTTCGCCGCCGCTTTGACTTCGAACCGGCGTTCTTGCGGTTGCGCGAGTTCGCCTGATCGAGATCGTTGGGGCAAACTCGGCTCTATTGAGGCACACCCTCTCGCATCCCATTCCCGCCCCTCAGTCGCCGTGTCATGAGTCCAGTTCTATAAATCAGACCAGGATAATGGCATCGCTGTAGGATGCGACCCGTTCATCATGAGTGAGCAAGCGCATGGGCTCGGTCAGCGCCTGCGCCACCAGAAGGCGGTCAAAGGGGTCTTGGTGATGCGGGGCGAGCTGTTCGACCGCCACCGCATGCTCGGCCTCGATCGGAAGGATGCCGTAGCCGGCTTGTCGAAAATAGCCCAGCGCATCTTCTCCCGAAACAGGCATGGCGCCTCGTCCCAGGCTGTGCTTGATGGCGATTTCCCAGAGACTAGCCGTGCTTACCCAGAGGCGCGAACGCGCGCCCAGCAGTATGTCCCGGGCCTTGAGGGAAAGTCGTGGGCTGTCCGTGATGGCCCACAATGCGACGTGGGTATCGAGGAGCACGTTCAACGGCTTGGTTCCCCAAGAAACAGACGGGCGACTTGCTCGCTGTCGGCGTCGATGTCGTCCGGCACGACGAAAGCGCCTTTAGCGACGCCAAGGCGTGGCCCAGCCGGGGATGTGGATATCGGCACGAGCCTGGCGGCGGGTTTGCCGTTTCGGGCGATGATGATTTCTCGCTCTTCGCCGTGCTCGACGGCTTCGACCAAGCGGGACAAGTTGGATTTCGCCTGAAGCATGTTCACGGTGTGCATGTGATTTGCTTGGTCTGGTCTGGCTAAGTGCTTAACATACTCCAAGGTTGAATGGCTTGCAACTGTCTATACCGGTTACCGTTCGTCGCGAAAATCGAACCGCTCGTCCCGACGCTCCATACGGTTGATCACAACTAAACTTATAAGTAAACAATGCTAAAAGGGTCATGTAGGCCATGAACAGAAGATCAGGGTTTACCCTCGTTGAATTGATCATCACAGTTGCCTTGGCGGCGATCATCGTGACGATCGGCATACCTTCGTTTCGGACAGCCATTCTTAACAACTCCCGCACCGCTCAAGTGAACGAGTTTATTGGTGTTCTCAATTTTGTACGTTCCGAGGCGACCAAGCGTGGTATGAGAGTTACAATCTGTCGTAGATTGAATGACACTACCTGTGCTATCGATACCACAAGTATCTGGGAAAATGGATGGATTGTTTTTGTCGATCAAAATGAGGATAGCGTAATCGGTGCTGGCGAGGAAATTCTCAAGGTTTATGGCGCTATCCCCAATAATTTTACCCTGCGTACTGGTGGATCATTCACACAGTCTGTAGCCTATCTACCTAGTGGTGTTAGTAGTAGTAACACTAATTTCGGTACAGATACTTTCAAGCTTTGTGATAGTCGGGGTGTTGATCAAGCTCGTTTTATTGCTATTAGTATAACCGGGCGGGCCAGAGTTAGGGAAAAAGTAACAGGGGATACTTGTCCATGAATAAGCTTGTCGGTAATTTTCAGCGGCGATTCTGCCTTGACGATGGATTTACCCTGCTCGAAGTTATGGTCGCGATGGTGGTGTTATCGGTAGGGTTGCTCAGTTTGGCGGGATTGCAGGTGGTCGGATTACGCACAGGCCACAGCTCCTACCTACGCACACAAGCAACAATCCAGTCTTACGACATTATTGACCGCATGCGTGCCAATGAATTTGGGGTAACGGGTGGTGATTATAACCAGCCTACCCAAACTGGATCAGCAGGTACTGAAGATACAAATTGCGAAACAGTGAACGGTTGTAGCACGGCATCCATGGCGGCACATGATCTGTTTAGATGGAATCAGGCTATTGCTGATGTATTGCCGGGAGGGGTAGGTATAGTCTGTGTCGATAGCACTCCAGAGGATGGCGACCCCGCTGCTTCTGCCTGTAATATAGGCGCAGTAAACTCGGCAACGGCAACCTATGCGATCAAGATTTGGTGGACCGATGATCAAGCAGCCGGTACACAGCAACTCTTTGCGACGAGTTTCCGCCCATGAATACCTCGATTCTAAAGCATCGCCAACATGGTATGACCTTGATTGAAATTATGGTCTCATTGGTTATTAGCCTGTTTTTATTGACAGGATTATTGCAGATGTTTATCGCCACCCGGCAATCATCCAGAATTCAAGAAAATTTATCTCGTATTCAGGAAAATGGTCGATTTGGGATCGAGTATATCAATCGCGTTGTTCGACAAGCAGGCTATCGTTCTAGAGCTACTATTTTAAACGGTGAGGCTTTTAAACATAAATTTAATGTCGACAGGGTTGAGGGTAGCAATGACAATGGAGTTAATAATAGCGATAATATTGTCGTTCGTTTCGAAGGTGAGAATCCAGGTCAAGGTGAAGTGAGGAATTGCCTGAACCAAGTGATCACTTCACCTGCGATTTCAATTGATACCTTGAGCGTCAATACAGATGCTCAAGGCATTCTTAATCTCTACTGTCAAGTTATTACTCCGGCGGGGACAGCAGCGCAGCCCTCTCAGCCAGTCTTGGAAAACGTGGAGGATATGCAGATTCTTTATGGTGAAAGGAAAGGCGGTAATCTCGCTTATGTACCAGCGACGAATGTACAAAATTGGGATAATGTTTTTAGTGCGCGAATTAGTCTCTTGTTAAGAACTGCTGAAAATAATTTAGTTGAGGCTCCTCAATCCTATACGATCAATGGGATGACAATCACCCCGACTGATCGACGTTTGCGTCGCGTATTCACAACCACTGTTGCGCTGCGCAACTGAACTGGCAGGATATTCACATGACTAATAAGCGATTTATGCTTAGAAAACACCAGACTGGGAGTGCCTTGATTATCGGGTTGACCATCTTGTTGTTGATGTTGATTCTCGGCACAGCCGGTATGCGGACTACTCTCATGGAAGAAAGGATGACCGGTAATGCGCGCGACTATAACAATGCTTTTCAAGCAGGAGAGGTTGGTTTGATCGATGGAGAGCAGGATGTCATTAACAAGGATCCCGTGACGAATCAAAAACTTTCCAAACAAGATTATTCGAAAAATGATTTTGCCACTGATTGCAATATTGGTAATACGAGTAGAGGGTTAGATGGTTTGTGTTTGCCATCGACAGTATTGAATAAGCCAAGATGGTTATATGTCGATGATATTAATGGTGTTAAATTTGACTGGAATGCTGTGGCCAATAGTATAAATGATCCATTGCCATACCGTGTATACGGCAAGCATACAAAAATTAATAATAGTGACCCTCTACCTTTGCCATCAGTTTCCAGGCAGCCCCGTTACATTATCGAGTATCTGGGTGGCCTTGGTTCATTAGTCATTGGTAGAAATCCAACTGCGTTGACAAACTATTTTAGAGTGACGACCCAAGGCTATGGAATTGCAACGACTGACGATACAACTCCGTTACCCATCGCTCGGGTGATGTTGCAATCAATTTACGGAAAATGAATCCTTACGTGGATTCACTGAATTGAGGAGAATGCTTCATGAACATCAAACGATTCACTCAAGCCAGGCACTTGTGTGGAAGCCTGCTATCCGGTTTGTTACTCACTTTACCGCTGCCGCAAGCACAAGCTATAACCGATATTTCCAATTTACCGCTTTTTCTTGGCGGTAACGGTACGCCACTCGCCATGCTGGTGATGGGTCGTGACCACAAGCTTTATTATGAAGCCTATAATGATGCTTCCGACCTGAATCAGGACGGTGAAATCGATGTGGGTTACAAACCAAATCTGACCCAGGACAACCAACCGCTCAATTATTTTGGTTATTTTGATTCATATAAATGTTATAGCTATGGTGGTGGTGTATTTACCCCAATTTCGGTTACGGCCAATAAAAAATGTTCTGGGGCTTGGAGCGGTGATTTTCTAAACTATTTAACCACCGCCCGCGTAGATGCCCTACGACGGGTGCTCTATGGCGGTTATCGATCCACTGATAGCGCGACGGAAACTATTCTCGAGCGCTCGCGTATTCCCCAAGATGCTCATAGTTGGGGTAAGGAATATAAGGATATCGCTACTGATGGCTATAATATTAGTGATTACACCCCTCTTTCATTACCATCGGTAGGTACACGCCATTTATTTGCCAATACTACCCTGCAGAATGATACAACTCAGACCCCTCTGTTGCGAGTCCTCACAGACAGTAACTACCGAATTTGGGAATGGGTAGCGATCGAACGACCTGTGGCAGGTGATAAATGCCTGCATGGAGGTAGTGGGCCGAATTGTACGACTAGTGCAGCTACAATATGGGAAATTGTGCCAAGCGCATTTCTCACGCTAACCCAGACTGTACATAAAATCACTACTAGAAATAGTAGCACCGGGACCAGTCATCCAGGTAATAGCAGTCAATTTGATAGTCTGGTGCTCACTAATGCCATTACTGGCAATCTGTGCGGCTCACGGTCAATTTCTACCATTAATGATAGTGGTAATCCTTTCAACGGCATTAATGGCTGTACCAATGACAATTACCTTAATGTATTTACAGGACAAATCAATATTACTACGGCAGGGACATATACTTTTTCGGTGGATGGGGACGATGCCGTTGATCTGAAAATCGATGGGACTGCGGTAGCTTCCTGGTATGGTGGTCATGGCAATTGCAACTGCAACACTTACTCCGGTTCAATTTTCCTATCTGCCGGTGTGCATACTCTACAGTTCCGACATGAAGAAGCCACCGGGGGCGACAATTACTATTTAAGATGGCAGCGCATCATTCCCGCTTCGACAAGAACTGACTACACTGTCCGAGTCAAAGCTTGCGTCGCGGGCCTCCTTGAAAATGAATGTAAAGGTTATCCGGAAAGCAGTCCAACTGTCTATAAGCCGACTGGCCTGCTGCATGAGTATGGTGAAACGGATCGCATGGCTTTTGGTTTATTGACGGGTTCTTTCAAGAAACACTTGTCGGGTGGCGCCCTGCGCAAGAATATTTCATCCTTTAAGAATGAAATTAATGCTAACACGGGTCAATTTGTAGTGCCGTCCAGTACGGGTAGCATCGTGGATACGATCAGTAAAATCCGGATTGTCGGTTTTCAGGGTAACTACGCCTACGATGATGGGGGTTGTGGGGTGCCCATGGTAACCGCCATGCAAGAAAACCGATGCGCCATGTGGGGTAACCCCGTTGCGGAAATGATGTATGAAGGACTGCGTTACTTCGGCGGCAAGTCGGGACCAGCTTCGGCTTATGATTTTACAAATGAATTTAGTAGCTTTGTTAGCGGTGATAATCTGAATCTACCCAAGCCAGGCTGGAGCGATCCTTATCGTCCAGAGGCCCAAGGTGGTTATCCTTATTGTTCCAAACCATTTGAGCTGGTGATTGCCGATGCCCCTTCCTTTGACACCGATCAACTGCCTGGAGTGGATGTAAACTTTGGCAGCGGCATCAGTAGCGATATCGGTAGCTTGAATGTCGCCAGTATCGGTCAATTGATCTGGAACAATGAAGATGGTCCAGGTGCCAAAAACATCTTTATCGGCCAATCTGGCAACGTTTACGATACAGCGCCAACTCCAAAAAGTGTCAATAGTTTTGGCAATATTCGTGGATTGGCTCCAGAGGAGCCAACTCGCCAAGGAGGCTACTACGCCGCCAGCGTTGCCTATTTCGGTAAAACCACCGGGGTTCGACAGATCAATACGGGTACCACCAATCATACTGTGAAAACCGATACCTTTGGTGTTGCTTTGTCATCGCCATTGCCGACCATCATCATCCCGATGACGGGCGGCAAAAAAATCACCGTTGTGCCGTTTGCGAAGTCTGTGGGTGGAAGCGGTATTAGCGCCACCCAAGGGCAGTTTCAGCCGACCAATACGATTGTTGACTTTTTTGTCGAAACCATCGCCAATACGGGGGCAGGTAATAACAATTTATCGATTAATGGAGGTCGGCCTTATATAAAATTCCGAATCAACTACGAAGACTCGGAATACGGCTCCGATCATGATATGGACGCCATTGTTACTTACATTTTAACTGTTAATTCTAGCAATCAATTGGTGATTAACCTCAGTTCGGATTATGCTGCGGGCGGTGTGATTCAGCACATGGGGTATGTAATTTCAGGAACCACCGCAGATGGTGTTTACTTGGAAGTACGAGATGTGGATACTGCTGCGGGTAGCGATCCAGACTATTTCCTCGATACGCCACCTGCCTTTATTGGTGTCCCACCAGCGCCGAATACTGGAGGAGCAGGTGCTTGGAACGATAATGTAGCGCTCCCATTAAATGCGACTCGAACGTTCACACCCAGCACCACAACCACAGCGGCCACGGCTGCTTTCATCAAGCATGATCCATTGTGGTATGCCGCTAAATGGGGTGGTTTTATAGAAGATAAAGACGATTCCAATAACCTTCCTGATAAGGTAAGCGAATGGGATCAAAATAATGATGGAAATCCTGATAATTATTTCTTGGTGACCAATGCAGGCAAACTCAAACAGCAATTGAGTCAGACCTTTCAAGAGATCGTTAGACGCACCAGCTCTGCGGCGGCGGTATCCGTCAATTCCAGTTCGCTGATTGCTGGTGGTCGACTCTATCAGGCCCGCTTCAATAGCGGTGACTGGACAGGCGAACTGAGAGCCTTGTCGGTCAATCCGAATACGGGTGCCTTGGAGCAGGTAGTGTGGTTGGCTCAGGATCAATTGAGCGCGCAGAGCTTTAATACCGGAAGGCAGATTTTGACCACCAAGCCATCGACGGGTGGCGGCATTCCGTTTCGCTGGCCGACGACTATTCCCAGCAGCGGGGAAACCGGACCAACGGCGATTGATAAGGTGCAAATCGCCGCCTTGAATGGCAGCGATGCCCAAGGTGAGGCAAGGCTTAACTTTCTGCGCGGCGACGCCAGTAACGAAGACCCACAGGGTAACAAATATCGTAAGCGGACGATTGGTTCCAATCGCAACGTACTTGGCGATATCGTCAACTCCAATCCATTCTATGTGGGGCCTCCAAGTGCGGGATATCCGTTTGGTGACTATCGGACTTTTTCCAACTCTAATCAGGCTCGCTCCCCGATGATCTATATCGGAGCCAACGACGGCATGCTGCACGGCTTCAATGCCGAGACTGGCACGGAGGTTTTCGCCTATATACCAAGCACGGTGTTTGCCAACCTGAATGCCTTGACCCAGCTAACCTATACCAGCCAACACCAGTTTTATGTGGATGCCTCGCCGACCGTGTTGGACGTGCAGTTCAGTGATGGGAGTTGGCATACAGTGCTGGTTAGTGGCCTGCGTGCCGGGGGCGCCAGCTATTTTGCCCTGGATGTGACGGACCCTACAGCATTGACCGAAGCTAATGCTGCCAGCAAGGTGTTATGGGAGTTTAAAGATGTCGATTTGGGTTTGACCTTCAACCAGCCTTCTCTGGTACGGCGAAAGGACAGCGACACCAATGCCGATAATAACCCTTGGGTAGCAGTGTTCGGCAATGGCTACAACAGCAATAATTCGGGGAAAACACCAACCACTACCGCTGTTCTCTATGTTGTGAATGTCCAGAACGGGCAGATCATTCGAAAGATCGATTTAGGCCAAGGACAGGGGCTATCCACGCCTAGTGTTGTGGATGTCGATGCCGATGATATTGCCGATTTCATCTACGCAGGCGACTTGGAGGGAAATCTCTGGCGGTTTGATATCAGGAGCGCCGATCCCAATAGTTGGACTTTCACCAAGCTGATTATCTCCAGAGATGCTAACGGCAATCCGCAGCCGATCACCGCCGCGCCGCAAGTGACCCGGCAACCGATTTCGGCCACGAATGCAAAAACGTCTTTGATGGTGTTGTTCGGTACGGGCCGTTACCTAGGTGCGACCGATGTGATCAATACCGCTCAACAGACCTTTTATGGGATATGGGACGATGTGGACGGCACTGTTTGTCCTGTGGTAAATATCACTGCATCCCCTCCTACCACGGCCTGTTTTACTCGCACCGACCTACAAGAGCAGATCTACTGCCCCGGCAATCCGATCGATCCTACCTGTCAAATACAGGTTAATGCGACGACGGTAACTTCTACGGGTAGTATTACCAGTGGTGGTAACAGCTTCAGGATCACCAGCGAAAGGTGTGTGGAATACGGTACTACCAATGCCAAATTGTGCGGTGATCCGGCAAGGACTCAACAGCGTGGTTGGTATCTCGATCTGAAGCTGGCTGGCGAGCGAGTAGTCGGAGATCCACTGATTGTCGGTAGCCGTGTAGCATTTACCAGCATCCTTCCAGATAAAGATCCCTGTGCGTTCGGTGGAAATAGCTGGCTGAACGTATTAAGCGCCGTGGATGGGAGACGTCTGCCTGCAACCTTCTTGGCTGGAAATAGCACCCCTGGCCAGCCCACCACTAAAGTGACGGAAGCGAGCACTGGATTTGCTCCCAGCAGCGTAGCCATAACGGGTATTGCTTCGGCGCCAAACGTGATGCGGGGAGCCGACCAGCAAAAATCGGTACTCTATGTAAGTACTTCGGGAGGTACGGTGGAGAATTACGCGATTGTGGACACCGAGATTGGCCGGCAATCCTGGCGACAATTGGAGTTCCAATAATGAATGTTGGCGAACGGTGGACAAATGTGGTGTGGCAACAAGTTGGGCGGGAGCGTGGCTTTACCCTGATCGAATTGATGATTGTGGTGGCGGTGGTCGCCATTCTGGCTGCCATCGCCTATCCCTCCTATCAGGACAGTGTGCAGAAGTCTCGGCGGGCGGATGCCAAAGCCGTGCTATTGGAAGGGGCTCAGTGGATGGAGCGGTTTTACACGGAAAATAACCGCTACGATCAGAATCGGGCGGGTACCGCTGTGACTGATGCCACGCAATTTCCTGGTTCCGGCTTGGCCGAATCCCCCAAGGAAGGGGGAACGAAGTACTACGACATCACCATTTTCGCCGTAGCACGAAACTCTTATACCCTCCAAGCCGCTCCTAAAGGTGCGCAGAGCAGTGATGCTTGTAAAACGCTCACTTTGGCTAACACGGGCGCTCGTGGCGTCGCAGGCGGCGCCACGAAAACAGCGGATGAATGCTGGCGTTAAACTACAAAGCCCAAAAAGGCCGGCATTAGCTGGCCTTTTTGCTTAAAGCACACATCGGCCAAAGAGGAATAAAGCACAAGCAGCAATGTTAAGCGAGTCACCAAAGAAGCCAAGTCTTTGGAAAGGCTGCTTATTTCAGCACAGCGGGTACGGCGCGCTCGACCGTACTGCGCGGCTTTCGTGCACTACGTGTTCAGGATCGCGCTGGGCGAACTCACCGGGGGCTTCAAAATCCTATTGAAAAAAGGGTCAGGGGCTCGCATCGACGCCGCTTTCGTCCCCGCTCACCCGGTCGCGGCCTTGGCGCTTGCTGGCGTACATCCGCTCATCCACCCGCTTCAACCATCGATCCAGCGTCTCCTTCGGCCGGTAGGCGGCCACCCCGAAACTGGCGGTGACCGGCCCGCCGTCAGAGCCGGGCAGCTCGCGCAGGGCGGCGCGCAGCGTTTCGGCCAGCGCCACGGCGTCCGCTCCAGTCGTCTCCGGGGCCAGGATCAGAAACTCCTCGCCACCCCAGCGGGTGAACACGTCGCTGCGGCGTAGCCGTCCCCGAACCTGAGCCGCGACCGCTTGCAGCACCCGATCGCCCTGGTCGTGGCCGCGGGTGTCGTTGATCTGCTTGAAGTGGTCGAGATCGAACAGAATCAGCGCCAGTGACCGGCCATGGCGGCGGGCGCGTTCGATCTCCGATTCCAGCACCGTCAGCAGGTGGCGGCGGTTGAACGCGCCGGTGAGCGGGTCGGTGGTGGCCAAGCGGCGCAGTTCGGCTTCCATCGCCCGCTGTTCGGTCACGTCGCGGCCGACCGATTGAATTTCCATCAGGCCGTTAGTGGTGTCGAGAATCGTCTGGTTGCGCCATTGCACCCAGCGAAGCTCGCCGTCGGCGCGCACCACCGGATGCTCCTGAGAGTCGAGAGGGTGCGCGGTGTCGCGGCCCAGCACCCGGGCCATTGCGTCGGCCCGGTCGGTTTCGGGGATCAGGGAAGCGAAGTTGGCGCCCAGCAGCTTGTCCGGGCTGCTGCCGAAATAGCGGCAGTAGGCGGGGTTGACGAAGGTAAGCGTGCCGTCCGGCAGGCAGCGGCACACCAGGTCGGTTTGCCCTTCGACGATGGCCCGGTAGCGCGCTTCGCTGAGCCTGAGCCGCTCCTCGGCCTGTTTGCGCTCGGTGATGTCGAGCGCGGTGAAGGTGATGCCCTGGGCCGGGTTTGCGGCATCCAAGAGGGTGGAACTGAGAATCACGACGATGGCGGCGCCGTCCCGACGGCGCCAGCGGACTTCGACGGTGCCGGTGCCGCGTTCGGCGATCTGCCGGTATTTCTCCCGGCCGACCCACTCGTAATCCTCGTCGCTGAAGTAGAGCAGGCGGGCGTTGCGGCCGATCAAGTCCTCGCGAGGATACCCGGTGAGGCGGCACAGGGTGTCGTTGACTTCCAGCACGACACGGTTGCGGGTCACGCCGATACCGACCGGCGCGACGCGCAGAATGCTTTGCAGCCAGGCTTCGCTTGCGTGCAAGGCGGCCTCCATTTCGTGATGTGCGGTGATGTCCGTGGCCGCGACGCGGCATTGCCGCCCGCCGTCGCCGACCAGACCCGCGCCGGCCAGGGACAGGCGGCGGGGCGGTCATGTCGGGAGTGCCTTGTGTCACCAATCCGATTTTTATAATTTTAAACCCGATCCGTGGTTTTTTATCAGCACTTGCTGGGTTAGGCGCGACATCCACCGTTCGTCCCCGTACAATTCCCAATTTCTTTTCTCGGTTATTCGGCGGCCCGCGCCGCCCGGACTGCGATGCTCACCGCCTCCCCTCTATTTTCCCACCGTCGATACTGGGCCGCCCGCTTCGGCATCGCACCCTTCCTGCCGATGTCGCGCGCCGAGATGGACACACTCGGCTGGGATTCCTGCGACATCGTGCTGGTCACCGGCGATGCCTACGTGGATCATCCCAGCTTCGGCATGGCCATCGTCGGCCGCCTGCTGGAGGCGCAAGGGTTCCGGGTCGGTATCCTCGCCCAGCCGGACTGGACCTCGGCCGAACCGTTCAAGGCGCTGGGTCGGCCCAAGCTGTTTTTCGGGGTCACCGCCGGCAACATGGATTCGATGGTCAACCGCTACACCGCCGACCGGCGCTTGCGCCATAACGACGCCTACACTCCAGGCGACGAAGGCGGCAAGCGGCCGGACCGGGCCGTGATCGTCTACAGCCAGCGCTGCCGCGAGGCCTATCCCAACGCGCCGGTCGCGATCGGCGGCATCGAGGCCAGCCTGCGCCGCATCGCTCATTACGACTACTGGTCGGACACGGTGCGTCGCTCGATCCTGTTGGATGCGAAGGCCGACCTGCTCCTGTACGGCAACGCCGAACGAGCCCTCGTCGAAATCGCCCACCGCGCCGCCGCCGGCGAGCATCTCAAAGCCATGCACGACCTGCGTGGCACGGCCTTTATCGTCAAGGGTCCGCCGGAGGGCTGGCTGGAAATCGACTCAACCGAACTGGATCGGCCCGGACCGGTGGAACCGCATCCCGATCCTTACTCCCCTCTCCCGCCGGGAGAGGGGTCGGGGGCGAGGGCGCTCCCCCGCCGCCCTGTCCGCCACGACCGCGCCAAAACCGTCATCCGCCTGCCGGGGTACGAACAGGTCAAAAGCGATCCGGTGCTGTACGCGCACGCCTCGCGCCTGCTGCACCTGGAGACCAACCCCGGCAACGCCCGCGCCCTGATCCAGCGCCATGGCGACCGCGATGTGTGGTTCAACCCGCCGCCGGTTCCGCTGACCACCCCGGAACTCGACGCCGTGTTCGATCTGCCCTACGCCCGCGTTCCGCACCCGAGCTACGGCGGCGCTCGCATCCCGGCCTACGAGATGATCCGTTTCTCGGTCAACATCATGCGCGGCTGCTTCGGCGGCTGCACCTTCTGCTCGATCACCGAGCACGAGGGCCGCATCATCCAGTCGCGTTCGGAAGGCTCGATCCTGCGCGAAATCGAGGAGATCCGCGACCGGACGCCGGGTTTCACCGGCGTCGTTTCCGACTTGGGCGGACCGACCGCCAACATGTACCGATTGGCCTGTAAATCGGCGGACATCGAAAAGCACTGTCGCCGCTTGTCCTGTGTCCACCCGGACATCTGCCCCAATCTCGACACCGATCATTCGCCCCTGGTCACGCTATACCGCAAGGCGCGGGCGCTGCCGGGCGTGAAGAAAGTGCTGGTCGCGTCCGGGGTGCGCTACGATCTGGCGGTGCGCGATCCGGCCTACGTGCGCGAGTTGGTCACTCACCACGTCGGCGGCTATCTCAAGATCGCCCCGGAACACACCGAGGCCGGGCCGCTCGCGAAAATGATGAAGCCGGGCATCGGCGCCTACGACCGCTTCAAGGAACTGTTCGAGAAATTCTCGAAGGAAGCGGGCAAGGAGCAGTACCTGATTCCCTACTTCATCGCCGCCCATCCCGGCACCAGCGACGAGGACATGCTCGAACTCGCCCTGTGGCTGAAGCGCAACGGCTTCCGCGCCGATCAGGTGCAGGCGTTCCTGCCCTCGCCGATGGCGCTGGCCACCGCCATGTACCACAGCGGACGCAACCCGCTGAAAGGACTCCACCGCGACCGGGGCGAGACCGTGGACTCGCCCAAGGGACTGAAGCAGCGACGATTGCACAAAGCCTTTTTGCGCTACCACGACCCCGAGAACTGGCCGCTGCTGCGCGAGGCGCTCAAGCGCATGGGGCGAATGGACCTGATCGGCAACGGCAAGCGCCATCTAATTCCGCTGTGGCAACCGGCCGGCACCGGACTGGGTGGCGGCGAGGGCCAGCGCGCCGGCCGCAAGCACGGACCGCAGCGCGTTCTGACCCAGCATACCGGCCTGCCGCCGCGCGCCAAAACCATCCCGCCCGTGAAAAAAGGCGGGAATGGGAAATCGTTGCCCAAACCCGCGCCGGATCGGCGGTCAGCGCGGACCTTGACTCAGGGCAGCCCCTGCGGCGCCGGCAAGCGGCGCGGCCCACGCTAGCGGTGGCGGAGACCGCGATTTGCCGCCATTCCCTCGCAACGTTAAGCTATATGCAGGACGGTTCCCCCTCGGGGGATTAATAGGGAACGCGGACGCACCGGCGCAGCCGGGCGCAGCCGCGGCTGTTCCCGCAACTGTGAGCGGCAAGCCGACGTTCGAACAAGGCCACTGGGCAACTGGGAAGGCCGAACGCCCGGCGACGACCCGCCAGCCAGGAGACCTGCCGTCTCAGTATCGCCTGGCCGCCGAACGGGTTTTTTCGGCGGGACGGTCCACCGTTTGGCGATGCGGGAAACCGAGCGCTCGCCGCGACGGCAGACCCGGCGCCCTCGCCCGGCGGGGACGCCAGCATCTTCATTCTCGCCTTCTGGTCTCGCCAGGCGGCGAACGCGCGCTTTCCAAGGGACGACGAACCGGCACACGGTCGGTTCGATCACAACCACAACCAGGAAACGCGTTCGCCTCATGCATCATCACGACAACCACAGTAGTCGCATTACTCGCCGCCGTCTGGTTCCGCCGGCTGCAACGTTTACCCTGTTGGCCGCCACAGCCGCGATGGCTCAGCAGGAACTGCCGGAGATGGTGGTCACCGCCACCCGGGTGCCGATTCCCGCCGAGCAATCCGGCAGCGCCATCACCGTCCTTACCGGAGAAGAACTGGAGCAGCGGCAGATCCGCGTGGTCGCCGACGCCCTGCGCGACGTGCCCGGCGTCACGGTCAGCCGCAGCGGCGGAGCCGGCGGCATCACCCAGGTCTACCTGCGCGGCGCCGAGTCCAACCAGACCCTGGTGCTGATCGACGGCGTCGAGGTCAATAATCCCGACGGCGGCGCTTTCGACTTCAACAGCCTGCTCGACGTGGCGGTGGAGCGCATCGAGGTGCTGCGCGGCCCGCAAAGCGTGCTGTGGGGCAACTCGGCCATCGGCGGCGTCGTCAACATCGTCACCCGCCGCGCCGACCAGCCCGTCCAGGCCAGCGCCCGGCTCGAAGGCGGCAGCTTCTCGACCGTCCAGGCCAGCGCCAGCCTGGGCGCCAGCGGCGACAACTACGACGCCCTGCTTAGCGGTAGTTGGCTGAACACCGATGGCTGGTCCTCCGGCAGCGTCTGGCGCGGCAACAGCGAGGACGACGGCCTCGGCGTCGGCACGGTGATGTTCAAGGGCAACCTGCGCCCGCATGAGGATGTGGAACTCAGCCTGGTCGAGCGCTATACCGACAGTCGCAACGACTTCGACGCCTTCCTTGGCGGGGACGTTCGTCCGGTGGCGGACAGCGACGAGCGCGCCGACAACCGGCAGAACCTGCTGCGCCTGCAAGGCAAGTTCAGTCTGCTCGGCGGCGCTTGGGAGCACCTGATCGGCGCTGGCCGCTACGATCTGGACGGCAAGACCACCAGCGCCGGGGTCGAGACCTTCGATGGCAAGACCCATTCGAACCAGTTCGACTATCAGAGCAACTACTTTTTCGCGACTCCCGACGCCGAGCACACCCTGACCTTCCTGGTCAAGGACAAGGAAGACGTGGCCAGCAACACCTACTTCGCCAGCAACTCGATCCGCAACACCGGGGTCGGCCTGCACTACGGCGTCGGCCTGAGCGAGCGGCTGTTCCTGACCGCCGGCGCCCGCCGCGACTTCAACGACCGCTTCGACGACGCCAACACCTACCGGCTGACCGGCGCCTATCTGTGGCCGGACATTGGCGGACGGTTGCACGCCAGCTACGGCACCGCGGTCAAGAACCCGACCCTGATCGAATTGTTTGGCTTCTCCGGCGACTTTCACGGCAACCCCGACTTGCAGCCGGAAACGAGCCGCGGCTACGACCTCGGCTGGGAGCAGGCGCTGTTCGGCCGGCGGCTGCGGTTGGATCTGACCGGCTTCGACAACCGCATCGACAACATCATCGTTGGCGCCGGACGGTCGGTGATCAACCTGCCGGGCGAAAGCACCAGCCGCGGCGTCGAACTCAGCGCCAGCGCCGACCTGACCGCCGATTTCAGCGCCACCCTGGCCTACACCTACACCGACGCCGAAGACCCGCAGGGCCAGGAGCTGCCGCGCCGCCCGCGCAATCAGGCCAGCCTCAACCTGAACTACCGGGCTTTCGACAACCGCGCCGATTTCAATCTGGCCATCCGCTACAGCGGCTCTGCCATCGATCTGGCCTACGACCCGGAGACTTTCGCCAGCTTCCCGGTGACGCTGCCCAGTTTCACCGTGGTCAACCTGGCGGCGCGCTATCGGGTGGACGACCGCTGGCAGGTGTTCGGACGGATCGACAATTTATTCAACGAGCAATACGAGGAAGTGTTCGGCTACGCCGGGATCGAGCGTGGGGTCTATGTCGGCGCGCGTTACCAGTTCTGAGGCGCCGAGGGTGCGCGGACGTTCGATGCTGGCGGCGTTGATCCTAACGCTGACGGTCCCGGCGGCGCTGGCCGCCCCGCCGCGCGCCGCCTCGCTGACCTTGTGCGCCGACCAATATCTGCTGGGGCTGGCCGCCCCGGAACAGATCGTCGCCGTTTCCGCTTCCGCCGCCGATCCCGACCAATCGCTGTTCGCCGCCGAGGGCGCCCGCCACCCGGTCCATCGCGGCAGCAGCGAGGAGCTGATCGCCCTGCGCGCCGAAGTGGTGCTGACCGACCGCTGGATGCCGCTGCAAACCGCCGCCCGGCTGGACCGGTTCGGGGTACGGGTGATTTCGATCCCGCTGCCGAACAGTTGGGAAGAGATCGCCGACACCACCCGCGCCATCGCCGCCGCGCTCGGTCGTCCCGAACAGGGCGAGGCGCGCGTGGCCGAGATGCGGGCGCGGCTGGAAGGACTGGAACGCCAAACAGCCCGCCGCCACGCCACGCCGCCGCTGGCGGCCTACTTCCTGCCCGATGGCGGCAGCGCCGGCGCCGGCACCTTCATCGACGCGGTGTTGCGCGCCGCCGGCGCCCGCAACCTGGCCACGGCGGTGGGGTTGCGCGGCTGGGGTTCCTTCAACCTGGAGCAATTGACGGAAACCCAGCCGGATCTGGCGGTGCTGGGCTTCTTCGATCAAGGCGGCGACAGCCGGCGGATGGCTTTCGCCCACCATCCGGTGTTCCGCCGGCTGCTGGCGGGGCGACCGGTCATCGCCGTGCCGGACCGTTATTGGGCGTGCAGCGGCTGGTTCCTGACCGAAGCCGCCGCCTACATCGCCGGGCGCTTGCCGGCGGAATCCGCGCCATGAGCCGCGCCCCGGACGCCGATCTTCGCCGAGGCCGCCGGGTGGTGGCGGTACTGGCGGTGCTGGCGGCGGGTCTGGCGCTGGCCGGGCTGTTGCTGGGACCGTTGCCGCTGTCGCCGTGGCAGGTCTTGACCGGACTGATTGGCGGCGACGAGCGGCTGGCCCTGATCGTGTGGGAAATCCGGCTGCCGCGGGTGCTGCTGGGGCTGATGGTCGGCGCGTCGCTGGGGCTGAGCGGCGCGGCGTTGCAGGGGCTGCTGCGCAACCCGCTGGCCGAACCCGGCATCCTCGGCGTGACGGCCAGCGCCGGCTTGGGCGCGGTGCTGGCGCTGTATTTTGGTTTGGCGCAGATTTCGGCCTGGGCACTGCCGGTCTGCGCGCTGGGCGGCGCGCTGCTGGCCACCACAGGTCTGGCGCTGCTGGCGATCCGCGATCCCAACCCGCTGGGCCTGATCCTGGCCGGGCTGGCGGTATCGAGCCTGGCGGTGGCGCTGACCTCGCTGGCCCTGAACTTGGCCCCCAACCCGCTGGCGCTGAGCGAGATGGTGCTGTGGCTGCTCGGCTCGCTGCGCGATCGCGGGCTGGACGATGCGGCGTTGGCGGCGCCGTTCATGGTCGTTGGCTGGGCGCTGCTGCTCAGCGCCGGGCGTGGACTGGACGCGCTGACGCTGGGCGAGGAAGCCGCCCGCAGTCTCGGCATCGGGCTGGGCGCGCTGCGCGCCCAGATCATCGGCGGCACCGCGCTGGCGGTGGGCGCGGCCACGGCGGCGACCGGCGCCATCGGCTTCGTCGGGCTGATCGCGCCGCACCTGCTCCGGCCCTGGCTCGGCCACCAGCCCGGCCGGCTGCTGCTGCCCAGCGCGCTGGCCGGCGCGGCCTTGCTGGCGGCGGCCGATCTGCTGGTGCGGCTGGTCCCGACCCGGCAGGAATTGATGCTGGGCGTGGTCACCGCCCTGCTCGGCGCGCCGTTTTTTCTCCATCTGCTGCTGCGCGGCCGGCGGACGCTGTCATGACGCTGCTGGACGCGGAGCGGATCAGCGTCGATCTGGGCGGACGGACGGTGGTGAAGCAGGTCTCGCTGCGCGTCGCCGCCGGTCAATTGCTGGCGCTGATCGGTCCCAACGGCGCGGGCAAGACCACGTTGCTGGCGGCGCTGGCCGGGTTGCGGCGCTTTCGCGGGACGGTACGGTTACAGGGCCGAGCGCTGGCGGCGCTGGGCCGGCGCGAACGGGCCCGCGCCCTCGCCTACCTGCCGCAGGGGCATACCGCCCACTGGCCGCTGACCGTGCGCCGCCTGGTCGAACTGGGACGACTGCCGCATTTGGCGCCGTGGCGCTCGCCCGCCGCCGCCGACCGACTGGCGGTGGAGGAAGCGATGCAGCGCACCGATATCGCCGAACTGGCCGAGCGGTCGTTCGATACGCTGTCCGGCGGGGAACGGGCGCGGGTGATGCTGGCGCGGGTGCTGGCGGTGGAAGCGCCGCTGGTGCTGGCCGACGAACCGGTGGCGTCCCTGGACCCGTATCACCAGTTGCGAGTGATGGAGCTGTTGCGCGACTACGCCGACAGCGGCGCGGCGCTGGTGGTGGTGCTGCACGATCTGACGCTGGCGGCGCGGTTCTGCGACGAGTTGTTGCTGTTGCGCGAGGGGTCGCTGGTGGCGCGCGGATCGGCGGACGAGGTGCTGTCGGCCGCGCACCTGGCCGAGGCGTACCGGGTGACGGCGCTGCGCGGCGCGCATGAAGACCAGCGTTATGTGCTGCCGTGGCGGCGGCTGGTGGCGGGGGAGAGCGGTGAAACCTAGCGCGCCGCGCGGCCGGGCGGATTCGGCGCGGCTGGCGGTCGCCGCGCTGCTGGCGGCGCTGCTGCATCTGGCCCTGGCCCAGGTTCCGATCATCTGGCGTGCGCCGACCGTGCCGCCGGCTTCGCCGATCCGGATCGAGCTGCTGCCGCCACCGGCCGCGCCACCCGCCGCCATGCCGGAACCCCTTGCGCCCAGCCCCGTCGCGCCCGCGCCAGAAGCCGCCCCGGTCGCCGAAACCGCGCCGGTCAAACCGGAATCCAAGCCGGAGCCACCGGAGCCACGCCGTCCGGTAGTCACGGCGAAGGTCTCCAAACCCCGCGAACCCGTCCGGCCGCCAGCCAGATCGAAGCCGCTCAAGCCGAAACCGGCCAAGCTAAAACCACTCGAATCCAAACCGGTTGAACCACCGCCGGAGCCGCCGGTTCGTCTCGCCGCCACGCAGCCAGCGCCGGCGTCCTCTTCACCCGTTGCCGGCGGTGGCGGGTCGAGAGATGGGCCGACGGGTGGCGCATCCGCATCCACGGGAACATCGAGTGCGGCGGGCGAGGCCAGGCTGCGACCGCTGCCGGGCAATCCGCCGCCGCGTTATCCTTCGCTGGCCCGCCGGCGCGGCGAGGAAGGCCAAGTGTTGCTGCGGCTGACGGTGAATGCCACCGGCCGGGTCGAAGCGGCGAGCGTCGCGCGTAGCAGCGGATACGCGTTGTTGGATCAGGAGGCGCAACGGACGGTGGCGCGCTGGCGGTTCCAGCCACCGCAAGCGGAGCGGATGGTGGCGCAGGTTCCGATCACCTTCCGCTTGCGGGATTGAGACCGGCCGCTTGCCCGGATCCACGATGGCGGGTAGGGTAAGCGTAAATCAGCGGCGAGAGCGAGCAATGCGCGAATTGGAACAGTTACTCAAGATCATGGTCCGGCTGCGCGACCCGGAACAGGGTTGTCCCTGGGACCGCGAGCAGACCTACGCCAGCATCGTTCCCCACACCATCGAGGAAGCCTACGAAGTCGCCGACGCCATCGCCCGCGAGGACTGGGCGGAACTGCGCGACGAACTGGGCGACCTGCTGTTTCAGGTGGTGTTCTACGCCCAGATCGCCCGCGAGGAAGGGCGATTCGATTTCCGCGACGTGGCGCGCAATATCGCCGACAAGATGACCCGCCGTCACCCGCATGTCTTTGGTAACGCACAATACGCCAACGCCGCCGAGCAGACCGCCGCCTGGGAGCGGATCAAGGCGGAGGAAAAAGCCGTGTCGCCGACTGGGGCGTTGGACGGCGTTCCACTGGCGCTGCCGGCCCTGACCCGAGCGGTCAAGCTGCAAAAGAAAGCCGCGAAGGTCGGCTTCGATTGGGGCGCGCTGGAACCGGTGCTGGCCAAGATCGCGGAGGAAATCGGCGAAATCCGCCACGAAATCGTCAGCGGCGCCGCGCCGGAACGGCTGGCCGACGAGCTGGGCGACGTATTGTTCGCGGTCGCCAATCTGGCTCGCCACCTCCATCTCGACCCGGAGGCGGCATTGAGAGGCACGAACGCCAAGTTCGAGCGCCGATTTCGGCAAATCGAACGCCGGCTGGCGGACACCGGCCGGACCCCGGCGGAATCGACCCTGACGGAGATGGATGGGTTGTGGGAAAAGATCAAATCCGAGGAAAAACAAGACTTGCAGCCGGGTTAGGGCGGTCCGTCGCCGCGTTGTCCCCTTGTGAAGATATTATTCGGAGCCTGTAGCCCCTCTCCTTGTGGGAGAGAGGTCGGAGGCGAGGGGCGTTTTTCGAAATGTTGCTCAAACCGCGTTGGGATCAACCACAACCCGGCCTCGTACCTGACCGGCGATGATGTCCGCGGCCAGTTGAGGCACTTCCTCCAGCGAGGCGACATGGGCGATGCTTTGCATGGCATTGTCGGGGAGATCCCGAACCAGACGTTCCCAGGCTTGCTGGCGTCGGGCAAAAGGACACATCACCGAATCCACGCCGAGCAGTTTGACGCCACGCAGGATGAAGGGCATGACGGTGGTCGGTAGATCCGCCCCGCCCGCCAAGCCGCAGGCCGCTACCGCGCCACCGTAATCGACTTCAGCCAGAACCCGCGCCAGCAGGGTGCTGCCCACCGTGTCCACCGCCCCGGCCCAGCGCTGCGCTTCCAGCGGCTTGGGGGGTTGGCTCATCTCTTCCCGACTCACGAAACCGGCGGCGCCCAGTTCGCGCAAATACTCCTCGGCTTCCGGGCGACCGCTGACCGCATGCACCGTGTAACCGAGTTTGGCCAGCAGCGCCACCGCCACGCTGCCGACCCCGCCGCTGGCGCCGGTCACCAGCACCGGTTTGTCGCCACCGGGGAGGACGCCCGCTTCTTCCAGCGCCATGACGCACAGCATGGCGGTGAAACCGGCGGTGCCGATGGCCATGGCGGTTTGAGTATCCATTCCCGTGGGCAGCGGCACCAGCCAGCGGGATTGCAGCCGGGCTTTCTGGGCGTAACCGCCCCAGTAGCGTTCACCCACGCTCCAACCCGTCAACACCACCTTATCGCCGGCTTGATAGTGGGGAGATCTGGATTCCAGCACCGTACCGGCCAGATCGACGCCCGGCACCATCGGAAACTGGCGCACGATCTTGCCCTTGCCGGTCACCGCCAGACCATCCTTGTAGTTGAGCGAGGAGTATTCCACCGCCACCAGCACGTCGCCCTCGGGCAGATCGTCGAGCGTGAGTCGTTGGATGGTGGCGACGGTTTTCTTGCCGTCCTGGGTCAGAACCAACGCTTTAAAAGTGTTTTGAGTCATGGCGCGCACCTTTGGCTAACAGTTTGGGAGGGTGTGAGTTTCGTACTTCGGCATTGCTTGGGGTTGGGGTTGTTGCCGGGATAGAGTAACGGCGCTGTGTTTGGACCGACGAAGCAATATTATTTAAATATATATGTATTTGTCAAACAAATAGACGAATAATAAATCAACAAATTGTTCCGAATCTGGTATGCTGAACATTAAGCAAATAAAGACAAATAGTTATGAAAATTCATGGTCAATACTGTTGCAGCGGACCCAGTGCAGGTAACGATAGATGGCGATCAAATTCGAGCCGCTGGTCACGGAAAGCCTAGCCAAGCAAATTGCGGAAAATATCCGCGAGGCGATCATCAAGGGTAGTCTCAAGGTAGACGAGCGTTTGCCGACCGAGGAAGAGCTGGCGACTCGGTTCGAGGTGTCGCGCCCCACTATCCGCGAGGCGCTCAAGCGGTTGGCGGCCCAGCATCTGATCCGTTCCCGCCGTGGCCCGACCGGAGGCACCTTCGTTAATCGTCCCAGTCAGGACGAGGTGCGTCTCAACCTGACCAATGCCATGACCCTGCTGGTGGGGATGGGAGAATTTGATCTGGCCGATATCGCCGAAACCCGCCAAGGGCTCGAAACCTTGTGCTGTCGCTTGGCGGCGCAGCGGCGGACGGACGCTCATTTGGCCGCACTGGCGGTGGAACTGGATATCCAGCGCGATCCCGAGCTGAGCGGCGTGGATTTCTGCGCCTCCGATGTGCGCTTCCATCGCGTTCTGGCGGACGCCACGGATAACGCCCTACTGAAATTCATCGTATTGACCGTGATCGACGCTTTGCAGCCAGTCGCCAATATGGTGGTGTACCCGTTCCGGGAACGGCAGCGCCTGGTCTCCCAACACGAAAGCATTCTGGCCGCGCTCCAGGCACGCGACGCCGACTCCGCCATCGCCGCGTTGAACGAGCAGATCGTCGATCTGGGCGAAAAGTACGCTCAAGCCCGTACATCGAGAGCCCGGCACAACCAATCGCGCTGACCGTCGCATAGCGGCCGGGGCGCGGCGCGGTCGTTGCAAGCCCGGCAAGGGGTGGTTACCCGTCGAAGTGGTCGTAGCCCAGCCGTTGCAGATCGAAGGCGGAACCGTCGGCGCGGGTCAGCCGCAGGCCCGGTTCCGTCGTGACGACGCCGATGCGGGTGCAGCGGCAGATCCATCGCGCCACGCTGCTTTCCAGTTGTAAAGTCCGTTCCGGCGGCACGGTGAAGCACAGTTCGTAATCGTCGCCGCCGGTCAGGGCGGTCGCGACGGCGGCCTCCCGGTCCAGGCTGGCCGCCAGCGCCGGCGACAGCGGCAAGCGCTCCACCTCCAGCCGCGCCCCGACCCGGCTACGTTCCAGGATATGACCCAGATCCTGCGCCAGCCCGTCGGAAACGTCGATAGCGGCGCTGGCGATTCCACGCAGCGTCAGGCTCTCGGCGATTCGTGGTTCCGGCCGCTCCAGCCGCGCCCGGATATAGCCCTCATGACCGGCGGCGACGGTCGCCTTGCCGAACGCCGCCGCCAGCGCCAGGCCGGCGTCGCCCGGCGTACCGGTGACGTAGAGACCGTCGCCCGGTTTCGCGCCGTCGCGACGCAGCGCCTGGCCCAGCGGCACGAACCCATGCACTTGAATGGTGATGATCGTTGTTGGTCCATGGGTGGTGTCGCCGCCGATCAATTGCACCCCGTGCCGATCCGCCAGCGTGAACAGCCCTTGGCAAAACGCCGCCAACCACTCTTCGCGGGCTTGGGGCAAGGTCAGCGCCAGCATGGCCCAGGCCGGGGTCGCGCCCATCGCCGCCAGATCGCTGAGATTGACCGCCAGCGCCTTGTGGCCGACGCCTTGCGGATCGGCGTCGGCGAAGAAATGCACCCCGGCCACCAGGGTGTCCGCGGTCACCGCCAACTGCTGGTCAGCCGGAGGAAGCAGCAGCGCGCAGTCGTCGCCGATGCCCAGCGCCACATCGGGACGCCGGAAGCGGTGCGCGGCGAAGTAACGTTCGATCAGGGAAAATTCGGAGATGGACATGGGCGAAACGGACTCCGGTGGATTCGACCGGAGTCGAACGGGAAATCAGGACGGACGCTGAATATCCCGCCGGGCGGTCGAGATGGTGACGGTGAAGCCGGCAATCACATCGCTCAGAGTCATCAGCACGATCAGAAAGAAAGTCATGTTGGCCATGCGCGGCATCACGAGCAGTTCGATCAGGGCGATGACGAACACCACCAGTGACAGTACATGGTTGAGAATGGCGGCGGTCGAACTGCTGGTGGCGCGATACACCTCGACGCACAGCAGCAACAGACCGACCACCAGCAGCAGATCGCCGCCCCGGAACGGCAGCATCGATTCGGACAGCAGGGGCAGCACGAACAACACGCCGTCCAGCCAGCCCGGCGCGACCAGCGCCAGGGCGGTGTAGGCGGCAACGATAATCGCAAGCAACGGAAAACTGGCCATCGCGTTTATCCTCCCAAAAAGCGACAAGGCCGCCCCATGGACGGCCTTTTCAGATCATCCGGGCGGCTCAGGCCTCGAAGCGTCGCAACACCAGCGTGGCGTTGGTGCCGCCGAAGCCGAAGCTGTTGGACATCGCCACTTTTAGATCGGCGTTGTCCACCCGCTCGCGAACGATCGGCATTCCTTCGGCCGCCGGGTCGAGGGTTTCGATGTTGGCCGAAGCGGCGATGAAGCGGTTGTCCATCATCAGCAGCGTGTAGATGGCCTCATGCACGCCCGCCGCGCCCAGGGCATGGCCCGTCAGCGATTTGGTGGCGCTGATCGACGGAATGTGTTCGCCGAACGCCTCGCGGATCGCCTCCAGCTCGCGGATATCGCCGGCCGGCGTGCTGGTGCCGTGGGTGTTGATGTAATCCACCGGCTCGTTCACCCCTTCCAGCGCCAGCCGCATGCAGCGCAGCGCGCCCTCGCCGGACGGCTGCACCATGTCGTGACCGTCGGAGGTTGCCCCGTAGCCGATCAGTTCGGCGTAGATCCGCGCGCCGCGCCGCCGGGCGTGTTCCAACTCCTCCAGCACCACGATGCCGCCGCCGCCGGAAATCACGAAGCCGTCGCGGCTGGCGTCGTAGGGCCGCGAGGCGGTGTGCGGCGTGGCGTTGTACTTGGTGGACAGCGCGCCCATGGCGTCGAACAGGTGGGTCAGGCTCCAGTGCAGCTCCTCGCCGCCGCCGGCGAACACCACATCCTGCTTGCCCCACTGGATCAGCTCGCCGCCGTGGCCGATGCAGTGCGCGCTGGTGGCGCAGGCCGAACCGAGGCTATAGTTCACGCCCTTGATCTTGAACGGCGTCGCCAGGCAGGCGGTGGTGGTGCTGCTCATGGTGCGCGGCACCATGTACGGCCCGACCCGCTTCAGGCCCTTGTTGCGCAGCAGGTCGGCGGCTTCGACAATGTTCTGCGGACTGCCGCCGCCGCTGCCGGTGATCAGGCCGGTGCGCGGGTTCGAGACGACATCGTCGCTCAGTTTGGCGTCGGCGATGGCTTCGCGCAGGGCCAAATAGTTGAAGGCGGCGGCATCGCCCATGAACCGCAACACCTTGCGGTCGATCTGGGCCGCCAGATCCACCCGCAACGGCCCGCGCACGTGCGAGCGCAGGCCCATTTCCCGGTAATCCGGTGCGAATTCCAGACCACCGCGGCCCTGCCGCAACGATTCCAGCACTTCCCAGCGATCGTTGCCGATGCTGGATACGATACCGATACCCGTGACAACCACTCGTCTCATGGTCCTCATCCTCAAAAGCCGTCGGTCGAGGTGAAAAGTCCGACTCGCAGGTCTTTGCCGAAGTAAATGGTCCGGCCGTCGACGTCCAGGGTTGCGTCGGCGATGCCCATCACCAGTTTACGCAGGATGACCCGTCGCATGTGAATGTGATAAGTCAATTTCTTGGCTTCGGGACGTACTTGGCCGGTGAATTTGACCTCACCGCAACCGAGCGCCCGCCCTCGTCCCTGGCCACCCATCCAGCCCAGGAAAAATCCCACCAGTTGCCACATGGCGTCCAGTCCCAGGCAGCCCGGCATCACCGGATCGCCGATAAAATGGCAGCCGAAAAACCACAGGTCGGGATGGATATCCAATTCCGCGACGATTTCGCCCTTGCCGTACCGACCGCCTTCGGAACCGATGTGGACGATGCGGTCGACCATCAACATGTTCGGCAGCGGCAGTTGGGCGTTGCCGGGGCCGAAAAGTTCGCCGCGGGCGCAGGCGAGCAATTTCTCGCGAGTGTAGCTGGATTCTTTGTTCACAACCGTGGGTACTCAGAGTAGCGCGGCAGGGGAAAGCCGAAATCGAGCAAAATTGGAAATTCGAAATTTTATAGGATTTTTACCGGCAATGGGAAAATGAGTTGCCGACGAGCGGGGCGACGAGCCGATCGCCGCCGCCCGACACGTTCACGGCCGGTCGGTGCCGATCTTGTCCTCGGTGCCGGCCAGCAGATGGCGGATGTTGGAGCGGTGCCGCCAGACCAGCAGCGCCACCATGACCAGCACGGCGGCGAGATAGACGTCCGGCAGTCCGAACCCCCAGGCGAACAGAGGGGTCAGCGCGGCGGCGGTCAAGGCCGACAGCGAAGAGATGCGGACCACGAAGGCCATGAGCAGCCAGGCCGCCAACGCCGCCAGCGCCGTCAGATACGACAGGCCGAGTATCGCCCCGAACGCGGTCGCCACGCCCTTGCCACCCTCGAAGCCGAAAAAGACCGGATATAGATGCCCCAGAAACGCCGCCAGCGCGGTCAGGGCCAAACCCGTTTCCTCCACGCCCGCCAGCCGCGCCAGCAGCACCGGCAGCAATCCCTTGGCAAAGTCGCCGGCCAGGGTAATGGCGGCGGCCTTCTTTCCGCCGAAGCGCAGCACGTTGGTGGCGCCGGGGTTGCGCGACCCTTCGCTGCGCGGGTCGGGCAGTCCCATCGCCCGGCAGACCAGGATGGCGGTGGAAATCGAACCGGCCAGATAACCGAGAACGACAAACAACAGGTTCGTGAGCATAGAATATCGTCGTCAAGCACTTTGGAAAGCCGGCGGGGACCGGGACGGGGCTGGAGCGATGCTTTTACGCCTGCTTGAAGCCGGATGCCGCGATCCGCTGCCCAGCCGTATCGGCCATTGATTACCCTTAAGATTAAGCCATCGCCGGGAGCCCCGTCATGGATATTATCTTTATCCGCGAACTACGCATAGAAACACTCGTTGGCGTTTATCCCTGGGAACGCCAGGCCCGCCGGAACCTGTTGCTGGATCTGGATCTCGGCGCCGATATTCGCCCAGCGGCCGCCAGCGACCGGCTCGCCGATACGCTCGATTATCAGGCCGTCGCGCAACGGATCGCCGCGCTCGCCGCCGCCAGCGACTTCCAGTTGCTGGAAACCCTGGCCGAACGCATCGCGGAACTGTTGCTGCGGGAATTCGCCGCGCCCTGGCTGCGGCTGACCCTGCGCAAACCCGGCGTGCCGCCCGAAGCCCGCGAGGCCGGCATCGTCATCGAACGCGGCGACCGGGGTTAAGGCGATGGTTCGGGTTTACGTCGGCGTCGGCAGCAATATCGAACCGGAACGGCACATCCGCTCCGCTCTGGCCGCGCTGCGCCAGCGCTTCGGTTCGCTGACCTTGTCCACGATCTACGCCAGCGCGGCGGTCGGTTTCGTCGGCGACGATTTCCTCAACTTGGTGACCAGCTTCGAAACCAAACTGGCGGTACACGCGGTTCTCGCCGGCCTGCGGGAAATCGAAGCGGCCCACCAGCAGCACGGCGGCGGCCCAAAACTCGCGCCGCGGGCGCTGGATCTGGATTTATTGCTCTACGGTGATTTGGTGTGGCGTGAGGCGGAAATCCATATTCCCCGCGACGAGATCGTCCGCCACGCCTTCGTGCTGCGACCGCTGGCCGAGGTGGCCGGCGATCGCCGTCATCCGCTGCTGGGGGCCACCTTCGCCGAGCTGTGGGCTGCCCACGACCAGTCGCGGGAAACGCTCACGCCGGTGATGCTGGCGCTGGAGGAGCGCTAGGCTTTATTCCAAGACGCGGCTTCCCGGCCAACCCGGTATCCGATGCGTCCCCGGGTTCCGCTTCTCACAAGCGGCTCCACTGTTCGCGCCGTTGCTCCCGGATACGCGGCATCATCACGGCCAGCAACAGGCCAGCGCCCAGCAGCACCGCGCCCATCAGAAACCGCAGGTTGTCGTTGTCGTCGCGCAGAGCCCGATTTTCCTGCTGGACCAGTTGCAGTTCCCGTTCCAGCGCCACAGTCTGTTCCTGCAACATCTTGTTGCGCTCGTCGATCGCCACCGTATCGGCCGATACCTTGCGGTATTGCGCCAATTGCTGGCGCAACCGCAGCGCTTCTTCGTACAACCGCGGATAGCTGAGATCCTCTTCTCCCGGTTTGCCGACCACCTCGTCCAGATGTTGTTTGAGATCCGCATTCCGATTCTGCAATTGCTCCAGATTCCGACGGACATCGGCGAGTTGCTCCCGGCTGCTTGGGGTGTCGGCGATCTGGGCGCTAGGCAACCAGCCCTTGCCTCCGGTTGGCGTGCGAATTTGGGTGTAGCCCTTGACCGTATCCACCTTCAGCACTTCGACGGCGGTGCCGCTGCGCACCGCGCCGACGATTTTATAGCGATTGGAAGCGCCCGCGCGCAGCGGGACGTCCAGCAAGTCGCTGACATAGGCGGTGGACCGCGCCTGATCCGCCGTTTGTGTTTGAGCCAGCGCTGGCACATGGGTAGCAACGCTCAAAAGCACGGTCAACAGCAACGGAATCGTTGGGGTTTTCATTAGGAGTGGCCGCGGGTCGGGAAATTTGTCGGGAGGCTGGCATAATTTTCAGGCGATTGTAGCCTGTTCGCAGCGCTGGTTTATATCCAGGAAAACACTCATGCGATCCCCAAATCGGTAATCCGGCGGTGGATCCTCGCCCGAACCGGCGTCTGTGGTAAAAACATTCCAGCATGTCCTCCGAACCCATCCATCCATTCCGCCGGCAACGCTCATGATCCCATCCTCCTATCCGCACGATCGCCTGCCTGTCCCCGATCCCGCCGCCGCCGCGCACAGCGCCCGCTTGCTCAAGCGAGTCCGCGCCGAAATCGACGCGGCCGGCGGCGCGATCTCCTTTGCCCGGTTCATGGACCTGGCGCTGTATGCTCCCGGCCTGGGTTATTACCGCGCCGGCGCCCGCAAGTTCGGCCCGGACGGCGATTTCGTCACCGCGCCGGAATTGTCGCCGCTGTTCTCGCGCTGTCTGGCCCGCCAATGCCGGCAGATCCTGGAGGCGCTGGAGGACGGCATCCTGCTCGAACTCGGCGCCGGCACCGGCATCATGGCCGCCGACCTGCTGCGGGAACTGCGTGCCCTGGACACGCTGCCGGAACGGTACGCCATCCTGGAACCGAGCGGCGAGCTGCGCCAGCGCCAGCGCCAGACCCTGGCCGAGCGCGCGCCCGATCTGCTCGACCGCGTGGTCTGGCTGGACGCCTTGCCGGAGCCGGGCCTGCGCGGCGTGGTGCTGGGTAACGAAGTGCTGGACGCGCTGCCGGCCGAGCGCTTTCGCGTCACCGCGACGGGACCGCGCCGGCTGGCGGTCGCCTGGACCGAAACCGGGCTGAACTGGGTCGAGGGCGACGAAGATCCCACAGTGACCGCCGCCGTGGCCCGCATCGAAGGGGAACTGGGCCGGCGTCTCCCGCCGGGCTACACTTCCGAATACGTCCCTCACCTGGCCGCCTGGCTGCGCGCCATCGCCGAACCGTTGACGGCGGGCGCGCTGCTGTTCATCGACTATGGCCACCCGCGCCGGGATTACTACCATCCCGAGCGCGCGGTCGGCACCCTGCTCTGTCACTACCGCCACCGGGTTCACGACGATCCGCTGTTCCTGCCCGGCTTGCAGGACATCACCGCCAGCGTGGACTTCAGCGCCGTGGCCGACGCCGCGCTCGCCGCCGGCCTGGACGTGGCCGGCTATACCCCCCAGAACTACTTTCTGTTCGGCTGTGGCCTGCTGGAACTGCTGGCCGAGGTGGACCCCGCCGACACGCTCCGCTATCTGGAGCAAAGCCGTCAAGTCAAACTGCTCACCTTGCCCGGCGAAATGGGCGAACGCTTCCAGGCCATCGCCCTGACGCGCGATCTTGACTTGCCGCTGCGCGGTTTCTCCGTCCGGGACGAGCGTGGGCGGCTATAGTTGGTTTAGACACAGTCCGGAGGGCGCCGCGCATGGGTCAGGAGATCTCCCAATCCGAATTCACCCACCGGGATTTCGACCGGTTTGGAGAACGGCTGCGCCGGGAAACGGCGATCCTGGGCGACTGGTTCCGGGAGCGGCGTTTCGCCCCGGTCAGCGGCATCGCCGGTTTCGAGGTCGAGGCGTGGCTGGTGGACCGGGCGGGTCAGCCGGCGCCGCTCAATCAGGCCTTCCTGGAGCGGATGGCCGATCCGCTGGTGGTGCCGGAATTGAGCGTGTTCAACATCGAACTCAACGCGCCGCCCCTGGTGCTGGGCGGCGGCGCGCTGCGCCAGATGCACGGCCACCTCGAACATCTGTGGCGGCGCTGCCAGCGAGTCGCCGCCGGCCTGGACGCCGTCGTCGCGCTGATCGGGATTCTGCCGACCCTGCGCGAAACCGATCTAACCGTGGAAAGCATGTCGGACCGGGAACGCTACCGGGCCATCAACGATCAGATCCTGCGGCGGCGGCGCGGCCGGCCGATGCAACTGGTCATTCACGGCGCGGAAAAGCTGCGGCTTTCCCATCCCGATGTGATGCTGGAAGCCGCCACCACTTCGTTTCAAGCGCACTTGCAAGTCGAACCCGAGCAGGCCGCCGCTTTCTTCAACGCCGCGCTGGCGCTGTCGGCGCCGCTGGTGGCCGCCACCGCCAATTCGCCGCTGCTGTTTGGCAAGCTTCTTTGGGAAGAAACCCGCATTCCGCTGTTCGAGCAGGGCGTGGATCTGCCGGGCGGAGACGATGCCGACAATCCGGCCTACCGCCGGGTGACGTTCGGCCACGATTACGTCCGGAATTCGCTGCTGGAATTGTTCGAGGAAAACCTGGCGCATTATCCGCCCCTGCTGCCGGTCGATCTCGGCGCGGAACCGATCGGTCGCTTGCCGCACCTGCGCCTGCACAACGGTACGATCTGGCGCTGGAACCGGCCTTTGCTGGGCTTCGAGGCCGACGGAGCGCCGCATCTGCGCATCGAGCATCGGGTGATGCCGGCCGGCCCCAGCATTCCCGACCTGATCGCCAACGCGGCGCTGTATTACGGACTGGTGCACGCCCTGGCGCGGGCGACGACACCGGTGCCGGCGGCGCTGCCGTTCGCCCTGAGCCGGGCGAATTTCTATGCGGCGGCGCGGGACGGGCTGCGGGCCGAAATCGTCTGGTTGAATGGCCGGCGCGCGTCGCTGCGGCAACTGCTGCTGGAGGAACTGCTGCCGTTGGCCCGGCGCGGACTGCGGGCGCTGGAGATCGACGCGGCGGACGCGGACGACTATCTGGGCATCGTCGCGGCGCGGGTGGACAGCGGTCGCACCGGCTCGGACTGGCAGCGGCGCTTTCTGGCTCGCCACGGTCCGGATCCGAACGCACTGACCTTGACGTATCTGGAGCGGCAGCGGAGCGGCAGACCGGTGCATGAGTGGGCGGATTAGGTCGTGCGATTGCCGCGCGCGCCTCGACCCAAGCCATTGTCCTGTCCGGTTCGGTGGAAGCCACCGCAACCTCAATCTGGCGCTGCGCGGGATCGACGCGACATTGGCCCGCCGCTGACGCTGGCTTGCCACTCGGCGGTGAGTTCGACGATTTCCTCGTTCTCGGCGCCGCCCTGAAACACATCGTTCCAGCCCACGTACAACAGCACGCCCAGATAAACCGGCAACGGCAGCGCCAACACTTGGGCAAGGATGGAAAAAAAACCGAAAAACGGCAGTACCGCCAATACCAGGCCGGCCAGCCCCAGCACCGGAAACAGCCACGGATTGATCTGCATAGCCAACGCGCTATGTCGCCAGCAGGCCGACAGCGGCAGTTCGCGGAACAGCTTCAGTGGGATGGCAAACCAGGTGAGCAGTACCTGCAGAACCAATAGTACGCCGCCCAGCACGCTGAGCTGCGTCCCCAACACGGTGCTGGCCACGCCGAAGGTCGTTGGAGGGATTCCGGGCGAGCCGTCGGCCAGGGTGGCGAGATCCACCGGCAGTAGTTGATCCTGTACCCAGTAGATCACCAGATAGCCCTGCAATAGCAGCACGAACAGAAACAGACCGGTCTTGCCCAGCGCCTTGAGAGCGGTTCGATTGAATAGTTGCCGGGGCGCCGGCGGCTGCTTGCGGTTGGCGGCGCGGGCCAGAGCGCAGGCCAGCGTCACCGTCAGGCTCAACGGCAAGCCGTAACAGCATACGGTGGCGATCAGCGTGGCCCAGGCGCCCAGCGGCGGCAGCCACCATTGCCAGACCGGCAACGCCAGCAACAAGGCGCTGCCGGCCGGCGCGAACAAGGCGATGGCCACAAACAGCCATGGCCGTCGCCGCATTAACTGCCAGGCTTGCGTCAGCCAGTCCCAACCATCGCGCGGCGCCAGCGCCCGCGGCCCGAAACCTCGCATATCCACCGTCCCGTTGGAAAATCAGCACGGCTAGTTTAGCGTGGACGACCCCGGCATACAGCATTCACCGGGATTCTCCGCGAGAGCCCCCGGCGTGAACGCCGGGGAGGGCGTGCGGACGGCGCGGCGGTCCCCCTCGCGGGGACTGTTTAAGCACCGCTCTTTTCGGTAGCATCACGCCTGTCTCCTATTAAGACCTACCGCCGGGCTGGCGGGATGTGAAGTCCGTGGAGAGGTGTCAGACCTGTGGGGGTATGCGGTTGAGTGCGGAACACTCGTAAAACCCCCTCCGGGGGGAATTGCGAAAACCAGGCTCGGTACTCCCATGGGCAACCTCGTCGAAGCAGAAAACCCTGATTGTGAAGTCAGGAATCCCCGTCCTTCAGGGCGGGGAGAATGTCAACCCCAGGCACGCCAAGCAAGCGCCTGGTTCGCCCCGCTTGCGCCCCCGAGGCCGGCTCCGAACGATGCGCCAGTTTTTACGGTCCAAAGTTGACAAGCTTGAAATGAACGCCGGAACCCTGTACATCGTCGCCGCCCCTTCCGGAGCGGGTAAAACCAGCTTGGTCAAGAGCCTGGTGGAAACCACGCCGGATATCGCCGTCTCGGTTTCCCATACCACCCGGCCCCTCCGTCCCGGCGAGCGCGATGGCGCGCACTACCACTTCGTGTCTCCCGACGTCTTTGCGCGGATGAGCGCCGAGGACGCGTTTCTGGAACAAGCTCAGGTGTTTGGCCACCGCTACGGCACCAGCCGCGCCGCCGTATTGTCTCTACTGGAGACCGGGCGGGATATCGTTCTGGAAATCGACTGGCAGGGCGCCCGCCAAGTGCGGGCGCTGTTGCCGGACAGCGCGACGATTTTCATTCTGCCGCCTTCCCGGCAAGCCCTGCGCGAGCGTCTCGCGGGGCGCGGCCAGGATGGCCCCGAAGTCATCGAGCGACGCATGGCGGCGGCACTGAACGAACTGTCGCACTACGCCGAATTCGATTATCTAGTGGTTAACGACCAATTCGCGGTAGCGCTGGACGCGCTGCGCGCCATCGTGATCGCCAACCGCCAACGCCGGGCGGCGCAACTGGAGCGGCAGCGAGAACTGCTTCAGTCGCTATTGTCTTAATTAATTGTTTTAACTAGAATACTTCATTCTCACTTCTGACTATCGAACCCGGAGCAATTGCTTAACATGGCTCGAATCACCGTTGAAGACTGTTTGGATCGGGTGGATAACCGCTTCGAACTGGTGCTGATCGCCGCGCGCCGCGCCCGCGATCTGGCGTTGGGCCGGGAGGCGCTGGTTCCCTGGGAAAACGACAAACCCACCGTCGTTGCGTTGCGGGAATTGGCCGAAGGCAAGATCGATCACCTGATCCAGGAAAAATACCGCCTGATGCACGCTGCTCCCGAAGCCGCGTCGCCGCGGCCCGCCACCCGCAACGAAACTCCGCCCGATCCGGACTGAGCGCCGGCTTCCGACCTTTCAGGAGAACCCGATTTTGCTGAGCGCGACGCTGTGGGAAGTCCGAGACAACAGCCAGCCGTTGCAAAAGCTGGCTGTCGACGATGAATGGCTGGACGATTTGCTGCTCCGCATCGACGACCTCTGCGCCATCGCCAGCGAATACCTTGAAGCGGATCAAGTCGAGCGCCTGCGCGACGCCTGCGGCTTCGCCGCCGAGGCGCATTCCGGCATTTACCGCAAGAGCGGCGAGCCGTACATCTTCCACCCCCTGGCGGTGGCCCGCATTCTCGCCAACGTCCGCTTCGACTACATCACCCTGCAAGCGGCCCTGCTGCACGATGTCATCGAGGACACCCATTACAGCAAGGAGCAGATCGGCGCCCGTTTCGGACCGGAAGTCGCCGATCTGGTGGACGGCGTCAGCAAGCTGACCCAGATCCAGTTCAACTCCAAGCTGGAGGCGCAGGCCGAAAATTTCCGCAAGATGTTCCTGGCCATGGCCAAGGATCTGCGGGTGATCATGATCAAGCTGGCCGACCGCTTGCACAACATGCGCACCCTCGGCGCCATGCGCCCGGAATCGCGCCGCCGCATCGCCCGTGAAACCCTGGAAATCTACGCGCCCATCGCCGGTCGGCTGGGTATGAACCACCTGCGCCAGGAACTGGAAAATCTCGGTTTCAGCCACCTGTATCCGCTGCGCTTCCAGGTGTTGCGGGACGCGGTGCGCAAGCTGAGCGGCAACCGCCGCGAGATTGTCGGCCAGCTCGAAAGCCGCATTCAAACCCGTCTTGAAGAAGAGGGCATTCAGGCCCGGGTCATGGGTCGTGGCAAACATCTGTGGGGCATCTACCGAAAGATGCAGGGCAAGCGCCTGCCCTTCAAGGATGTCTACGACGTCTATGCGGTGCGCATCGTGGTCGACGTCGTGGATACCTGCTATCGCGTGCTGGGGGTGATGCACAATCTGTACAAGCCGTACATGAATCGGTTCAAGGACTACATCGCCATCCCCAAGGCCAACGGCTACCAGTCGTTGCACACGGTGCTGTTCGGCCCCAACAGCGTCCCGATCGAAGTGCAAATCCGCACCGAGGAAATGCATGTCATGGCCGAGGTCGGCGTCGCCGCGCACTGGCGCTACAAGTCCGGCGACGGCCAGGGCAACCAAACCCAGCAGCGCGCCCGCGAGTGGCTGCAAAAGTTGCTGGACATGCAGCGCCGCGCCGGCAACCCGGTGGAATTTCTGGAAAGCGTCAAGGTGGATTTGTTCCCGGACGAGATCTACGTATTCACCCCGCGCGGCGAGATCGTCGAACTGCCGCGCGGCGCCACCGCGGTGGACTTCGCCTACGCCATCCACTCCGATGTCGGCAATACCTGCGTGGGCGTCAAGGTGGATCGACGGCTGGCGCCGCTGCGCACGCCGCTGGCCACCGGCCAGACTGTCGAGGTCATCATCACGCCCACCGCCCGTCCTAATCCCGCTTGGCTGAATTTCGTGGTCACCGCCAAGGCCCGCTCCAGCATCCGCCACTATCTCAAGCACTTGCAGCGCGAGGAAGCGATTCTGCTGGGCAAGCGGCTGCTGGAAAAGGCGCTGGCCGGGCGCGTTGGCGGACTGGGCGAGCTGCCGGCGGCGCGGGTCCAGACCCTCCTGCGGGAATTCGGCCTGAGCCATTTCAACGATCTGCTGGCCGATATCGGGCTGGGCAACCGCTTCGCGGCGCTGATCGCCAAGCGGCTGGCGCCGGAGGACGGCGAAGACGAAACCCATCCGCCCGATGTCGATACC
Organism: Candidatus Competibacter sp.; assembly: GCA_029624815.1. Lineage (GTDB taxonomy): Bacteria > Pseudomonadota > Gammaproteobacteria > Competibacterales > Competibacteraceae > Competibacter. Next base: position 63,070 of record JARSSH010000021.1, read on the forward strand.
CAGCCGTTGTTGATCAAGGGCACCGAGGGCACGGTGGTCGGCTTCGGCAAGTGCTGCCGACCGCTACCGGGGGACGCCATCATCGGTTATCTCAATACCGGGCGCGGGATCGTCATCCACCGCGACAATTGCAGGAATGTGGCCAGCTACAAGAAAAGCCCCGAGAAGTGGATCGAGGTGGAATGGGAGCAGTATCTCGGCGCCGATTTCAGCGCCGAGCTGCGGCTCGAGGTGGCCAATAAGCGCGGGGTGCTGGCCACCATCGCCGCCGCCATTTCCGCCGCCGACACCAACATCGAAACCATCAACACCACGGAGCGGGACGGCACCACCACCACCGTGCATCTGCTGCTCAACGTCCGCGACCGGGCGCATTTGGCCCGAGTGATGCGCCAGTTGCGTACCTTGCCGGAAACGCTGAAGCTGGCCCGGCGCGGCTGAGCGCCTCGCCTCGGCCCTCCTTCGCGAACCTTGCCCCGAAGAGCCCATCGCAAGAGACCTTCCATCATGCCCCGTGAAATCATCAAGACCGATCAGGCCCCCGCCGCCATCGGCACCTATTCCCAGGCGGTCAAGGTCGGCCGCGCCGTTTACCTGTCCGGTCAGATTCCGCTGGACCCCGCCACCATGCAGTTGGTCGATGGCGGCATGGAGGCGCGGATTCGCCGGGTGTTCGACAATTTGGCGGCGGTGGCCCGCGCCGCCGGCGGCGAACTGGCCGACACGGTCAAGTTGAACGTGTTCCTGACCGATCTCGGCCAATTCGCCCTGGTCAACCAAATCATGGCCGAGTATTTCCAGGAACCCTATCCGGCCCGGGCGGCGATCGGCGTCGCGGCCCTGCCGCGCGGCGCCGAGGTGGAAATGGACGCGGTGTTGATGCTGGACGAGTAACCGGTTCGAAATTGGGCGCCTCGACATGCCTGCCGGCCGGTCGGGCCGGCGAACCAGCGGCTCCATCCGCGATATCCCCGCTGTCCTCCGGCCTGGCTTCGCCGCGACAATGGCTGTTGTCCCTGCTGCCGTGGCTGGTTTTGATCCTGGGTCTGGGCAGCACCTTCGTACTATGGCAAAGCGCCCGCCTGGACGCGGCGCAAGCGCTGGACGCGGAATTCCAGCTCTGGGTGGACAAGATCGCCTACAGCATCGAGCACCGCCTCAAAAGCCATGTGCAGGTGCTGCGTGGCGTGGTCGGCCTGTTCGAAGCCTCGGAAATCGTCGATCGCCAGGAATTCCGCTGCTATGTCGAAGCACTGCGCTTGCAGGATAACTATCCCGGCATTCAGGGCATTGGTTTCGCCGCCTTTATCCCCCCGGATCGGAAGGCGGAGCACGAGGCGGCGGTCCGCCGGGAAGGCTTTCCCGATTACGCCATCCGCCCCGCCGGGGCGCGCGAGTTCTATACCGCCGTTCTTTATCTCGAACCCTTTTCCGGCCGCAACCTGCGCGCCTTCGGTTATGACATGGGGCCGGAACCGGTGCGCTGGGCGGCGGCGGCGCGGGCGCGGGATCAGGGCGAGGTCACCTTATCGGGCTTGGTGACCCTGCTCCAGGAGACCGCCACCGACCCCCAGCCCGGTTTTTTGCTGTTCGTGCCGATCTATCGCAACGGCCTGCCCCACGACACCGTCGAAACACGGCGCACGCATTTGCTCGGTTGGGCCTACTCGCCCCTGCGCATGCACGATTTGATGCACAGCGTGCTGGAAACCCTCGAATTCAACAAATTGCGGGCGTTCCTGAACGTGGCCGTTCACGATGGCGACCATCGATCCCCCGAATCCCTGCTGTTCGCGCTCGACCCGACCACGGTCGCCGCTCCCGGCCCGGCGTTCCATACGGTTCGACGGCTGGAGTTTGGAGGACACCCATGGTCGGTGCAGGTCACTTCGACCCCTGGCTTCGAAAGTCGGTCGCGGAGCAAGGAGGCCGCGCTGATCGCCTTCGCCGGCAGCGCCGGCAGCCTGTTGTTGGCGCTGCTGATCGCGGTGCTGGTGACCAGCCAGATGCGCGTCGCCGTGGCCTTGCGGGAAACGGCGCAGGTCAACGAGCAATTGCGCGAGCGCGAACGCGAGCTGCTGTGGGCGCAGCGCACCGCTCAACTCGGCAGTTGGAGCTACGATCCGGCCACCCGGCAACCGACCTGGTCGGAGGGCATGTTCCGGGTCTGGGGGCTCGATCCCGGTCGGGGCGCTCCCGCATACGATCGGCACCGGAACCTTATCCATCCCGAGGACTGGCCGCGTTTCGACGCGGCCGTGCAGGCCGCGATAGCGCACGGGAAACCGTATCGACTGGACCTGCGCATCCGCCGTCCCGACGGCGAGGAGCGCTCCATCATCACGATTTGCACGCCACACTTCGATCACCAGGGCAAGGTCGTCAAGCTCTCCGGCACCAATCAGGACATCACCGAGCGCAAGCGGGTGGAAACGGCGCTGCATTTCACCCAATCCGTGGTCGATCGCATGAGCGACGCGGCCTACTGGGCCGCGGCCGACGGTCGCCTGATGTATGCCAACGCCGCCGCCTGCCGGATGCTGGGGTACGCGCCGGACGAACTGCTGGCGCTGTCGATAAAGGACATCGTCCCGAATTACACCGATGCCCGCTGGGCCATCCACTGGAGCGAATTGCGGCGAGCCGGTTCGCTACGGTTGGAAAGCCAGTATCGCAAGAAAAACGGCGAGACGATCCCGGTGGAAATCCATGGGGATTACATCGAATTCGCCGGCATCGCATACGCGTGCGGGCTGGCGCGCGACATCACCGACCGCAAACGCCTGCAGGAGGTGTTGCGCGAACAGGCGATCCGCGACCCGCTGACCGGATTATTCAACCGCCGCTATCTGGACGAAACCCTGCCGCGCGAACTCGGCCGCTGCCAGCGCATCGGCGAGCCGTTGACCGTCGCCATGCTCGATCTGGACCATTTCAAGCGCTTCAACGACGACTACGGCCACGAGGCCGGCGATGCCGTGCTGCGGACGGTCGGCGACCTGTTGCGCCAATCGCTGCGCGTCGGCGACATCGCCTGCCGCTACGGCGGCGAGGAATTGGTGCTGATCCTGCCGGGCGCGATGCTGGCCGCCGCGCGGGCGCGGCTGGAGCATGTGCGGCAAGCCGCCATGCGGCTACGGCTGCCTTACCGGGGTAGCCAACTGCCGGCCATTACGGTGTCCATCGGCCTGGCGGCGGCGGAACCGGACGAAGCCGACGCCGCCGCTCTGTTGGGTCGGGCCGACGCCGCCTTGTATCGGGCCAAGGAACAGGGCCGGAACCGGGTCATCGCGGCCAGCGATGCGCCATCATGAGCGCGGCCTCGATAAGACCCGGCCAGCCTACCCTTTTGGGTCGGAAGAGGATCGGCCTGCTCGTTGCCTTGCCGCTGCTCTTCCTGATGACTGGCGCAATGGCGCAACAAAAGGTATCGCTGCAATTGCGCTGGGACCATCAATTCCAATTTGCCGGTTACTACGCGGCCCAATGGCAAGGCTATTACAAAGAGGCGGGATTCGAGGTCGAGATCCGGTCCGCCATCACCCCGGATCGCAAGATCCGCAGCGCAACCGAAGAAGTTGCCAATGGCAATGCGGATTTTGGCGTGGGCGCGGCGGATATTCTCCTTGCCAGGGATCGCGGGATCCCGTTGGTGGTGCTGGCTTCCATTTTCCAGCAGAGCGCGGCGGAGTTTTATATCAGGGAGGACACTCCGCTGCAATCGCTCGTGGATTTGCTGAAGCTGAGCGTGGCGCGCACGGTCAACGATCTCATCGATATCGAGCTACAGGCCATGGTATTGTCCGAGGGGATCGATCCGAAACAAATCACGCCCTATCCCCATTCGTCGGGTTTGGAGCATTTTGTTTCGGGCCGCGTCGATGTCGTCCCCGGCTATCGAATCACCCTGCCTTATGTCCTGGAACAACTGGGAATACGGGTCAAAACCCTGCGTCCCAGCAGTTACGGAGTCGATTTTTACGGAGATTCCCTGTTTACCCTCAGACAGCGGGTCGAGCGCGATCCGGACGCCATTCGGCGCTTTGTGCAAGCGACCTTGAAAGGTTGGGCGTATGCCCTGGAGAATCCGCTGGAGATCGCCGAGAGAATTTCCCGGCAGCTTCCGCGCACGGAGCCGATAGCCGGCGGCACCCTCCATGAATTCAACCTTTTTCAAATCGACGGCGTAAGAAAACTGGCTTTGTTTCCAATCGTCGAGATCGGCCACAACAATCCATACCGCTGGCTGCGCATGTATCGACTGATGCAGGCAATCGGCATTTTGACCAACTCCATCGATATGGACGATCTGATCTTCGATCCTGAAAAAATGGAACAGACCAGAAAAACCCGAGTTCATTCGATAGTGAGAAATTGGTTATATATCCTGGCTGGAACGACTCTGCTTATCCTGGCATGGACTTTTATACTTCGCCAAACGGTCAAGCAAAAAACCAGGCAGTTGGTTATGGCCAACCAACGGCTTGACCAGGAAAATCTTCTGCTGCGGCAAATGGAAACCTCGTTAAAACAGAGCGAAGAACGATACCGTGAATTGAACGTCGAACTGGAAGAGCGCATCCATCGACGCACCGCGCAATTGCAGGCGCTCAACACGGAGCTGGAAGCATTCGCCTACTCGGTGTCGCACGATTTGAAAGCGCCGCTGCGCGGCATTGATGGCTATGGTCATCTGCTACTGAAAGATTGCTCCGATCGCCTCGACGCCGAGGGGCGGTTGTTCGTCCATAACATCCGTCAGGGCGCGCGGCAAATGCACGAACTGATCGACGGTCTGTTGGCCTACTCGCGCATGGAACGCCGAACCCTGCGCCGCGATTCCCTGGATTTGCGCGAGGCGATCGAAGCCGTGGTGGCCGAACGGGCCGGCGAAATCGGGACGGGGGACGCCACGGTGCGCGTGGACTTGCCGGCGCTGGCGGTGCGGGCCGATATGGAAGGACTGTTGCAGGTATTGCGTAACCTGCTGGACAACGCCCTCAAGTTCGGCCGACGCGGGGTTCCGTTGGCCATCGAAATCGGCGGGCAGACCGGCGCGGGCACGGCGACCCTGTGGGTGCGGGACAACGGCATCGGTTTCGATCCCAAACACCGCGAGCGCATATTCGCTCTCTTTCAGCGCTTGCAGCGCGCCGAGGATTATCCGGGCACCGGCATCGGCCTGGCCATTGCCCGCAAGGCCACGCGGCGCATGGGGGGGCGGCTATGGGCCGAGAGCGCGCCCGGCCAGGGCGCGGTCTTTTTCCTGGAACTGCCGACCTGAGTCCCACACTTTGCCGAGCCACGATGGAATCCCAGGTTCGTGAAGCGCCGCCGCCGGCCCGGGAAGGGCCGCCGATCACCGTCCTGCGGGGCGTCGGGCCGAGGCTGGCCGAGCGCCTGCGACGGTTGGGCTTGCACACCGCCACCGACGTGCTGCTGCACCTGCCTCTGCGCTACCAGAACCGCGGCTGCATCACCGCCATCGGCCAATTGCGGCCCGGCGTGGAAGCGCAGGTCGAGGCGCTGGTGACCGGCAGCGAGGTGACGACGCGCGGTCGACGCTTCCTGCTCTGCCATCTGAGCGACGGCACGGGTGTCCTGACCCTGCGCTTTTTCCATTTCAGCCCCGCCCAGCGGCAATGGCTCGGCCAGCCGGACGCGCGGCTGCGCTGCTTTGGCGAGGTCCGTTCCAGTTACGGCGGCGGACTGGAAATGATTCACCCCGAATGCCGCCGGCTCGACGCGGACACGCCGCCGGTGGAAAACCGGCCGACTCCCATCTATCCCGCCACCGCCGGCCTACGGCAGTTCACCCTGCGCGGCCTGGCCGAACAGGCCTTGGAGCAATTGGATGCGGCGACGCTGCTGCCGGAATGGTTGCCGCCGGCGCTGCTGGCCCAACTGCAACTGCCACCCATCGCCGAGGCGGTGCGGCTGTTGCACCGGCCGCCGGCCGATACAGCGGCGGCGGAGCTGGAGAGCGGTCGCCATCCGGCCCGGCGGCGGCTGGCCTTCGAGGAGTTGCTGGCCCATCAGCTCAGTCTGCGCCGGCTGCGCGAGCGCACCCGGCGCCAGGCCGCGCCGCCGCTGGCCGGCGACGGCCTGAGCCAGCGTTTCGTGGAACGGCTACCCTTTACCCTCACCGCCGCCCAACAGCGGGTGCTGGCGGAAATCGCCGCCGATCTCGCCCAGCCCCGCCCCATGCTGCGGCTGTTGCAGGGCGATGTCGGCTCCGGCAAGACCGTGGTGGCCGCCGCCGCCGCGCTGCGGGCGGTGGAAAACGGCGCCCAGGCGGCGCTGATGGCCCCCACCGAACTGTTGGCGGAGCAGCACCACCGCAATTTGCGAGCTTGGCTCGAACCGCTCGGAGTCGAAGTAGCCTGGTTAACCGGACGGCTGACCGGCAAGACGCGGCGCCAGGCCTTGGAGCGGCTGGCCACCGGCGCGGTTCGGATCGCGGTCGGCACCCACGCCCTGTTTCAGGAGGCGGTCGCCTTCGCCGAGCTGGCCCTGGCGATCGTGGACGAACAACACCGCTTCGGTGTCCATCAGCGCTTGGCCCTACGCGAGAAGGGCCGCTTCGGCGGGCGCTGCCCCCACCAGTTGATCATGACCGCGACACCGATTCCGCGCACCCTCGCCATGAGCGCCTACGCTGATCTCGACACCTCGACCCTGGACGAACTGCCGCCGGGCCGCCTGCCGGTCACCACCGTGGCCGCGCCCGACAGCCGCCGCGACGAGGTGATCGAGCGCATCCGCCGGGCCTGTCGCGACGGTCGCCAAGCCTACTGGGTCTGTCCGCTGATCGAGGAATCCGAGGCGCTGCAATGCCAAGCGGCGACGGTCGCCGCCGAGCAACTGGCGGAACGCCTACCGGAGCTGCGCATCGGTCTGGCCCATGGACGCCTGCCCGGCGCCGCCAAGGAAGCGGCGATGGCCGCGTTCAAGGCCGGCGCGCTGGATCTGCTGGTCGCCACCACCGTGATCGAGGTTGGGGTGGACGTGCCCAACGCCAGCCTGATGATCATCGAGAACGCCGAGCGGCTGGGTCTGGCGCAATTGCATCAGTTGCGCGGCCGGATCGGGCGCGGCGCGACCGCCAGCAGTTGCGTATTGCTGTACCGGCCGCCGCTGTCGCGGGCCGCGCACGCCCGGCTGGCGGTGCTGCGGGAATGCCACGACGGTTTCGAAATTGCCCGCCGCGATCTGGCGCTGCGCGGCCCCGGCGAGGTGCTCGGCACCCGCCAGACCGGCGAGCAAAGTCTGCGGGTGGCCGATCTGCTGCGCGATCAGGATCTGTTGAACGCCGCCCGCTACGCCGCCGACCGGTTGCTGCGCGATCACCCCGAGCGAGTGGAACCGCTGATCCGGCGCTGGATCGGCGTCGGCGCGCGCTACGGCGAGGTGTGAGGATGTACGCGGCGCACTTCGGGCTGCGCGAGCCGCCCTTCGCCATCACCCCCGACCCCGGCTACGTCTATCCGAGCCGCCATCATCAGGAGGCGCTGGCCCACCTGCTGTACGGCACCAGCGAGGACGGCGGCTTCGTGCAATTGACCGGGGAAGTCGGCACCGGCAAGACCACCCTGGTCCGCGCGCTGCTGGAGCAGCGGCTGGATGGCGTGGACATCGCGCTGTGCCTCAACCCCCGGCTGACGGTCGAGGAACTGCTGGCCACCGTCTGCGACGAACTGGGCGTGTCCTACCCGCGCGAGCGCCAAACCCTCAAGCCGCTGCTGGACGCCCTCAACGAACACCTGCTGCGCGGCCACGCCGCCGGCCGCCGCACGGTGCTGATCATCGACGAGGCGCAGAATCTGAGCCGCGAGGTGCTCGAACAGATCCGTCTGTTGACCAATCTGGAAACCGCCAAGCACAAGCTGCTGCGGATCATTCTGGTCGGCCAGCCGGAACTGCGCCGGCTGCTGGCGCGGCCGGACTTGCGGCAACTGGCCCAGCGCATCACCGCCCGCTATCACCTGTCGCCGCTGGACCCTCGGGAAACCGCCGCCTACATCGACCACCGGCTGCGGGTGGCCGGCGGGCGCGCGGAACTGTTCGCCGCCGGGACGCGGCGGGCGGTCCACCGCTATTCCGGCGGCATCCCGCGCCTGATCAACGTCATCTGCGATCGCGCCCTGCTTGGCGCCTACAGCCAGGGCGCGCGGCGCGCGACCGCCGGCACGGTTCGCCGGGCGGCCCGGGAAGCCCTATGGGGCGACAGTGGAAAAAGCTGGGTTTCCGCTCTCCGCTCGGGGTCGCGGCGCGCGGAGCCGGCCGATCCAGCGGTTCCGCGGGCGGCGGCCAGCGGCGGCGGCAAATGGCGAGTTCGACCCTGGCTGGTGCTGGGCAGTGGATTGACAGGTCTGGGCATGATCGGCCTCGGGTTCTGGCTGTCGCACGCCGGCCAAATGTCGGCCGCCGACCCCACCTCGCCACCGATGGCCAATCCGGCTCCATCGCCATCGCCCGCGGCGATGCCCGCCGGCCCGACCCCATCTTCAGCCGCCACCGATGCCCTCGCCTTGGCCAGCTTATTGCGCCAGTTCCAGGGAGACGATGCCAACGACCGCTTGCTGGCGGCCTGGGGCATCACCCGAATGCCGGGCGCCGGGGCACTATTCTGCGAATGGGTCAAAATCCGGGATTTGCGTTGCCTGACCGGCCGCGACGACTGGAACATGCTACGCCGCTTCAACCGCCCCGCCGTGCTTCGGCTGACCGTCGGCGATAGGCCGGCGGCGGTGCTGCTGCGGACGCTGGAAGGGGACAACGCGACGCTGGAAATCGCCGGTCAAGCGATGACCGTGCCGCTGGCGCAACTCGCGCCGTTGTGGACCGGCCAATACCTGTTGTTGTGGCGACCGCAAATCAACTCGCCGCTGATCGGCCCAGGCAACACCGGCAAGGCGGTGCGCTGGTTGCGCCGGCGGCTGGCGCTGGCGGCGGATCAACCCAGCCCCGAGCCATCGTCCGCGACCTTCGATGGCGCCCTGGGCGAACGGTTGCGCGCCTTTCAACAGGATAACGGTCTGCAACCCGATGGCCTGGCGGGCGAACGGACGCTGGTGCTACTGAACAATCTGGCGCCCACCCCCGGTACGCCCACGCTCGACCCGTCGGCTCATCAAGATCGCTGAGATGTCCTATATCCTCGACGCGTTGCGCAAGGCGGAACAGGAACGCCATCTCGGCCAGCCGCCGACCCTGACCACCGCGCCCCCCGAGACGGAACCCGCGCGGAACCGGTTCTGGTACGGGTTGACGATTTTGGGTCTCGGGCTCAATGCCGTGTTGCTGGCTTTCTTGCTCGGGGGGTTCCGGTTGATGCCCCAAGCCTCACCCGTCGCCATCCCGTCGCCGTCCGTCCCGTCCGCTCCACTCGCGCCCCGTCCCCTTCCGCCCGCGTCGGAAGTTTCGGAGGGAATTGGACCGCCGGCCGCGCCCCGCAAGGAACCGGCCAGCCAAGCGATGGAGTTCGAACCTTCGCTCCCGGCCCGCGCTCCGGCCAGCCGGGAGCGGCCCCCGGAACCGGCCCCGCCAACTGCGGCACCCAGCCCCGTGGCCTCCGCGTCCGCGCCGGAGCTGGAAACGCTGTCCGCCGACGCTCGGCGCGGCATTCCCGCCTTTAATCTCGATATTCACGTCTATAGCGCCGATGCCGACAAACGCTTTGTGGTTATCAATGGCCGGCATTATCGGGAAGGCGAGCGGTTGAGCGAGGGGCCGGTGCTGGAAAACGTGGTCCGTGACGGCGCGATCCTGCGTCAGGGCGATCGACGCTTCCGGTTGTCGGTGCGACGCTGACGCGTTATAGCAATTCCCGGTAAGTTTTATATTTCCCGCGTAGGGCGGGTTAGCGCAGCGTAACCCGCCGAAGTCACAATCAAATCGGCGGGTTACGGGCCGACGCCCTAACCCGCCCTACCCCTCTGAATCATAAAATCTATTGAGAAACGGTATTATTCATCCCTCGATGCGCTCGACTGTCGGCGCATCGACTTGCGCCGCCGCGACCGGCGCTGCTTCCACGCCGCCGGTCGTCGGGCGGGCCGCTTCAGCGTTTGTGGTTTTCCTGAACCTGCAAATGCGTTTCGGCGGCGCGCGGCGGCAGCCTTCTGCTTTCCAGCTTGATCCGCAGCCGCAGGTTGTTGGCGGAATCGGCGTGGCGGATGGCGGTTTCGTAGCCGATCCGGCCGGATTCGTACAGATTGAATAACGCGTCGTCGAAGGTGACGATGCCCTGCTCGCCGGAACGGGCCATCAGACTCTTGATCTCCTTGACCCGGCCCTGAAAAATCAATTCGGTCATCAATGGCGTATTGAGCAGGATCTCCACCGCCGGAACCAGCCCCGGCCGATCCTCGCTCGGCAGCAGGCGCTGCGAAATGAAAGCCTTTACATTGAAGGACAGGTCCATCAATACCTGCGCCCGTTTTTCTTCGGAGAAAAAATTGATGATACGATCGAAGGCCTGATCGGTATTGTTGGCATGCAGCGTGGTCAGGCACAGATGGCCGGTTTCGGCGAAATTGATCGCGGCCTGCATGGTTTCCCGATCCCGCACCTCGCCGATCAAAATCACGTTGGGCGCCTGACGCAAGGTGTTTTTCAGGGCCAGCTCATAGGACTCGGTATCCGTGCCGACTTCGCGCTGGTCCACCAGGCACTGCTTGTGTTGATGGAAAAACTCGATGGGATCCTCGATGGTGATAATGTGCTCCTGGCACTGACTGTTGCGATAATCCACCATGGCCGCCATGGACGTGGTCTTGCCGCAACCGGTGCCACCGAGGAAAATCACCAGCCCGCGCTGAGTCATGGCGATATCCCGAAGAATCGGCGGCAGGTGAAGCTCCTCGATGCTCGGGATCTTCTGCTGGATCAAGCGCAGCACCATGCCGGCGCTGCCGCGCTGGGTGAAGGCGCTAACGCGGAAGCGCGCGATATCGGGGAAATTCAAGGAAAAATTGATTTCGTGGTGCTGGTCGAACTCCCGTGCCTGCCGGTCGCTCATGATCGAGCGCACCAGCAACATGGTCTGCTGCGGCGTCAGTTTTTGACCGCCGAGTCGTTGCACCAACTGGTTGACCTTGAGCGCCGGTGGGCTGCCGGCGGTGACGAAAATATCCGAGCCCCCACACTCCAGTAATTTAAGCGCCAATTCGTAAAGGTACTGAGTCGCCTTCTCATGATCGTCCACCATCCGTTTCGAATCTTGTCCCATCTTCCGTTTCTCCTCGCTGAGCCAAGCGCATCACGGCAAGCCGTATCCGGCGGCGATGTCCGCTTCGGTCGTCCGATCCAAAGGAACGTCCGCCCACGCCACCCCGCTCTTCGAGTATCGCCAACTATTTCGTGCCGCGCAAACCGCGCGGAAGTCCGGCTTGACTGTCCCGGCCGCGCCAGCCTTCCCCGACGACGCGTAGCCGTATTCCATTCATTTCAGGAGATCATCGCCGCCATGACCCGCTTCCGTCGTTTGTTCCCGTTCGCGCTGCCGGCGCTGTTCCTGTGTTGGGTGGCCGCCGCGCCGGCCCGCCCCGTCGCCGAATCTCCCTTGCCGGACTTTCGTAAACTGGTCAAACAGAACGAACCCGCCGTCGTCAATATCAGCACCACCCAGACCCCTAACCGGAAGCGTACCGCCCGTGTCCCCGGCCTGCTGGAACAGCCGGGTGGCGACAACCCCTATTTGGAGTTTTTCAAGCGCTTTTTTCAGGATCGCCCGGAGTTGCCCGGCGAGCGCCAGGCCAACTCGCTGGGCTCGGGCTTCATCCTCTCGCCCGACGGCTATATCCTGACCAACGCCCACGTTGCCCAGGACGCCGACAAGATCATCGTTCGGCTCAGCGACCAGCGGGAGCGGCCCGCCAAGCTCATCGGCGTGGACGAAATGACCGATGTCGCCCTGCTGAAGATCGAGGGCGAAAATCTGCAAGCCGTGAAAATTGGCGATTCCGATACGTTGGAGGTCGGTGAATGGGTGCTGGCCATCGGCTCGCCCTTCGGCCTGGAGCGCACCGCCACCCAGGGCATCGTCAGCGCGGTCGGCCGCAACCTGCCCAGCGGCACCTACGTGCCGTTCATCCAAAGCGACGTCGCGGTCAACCCCGGCAGCTCCGGCGGCCCGCTGTTCAACCTGCGCGGCGAGGTGGTCGGGATCAATTCGCAGATCTACAGCAGTTCCGGCGGCTACATGGGCTTGTCGTTCGCCATTCCCATCAAGTTGGCGATGCAGGTGGTCGAACAGATCAAGTCCACCGGCGAGGTCACTCGCGGCTGGCTGGGCGTGCTACTGCAAGCGGTCAACAACGATCTGGCCGAGGCGTTCAAGCTGGACCGGCCGCGCGGGGCGCTGGTCGCGCAGATCCTGCCGGACAGCCCGGCCGCCAGCGCCGGCTTCAAGCAAGGCGATGTCATCCTGCGCTATGGCGGCGAGCCGGTGGAGGATTCCTCGCAACTGCCGCGGATGATCGGCGTGACGCCGGTCGGCAAGACCGTGGCCATGTCGATCCTGCGCAACGGCGAACCGCTGGAAATCAAGGCCACCATCGCCCGGCTGGAAGCGACCGAGGAAGCCGTCTCCACCATGGACGAACACAGCGATCCCCTGTTGCAAATCACCGTCGCCGATCTGAGCAATGAACAACGTCGCGGCTTGGGCGCGGAAGAGCGCGGCGTGCTGGTCGCCGCGCTCGACGAGGGTCCGGCCGCGAACGCCGGCCTGTACCCGGACGACATCATCCTGGAGGTCAACTACACGCCGGTGAAAAGCGCCAGCCAATTCGTGGATCTGATCAAGGATCTGCCCAAGGGCAAGGTGGTGTCGGTGCTGGTGCGGCGGGACAACGAATCGCTGTACCTGGCCATACGCATGCCCGAGCAGGGCTGATCCTCGAAAGAACGCCGATGAATCCGAACAACTGTCTGGACTTCGAACGGCCCATCGCCGAACTGGAGGCGATGCTCAAGGAATTGCGGCATCTCAGCGCCGAGCAGGATCTCAATATTCACGACGAGATCGCCCGGCTGGAGGCCAAAAGCAAGGCGCTCACCGATTCCATCTTCGCCAGCCTGACGCCGTGGCAGATCTCGCAAATCGCCCGCCATCCGCTGCGGCCCTACACGCTGGACTACGTGGAACGGTTGTTCGCCGACTTCGAGGAACTGCACGGCGACCGCGCCTTCGCCGACGACCACGCCATCGTCGGCGGAGTGGCGCGGCTGGATGGGCGGCCGGTGCTGGTGATCGGCCATCAGAAGGGCCGCGACACCAAGGAGAAGATTTACCGCAACTTCGGCATGCCGCGCCCGGAAGGCTATCGCAAGGCGCTGCGGCTGATGAAACTGGCCGAGCGCTTCCGGCTGCCGGTGCTGACCTTCATCGACACGCCGGGCGCCTATCCCGGCATCGGCGCCGAGGAACGCGGGCAGAGCGAGGCCATCGCCCGCAATCTGTTCGAGATGAGCCGGCTGCGGACGCCGGTGATCTGCCTGGTGATCGGCGAGGGCGGTTCCGGCGGGGCGCTGGCGATTGGAGTCGGCGACCGGGTATTGATGCTGCAATACAGCACCTATTCGGTGATCTCGCCGGAGGGCTGCGCGGCGATCCTGTGGAAGAGCGCCGACAAGGCCCCCGACGCCGCCGAGGCCATGGGCTTGACCGCCGACAAACTGCACAAGCTCAACCTGATCGACGCCATCGTTCCCGAGCCGCCCGGCGGCGCGCACCGCGACATGGCGCGGATGGCGGAACATGTGGGCGCCGCGCTGCGGGCGAATCTGTCGCAGTTGGACGCGCTATCCATGGACGAACTGCTGGAGCAGCGCCACCAGCGCCTGATGGCCTACGGAGTGTTCAAGGAAGCCGCGCCGGCCACCTCGCTGCAATCGACTTGGCAAAGCAGCGTGGCCGCCCTGCTGGGGAAGGACAAGAGCGGGGAAGGATAAGCCCGCATCTTCCCCAGTCGCCCCCGTTGCGCCGCGCCGCCCAATGAACGATGCCGCTCCCGGCCACGCCCGCCTGCTGGGTGGCCTCGCCGCGCTACTCGATGTCCATCCCCACACCCGTCATCTGATCGTCGGCTACAGCGGCGGGATGGATTCCCATGCGCTGCTGCACCTGCTGGCGACTCATCGTCATTGCTGGCCGGAACGGACCTTGGCGGCGGTGTACGTCGATCACGGCTTGCAAACGGTCTCGGCTCGCTGGGGCGAGCATTGCGCGCGCACCTGCGGCGAACTGGGCGTACCGTTCCGGGTGCTGAGGATCGATGCCCGATCCGCGCCGGGCGAAAGCCCCGAAGCCGCCGCCCGCCGCGCCCGCTACGCCGCCCTGGCCGCCGAACTGGGGCCGGATGCCGCCCTGCTGACCGCCCACCATCGCGACGATCAGGCCGAAACTCTGTTGCTGCAACTGCTGCGCGGGGCCGGTCCGCACGGCTTGGCGGCGATGCCGACCGCCAGCCGGCTCGGTTCCGGCTGGCTGCTGCGCCCCTTGCTGGACGTGGACCGCGCCGACCTGCGGGTCCACGCTTTCGAACACGGCTTGCACTGGATTGAGGACGGCAGCAACGCCGATACCGACTTCGATCGCAACTATCTCCGCCACCGCATCCTGCCGCTGCTGCGGGAACGCTGGCCGGCGGTTGGCCGCAACTTGGCCCGTTCCGCCCGGTGGTGCGCCGAAACCGCCGACTGGCTGGATGCCGACGCCGACGCCGACCTCGCCCGCGTCGCCGCCCAGCGTCCCGACACCCTGCGCATCCCGGCATTGCGGGAACTGGGCGAACCGCGTCAACGCAACGCGCTGCGGCGCTGGCTGCGACGACTCGGCTTGCCGGTTCCCGATGCCCGGCAACTGCGGCACATTCTCCACGATGTCTTGACCGCCGCCCGCGACCGGCAACCGTGCATCCGTTGGCCCGGCGGCGAAGTTCGACGCTATCGCAACACGCTGTACGCCATGCCACCCTTGCCGCCGCACGATACGCGACAAACGCTGGTCTGGCGCACCACCACCGCCGCCGATTGGCCACCGCTGGATCTGCCGGGATTGGGAACGCTGCGGCTGCGAGCGACCCGCGGCGAGGGACTGCGCGCCGAGACACTGGCCGGGGCCGCGCTCACCATTCGTTTCCGCCAGGGCGGCGAGCGGTTCCGGCCGGTCGGGCGTCGCCACGGTCAGGAATTGAAGAAACTGCTGCAGGAAGCCGGCATTCCGCCGTGGGAGCGGGATCGTTTGCCACTGCTGTATTTCCCCATCGCACCCACATGGCCCCGCGAAGGAGGAGGGAGCCAGGGTCTGTTGGCGGTCGTCGGGCTGGGTATTGCCGCCGAAGTCGCCGCCGGACCCGGCGAACCCGGTTTCCTGCCCGTTTTGCAGTCGCCATCGGCGACTGGCTTTGGTATCTTGTAGCGTCTCTCGCCACCCCCCATTTTCGCATGACCCGATTCATTTTCATCACCGGCGGCGTGGTGTCCTCCCTGGGCAAAGGCATCGCCGCCGCTTCGCTGGCGGCCGTGCTGGAAGCCCGCGGACTCAAGGTCACCCTGATCAAGCTCGATCCCTACATCAACGTCGATCCCGGCACCATGAGCCCGTTCCAGCACGGCGAGGTGTTCGTGACCGGCGACGGCGCCGAAACCGATCTCGATCTGGGTCATTACGAACGTTTCGCGTGCATGACCGCCACCCGGCGCAACAACTTCACCACCGGGCGCATCTACGAAAACGTGATCCGCAAGGAGCGGCGCGGCGACTACCTCGGCGGCACGGTGCAGGTGATCCCGCACATCACCGACGAAATCAAGCGCTGCATCCGCCTGGGCGCCGGCGAGGCCGACATCGCCCTGATCGAAATCGGCGGCACGGTGGGCGACATCGAATCGCTGCCCTTTCTGGAGGCCATTCGCCAGATGGGGGTGGAGCTGGGCCGCGAGCGCTCGCTGTTCATCCATCTGACCCTGGTGCCCTACATCAAATCCTCCGGCGAACTCAAGACCAAGCCGACCCAGCACTCGGTCAAGGAACTGCGCTCCATCGGCATTCAGCCCGACATCCTGTTGTGCCGCTCGGATCGGGAAGTGCCGGCCGGGGAACGCCGCAAGATCGCGCTGTTCACCAACGTCGAACCCAAGGCGGTCATCAACGTCCCCGACGCCGACACCATCTACCGGATTCCGCTGCTGCTGCACGCCCAGGGCGTGGACGATATCGTCGCCCGCAAGCTGCACCTGAACGATCTGCCGCCCGCCCGGCTGGCCGACTGGGAATGGGTGGTGCGGGCGATCGAGAACCCGGCCGCCACGGTGAACGTCGCCATGGTCGGCAAGTACGTCGATCTGACCGACGCCTACAAGTCGCTGAACGAGGCCCTGTTACACGCCGGCATCCACACCCGCACCCAGGTCAACATCCATTACATCGACTCCGAGCGGATCGAGCGGGACGGTTTGGCCTGTCTGGCCGGCATGGACGCCATCCTGGTGCCGGGCGGTTTCGGCGAGCGCGGCATCGAAGGCAAGATCGCCGCGGTGCGCCACGCCCGCGAGCAGCGGATTCCCTACCTGGGCATCTGCCTGGGCATGCAGGTGGCGGTGATCGAATTCGCCCGCCACGTCGCCGGACTGACGGATGCGCACAGTACCGAATTCCGCAAGGACACCCCGCATCCGGTCATCGCCCTGATCACCGAATGGACCGACGAAAACGGCGCCATCCAGCAGCGCCGGGAAAACGGCGATCTGGGCGGCAGCATGCGCCTGGGCGCGCAACCCTGCCGGTTGGCGCCCAACTCGCTGGCCCGCGCCCTGTACGGCAAGGATACGATCACCGAGCGCCACCGCCACCGCTACGAATTCAACAACCGTTACCGCGAACCGCTGCATGCCGCCGGTTTGGCCTTCTGCGGTCATTCGCTGGACGAGCGGCTGGTGGAAATGATCGAATTGCCCGATCATCCCTGGTTTCTCGGCTGCCAGTTCCACCCGGAATTCACCTCCACCCCGCGCACCGGCCACCCGCTGTTCCAGGGGTTTATCGAGGCCGCGCTCCGGCAAGGCCAGCACCGCCGACGGGAGGCGAATACGTCATGATGAAACTCTGCGGTTTCGAGGTCGGTCTGGATCGACCGCTGTTCCTGATCGCCGGTCCCTGCGTGATCGAGTCCGAGCAACTGGCCCTGGACACCGCCGGGCGGCTGAAGGAAATCGCCGGACGGCTGGGTATCCCCTTCATTTACAAGTCCTCGTTCGACAAGGCCAACCGCTCCTCGCACCAGAGCCCTCGCGGCCCCGGCCTGGAGGCGGGGCTGAAGATCCTGGACACGGTGAAGCGCCAAATCGGCGTGCCGGTGCTGACCGATATCCACGAATACACCCCGCTGGCGGAAGTCGTCGCCGTGGCGGACGTGTTGCAAACCCCGGCCTTCTTGTGCCGGCAGACCGATTTCATCCAGAACGTCGCCCGTCAGGGCAAGCCGGTCAACATCAAGAAGGGCCAGTTTCTCGCCCCCTGGGACATGCGCAACGTGGTCGCCAAGGCCCGCATCGCCGGCAACGATCACATCATGGTCTGCGAACGCGGCGCTTCCTTTGGCTACAATAATCTGGTGTCCGACATGCGCGCCCTGACGGTGATGCGCGCCACCGGCTGCCCGGTGGTGTTCGACGCCACCCATTCGGTGCAGTTGCCGGGCGGTCAAGGCAACGTCTCCGGCGGTCAGCGCGAATTCGTGCCGGTGCTGGCGCGGGCGGCGGTGGCGGCCGGCATCGCCGGATTGTTCATGGAAACCCATCCCGACCCGGACCGGGCGCTGAGCGACGGCCCCAACGCCTGGCCGCTGGACCGGATGGAGCCTTTGCTGACCGTCCTGCAAGCCCTGGACGCCTTGGTCAAACGGCAGGGTTTCCTGGAAACCGAACTGAGCTTTTAACCCTTCGTCTTCAACGCACACCCAACCAGAGGAGTTTTACGAATGTCGAAAATTAAATCGGTTCATGGGCGCGAGATTCTCGATTCGCGCGGCAATCCGACCGTGGCCGTCGATGTGGTGCTGGAATCCGGC
Organism: Candidatus Competibacter sp.; assembly: GCA_029624815.1. GTDB lineage: Bacteria > Pseudomonadota > Gammaproteobacteria > Competibacterales > Competibacteraceae > Competibacter. Next base: position 81,147 of record JARSSH010000021.1, read on the forward strand.
GCCAAGGGCACCGCTGGCGTCCCCTCCGGCGCTTCCACCGGCAGCCGCGAGGCGCTGGAACTGCGCGACGGCGACAAGAGCCGCTATCTGGGCAAGGGCGTGCTCAAGGCGGTCGCCAACGTCAACGGCGAGCTGAGCGCGGCCCTGGTCGGCATGGAGGCGGCCGACAATCAGGCCGCCGTCGATCAGAAAATGATCGATCTGGACGGCACCGCCACCAAGAGCCGCCTCGGCGCCAACGCCCTGCTGGGGGTGTCGATGGCGACCGCCCACGCCGTCGCCGCCGAGAAAGGCATCCCGCTGTACAAGTACCTGAACCCCACCGGCCCCTACCATCTGCCGGTGCCGATGATGAACATCCTCAACGGCGGCGCCCACGCCGACAACAGCGTGGACTTGCAGGAATTCATGATCATGCCGGTCGGCGCGCCCAGCTTCCGCGAAGCGCTGCGCTGGGGCGCGGAGGTGTTCCACGCCCTCAAGGCGGTGCTGAAGGGACAGGGCATGAACACCGCGGTCGGCGACGAGGGCGGCTTCGCGCCCAACCTGCCCTCCAACGAAGCGGCGCTGGATGTGGTCATGGAAGCCATCGGCAAGGCGGGCTACACCGCCGGCAAGGACATCTACATCGCCCTGGACTGCGCCAGCTCCGAGTTCTACAAGAACGGCAAGTACGTGCTGGAAGCGGAAGGCAAGTCGTTTAGCTCCAACGAGTTTTCCGACAAGCTGGCGGATTGGGTGAACCGTTATCCCATCGTCTCCATCGAGGACGGCCTGGACGAGAGCGACTGGGACGGCTGGGCCTACCTGACCCAGGTGTTGGGCAAGAAGGTGCAACTGGTCGGCGACGATCTGTTCGTGACCAACACCTCGATCCTCAAGCGCGGCATCGATCAGGGCATCGCCAACTCGATCCTGATCAAGGTCAACCAGATCGGCACCCTGACCGAGACGCTGAACGCGATCAAGATGGCGGCCGACGCCGGCTACACCTCGATCTCCTCGCACCGCTCCGGCGAAACCGAGGACAGCACCATCGCCGATCTGGCCGTGGCCACCGCCGCCAGCCAGATCAAAACCGGCTCGCTCAGCCGCTCCGACCGGGTCGCCAAGTACAACCGGCTGCTGGTGATCGAGGAAGAGCTGGGTTCCGCCGCCACCTATCCGGGCAAGGCCGCGTTCAACGTGTTCCGCGACTAAGCGGAACGCGAACGGCTGTTTTGGTTCTTTCCCTTCGAGCCGAAACCGCGGCTTCCGCGCCTCCTCGCCCCAGCGGGGTCCGAGGGCGCGCGGAGGCATCGGCCCTCGGCGGCGGCGCCGCAAGGCCCAACTCTCCCTTTCCCGATCCTCGAATCATGCAGATCCTGGTGGCGGCGCTCATCGCCGTGCTGGTTTTTCTACAATACCTGCTATGGATCGCCGAGGACGGCGTCCGGCAAACCCATGCCCTGCGAATCGCCATCCAGGCACAGCGGGAGGACAACGCGGCGCTGGCCGAGCGCAACAGCGCGCTGGCGGCCGAGGTTGAAGACCTGAAGCGCGGCTTGATGGCCATCGAGGAGCGGGCGCGCTCCGACATGGGCATGATCCGCAAGGACGAGACCTTCTATCGCTTGCTTGAGCCGCCGCTGGACGCGACCCCGAACCCATCCAGCCCGCCCGCCGACCAATCCTCCGCCGGGCAACGGCATTGAGCGAACCTCCCAAGCCCCTTCCTTTCCCTGAAACGCCGTCGCTGGCCGCCCCCCGGCATTGGGTGCTGATACCCGCCGCCGGCGCCGGCAAACGCATGGGTTCGACCATCCCCAAACAGTATCTGCCGCTGGCCGGCCGACCGGTCATCGCCCACACCCTGGATATTTTCCTGCGGCACCCGCGCATCGCCGGCTTGGTGGCGATCATCGGCGGCGAGGACGAGTGGTGGCCGGCGGTAGCCGCGAACCTCGCGCCCGCCAAACCGCTGTGGGTGGTCGAGGGCGGCGTGGAACGTTGCCATTCCGTGCGGAACGGCTTGGAAGCGCTGCGGGAGCATGCCCACTCGGACGATTGGGTTTTGGTGCACGACGCCGCCCGTCCCTGCCTGACCGGCGCGGATCTGGACCGGCTGCTGGACCAACTGGCGGACGATCCGGTCGGCGGGTTGCTGGCCGCGCCGGTGCGCGACACCCTGAAACGGGCGAACGGAACCGGACAGGTCGCGACGACCGTGGATCGATCTCGGCTCTGGCACGCGCTGACCCCACAGATGTTCCGGCTGGGCCTGCTGCGCGAATCGCTGCGCGCGGCGCTGGCGCGTGGCCTGCTGGTGACGGACGAGGCGGCGGCGCTGGAAGCGGCCGGTTTCGCTCCCCGGCTGATCGAGGGCCGGGCGGACAACCTGAAGATCACCCGACCGGAAGATCTGGCTCTGGCCGAGTTTTATCTCGCCGGAAAACGGAGGGCGGAGGATGGGGGACAGGGAGCGGAACACTCCCCTGCTCCCCACATCCCGCCGCCCGCCTCCCATTCCCTCAATCCCGGTTTCGCGCGCATCGGCCACGGTTTCGACGTGCACGCCTTCGGGCCGGGCGAGTTCATCACCCTGGGCGGGGTCCACATCCCGCATTCCCGGAGCCTGGTCGCCCATTCCGACGGCGACGTGTTGTTGCACGCCTTGTGTGATGCGTTGCTGGGCGCGGCCGGTTTGGGCGACATCGGTCACCACTTTCCCGACAGCGACGCGGAGTTCGAGGACATCGACAGCCGGATTCTGTTGCGACGGGTGGCGGCGTTGTTGCGGGAACGCCACCTGGCGGTCGGCAACGTGGACGCCACCATCGTCGCCCAAGCCCCCAAAATGGCTCCGCACATTGCCGCCATGCGGGAGCACATCGCGGCCGATTTGCGCATCGAACCGGGCCGGGTCAACCTCAAGGCCACCACCACCGAACGGTTGGGTTACGTCGGCCGCGGCGAGGGCCTCGCCGTTCACGCGGTGGCGCTGATATTTTGACGGGAGGGTTCCGGTCGATGGTTTCCAGCACCGCCGCTCAGACAAGTCTCATTGCGCGGATCGTCCCACCCCTCGTTCTCGCTCGCGCCTAGTCCCCCCGGATTCGGTCTCCGATCTTGCGCTTGGCGCATCCAGATCTCCAAGTCCGGAGGCGTTAACGGGCGACTGTAGAAATAATACCGTTTCTCAATAGATTTTATGATTCAGAGGGGTAGGGCGGGTTAGGGCGTCGGCCCGTAACCCGCCGATTTGATTGTGACTTCGGCGGGTTACGCTGCGCTAACCCGCCCTACGCGGGAAATATAAAACTTACCGGGAATTGGTATAACCTTGGGCTTCCTGGCAGCCCCTGCCGCTAAGAAATTCCGCCTGGCCGGCTTCTTCAACGCCTTCGGCGACCAGTTTGAGTTTCAGCGCCTTCCCCATCCCGGTGATCGCCTCGGTGATCGCCATGTCATTTGGATCCGAGAGAATATCCCGCACGAAGGACTGATCGATTTTGAGTTTGTCGATTGGCAACCGTTTCAGGTAGCTCAAGATGGATATTCAGAAAAACACATGGCCGCCATCGCCCTGTCCCGCATGATAGGATAAATAAATTAGCGTTCGGCACACAAAGACGGCGGCACAGATCACCGCTGGCGGAGAACAGATCATGAGCATGCAGGACATCATGCAAGCCGAGTTGGCGGCGATTTACACTGGCCATGGCAAGGAAATCCTGGCCAAAATCGCGCCCTTGTTGGAACCGGAACTGCCGGCGATCGTGGACGTGTTTTACGATGAATTCCTACGGATCCCCGAACCGGCCCGTATCCTCAAGCACCACATCGTACAAAAAAACCTGCGCTTGTCGCTGGCGCAATGGATCGCTTCGCTGTTCGCGCCCCACCAAGCGGCGGACATTCCCGCTCTCGTCGAACGGCAAAAGCATATAGGCATGGTTCATGCAGGTATCAACGTCAACCTCAGTTACTTCACGCACGGCATCAGCATCCTGAAGCGCGAGATTTACCAACGCCTCAAACGGCATTATTCGGAACCAGAAACGTTCTCAACGGCGTTCATACTGATCGATCAGCTATTCGATCTCTTGACCGGAATCATTGCCGAAGCCTACTTCCTTAGCGAAATCACTTACGAAACCAACGAATTGTCGCTGAAAATGAAGGGGGTCAGCCTGAACGCGGCCATCGAGTGCGAGCGTTTGCGCGCCTCGCTGCTGGACTGGCTGCGCGCCACGCTGACCCTCCTCTATCAAGCCGCCGAACCGGATCCGAACAGCCTGCCCAAGCTGCAATACTCCAATTTCGGCTTGTGGGTGATTTACAAGGCCGACTTGCTGTCGCACACGCTGCACATCTCGACCGATCTCAAAAAGCAGATTCGGGAAATCGACGATGCGTTGTTCCAAGCCGCAAGATATCGAGCCGCCGGCGAAAACGAACGCTTCTTCGAAGCGATTGGCCTGTTGAACGACGCCGTCACCAAGACTTCCTGGTTCATCTCCTCCCTGGTCGATCAAATGATGGAAATCGACAGCGGCCTGGATATCCTCACCCGTTTGTTCAATCGCCGTTATCTCGATACCATCCTGCGCCGGCAAACCGATATCAGCCTCAAGCAGGGCCTGCCCTATGCGGTTCTCGTCATCGACCTCGATCACTTCAAGCAGGTCAACGACCGTCACGGCCACGAAAGCGGCGACATCCTGCTAAAAAGCTTCGCCGAATTGCTGCTGCTCTCCGTGCGCACCAGCGATTTCATTTTCCGCTACGGCGGCGAGGAATTTCTGATCGTGCTCGGCAACGTCGAAGTAAAAGAGGCGCTAGGCATCGCCGAAAAGATCCGGAGCCGCTGCGAAATGCAAGCCTTCAGGTTGGCCGGCGACCTATCCATCCGTCAGACGTGCAGTATCGGCATCGGCATTCACGACGGGCATCCCGACTACGCAAGAACGGTTCGGCAGGCCGACGCCGCCCTGTACGAAGCGAAAAAAACCGGACGGAACCGCACGATCGTCGCGACCGAGTGAAAGCGTCCGCCCCCGCCACCTCTCTTTCCTCTCTCCGAACCGCCATTTTCCCCAACCGCCATGCGCGATGAACTCGACCCCGCCACGCTTCCCCACGCTTACGGCCCGCCTCGCTCCAGCGGTCGGCTGCGTGCCGCCCCCGAGGATTTTCGGGTGCGCGAGGAGCTGGATTTCGCCCCGGACGGCGCCGGCGAGCATGTCTGGCTGTGGGTGCGCAAGCGCGGCGCCAACACCGACTGGGTGGCGCGGCAATTGGCGCGACGGGCGGGCGTGCCGCCAAGCGCGGTCAGCTATGCCGGCCTCAAGGACCGCCACGCCGTCACCGAGCAATGGTTCTCCATACACCTGCCCGGCCAGGCCGATCCGGACTGGAGCGCCGGCCCCGACGCCGATTTCACCGTACTCAAGGCGCTGCGCCATTCCCGCAAGCTGCGGCGCGGCGCTCTGCGCGGCAACGCCTTTCGCATTGTGGCGCGCGAGCTGAACGGCGATCCGACCGAACTGACGGCGCGGTTCGAACGCATCGCCGCGACTGGCGTCCCCAACTATTTCGGCGAACAGCGCTTTGGCCGGGAGGGCGGCAACCTGGAACGGGCGGCGGCGATGCTGGAGGGACGGGAGAAAGTACGCGACCGGCAACAACGGGGTCTGTATCTATCCGCCGCCCGTTCGGCGCTGTTCAACGCCGTGCTGGCCCGACGGGTGGCCGAGGGTAGTTGGAATCGGGCGCTGCCCGGCGAGGTGCTGATGCTGGCCGGCAGCCACAGCATCTTCGCGATCGAGGAGGCGGACGATGCGATCCGTCAGCGGCTCGCCGCCTTCGACCTGCACCCGACCGGCCCGCTGTGGGGCGTCGGCGAATTGTCGAGCGCCGGCGCGGCGCGGGATCTGGAAACGGCGGTGGTCGCCGCGCGGCCCCTTTTTCGCGACGGGCTGGCGGCGGCGGGGTTGAAACAGGAGCGGCGGGCCTTGCGGCTGATGGCGCGGGATGCGACGCTGGAATGGTCCGAGCCCGGCGTCGCCGTACTCAGCTTCCGCTTACCGGCCGGCGCTTACGCGACCGCGGTGCTGCGGGAATGGATCGAACCGGACATCGCCCCGGCGCGTTGACCCCCCATCGTATAGCGATCCCAGATCAGTTGTGGTTGCCGCTCGCCGCGCCCTCACCCCGCGCTGACGCGCTCCCCTCTCCCGCAAGCGGGAGAGGGGTCGGGGGTGAGGGGATTTGAATCGCCCGGCTATCCACAACCCGAATAGGATGGCTATATTCAACCCGCCCACGCCTCGGGCGGGCGCCAGCCGGCTACCCAGTCCGGAATCCGTTCCGGCGGCATCGGTCGGGCGATGCCGTAACCCTGAGCGAGGTTGCAGCCCAAATCGAGCAGTAGGCGGCCATGTTCGAAGGTTTCCACGCCTTCGGCGATCACTTCGCGCCGGAAGGCGCTGGAGAGACCGATCACGCCCTCCACGATGGCCCGCGCCTCGCTATCCGCCAGCAGGTCGCGCACGAAGGATTGATCGATCTTGAGCAACTGCACCGGCAGGTGCCGCAGATAGGTCAGCGAGGAATAACCGGTGCCGAAATCGTCCAGGGCGAAACGCACGCCCAGCGCCCGGCAATCCTTGATGCGGGTGGACACGAGAGCCAGATCTTCCAGGGCGGCCGTCTCCAGGATCTCCAGTTCGAGCCAATCCGGGGGCACGTCCGGGTATTCCGCCAACAGGTTTTTCAGCCGCGCGGCGAAATCGGCTTGCTGCAAGTCGCGGCCAGACAAGTTGACGCTCACCGGCAGTGTCAGACCCCGCTTCGCCCAAGCGGCCATCTGCCGCAGCGCCTCCCGGATCACCCACTGGCCGACGGCAATCGCCAGATGGCTGGTTTCGACGGCGGGCATGAACCGCACGGGCGGCAACAGACCCTCGTCCGGGTGTTGCCAGCGGATCAACGCTTCGGCGCCGATCACCGTGCCCCGGCGCATGTCCACCTTGGGCTGGTAATGCAGGTGGAATTCCTCGGCCGCCAGGCCGGCCTCGACCCACAGCAGGATCGTGCGGAAATCGCGGGCGCGGCGATCATGCTCGGCGTCGAACCACTGATAGCGGTCGCCGCCGGTCTGCTTGGCGGCGTACATGGCCTGATCGACGTGGCGGAGCAGCGTGTCGGGGTCGGAATCATCGTCCGGATACAGGGTGACCCCCACACTGGCGGTGAGCAAGGTCGGCTGGCCGGCCACGGTAAAGGACGCTTGCAAGGCCGTCATCACCCGGTCGAGGGCGTGCTCGCATTCCTCGACATCGCTCAGGTCGCTCAGCAGCAGCACGAACTCGTCGCCACCCAGACGCGCCACCGTGTCCCCACCGCGCACGCATTGCCTTAGGCGCTGGGCCATCTCGACTAGCACCCGATCCCCCGCGGCGTGTCCCCACCGGTCGTTGATGGGCTTGAAATCGTCCAGGTCCAGGTAGCACACCGCCAACCGCCGCCGGTCGCGCCGGGCCTGAGCCATGGCTTGTTGCAAGCGGTCGGCCAGCAGCACCCGGTTGGGCAGTTGGGTCAGGGCGTCGTGATAGGCCAGGTGCGCGACCCGCTCCTCGGCCTGCTTGCGCTGGACCACGTCCATGATCAGGTCGGTCAAGTGCCGCATCACCTCCACGTCGGCCTCGGTGTAGTCCTCCGGCTTGTTACCGACGCCGACCAGCGCCACTACCCGCCCATCTTGCATGACCGGGACGGTCAATTCCCGGACTAGCGGGACATGGCCCTCGGGCAGGCCGCGCCGGTCGGGCAAATCGGCATAGCGGTTATGGACGATCGGTCGGCGCTGGCGCAGGCAATCGGCCCAGATCCCGGCCTGGCCGACCGGATAATGCAGCCCTTTGCCACTGGCAGCGCACACCTTCAGGGTGTGGCTGGACCAGGTTTGCAGGGTCAGAGTTTCCTGATCGGGATCGACAAAATGGAAGAAGCTGATTTGGCTGCCGGTGAAGCGCTCCGCTCTGTCCAACGCCGCGCGGAGCAACTCGTCCAGACTGGCCGTCGCGACCATTTCGGACAGTTCCAGGCGAACCTTGAGCAGCATTTCGGACTGCTGCCGGCGGTAAAGGTCGCGGATGAAGACGAAAAACCGCTCTTCTTCGGCGAACCAGGCGACATTGATCTCGACTTGCCAGATCCGCCCGCTTTTGGCCCGGTGCAGGGTCTGAAACAGGCCGCTGCCTTCCCGCATGACCTTTTCGACATGGGCGGCCACTTCTTCGTGGCTCTCGCTCACGTCCAGATCGGCAATGCGCATCGAGCGGAGTTCGTCGCGACTGTAGCCCGACAGGCGCGCGTAAGCCTCGTTCGCTTCCAGCAGGCGGCCCTGGCGATCGGCGATCCAGAAGCCATCCCGAGAGGTCTCGATGATCCCCCGGTATTGCGCCTCGCTGCGCCGCAATTCTTCCGCCACCCGCTTGCGCTCGGTGATATCGGAGTGTGTCACCACCACCCGCCCCGGTTCGACTCCGGCGAACGGAGTGACGCGCAGCACGAACCAGCGTTGGCGGTCGGGAGCGTGGCACGGGTATTCGAGGGTGAAAAAGTTGCTCGTCCCGGCCAGCACGGCGCGAATGCCGGCCGCCACCGTGCCGGCCACCGCGTCCGAGGACGCCGCGGCGTCGCACACGGCCAGATAATTCCCACCCAGGCCGTGGTTGGCGTCGTCCAAGGCGTTGGCATCGGCAAACCGCGCCCAGGCGGCGTTGATGTCCAGGATGACGCCCTGCTTGTCCAGGATGGCGATATGGGACGGCAGCGAATCCAGGGTTGCCCGCCAAAAGCCGCGCTCGGCGCTCGTTTTCTCTTCGCTCCGAACGCGCTCGGTGACGTCCAGCGCCGAAACGCGGCATAGCCCATCCATGCAGGGTTTGATGCAGATGCAGCGCAGATGCAGGTAGCGCGGCGGCGCTCCGGCGGTGGCGAGGGCAAGCTCGCAGCCTTCTCCTTCCATTCCCGCCATCGCCTTTTCAAGGAAGGCGTTAAAGCACGGCCGGCTGCCTTCGGCCACGAATTCCTCCAGCCGTCGACCGATCGGATCGGCGCGTTCCTGGCCCAGCAGGGTGGCGGCGGTCAGGTTGACCTCGCGAATGATCCCGTCGTCGCTCAGGCCGAAATAGCCGACCGGGGCGAAATCGTAGAAATCGACATAGCGCTTCTGACTGCGTTCGAGTTCGCGGCAGGTCCGCGCCAGTTCCTCATTCCGCGTTTCCAGTTCGATCTGACGCGCATGCAGTTCGTGCAGCAACCGCAGACTCGTTGTCTTGGTCAGGGGCCGGCCAGTGGCGGGCAAGGTCTGACGCAGCCGCATTTCCGCGCGACGGCGCAATTCGGCGACTTCGGGCAAGGGTTTCTCGCGTTGCTTCATGGTCGGCCTCCCGGCGCGACAGGGTCGATCTACTATAGCAATTCTGAATCAATGGGGGTTGCTTGCCCGTCGCGCCCTCACCCCGCGCTGACGCGCTCCCCTCTCCCGGCGGGAGAGGGGTCGGGGGTGAGGGCGCTTGAATCATCCGGGCGTCCACAATCCGAATTGGATGGTTATATTTGGGTGAACGTTCGATTTTTGTCCGGTTGGGCGGCGCGAAGTCCAGATATATGGATTGCCCTAGGCGTCCACTACACCTGCCCGATGTCTCATAATGAGTCGATTTAGCCGTTTTTAAAGTAGAAAATACCGAGTATTTTAGACCCATAATTCACATGAGAATGCATTGATTCCGCAAAAACTCTCGACAGGTTAAACGATTTTGCGGAGGAGGTTAGCGTCCCGCCCGGAGGGTGTCCTCCAGGCAACCGCCAAGTAGCGAGGGCAACAGGAAAGAATCGGGCGGTCGATCTGGGCTCCGGCTCAAATCACCCTGGAAAACCGCTGCTGGCGCTGGTCGCGCAAATAGCGGTCGAACACCATGCAGATATTGCGGATCAGCAAACGGCCCGGCGGCAGTACCCGGATGCCGGTTGCCGACAGATCCAGCAACCCATCCGCTTGCAGGTCGGCCAGCTCCGCCAGCTCCGCCGCGAAATAATTCCGAAAGGCGATGCCGAACCGCCGTTCGACGGCGGCGAAATCCAGGCTGAAATGGCAGATCAACTCGGCGATGACCGCCCGCCGCAGGCGGTCGTCGGCCTCCAGCCCCACCCCCCGGAACACCGCCAGCCGCCCCTCGTCGATCCGGGCGTAATACGCCTCCAGCGTCTTGTGGTTCTGGCTGTAGCTGTCGCCCACCATGCCGATGGACGTCGCGCCCAAACCGATCAGGTCGCAGTCGGCATGGGTGCTGTAACCCTGGAAATTGCGGTACAGCGTGCCCGCCCGCTGCGCCCGCGCCAACTCGTCGTCCGGTTTGGCGAAATGATCCATGCCGATGTAAACGTAACCGGCCGCGGTGAGCCGTTCGACGGTGGACCGAAGTATCTCCAGCTTCACCGCCGGCGGCGGCAAGGCATTGGCGTCGATCTGGCGCTGAGTCTTGAACAGCTCCGGCAAGTGCGCGTAGTTGAACACCGATAGCCGGTCGGGATTGCGGGCAACGATCTCGTCCACGGTGCGGCCGAAGCGGGCGGCGTTCTGGTGCGGCAGGCCGTAGATCAGGTCCACGCTGACCGACTTGAACCCTTCGCGCCGGGCGGCGTCCATCGCCGCAAAGGTAATCTCCCGCGACTGAAGCCGGTTGACCGCCCGTTGGACCTCGGGGTCGAAATCCTGCACTCCCAGGCTCAGCCGATTGAACCCCAGCTCGCGCAACAGGGCAATGGTGCGCTCGTCGGCCTCGCGCGGGTCCACCTCGATGGAATATTCGCCGCTGTCGTCGTCCAGCAGGCGGAAATGCTCGCCCGTGACCCGCATCAATTCCCGCATCTCGGCGGCGCTGACGAAGGTGGGCGTACCGCCGCCCCAATGGAGTTGCGTCACCGGCCGGGAGCGGTCGAACAGCGCGCCCTGCAGGGCGATTTCCCGATATAGACGGTCGAGATAGGGCGCGGTGTGGCGGCGGTTCTTGGTGACGATCTTGTTGCAGGCGCAGTAGAAACAGACCGTGTCGCAGAACGGAATGTGCAGATAAAGCGACAGCGGCCGGCCGCTGGCGTTGCTGGCGGCGACCTGCTCGCGATACTCCGCTTCGCCGAAGCCGTCGTGAAACTGCACGGCGGTCGGGTAGGACGTGTAGCGCGGTCCGGCCCTGTCGTACTTGCGGATCAAGGCGAGGTCGAAAACGAGGTCGGTGTCCATGGATACCCCTCACAGCCGGCGCAGTTGCGCGGCGTTCAACAGAAACACCCCCTGGCCGCCGCGTTCGAATTCCAACCAGGTAAACGGCACGTCTGGAAGCATCTCGCACAGGGCATATTGGGCGTTGCCGACCTCGACGATCAGTAGGCCGTCGCGGGTCAGGTAATCGGCGGCCTGGCGCAGGATCTCCAGCACCACGTCCAGCCCCTCCGCGCCGGCCACCAGGCCCAGCCGCGGCTCGTGCCGATATTCGGCTGGCAGTCCGTCCAGTTCTTCCAGGCCGACATAGGGCGGGTTGCTGACGATCAGATCGTAACGGCGGCCCTTCAACGCCGAAAACAGGTCGGATTGGATGATTTCGATCTGATCCTCCAAGCCGTGTTCGTCCACGTTGCGCCGCGCCACCTCCAGCGCCTCGGCCGAGATGTCGGCCAAATCGACCCGCGCGTCCGGAAAAGCGTAGGCGCAGGCGATGCCGATGCAGCCGCTGCCCGCGCCCAGATCCAGGACGCCGCCGACCGCGCGGCTGTCCGGCAGCCACGGCGCGAAATGCCGCTCGATCAGTTCGGCCAGCGGCGAGCGCGGCACCAGCACCCGCTCGTCCACGTAGAACGGCAGCCCCATGAACCAGGCGCGCTGGATCAGGTAGGCGGCGGGCTTGCGCTCGGCGATGCGCCGTTTCAGCAGGTGGAGCGCCGTCCGTTTTTCGGCGGGCGTCAGGCGCGACTGAAAATATTCGACGTGCAAATCCGGCGGTAGATGCAGGGCGTGCAGCACCAGGGCCGCCGCTTCGTCGATGGCGTTGTCGGTGCCGTGACCGAAATGCAGGCCGGCCTCGTTCATGCGGCTGGCGCCCCAGCGGATCAGGTCGCGAATCGTGTGGAGATGGGATGGAACGTCGTCGTGGTCGCTCATCGGGGATCGGGTTCGGGGTTGAGGACGTCCTCTCCCGGCGGGAGAAGGCGACAAGAATATTCAGCCGTTCATCATGGCGTAGCCGCCGTCCGGGCGGGGAATCGCCCGCGCCTTCCTGACCGTCGGGGGCCGAGCCAGGATGTCGATGGCTTGCGGAACAGGATCTTCCGGATCGATCGGAGCCGTCATCGGAAGTTTCCTCAATTGAGGCAGGGTGGGATTGGTAGAATTCTACCGTCACAACCGACCATCGAGGTGAAAAATCATGACCCGTCGCGGAAAACTGCTCGGATTGGCGCTGGTGGGCGGTCTGGCGCTGGCGCTGGGCTGGGTGCTGGGCGAACGGCTGTTCCGCCGCCCCAGCCCGCCGCCGGACATCGCCGGGATTTATCTGCCGGACGCCCCAGCGCTCCCCCCATTTCGTTTGGTCCATCACAGCGGCCAGCCGTTCACCGACAAGGAGCTGCAAGGCCGCTGGACGTTTCTTTATTTCGGTTACAGCTATTGTCCGGATGTCTGCCCGCTGGCGATGGTCGATCTGAATCGCTTGCGGCAGCGGCTGGCGGCGACCGGCGCCGATGGCGATACGGCTTATTTGTTCGTGTCGGTGGACCCGCAACGGGATACGCCGGAACGACTGCGGGAATATGTCACTTATTTCAACCCGAAGTTTCAGGGGGCAACCGGTTCGGCCGAGGCGCTGAGCCCGCTGGTGAAAGCGCTGCACGCTTTCTACCAGCGAGTGGACAACCCGGACGACCCCGAGCGTTACACCATGGATCATACCTCGACCATCAGCCTGATCGATCCACAAGGCCGGCTCCGCGCCATTTTCACGCCGCCGCAGAATCCCGAACGGATGGCGGCGGATTTCCTCGCGATCCGCGCCGCCGCGCCCTGAGACCGCGCGCTGGTTCCGCAGACCACCTTTTTCCCCGAAATCGTCGCCATGTCCGATTCCAACACCGCCGCGCCCGCCACCTTGGGCGACCGTCTTCGCCACTGGCCACAGTACCTGTTGCCGCAACGCTGGCTGACCCGCTTGACCTACCGGGCGACGCGGGTTCGCGCGCCCTGGTTCAAGAATGCGCTGATCCGCGGGTTCGCCCGCGGGTTCGGCGTCAATCTGGACGAGGCACTGGACCCGGACCCGCGCGCCTATCCCGATTTCAACGCCTTTTTCACCCGCCCGCTCAAGCCGGGAGCCCGGCCGCTGGCGCCGGGCGATCGGGTGGTGTGCTGTCCGGTGGACGGCGCCGTCAGCCAAGTCGGCGTCGCCCGGGCCGACCGTCTGCTTCAGGCCAAGGGGCGCGATTTTTCCTTGACGGCGCTGCTGGGCGGCGACGCGGAGCGGGCGCGGCCGTTCCAGGACGGGGGCTTCGCCACCCTGTATCTGTCGCCGCGCGATTACCACCGCATCCACATGCCGCTAACCGGCCAGTTGCGGGAAATGGTGCATGTGCCGGGCGCGCTGTTCAGCGTGTCGCCGCTGACCGCGCGAATGGTGCCCGATCTGTTCGCCCGCAACGAACGGGTGGCGGCGCTGTTCGATACCTCGCTGGGGCCGATGGCGCTGGTGCTGGTGGGGGCGATCAACGTAGCCTCGATCGAAACCGTCTGGGCCGGAGCGATCACCCCACCGTTGGGCGCGGCGATCCGCCGCTGGAGTTATCCGCCGGACGGCGCGGGCGCGGTGCGGCTCGACAAGGGCGCGGAGATGGGACGCTTCAACATGGGTTCGACCGTGATCCTGCTGTTCGGCGCGGGCGCGGTGCATTGGGAAGCCGCCATCCGGCCAGACGCGCCGGTGCGGATGGGGCAACGGCTTGGCGCGGGGTCCGCGCCGGGCGACTGAAGTTGCTTCAGGCCCGGTCGAATGGAAACGCCAGCACCTCCGCCAGCGATTTTTTCTCCGCCGCCAGCATCGCCAGCCGGTCGAAACCGAGCGCCACGCCGGCGCAGTCCGGCAGTCCGGCGGCCAGCGCCGCCAGCAAATTGTCGTCCACGGGCATGATCGACAATCCCAGCGCCCGCCGCGCCGCGTTCTCCTCCTCGAAGCGGCGGCGCTGTTCGACCACATCGCCCAATTCGTGAAAGCCGTTGGCCAGCTCGATGCCGTTCAAATACAACTCGAAGCGTTCGCCGACCGGCGGATCGCCCGGCCGCAGCCGCGCCAGCGCCGCCTGCGAGGCCGGATAGTCGTACAGGAACGTGAGCCGCCCCGCGCCCAGACGCGGCTCGATGCGGTGGGTCAGCAGCAAATCCAGCCAGGGATCGGTTTTATCGGTCGGCATCCCCGGCGGGATGGAGACCTCGAACCGTTCCGCGCTCGCCGCCAGTTCCGCCACGGTGGCCCGGTGCGGGTCCAGGCCCAAATCGCGTTGGAAGGCCGCGCGATAGCTCAAGCGCTCCGGCTCCGCCAGCGACACGCGCCCGGCCAGCAGTTCGGTCGCCAGATCGGCGACTTCGTCCATCAGCCGGTGGTGATCGAAGCCGACCCGATACCATTCCAGCAGGGTGAACTCGGGATTGTGCAGGCGGCCCGCCTCGCCGTCGCGGAACACTCGGGCGATCTGGTAGATGCAGCCGCTGCCCGCCGCCAGCAGCCGCTTCATCGGGAATTCCGGTGAGGTGGGCAGGTACAGGGTCTGACCGTGGCGCGGCCCCGGTCCGGTGTAGCAGACGGCGAAACTGGCCAGATGCGGATCGCTGATCGCCGCCGCCGACAGCGCCGGCGTTTCCACCTCCAGCACTCCGCGCGCCGCGAAGAAAGCCCGGATGCGCGCCAACAGGTCGGCCCGTAGACGCAGTGTGGCCAGATCGGCGCCAGGCTGCCAGCAGAACCCCGCCACGCTGGGCCGCGCCGCCGGGGTTATTCCTTCACCCGGGACACGTACTCGCCGGTCCGGGTGTCCACCTTGATCACTTCGCCGTTTTGCACGAACAGCGGCACTCGCACCACCGCGCCGGTTTCCAGGGTGGCCGGTTTGCCGCCGCCGCCCGAGGTGTCGCCGCGCACGCCGGGGTCGGTTTCCACGATGGTCACGATTACGAAATTGGGCGCCGCCACGCTCAGCGGCACGCCGTTCCACAGCGTCACCTGACAGATGGCTTCCTCCTTCAGCCACTTGGCGGCATCGCCCACGGCGGCGGCGTCCGCGGTCAACTGTTCGTAGCTTTGTTGGTCCATGAAGTGCCAGTATTCGCCGTCGTTGTATAGATATTGCAGCTCCACGTCGGTCACGTCGGCGCCTTCGACGCTGTCGCCCGACTTGAAGGTGCGTTCGATCACCCGCCCGGTCTTCAGGTTGCGCACCTTGACCCGGTTGAACGCCTGGCCCTTGCCGGGCTTGACGAACTCGTTCTCGACGATGGCGTAGGGATCGCCGTCCATCATGATCTTCAGCCCGCTCTTGAATTCGTTGGTACTATACGTCGCCATGCAAAACCTGCCTCCAGCCAGAGTGATTGAACTACAAAAACAAAACATGATACCGGGAAAGCCGGTCCCGCGTCAGGCGTCGCGCTGGCAGCGCGAGTTGGCCGAGGCGATCAGCGATCCGGCCGAGCTGCTGCAAGCGCTGGATCTCGATCCCGTCCTGCTGCCGGCGGCGCGAGCGGCGGCGGCGCGTTTCCCGCTGCGGGCGCCGCGCGGTTTCGTGGCGCGGATGCGCAAGGGCGATCCCGACGATCCGCTGCTGCGGCAGGTGTTGCCGCTGGGCGCGGAGCTGGAAGAAGCGCCGGGCTTCGATGCCGACCCGGTCGGCGACCAGACGGCGCTGGCGGCGCCGGGTGTGTTGCACAAATACCACGGTCGAGCGCTGCTGCTGGTCACCGGCGCCTGCGCGGTGCATTGCCGTTACTGCTTTCGCCGTGAATTCCCCTACGCCGAATCCGGGGCCGGCCCGGCCCGGTGGCGACCGGCGCTGGCCTATCTGCGCGGCGATCCCAGTCTGCGCGAGGCGATCCTCAGCGGCGGCGATCCACTGTCGCTGTCCGATCGGCGGCTGGGCGCGCTGCTGGCGGAGCTGGACCGCATCCCGCATCTGGAGCGTCTGCGCATCCACAGCCGGCAGCCCATCGTGTTGCCCGAGCGGGTCAATGACGGACTGCTGGCGGTGTTGGCGCAAACCCGCCTGCAACGGGTGCTGGTCGTTCACGCCAACCACCCGCGCGAAATCGACGGGACCGTGCGCGCGGCGCTGCGCCGGCTGGCGACGACTGGCGTAACCTTGCTGAATCAGACGGTGCTGTTGCGCGGAGTCAACGATTCGGCGGCCGTGCTGGCCGGGTTGAGCGAGGCGCTGTTTGCCGCCGGCGTGCTGCCCTACTACCTGCACCTGCTCGATCGCGTGCGCGGCGCGGCCCATTTCGAGGTGAAGGAAAGCGAGGCATCGGCTATCATGGAAGCATTACGCCAGCGATTGCCGGGCTATCTGGTGCCCCGGTTGGTGCGGGAGCTGCCGGACCAGCCGGCCAAGACCCCGGTATGACAGCGTGGCTGGCGCCATCACTGTTTCCAGTGTGCATCCTGGCCACCAGCAGAGGTTGGAACGCGTGACCGAGTCTTCCGTCATCAACCTGCTCATCGCGGATCGGGTTCAAGACGATATCGACCATATCGTCAAGACCTTGCGCGGCGAAGGCTACCAGCTTGAATTGATCCAGGCCGACCAAACCGAAAAGATCCGCGGCGCGATCGATTACCAGCCGCTGGATCTGATTCTGCTGCGCTTGGCCGAAGAGTCGCCCAGTATCGCCGAACTGCGCCTCATGGTGGTCGAAGCCAAGCAGGATATTCCGATCATCGTCGTGATGGACGACGAATGCCGCCAGCGGCACAAGCCCGCCCGCTTGCTGGAGGAGGGCGCCGACGATTTCTTTAACCTGGACGACGCCGACCATCTGGTGGCGGTGGTGCGCAAGGAGTTGCGCCACCTGCAGGGCCGCAAGCGCGAGCAGTCCTTCGAAACCCGCTTCAAGGAGAGCGAAAGCCGCAGCCAGGCGCTGCTGGAGAACATCCAGGAGGCCATCGCCTACATTCATGAAGGCGTCCACAGCTACGCCAATCCAGCCTACCTGAACCTGTTTGGCTACGCGAGGAAGGAGGATTTGGCGCAGATTCAATTGGTTCACATGGTGCCGCCGACCTATCGGGACGCACTGAAGAGTGTTTTGCGGCGCAGCATCCGTTCGGGCAAGGCGATTGAGGCGGTGGAGCTGGTCGGGGTGCGCAGCAACGGCCAGACCTTCCCCATGCTGCTGGAATGCGCGCCGACCCGGATGAACGACGAGCCCTGCACCCAAATCATCGTGCGGGATGCGACTCCGGAAAAGAGCGTCTACAACCAGCAGTTGGAGAATCTGCTCAAATACGACGACACCACCGGTCTGTACAGCCGACGGTTTTTCCTCGAAACACTGGAAATCGACCACGACGGCACCGTGTTGTACATCCTGTTCACCGATTATGCCGCCATCCGCCATGCCATGGGGTTCGAGGCCATCGAACAGTTCATGCTGGAGGTCACCGGACTGTTCAAGGAACTGCTCGCGCTCGAAGACATCGCCGCCAATTTCGCCAGCGGCGTGTTCACGATCTACGTGCCGACGCGGTCGCCCAGCGACCCCATGGCGCTGGCCGAGAAGATCCGCGTGGCGATCGCCGAACACAGCTTTCAAATCAACGGCAAGCTGTTCACGACCACCTGCTGTGTCGGCGTCTGTCAGGCACAGGATAGCCACGAGAGCGCCGTCCAGATTTTGGCGCATGCCGACCGCGCCTGCGAAAGCGCCCGCCAGAAAGGCGGCAATCGGGTCGAGGTCTACAAACCGCCCAAGGAAGAACGGCAGGGCGGCGGCGGCGCCATCAGCGAGCAGGATGAAGCCAGCATCCGCATGATTCGGAACGCCCTGACCAAGGGACGTCTAAGCCTGCTCTACCAGCCGATCGTCAGCTTCGAAAACGCGCACGAGGCGCGCTACAAGGTTTATCTGCAACTTCTGGACGACACCGAAAAACCTCAGCCCTTCGACAAGCTGGGCGCCGTGGCGGTGCGTTACGGACTGATGGGCGCCCTGGATAAATGGACGCTCATCCGTGCGCTGTCGGCACTCATCGAACTGAACAAGGCGAAGGCCAAGCTGCCAATCCTGTTCGTCCGGCTATCGCGCAACTCGTTGGCGGACCCGGAATTCTTCGACTGGTTCAGCAAGCGCTGCAAGGACAGCCGGCTGTCGGGTCACCATCTGGTGCTGGAAATCAAGGAAACCAACGCCGACGATTGCTTCGACGAAACCCGGCAACTGCGCGCCCGCCTGCGGGAGCTGGGTTGTGGCCTGGCCCTATCCCATTTCGGCGGCAAGGCGCATTCCGATCGCCTGTTGCGGGAGCTGGTGCCCGATTACATCAAGCTCGACGGCAGTCTGATCGAGCGTCTGGCCAAGGCCAAGGACGAAAATAGCCGCTTGGCGATGGCGGGCCTGGCCGAGCAGGCCCACGGACTGAAAATTCGGGTAGTGGCCGCCGGCGTATCCACCGCGCCGCAGATGGCCAGCATCTGGCAGTTCGGCGTCACGCTGGTGCAAGGCAACATGGTTGCGGAAACCAGCCCGCAGTTGGATTTCGACTTCCGGCAATACTCCGGCTGAGGCGCAACCCGCATGAGCGCGGGTTGCGTCATGGCTCAAGCCCGCTGGCGCAGCGCCGCAATGCGCTCTTCCAATGGTGGGTGGGTCATGAGCAATTTACGCAGGCCGTCGCCCAATCCGCCATTGATGCCGAACGCCGCCATCTGCGAGGGCAATTGCGACGGTTCGGACAGTTGCCGCAACCGTTCCAGCGCCGCGATCATCGGGCCGCGGCCGGCCAGTTGGGCGCCGCCGGCGTCGGCGTGGAATTCGCGCCAGCGACTGAACCACATGACCACCAGCGAAGCCAGCAAGCCGAACACCACCTCCATGACCATGCTGGTGATCCAGTAGCCGATGCCGGGACCGCGATATTCCTGGTCGCGAGAAGACAGCGCCTGATCCACCAGATAACCGACCACCCGCGACAGCGCGATCACGAAAGTGTTGAGCACGCCCTGAATCAGAGCCAGCGTCACCATGTCGCCGTTGGCGACATGGCTGACCTCGTGGCCCAACACCGCTTCCGCTTCCTCGGCGGTCATTTGCTCCAGCAAGCCGGTGCTGACCGCGACCAGCGCCGCGTTGCGGTTGGCGCCGGTGGCGAAGGCGTTGGGTTCGGGCGAGTCGTAAATGGCCACTTCCGGCATGCCGATCCCGGCCCGCTGCGCCTGGCCGCGCACGGTGTCCACCAGCCACTGCTCGGTCTGGGTGCGCGGCTGCTCGATGACCTGGGCGCCGACCGATCGTTTGGCAATCCATTTCGACATCAACAGCGAAATCAGGGAGCCGCCCATGCCGAAGAGGGCGGCGAAAATCAGCAGGCTGCCGAGATTGAGCCCGGACTGATAAAGAAATCGATCCACGCCCAGCAGCCGGGCAATCGCGCCCAGCAGTAGCACGACGCCCAGGTTGGTGGCGACGAACAGCAGGATACGCTTCATGAGGTGTTGTCTCCTGAGAAAAGGGCCAGAAATCTATAGGGCTCGTGGAGGGAATTTCAAGTGCCGCGCCGGCGTAAGGAACATGGCGTCGCCGTAGCTGAAGAAGCGGTAGCGTTGTTCGACCGCATGGCGGTAGGCGCGCAAGATCGCGGCGTGTCCGGCAAAGGCCGCCACCAGCATCAGCAGGGTGGACTCCGGCAGATGGAAATTGGTGATCAGCGCATCCACGCAGCGAAAGCGATAGCCCGGATAGATGAAGATGCGGGTATCGCCGCGCCAGGGCTGGGGCAGATCGCGATCGCCGGCGGCGGTTTCCAGCGCCCGCACCACCGTGGTGCCGACCGCGACCACCCGTCCGCCGCGCGCGCGCGCCGCCCGAATCCGCGCGCAGGTTGCCGCGCCGACTTCGATCCGTTCGGCGTGCATCGCGTGTTCGGCGATCCGCTCGACCCGCGGCGGTTGAAAGGTGCCGGCGCCGACGTGCAGGGTCACGAACGCCTGTTCCACGCCCCGTGCGGCCAATCGATCGAGCAGACTTTGCTCGAAGTGCAGGCCGGCGGTGGGCGCGGCCACCGCGCCGGGCCGGCGCGCATAGATCGTCTGATAACGCTCGCGATCGTCCGGGGTCGGCTCGTGAGCGATATAAGGCGGCAGCGGTACCCGGCCGTGCCGTTCCAGCAATTCCGGCAGCGGTTCCTCGGCCTCGATGCCGATTTCGAACAGCTCGCCGCGACGGTCGAGCACGACGGCGGCAAAGCCGGCGTCGAACAGCAGCCGACCGCCAGGTTTGGGTGGCCGGCTGGCGCGCAGATGGACCAGCGCCCGCCGCGAATCCAGCACCCGCTCCACCAACAGCTCGCAACGGCCGCCACTGGCCTTGCGCCCGAACAGGCGCGCCGGGATGACGCGGGTATCGTTGAACACCAGCAGATCGCCGGGATGCAGCAAATCCGGCAGCTCGCGAAACAGGCGGTCGGCGAGCGCGCCGGTCGCGCCGTCCAGCGCCAGCAGCCGGCTGTCGCCGCGCCGCGTTGGCGGATGCTGGGCGATCAGTTCCGGCGGTAGATCGAAACGAAAATCCTGTCGTCGCAAAGTATCGGGCCGCGCCGGCTCCGGCCGGGCTTGCGCTGCCCGGTCGGGTCGGTCATCGTGGAACCCTTGCCGGTTGGAAAGTTCTGAATCATTCATTCCGTTACCATCACCATGGACATTGACATGCGTAAAACCCTGCTGATCGCCGTTGTCCTGTATGCCGCTGGCGCGCTGGCCGCCGACCCCGCGCCGCCCAATGCCTCCGAGCCCGCCAAACGGCCGGATCTCGGTCATCTTCGGACAGCCCTCGGTGGGGCAGCGCCCGACGCCGTCAACCCGACCGCCGTTCCGGGACTGTACGAGGTGCTGATCGGCGGCCAGGTACTGTATCTGAGCGAAGACGGCCGCTTCGCGCTGCAAGGCGACCTGCTCGACTTGAGCACCCGCGACAATTTGACCGAGAACCGCCGCGGCGAACTACGCGGCAAGGCCGTGGAGGCGGTCGGCGAGAATAACATGGTGGTGTTCGCCCCGGAGGGGGCAACCAAGCACACGGTGACCGTATTCACCGATATTGACTGTGGCTACTGCCGCAAGATGCACAGTCAGATCGCCGCCTACAACAAGGAAGGCATCAAGGTGCGCTACCTGTGGTTTCCGCGCGAGGGTATCGGTTCCGACTCCTTCGACAAGGCGGTTTCGGTCTGGTGCGCCGACGACCGGCGGGGGGCGATGACTCAGGCCAAGCGCGGCGAGAACATCGAACGCAAGACCTGCGACAACCCCGTTCAGGCGCAATTCGAACTGGGTCAAAAACTGGGCGTGCGAGGAACGCCCAGCATGATCCTGGAGGACGGCGAGATGATCCCCGGCTACATGCCGCCCACTCAACTGGCCGAACTGCTGGCACGCAACAAGAACGCCAAACCGGCCCAGCCCTGAGCCTGAAACGGATTGGCGCCCTTGCGATTCTCGCCGCGGGCGTCCATGCACTCGACAAAAGAACGAAGGGTTCACCATGTTCTTCGGCCAGAAAATCCATCCGCTCAATTTCGACAGTCCCGATCGGCTGACAGTCGAGGCCGACACCGTTGAACTGAGCGGGGCCAAGGTGCGGTTGCGGGTCCGCTGCGCCAAGATCGCCGACGGTTGCCTGCGGCTGCGTTTCGAGAACGACCAAGTGGCGGATCGATGCCGGCACTCGGACGCGGTGCTGCCGGAATACCGGCCGGGCCAACCGGTTGCGCCGCGGCTGGAGGGAGACATGGCGGCGTTCGCGGCGGCGGGGGGGTGGGTCGAACTGGGCGCGGCCCATCTGCGGCTGGAACTGGCCGGGTTTTCGCTGGCGACCGTCACCGGAGGGATTGGCGGCTGCGGCGAGGCATTGTTGCTCAACTTCGATCTGAGCGCCGTGGATGGTTGCTATGGTTTCGGCGAGCGCACCAAGCATCTCAACAAACTGGGCGACAGCGCCGAATATCTGACCGTGGACGTGGTGGCGGTGTTTCGCCATACCTACGCCCGCGACGATTACGATCCGACCTACGTCGCCATCCCTCTGGCGATCCTGAAAAGCGGGGAGCGGTTTCTGGGGTTGTTCTTCGACAATCCCGGCCGTGCGGTCATGGACGCCGGCAAGTCCCGGCCGGGCGAATTCTGGTATCAGTCGCTGGGCGGCAACACCGATCTTTATCTGCTCGCCGGTCCGACCCTGGCCGAGGTGGCGCGGCGCTACTCGGCGCTGACCGGCCGGGCGCCGCTGCCGCCGCTGTGGGCACTGGGTTACCATCAGTGCCGCTGGAGCTATCGCAACGCGACGGAACTGCGGGAACTGGCCGCGCAATTCGCCGCCGCCGACCTGCCGGTCAGCGCACTGTGGTACGACATCGACTACATGGACGGCTTCCGGCTGTTTACCTGGAACCACGCCGAGTTCCCCGATCCCGCCGCCCTGAACCGCGAGTTGAAGGCCGCCGGTATTCGCACCGTCGCCATTGTCGATCCCGGCGTCAAGCGCGAACCGGGCTATGCGGTGTACGACAGCGGTCGAGCGCGCGCGGTGTTCTGCCAGACGGCGAGCGGACGGGAGTACGTGGGCAAGGTCTGGCCGGGCGATACGGTGTTTCCCGATTTTACCCTGGAAACCGCGCGCGACTGGTGGGCCGGCTGGTTGGCCGAGTTCCTGCGCGACAGCGCGCTGGACGGCGCGTGGCTGGACATGAACGACCCCGCCACCGGCTACAGCCGCACCGAGGAGATGCGCTTCGACCATGGCGCCGTTCCCCACGACCGTTATCACAACCAGTACGCGCATTTCATGGCGCTGGCCAGCCGGCGGGCCTGCGAACGGGTCGATCCCGACGGCCGGCCGTTTTTGCTGACCCGCAGCGCCTGCGCCGGCAC
Source organism: Candidatus Competibacter sp. (assembly GCA_029624815.1). GTDB lineage: Bacteria > Pseudomonadota > Gammaproteobacteria > Competibacterales > Competibacteraceae > Competibacter. Next base: position 104,367 of record JARSSH010000021.1, read on the forward strand.
CCAGCGCCACAGCGCGGTGTGGACCGGCGACAACGCCAGCAACTGGCGACATCTGCGCATGTCGCTGCCCTGCTCGCTGAATTTGGGCCTGTCGGGCGTGGCCTTCAACGGCCCGGACGTGGGCGGTTTCATGGACGATGTCGGCGCGGAACTGTTGGTGCGCTGGCATCAGGCCGGCTGCCTGTTCCCGTTCTACCGCAACCACTCCGCCCATTTTACCCGCCGGCAGGAACCCTGGCGGTTCGGACCGGCGCCGCTGACGGCGATCCGTGGCGCGGTGCGCACCCGCTACCGGCTGTTGCCGTATCTGTATCAGTGCTTCTTCGCGCATTGGCGGGACGGCGACCCGATCATCCGCCCGCTGCTCTATCACTATCCCGGACCCGAGTTCAGCGATCTGGACGACCACTATCTGGTGGGCGACGCCCTGTTGGTCGCCCCGATCTTGCACGGCGAGGGCCAGGGTCTGGAATCCATTCGCCATGGGGTCACGGTACAGGAACGGCCGGTGGTGTTGCCGTCGGGCTGGTGGTTCGACCTGAATCGTGGGGAATGGCTGGAGGGCGGCCGATCGCTGCCCTATGCGGCGGCGCTGGACGAGCTGCCGTTGTTCGTCCGCGATGGGGCGGTATTGCCGTATTACGCCGGCCCGCTGAACAACGGTCCGATGGACCTCGGCGCCGTCGAATTGCACCTGTTCTGCCGCGAGCGACCGGCGCGATTCGATTATTTTCTGGACGACCGGGAAACGCGGCGTTACGCGGACGGTGCTTACGGTGTGGCCCGCATCTCGGCGGAGATCGACGGCGAGCGGTTACGGGTCGTCATCGTCGAGTCCGGCGACTATCCCACCGATACGGTGCGCTTTAGTCCGGTGGTCTACGGTCGCCCGGAATTGCGGGAACTGGAACTCACGGTCAACGGCCGCGCCGTGACCCGGCCGCTGCATGGTGGTCAACGCGATTGGCTGTGCCGAACACTCGCTGTACAGGCTTGAGGGTGCTGGTCGCCCAGATCGGCGATCACTATGGCGTGTTCCTCAATCGATGGCGGTTGCGGCTCGCCCTCATCCCGCGCGGACGCGCTCCCCTCTCCCGGTGGGAGAGGAGTCGGGGGTGAGGGCGTTGGCATCGCCCGGGTATCCGTAACCCGCATGGGATGGCTATAGGAACCGAACCGGCCGGCTTGCGAGGGTTGTTGGGCGGGTCCGAGCCACCTGCTGGAAAAGCGGTTCGCACCTGCCGATGCGAGATAAAAACCCGCGCGGTGCGGCGGGCTTTGGTCGAGCCAATGGCTTAATCCTGTGCCTGGAAAGTCTGGCCGGTGACCCCCTTGCTGTCCGGACCCAGCAGATAGAGGTAAGCGTCCAGCACGGCTTCTGGCGTGGGCCATTCTTCCGGTTCGCGGCCCGGATAGATCTTAAGCGTCATCGCGGTACGAACCCGGCCCGGATCGATGCTGTTGACTCGGATCGGCGTGTTGGTTTCCATCTCGCTGGCCAACAGTTTCATCAAGGTCTGGGCGCCCCCCTTGGCCACTGCATAGGCGCCCCAATAGGCTTGGCCACGCTCGCTGACCCGGTCAGCGCTGAAAACCACCGAAGCATCGGCGGAATGGTTCAGCGAACCCAGCAGTGCCTGGGTCAGCATGAACGGGGCGTTGAGGTTGACTTGCAGGATCCGGTACCAGAGTTCGATGTCGAAATTGGCGATCGGCGTCAGCCCTTCGAACAGGGCGGCATTGTGCAGCAGCCCGTCCAGACGGCCGAACTCGGTTTCCAATACCTGCGCCAGATCGGCGTAGTCCTTGGGGGTGGCCCCTTCCAGGTTCATCGGGTAAATGGCTGGCTTGGGGGCGCCCACCTGTTCGAGTTCGTCGTAAGTCTGCTCCAGCTTGCGGATGGTGCGTCCGAGCAGGATCAGGGTGGCGCCGTGCATGCCCAGCCGACGGGCGGCGGCGCGGCCGATGCCGTCCCCGGCGCCGGTCACCAGAATGACCCGGTCTTTCAGAAGATCGGCGGCGGGTTGGTAATTCTTCATGGCGAGTGTGTCCGGCAGTGTTGAACCGAACATAGTTTACTCCCTTGCCGGCAGGCGTCGAAAGCGCCGCCGTTCGCCGCGCCGTCGCCGCCAGGCCAGCCACAGCTTGCGCAGCGGCGTCAGGCTGATACGTTGCTCCAGCAGCCGATAACCGTCCTCGGCGATTTCCGCCAGCAGCGCCATCGCCAGTTCCAGACGAATCAACAGGGAACACTGGTCCAGGCGGTCCACATCCGGTAGATAGTCCAGCGCCCGGCGGTGGTGCTCCTGGATCCGCTCGGCCTGGAAAGCGAACAGTTGTCGGACCCGGTCCGTGGTTTGCGCGGCCAGCAAGTCGCCCGGATGAGTACCGAACCGACGCATTTCAGCCTCGGGTAAATAAAAACGACCGTGTTGGGCATGGATGCGCACATCGTGGAGCTGCTCGAACAGCAACAGCGCCGCGCCGGCCTCATGCGCGAAACGGGGGGTGGCGCGCCGGTCGCGATAGCCCGCCACTTCGGCGCTCAGCAGCGCCACCATGCTACCGCGACGGTGGAGGTAGAGCGCGATCTCGTTGAACGTGGGGTAGGCGTCGTAGTCGAGATCCATGGCGACCCCGTCGAGGATTTCCCTGAAATATTCCTCGGGCAGGTTAAAGAGGCGTAAGTGCGGTCGCAGGGCGTGCGTGACCGGGTGCCGCGATTCACCGACGAACAGTCTGTCCAATTCGGCGCGCCACCAGTTCAGTTTGGTCCGGGCAACGCCCGAGTCCCGGCACTCCACAACTATTTGCGCGGTTTCCAGATAAAAAGCCTGGATCGCGCACAAGGCTTGACGCCGTGCGAGCGGTAAACCGAGTAGACTGTAGCGGAAATCCGAGCCCTGTGGGGCGGCCAGGTTATGACAGTAATCTTCCGGGGTCATGGCGAGGGTTGCTTGCCTTTAATGGCATGAATTTTGCTAAAAACATTTCGTCGTTTTCACAGGGCAGGAGGCTTGCCATGATGACCATGCGTGATATCAACAAACTTCGTGAATCCGAACAGGCCGTGACGCGTGCGTCCTATCGATACTATCGCGCCGTGTTGCAAGGGGCGTCCGATGCAAGGCGTCAGCACTTGCGCGGCCTGTGGATGGTCGAATTGCAGCGCCGCTGGCCGGATATTTGGAAATGATGAACGCTGCCGGGCTCCAAAGTTCTCCGCCGCATTCCCGCAAGGGTTCGAGATCAAGGCGTGTCGGCGTTCATTCGCGATCCGGCAGTTCCCGCAGCAATTGTTGTTCGCCGGGCCGCAGCTTGCTGGAGCGAATGGTGGACAGCGAACCGTCTTCTTCCTTGAGTTCCCTGATTTCAGTATCGGAGGGCGGTCGGGCGCCATAGTGCACCGCGCCTTCGGTATCGGTCCAGGTGTAAATCCGTTCGGTGGGTTGAACGGAAACAGGACTGGCGTTGAGCAGAACCGGTTGCGCGGCCTGACCCTCGGGTGGGTGGCTACCGTAATGCACGCGGCCGGCGGCGTCCTTCCAAGTGTAGACCTCCCCCTCGGCCAGCACGACCCGGACGGGTTGCCACAGCAGCGACAAACCCAGCAGAACCCACGACCCCTGTCTGCTCGCGATCGGTATGATTTTGATCCGACTGAACATGTTCGTCTCCTCGCTGAACAAATCGCAATGCTTCGGTCCGCCGGTCCCATGTTGTGGCGGCCACGGCCGGACATCGGCTAATCTTCCGCCTCTTTCGGCCACGGCCGCAACCCAGGGTGTCCACCCTCATGTCCATATCGACCCTGCACGTTCAACGATTGTCCGGCAGCGCCATCGTCCCCCATCTTCCCGAACTGGCCCGGCTGCGCATCCATGTGTTTCGCGAGTTCCCCTATCTCTACCAGGGCAACGCGGCCTATGAGGAAAAATACCTGAAAATCTATGCGGGCACGCCGGATAGCGTGCTGGTGCTGGTTCAAGACGAGGAGCGGGTGGCGGGCGCATCCAGTGGTCTGCCGCTGGCGGCCGAACCGCCGTGGGTGATCGAACCGTTCCTGGCGCTCGGCCATGATCCGCGGCGGATTTTCTATTACGGCGAGTCGGTGCTGCTGCCCGAATACCGGGGCCAGGGGCTGGGAAAACGGTTTTTCGAGGAGCGGGAAGCGCATGTGCGCGGTTTGGGGCGCTTCGACCTCATCTGCTTCTGCGCGGTGGAACGACCCACCGACCATCCGCGACGGCCGGCGGGATACAGGCCGTTGGATACGCTCTGGAACCGGTACGGCTTTGTCAAGCATCCGGAATTGCGAGCCACCTTTTCGTGGCGGGATTTGGACGAGGACGCCGAATCCCCCAAATCGATGGTGTTCTGGCTGAAGCGCCTGGCCTGATTCCAGTGTCGCCGCCGGCTCCGATACCCCTTGGCGCACACTCAATTCTCAACGGCGGGGCGGGTTCAAACCGCTGCCACCGACGGCAGGCCGGACAGCGCCATCGCCAGTTCGGCTTCATCGTATTCCTGGTCGCGCAGCTTGCCGGCGAAGTAGTCCATATAGGCCTGCATGTCGAAGTGGCCGTGGCCGCAGAGGTTGAACAGGATCGCCCGGCTGACGCCTTCCTCCTTGCAGCGCAGCGCCTCGTCGATCGCACCCTTGACCGCGTGGTTGGCCTCCGGAGCCGGCAGGATGCCCTCGGCGCGGGCGAACAGCACGCCGGCTTCGAAGCAGCCGATCTGGTGATAGGCGCGAGCCTCGATCAGACCCAGTTCCTTGACGTGGCTGACCAGCGGCGCCATGCCGTGATAGCGCAGGCCGCCAGCGTGGAAGCCGGGCGGGGTGAAGGTCGAGCCCAAAGTGTGCATCTTGGTCAGCGGGGTCAGATGGGCGGTGTCGCCGAAATCGTAGGCGTAGGGGCCGCGGGTCAGCGTGGGACAGGCCGCCGGCTCGACGGCGACAACGCGGACCTTCCGGCCGCCGCGCAACTGTGCGCCCAGAAACGGGAAGGCGATGCCGGCGAAGTTGGAGCCGCCGCCGGTGCAACCGACGATGACATCGGGATAGTCGTCGGCCATTTCCAGTTGTTCCAGGGCTTCCAGGCCGACCACGGTCTGATGCAGCAACACATGGTTCAGCACCGAGCCCAGCGCGTATTTGGTGTCGTCGCGTTGCGCGGCGACTTCCACCGCTTCGGAAATCGCGATGCCCAGACTGCCGGGGTGATCCGCCCGCCGGGCCAGAATCGCCCGGCCGGATGCGGTTTCCTCGGACGGCGAGGCCACGCAGCGCGCCCCGTAGGTTTCCATCAGCGCCCGCCGATAGGGTTTTTGGTTGTACGAAACCCGCACCATGAATACCTGCACATCGATGCCGAACAGCGCACCGGCGAAGGCCAGCGAGGAACCCCATTGCCCGGCGCCGGTTTCGGTGGCGATGCGCGCGATCCCGGCTTCCTTGTTATAGAACGCCTGGGCCACGGCGGTGTTGGGTTTGTGGCTGCCGGCCGGGCTGACGCCCTCATATTTGTAGTAGATGCGCGCTGGGGTGCCGAGCGCCTGTTCCAGCCGGCGGGCGCGGTACAACGGGCTGGGCCGCCATTGCCGGTAGATGTCCCGCACCGGTCGCGGGATTTCGATGTCCCGTTCGATGGCGACTTCCTGCTGGATCAACGCCATGGGAAACAGTGGCGCCAGATCCTCCGGGCCGATCGGTTGCAAAGTGCCGGGATGCAGCACCGGCGGCGGCGGCGCCGGCAGATCGGCGACCAGGTTATACCAGGATTTGGGTATCCGGCTCTCGTCGAGCAGGTATTTGACGGGTTCGCTCATGGAGTTCTCTAGTTTGTCCGGAAAAACAAAAGGCCCGCCGGTGCGTCGGCGGGCCGTATGTGGCCAGTGCGGCGCGCGAAGCGCCATTGATTTTAACCGAGATTAACGCCGAAATCGCGGGCGACCGCCGCCAGTCCGCCAGCGTAGCCCTGGCCGATGGCCTTGAATTTCCACTCGTCGTTGTTACGGTAAAGCTCGCCGAAGATCATCGCCGTTTCGGTCGAGGCGTCCTCGGACAGGTCGTAGCGGGCGATTTCCTGGTCGCCGTCGGCGTTCAGCGCCCGAATATAGGCATCGCTGACCTGGCCGAAATTCTGCTTGCGCGCCTCGGCGTCGTGAATGGTGACCACGAACGCCACCTTGGCGGCGTTGGGAGTCATCAGGCCCAGATCGATTTCGATGACTTCGTCGTCGCCTTCGCCCTCGCCGGTGCGGTTATCGCCCTTGTGGGAGACCGCGCCCGACGGGTCCGTGGCATTGTTGTAAAACACGAAATGCTGGTCGCTGAGCACCTTGCCCCCGTTGTCCAGCACGAAGGCGGAGGCGTCCAGGTCGAAATCGACGCCGTCGGTCTTGCGCGCATTCCAGCCCAGGCCGAAGCGTATCTTCTTCAGGCCGGGTGCTTGCTTGCTCAGCGAAACGTTGCCGCCTTTTTGCAGGGATACAGCCATCTCTTCAATCTCCTCTGTGTTGAGTACCCCCTCCTTGACGAGGGAGGAGTGACGCGAAACGCCGGCTTAGATATTGATGCCGTATTGACGACACATCGCCGATAACCCACCGGCGTAGCCCTGGCCGACGGCGGTAAAGCGCCACTCGCCGCTGTGCCGATAAAGTTCGCCGAAGATCATTGCCGTTTCGGTCGAGGCATCCTCGGCCAGATCGTAGCGGGCGACTTCGTTGTTGGATTCGGCGTTGACCACGCGGATATAGGCGTTGCCGACTTGGCCGAAACTCTGCCGGCGCTGCTCGGCTTCGTGGATGGTGACGGTGAAGGCGATTTTCTGTACGTCCGCCGGCACGCGCGCCAGATCCACCATGATGACTTCGTCGTCGCCTTCGCCGGCGCCGGTGAGGTTGTCGCCGGTGTGCTGCACCGAACCGCAAGCGGACTTCAGTTGATTATAGAAAATGAAATCGGCGTCCGAGCGGACCTTGCCGTCGGCGCCCAGCAGGAACGCCGAGGCGTCCAGGTCGAAAGCGGCGCCGTCGGTGGCGCGGGGATCCCAGCCCAAACCGATCAGCGCTTTCTTGAGGTCCGGCGCCTCCTTGCTCAGGGACAGCCGGCCGCCTTTGTTCAGGGAAATAGCCATATGTCGATCCTCCCCTATATTTGCCGTATATGCGCGCCATCGATGGATGGCGGGCGTTGCCTTGACCCGCGCCGGGCCGAAATCCATCGTTCCTCGGCGCGCGGATCGTGGATGAAGTCCGGCCTATTCCCCGCCGGGCTGGATTTTTTCCGGTTGGACCGCGCCCGCCGGTTCGTCCTCGTCCTTGCCGGGCCACAGCAGCGAGGTGATCACGCCCACCGCCAGGGTGCCGAGAATGATCATCAGGCTCAGGTTGGCGGAAATCTCCCAACCCGGCCACTGGAAGATATGGTTGGCGGCTTGCAAGGCGAGCTTGAAGGCGATGAAGAACAGCAGCGCCGCCACCGCCTTGTCCAGATGCACCAGATACTTCTGCGCCGCCGCCAGCACGAAGTACAGCGAGCGCAAGCCAAGAATGGCGAAGATCACCGCCGAATAGACCAGCAGCGGCTCGCGGGTCACGGCGATCACCGCCGGCACCGAATCGAAGGCGAAAATGATATCCGACACCTCGATGCAGACCAGGCACAGCAGCATCGGCGTGGCGTACACCGTCGCCTCGCGGGCGACCGCCACGCTGGGATCCTGTTGCGCCATGGTTTGCACATGACCATGGCTGACGGTGAAGTGGTGGCCATGCAGGCGGGGAAAGATCGGCACCAGCTTCTGGGTCAAGCGCACCGACCAGTGATCGGAATAGTCCTCGATTTCCTCGTCCTCGCCGACGCCGGCCAGCATCTTCCAGCCGGTCCAGGCCACGATGGCGGCGAACACGAATTCGATCCAGGTGCTCAGCCCGAACAGGCTGGTGCCGAAGGCGATGAAGATCATGCGAAACACCACCGCCCCCAGAATGCCGAAATAGAGAATTCGATGCTGCAACGCCCCCTTGATGCCGAAGGAAGCGAAGATGGCGACGAACACCATCAGATTATCCACCGACAGCGATTTTTCCAGAATGTAACCGGCCAAGAACAGGTCGGCGAATTCGTTGCCATGATGGATCTTGAGATAGAAGAAAAAGGCGATGGCCAGGGCGATCCAGAACAGCGACCAGGCCACGGCGTTGGGGATGCTGATGTCCTCGCTGTCCTTGTGCAGCCGCAGATCCAGCCAGACCGAGAAGCTGACCACCGCCGCGAAGAGGGCGATGGTTTCCAGCGGAAAACCGAGATGATGTTCCATGATGCTCCGCGGCTCAGACCAGGTCGAAGTCCTTGGGATTCAGATTCAGCTCGGCGCAAATCTTGCGGACAACGCCTTTCTCGTCGTCGTCGAAGTTGCCGTCGGCGGCGCCGATGGCGCAACAGACCCGCACCATCAGCCGTGCCTCGGCCTCCTTGTCCTTGAGCTTGGCGACCGCCTGCAACGCGCTGGCCTGGCCGATCTGATGATCGAATTCGAACTGCTTGGCGTACTTGTCGAAGATGGTGATCACCTCTTCGGTGCTGAACACCGACAGAACCTCGGAGTTACGCAGAAAGCCCATCATCTTTTGTTTTTCCTCGGGCCGCACCACGCCGTCGGCGTTGGCCACCAGGGCGCAGCCGGCCACCACCGCTTCCAGAAAACTCTTGTTGCGCAGTTTGGTTACTTCGGATTTCAGATTGGCGGAGACTTCGCTGTAACGTTGCTTCAACCATTCGAGAGCCATGAGTGGATTCCTCCAGGGTTTACGGGGATAAACGACACGAACGGATCAATCCTTGGACCCGGCGACCCAGCGCAGGCCGAAACTGTAAGCCTGATCCAGGAAGCGGTGATCCTGAAAATATTCGACCAGCTTCGTGACCTTGATGTTACCACCCTGGTTCTCCAGCATGGCCAGGGCGCACATGCGCTGGTCGTTGCGGTGGCTGTCAAGCCGGATTTCCAGCGTCGGCTGGCCGGGCGTTTGGATGGTCACCACGGCGTCGGTCTCCGACCAGTTGGGCACCCCCTCGTAGATCAGGGCAAACACGGCCACCCGCGCGATTTGGTCCCAGTGATGGCCGTTGATGCGCAGGAACTCGCCCTGGGCGCTGGTGCCGCTGCGGTCGTCACCCATCAACTGGATATAGGGTGGCTGTTGCAGACTGCCGAAACTGTCGCCCAGCGCCTGCACCGCGCCGGCCCGACCGTCCCGCAACTGGAACAGACAGCCCAGGTCGAGGTCTATCTTGCGGCTGGTCAAGCGCCCGAAAAAACCCTTGCCGCCGCCGCCGCCTTGATGCCAGTTCAGGTTGACGACCAGCTCACCGAAGCCCTGACCGGTTTTTTCCAGGGAAATGCTGCTGCCTTTTTTCTCCAGCGTGATTTTTTCCAGCCGGATCGGCTTGGCCGGTGGCGCGGGTTGGGCAGCGGCCGGTGGCGTGGCCGGAGATGGCGACGGTGCGGCGCCAGCGCCCGAGTCGTCGGCCACATCCACGCCATACTGTTGGGCCAGCGGCCCTAGCCCGCCAACGAAACCCTGGCCCACCGCGCGGAACTTCCATTCGCCGCCGCGCCGATACAACTCGCCAACGATGAGCGCGGTTTCCGGCATCATTTTGGTGGTCAGCGGAAAGACCGCCAGCGGCATCTGGTTGCCGGTGGCGCGAATTTCCGCCCGCACCTGGCTCAGTTGACCAAACGATTGGCCGCGCTGTTGCCCTTGATCAATGGTCAGGGCGATAACGATTCGTTCGATGGCCGCCGGCAACGCAGCGAAATCGACGCTAAAAATCCGGCCATCGCTGGCACGCCGAATGCCGCCGCCGGTCAGCGTCGTCTGATTGTAGAAGATAAAATCGCCATCGCCGCGCACCTTGCCCTGCGCGCTTAGCGCGAAGGCGCTGGAGTCGATGGTCAACGGAGTGCTGGCCGGCTGCCAGTCGAGCGCGATCTCGACCGCAGCCGGCGCGGGGCTTTGTTGGGTGATGGAAAAGTTCTGGCCGGGCTGCAAATCCATGACGAAATCCCCCGATGGGTTTTACAGGTAGGGGCGAAGCGCCGGCAACAAATCGTGGAAGGTGCGGCCATCGGCCGGTTCGCCGATAGCCTGCATTTTCCAATCGTTATTGTGGCGATAAAGCTTGGTCATGATCAGGCCGGTATGTTGGCCGCCTTCCAGCGACAGATCGAAGCGGGCGATCTCGCCGTCGTTGGCTCCGTCCACCAACCGACAAAACGCGTTGGGAATACCGGTGAAATCCTCGCCACTGAAACTGTTGACCGTGAAGATCAGAGCCTGCACCGTCGCCGGCACCTGGTTCAGGTCGATGGCGATCCGCTCGTTCTCGGCGCCGGACTCCCCGCCGCCGGAGCGATCGTCGCCGCTGTGGCGGATGGAGCCACAACGGCTTTTCAGTTGTCTGAACCACACGGTATCCGCTAGATTGCCGCTGGCGTCGAACAACAGGCAGGATGCGTCCAGATCCACCGCCGTCTGGCGCTCGCCGGCGCCGAAACCCAGGAAGCCGCGAGTCTGGACTTGCTTCATGCCCCAGCCCAGGCCCATGACGACCCGGTTTAAGCCGCGTCCGGCCTCTTTCTCCAAACTGATGCGCTGGCCTTTTTGCAGATTGATGGCCATTCGGATTTCCTCGTTGCATTGTAGGGGTAACAGGCCAATGATGACCGTAAACCGTTTCAGGTCAAGTGTAGATGCCGATGGCGCGAACGAGTGGCCGTTCCAGACACTGCATTGAGATCGATCGCGGGAATTCCAGAGGATCCGAATAGTCCCGAAGGAGGTAGTCATGCGCGTGCTCGCGTTGTTTCCGCTTGTTATCCTGGCCGGTGTGGCCGGTGTGGCCGGGGCCGCGCCCGAGTCCGGCTTTCAGAAATGGCGGGATAACAAGGGGGTCTGGCATTTTGGCGACTCCCGCCCCACGGCGCCCGACGCCGCCACCAACAGCGCCGCCGACGCCTATCGGCGTGGCGATTACAACACCGCCTTTCAGGAGTACATGGTCTGGGCCAAACAGGGCGATCCCAAGGCGCAGACCATGATCGGTTTGATGTATCTGCGCGGCGAAGGCACAACGCAGAGCCAGCGTAGCGCCCTCGAATGGTTGCGCAAAGCCGCCCTGCAAGGCAACGACGAAGCGCAGTTCCAGTTGTCGATGCTGTATGTCGCCAATCCCGATCTGGCTCCCAGCGAGCGGGAAGCATTGCTGTGGCTGAGCCGGTCGGCGGTGCACGGCAACGCCGACGCGCAATACGCCCTGGCCGGCCGCTACGCCGCCGGTCAGGGCGTGAACCGGGATGACCGGGAGGCGGCCAACTGGCACCAGCAAGCGGCCCGGCAGGGCCACCCCGACGCCCTGTTCGAACTGGGCAATGCCTACGCCAGCGGCCGCGGGGTATCGCGCAACGACAAGGAAGCGGTGCACTGGTACCGGCAAGCCGCCGAGAAGGGGCATTCAGAAGCTCAATTTGCTTTGGGAGCCATGTACGCCAACGGCCGCGGCGTGGTCGGCAGTGACCAGGATGCCGTCCTTTGGTATCGCAAGGCGGCCGAACAGGGCCATGCCGAGGCCCAATACAATCTGGCCGTGCGCTATTTGAGCGGCCGAGGTGCGCCGCCCTCCGCGGCGAATGCATTCAACTGGTTCCGCAAGGCGGCCGAGCAGGGCTTGGGACTGGCGCAACTGGAACTGGGGCGGATGTACGCCGACAGTCAGGGGACGTCCCGCAACGATGCCGAAGCGGTGAAGTGGTACCGGCTGGCCGCCGATCAGAACCTGCCGCTGGCGCAGTATTACCTGGGGTGGATGTACGCCGCGGGTCGCGGACTGCCGCGCGACGAGCGCGAGGCGCTGCTCTGGTTCCGTCGTGCCGCCGACCAGAACCTGCCGCTGGCGCAACTGGAATTGGCCGACAATTATCTGAGTGGCCGTGGGTTGGTGCTGGATGAAGCCAAGGGTGTGCAGTTGCTGGAACAAGCCGCCAAGGGCGGCAACCCTGAAGCCCAGATGCGGTTGGCCGGGCGCTATCTCGACGGTCGCGGTGTGCGGCGCGACGAGCGGCTCGGCATGGATTGGCTGCGCCAAGCGGCCGATCAGGGGCATACCGAAGCCCAGCGGCGGCTGGGACGGATCTATGCCGAGGGTGGAGTGGTCGAACGCAACGAAACGCAGGCGGTGGCCTGGTATCGCAAGGCGGCCGAGCAGGGCGATGCCGCCAGCCAAGCCCGGCTAGCCGAAATGTACGCCCGCGGTGTCGGCGTATCGCAGGATGATCGGCAGGCGCTGCAATGGTTTCGCAGGGCAGCCGAGCAGGGCGATGCCGCGGCGAGGTTCAACCTCGGGGTGCTGTACGCCACAGGCCAGGGAACCCCACGCGACGAAGCGCAAGCCGCGGGCTGGTACCGCAAGGCGGCCGAGCAGGGCCTTGCGGTAGCGGAGCTGAATCTGGGCTTGCTGTATGCGGGCGGCCGGGGGGCGCCCCGCGACGAGGCGCAAGCCGTGACCTGGTATCGCAGGGCCGCGACGCAGGAACTACCCCTTGCGCAATTGCTGCTTGGTCTGGCCTACGCGACCGGGCGTGGGGTGCCCCGCGACGACTCGCAGGCATTTGGCTGGTTTGAGCAGGCCGCCAATCATGGGTTGCCACTGGCCCAGTACGGACTGGGAATGATGTACAACGATGGCCGGGGGACCGAACGGGATGAGGTCAAGGCCTATATGTGGCTGGATCTGGCGGTTTCCGCCGGTTATGTGAGTGCGGCCCGACCGTTGGATTCCATTGCTCGCCAATTGAACGAAAGGGATCTGGCGCGCGCCAGGCGGATGGCTAGCGACTGGCGGCAGGCCAACGCCCCTATTTCGCGACGACACTGAGCGTTTTCCGTCTGGAAAAGAGGCTCAATGGCTTTTGCGATTGGGATCGAGCATATGCTGCCCCAGATCCCTGACGAAATTTTCCAGTCGCGACGATTCGGCATGTAGGTGTTCGTTCATATGACGCAGGGCGGTCGCCAGCCGGTAGGTGCGGGACAGCAGTTGTTCCAGGTTGTTGGACTGCCACAGTTTGTCCGGGTTGACTTCAGGGCCGCCCTCGCCGAGCATCACCGCGCACCATTCGGGAATGCGGTACATCAGCATCGATTCCCGGTCGTTGGCCAGACAGAGAGTGACGCCGACATTGTGCTTGCGCAGTACCGCCAGGACTTCGTCGAGGCAGCGCTGCATTTCCTCGCTGGGCCGCTCATTGCTATGCAGAACTTCGCCCTCGCTCAAGACATCCCGTTTTTCGTCTACCCTGCTCATTTGGATCGCCTCCTGTCGTTGGGGCCACGCATGGATTCAAAGCGATGATCGGCTCTCCATGAAGTTCGGAATCATACGGTAATTCACCACGGGCTGCCAGCGCGGACCAAGCCGGCGAGGTCGTGCCGGAGCACGCGCTGGAGGGAGATGCGGCCAGTCTGTCGGAGTATGAGGATGGCGCGGATACGGACTGAGCTTGTCCTGATTCGAGTGTCCGGAAAATTGGATTCGGCATGCTTTTCCTCGTTGGCCGACAGCGCAAAAGCCTTATCATGATGCCCCGCAACGGCAGGGATGCCGCCAGATGCCGAATTGTTTTTCAATGACCGTTCGGTGGGGCGATCGATCTGATCGACGGGATAAGGCCACCCACCGGGCACGCGGATGAGCATTTGGCGAATCCGCCCTAAGATATTTCGATTAAAAGGTTATTATGTCTCTTAAATGCGGTATTGTCGGTTTGCCGAACGTCGGCAAATCCACGCTGTTCAACGCGCTCACCAAAGCCGGTATTCAGGCCGAGAACTACCCGTTCTGCACCATCGACCCCAACGTCGGAGTGGTGCCGGTACCCGATCCGCGGCTGGCCGCCCTGGCCGCCATCGCCAAATCGCAGAAGATCCTGCCGGCCACGGTCGAGTTCGTCGATATCGCCGGACTGGTGGCCGGCGCATCCAAGGGCGAAGGGTTGGGCAACCAGTTTCTGGCCCACATCCGCGAGACCGACGCGATCGCCCAAGTGGTGCGCTGCTTCGCGAACGACGACGTGATTCATGTGTCCGGGCGGGTCGACCCGCGCGAGGATATCGAGACCATCAATACCGAGCTGGCGCTGGCCGATTTGGCGGTGGTCGAAAAAGCGCTGTTGCGCGCCGAGAAAATGGCCAAGACCGGCAACCGGGAGGCGCTGGAACGCAAGCTGCTGCTGGAACGGGTGCAGGCCCACCTGGATACGGGTGCGCCGCTGCGGACTCTGGCGCTGGCCGCAACGGAACACGAGCAACTACGGGAATTGTTTCTACTGACCGTCAAGCCGGTGCTGTACATCGCCAACATCGCCGAAGACGGTTTTGCCAACAACCCCCTGCTGGACCAGGTGAGGGACATTGCGGAGCGGGAAGGGGCCGAGGTGGCGCCGGTATGCGCGGCGATCGAGGCGGAACTGGCCGAGTTGGACGATGCCGACAAGGCCGAATTTCTGGCTGACTACGGACTGTCCGAGCCGGGCCTGGATCGGGTGATCCACGCCGCCTATAAGCTGCTGGGGCTGGAAACCTATTTTACCGCTGGCCCCAAGGAAGTGCGGGCCTGGACGATTCGAGCCGGCGCCACCGCGCCGCGGGCGGCCGGCGCGATTCACAGCGACTTCGAGCACGGTTTCATCCGCGCCGAGGTGATCGCCTATGCCGACTATGTCGCCTGCAGGGGCGAATCCGGCGCGCGGGAGGCGGGCAAGTGGCGATTGGAGGGCAAGGACTACATTGTCCAGGAAGGCGATGTCATGCACTTCCGCTTCAACGTGTAGGGGGAGGGCGCGGGGTTCGCCCGCCCAAGCGCCTCTGTATCCGTTGGAAAATATCGTCAAGACCGCCGACGATACTCCGCTTGCGCGGCGCCAAGGTTCGTATAGCCGCCGTGTGCTCGCCACTGGATCAGTTTTGAAAATGGCCGGGATCACTCGCCTGAAGGCGATTTTAACCGTTTGGACGCTGGGGCAGGCTGTCCGCCTGCCGCCTCGACCATCGTCGGGGTGCAGGGCGCGACAGCGGCGATTCCAAGCCCATCCCAGCCACGACAGTTCCACGGCATCACCGGCCCCTGAAAAAACGGAGGGGAGAACCAACCGATCCTCCCCTCCACCATTCTCAAGCCAGGGAAATTTCAGAGCAACGGTTCTTCCGACACCAGCAAACCATCTTCGTCGGCGTAGACATAATGACCCGGCAGGAAAGTCACGCCGGCAAAGCGCACCGGAATATCCCGCTCGCCGATGCCGCGCTTGACGCTCTTGAGCGGATGCACGCCCAGCGCCTTGACGCCGATGCCGATTTCGGCGATGGCGGCGGAATCGCGGATGCCGCCGTTCACCACCACGCCGGCCCAGTCGTTGTCCTCGGCCAGTTCGGCGAGCTGGTCGCCCAACAGCGCGCAACGCATCGAGCCGCCGCCATCCACCACCAGCACCCGGCCTTCGCCCGGCTCTTCCAGCGCGGCGCGAACCAGGGAATTATCCTCGAACACCTTCAGGGTCACGATGGGACCGCAGAACATCACCTCGCCGCCGTAATCGCCGAAGATCGGTTCGGCGATTTGCAGGCGATCGGAAAATTCATCGCACAGGTCGGTCGTCTTGAAGTCCATGGGGGCTACTCTCGCGGATTGGGGACAGGAATTTTGAAGTTTACCCTACTTATTTTACGCCTTAACGGCTGGTGATCTTCAACTCGATGCGGCGGTTGCGGCGGTACGCCTCCGGGTTGTCCGCCGGATCGATCGGGTGATATTCCGCCATGCCGACCGCCGCCAGCCGCTGCGGCGGAATGCCCTGCTGGATCAGATAGTTCACCACTTCCTGCGCCCGCGCGGTGGACAGTTCCCAGTTGGAGGGAAAACGACCGCGAATCGGCACCCGGTCGGTGTGACCCTGCACTTCGATGATCACCGGCAAATCCGGCGGCAGGCGGGCGGCCAATTGCTGGTAGACCATGGCGAATTTGTCCAGGTCGCCGCGCCCTCCCGGCGACAGCGCGGCCTCGCCGGAGGGAAACAGCACCTCGGACTGGAACACGAAGCGATCGCCCACCACCTTGATGTCGGGGTTGCCGGCGAAGACCTCGCGCAACCGGCCGAAGAAGTCGCTGGCGTACTTCTCCAGTTCCTCGACCCGCTCCAGCAAGCGCTTCTTGAGCGCGCTGTCCAGCGCCTCGATCCGATCCTTCTGCTGGACGATGACGGCGTCGCGTTGCGCCAGCTCGTCCTGGTTGGCCGCCAGGGCTTGATTGAGCCGTTCCAGTTCGTTGGCCAGGCGTTCGGCCCGGGCGCTGAGCAGCGCCGCCAGTTCCTGAGCGCCGCTGGCCGCCTGTTCCGCCTTGCTTTTATCGACGCTCAGCGCCGACTGCGCCATGCGCAACGCCGCCAGTTCGTTGCGCAGTTGCGCCAGCAGCGTGTCCCGCGCGCCGACCGTGCTTTCCAAACCCTGGACCCGGCCGCGCAGCCGCTCCGCCTCCTTTTCGGCGTCGCCGGCCAAACCTTCCAAGTGCTCGACAATCCGCTGCAACTGGCCGATGGCGGTGTCCTTGCCCATCATCTCGCGACCGATCAGCACCTCGCTGACCACGAATACGGTGATCAGGAAGATCAGCACCATCACCAGTCCGCCCAAGGCGTCGGTAAAGGCGGGCCAAATGTTGATGTCGCCGAGCGCGTCACGCCTGCGAGGCATGAGCGCTCCCGTCCCGCTGAACGGTCGTCTCCGACTGCTGCGCCAGCAGGCGGGCGATGGTGCGCAATTCGTGCCGCAGGTCGGCGGTGCGGTCGTTTTCGATATCCCGCAAGGTCGCCTGCAAGGACTCGATCCGTTCGCCCAGGCTGGCGATCTGCTCCGCGACCCGGGTGATGCCTTCGCCGCGGTTGGCCAGATATTCGGTGGTCGCCGCCACTCGCTCCAGCCGGTCGGTGGTGGCTTGCAGCAGGGCCGCCAAATGGCGCGGGGAAATGGTTTCGGTGCTGGCGGTGACCGTGACCACCGGCTGCCACAGCGGCACCAGATCGCTGACCACCAGCGCCTCCATCTGGGCGTGGTGGTGGTTCTGGGCATGGAGCAGTTGCAATTCCAGAAAGCTCAGCGCCAGCGCCGCCAGCAGGCCGAACATCGAGGACGAGAACGAGGTGCCCATGCCACCCAGCGGCGCGGCCAGTCGGTCCTTGAAGCTGGCGATCAAGGTCATGGTATCGGCCGCCTTCTCGGTGGAGAGTCCGCCGATCACGTCGCGCACTCCGGCGATGGTCAGCAGCAGGCCGTAGAAGGTGCCGATCAGGCCGAGCAGCACCAGCGCCCCGACCAGGTAACGGACCAGCGCCCGCTGATCGTCGCCGCGGGTGGCCAGCGAGTCCAGCAGATACGGCAAGGTCGCGGCGGCGTCGCCGTGGCTGACGACCCGGTGAATCTTGCGCAGAAAATCGCCCACCCCGCGCCCGATGTTCTCCAACAGGGCTTCATTGGCCTCGGTGTGGGACCATTCCCGGCGGCGGGCCTTCAAGGCCATCGCGGCGGCCCGTTCGGCGGCGCGGACTTCCCACAGCGTGTCCGTCAGCGCCTTGAAGGTGTAGGACACCCCGAACAGAAAGACGGCCGCGACGGTGCCGTTCAAATAAGGATTGGTCATGAAGGCGGCGGCCAGCGGGCGCTGGAAAAATGTTCCCAGCGTCGCCAGCGCGATCAGAAACAGCACGGAACGAAACAGATATCGGCTGGCGCCCCGGGCGGAGCGCCGATCGGACAGGGTCATGGGCATCGGCTATCCATCGTCTCCCGAACACGGGAGCGCACTCTACACGAATCGGATCAACGAGGGTACGACCGCCGGATGTGGCAACGACCGCCTAAGCCTGGAAGCCATGGTCCCAACGGCCGGCGAAGGCGATCCGGTCGAGCGGCTTGCGCGTTCTGGGTGCCAGTTCCCGCTCGCGCAACGCGTCCGGCAAGCTGTCGGCCGGCGCCGGATGGCCAATCGCGATCATCGCCATGCAGGTGTGATCGGCGGGGATGGCGAACGCTACCTTGGCCTTATCGGCGTCGAATCCACCCATCTGGTGCGCCACCAAACCCAGCGCCGTGGCTTGCAGGCAAAGGTTTTCGCTGGCGGCGCCGGTATCGTGCTGCGCCCAGCGGTTCGGCTTGTCGTTGTGGCCGAAGTTCGGCGCCGCCACCGATAGCAGCAGCACTGGCGCGTTCTTGACCCAGCTCTGGTTGCCCTCGGCCAGGCATTCGAACGCGCTTTGCCAGCCGGCGGAATCGAGAAAGCGATCCCAGACCAGATAACGCCACGGTTCGTCGCCGAAGCACGACGGCGCCCAGCGGGCCGCTTCCAGCAACGCCAGCAGATGTTCGCGGCTGACCGGCCGATCGGCGGCGATGGCGCGTGGGCTCCAACGGTGGGCGATGAGATCGGCAATGGGGTGCTGGGTGATGGCGGGTTTGTCGAGCATGATGGAGAATCTCCCGGTTGTTGGTTTTGCAAGGCTCTATAAAGGACCACGCCGAGCCGGAAAAAAGCGAAAATAGCCGTGCTTTTTCTCGCGAACCCTTCATTCCATCCGCACACGGGGATCGGCCATGTCTTACCTGCAGGAAATCGACGACTATCTCAACCGTTACGTCCCGTTGTTTCAGGCCATGCAGGCGCGGTTGGAACGCTGTGACGAAACCGGGTTGGCGATCGCCGCGCCGCTGGCGCCGAACATCAACGACAAAGGGATTGCCTTTGGCGGTTCGATGGCGGCGCTTGCCGCGCTCACCGGCTGGGCGCTGACCCGTTCCACCCTGGACCGGCACGGCGAGAAGGCCGAGATCGTGATTACCGACGGCACTTTGAAGTTCCTGAAGCCGCTGCGGGAAGATATCGTGACGGAATGCGCTTGGCCGGACCCGGCCGCCACCGAAAAATTCCTGCACAGCCTCCGTCAGCGCGGCAAGGCCCGCTGGGCGGTCGAAGTGATCATCCGTTCCGGTGGTGAAACGGCGATGACCTTCAGCGGCCAATACGGCGTCTACCGGCCCGAAAAAGCCGCTTGAATCGTTTCTGGCGGCAGACAACGACATGGTCGGCGACGCATTCATCCAGGACGGCCGGCGTGGCTTGCGGTTCGCCGCGCCGGCGCAGATCGTGGTGGCCATGCGGCCGGATGAAATCGTCCCGGCGCTGCAAGCGGTCGAAACGGCGGTCGACCGACAGGGTCTGACCGCCGCCGGTTTCATCGCCTACGAAGCCGCCGCCGCCTATGGTTTGGCCGTCCACGCCCCACTGCCGGATCTGCCGCTGCTTTGGTTTGGCCTGTACGAACGGGTGGCAATTCTGGACGATTGGGTGGCGGAATTGGCCGATCCGCCGTCCTCCGCTTCCTACACGGTGGGTTCCTGGCAACCCGCCTTTGACCGCGCCACCCATGCAACGGTCGTCCGCCGCATCAAGGACTATCTCGCCCGTGGCCATAGCTATCAGGTCAACCATACCTTTCCGCTCCAGGCCGCGTTCGCGGGCGACCCATGGCCGTTCTTCGTCGATCTGGCGACGGCGCAACAAGGGGAGCACGCCGCTTATATCGACACCGGCCGGTTCGCGGTCTGTTCGGCCTCGCCGGAACTGTTTTTTCAACTGGACGGCGAGCGGCTGACCACGCGGCCGATGAAGGGCACGGCGGCGCGCGGGCGCACTCTGGCGGAAGACGAGGCGCGGATGAGCGATCTGGGGCAATCCGTCAAAAACCGGGCCGAAAACCTGATGATCGTGGACATGCTGCGTAACGACCTGGGTCGGGTGGCCGAAACCGGCAGCGTGGCCGTGCCCCGCCTGTTCGCGGTCGAGCGCTACCCGACCCTGCTGCAAATGACCTCCACCGTCACCGCCCGCACCCGAGCCTCGGTGGCGGAGGTTCTGGCCAGCCTGTTTCCCTGCGCTTCGATCACCGGCGCGCCCAAGGTGCGCACCATGCAAATCGTTCGGGAACTGGAGCCGCAACCGCGCGGCGTGTACACCGGCGCGATCGGCTGGATCGGTCCCGAACGGCGGGCCTGTTTCAACGTCGCCATCCGTACGGCGCTGGTCGATCGGGATCTGGGGCGAGCCAGTTACGGTGTGGGCGGCGGCGTGGTCTGGGATTCCGATGCCAGCGACGAATATTCGGAATGTCTGCTCAAGGCCGGTGTGCTGACTGCGCGGCAGCCCCGGTTTCAATTATTGGAATCGCTGCTATGGGAACCGGGTGACGGCTATTTCCTGCTGGAAGCGCATCTGGCGCGGCTGGCGGACACTGCGGTGTACTTCAATATTCCGCTCGACCGATCCGTCATCAAGGCTCGGCTGAGAGAACTGGCAACCCCCTTGAACGCGGCAAGCAAGATTCGGCTGCTGCTCGACCGGAACGGCGCGTTCACGATGGAGGTGGTTTCGCTGACACAGGAGACATCTCCGCCACCGGTGCGGATCGGCCTGGCCCAGGCGCCCGTCGATTCCCATGTGATCTGGCTGTATCACAAAACCACCCGACGCGAGATATACGACGCCGCCCGTGCGTCGCGGCCGGACTGCGACGAGGTCATCCTGTGGAACGAACGCGGGGAACTGACCGAGGCCAGCACGGCGAATCTGGTGTTGGATCTTGACGGCGAACGGCTCACTCCGCCGGTGACCAGCGGTCTATTGGCGGGCACCTTTCGCGGCTGGCTGCTGGCCGCCGGTCACATCCGCGAGCAAGTCCTAGCCCCCGCCGACTTGCGGGCGGCCCGCTGCGTTTATCTGATCAACTCGGTGCGCAAGTGGCGGGCAACCGTGTTCGTTTCCTGAAATCGTCTGGATATCTATCCAGTTTATATTATATAACATTTTGATATATATAAAATATCACAAATCAAGGGACTTGGAACCGCCACCACCCCAGAGGCGTCATAGGTATCGCCAGCATGGCCACACCCTTGGGCGCTATTTCGAATACGCCATCGCCGAGTGCCGCGCCGATCAAGCCCCCGCTGCCTTACCCCGGCAGAGAGAGGGAGGGATTGTCTTGAAGCTGCTGGTCGCGTAACACAGCAAACCGACTGGAGTCCATATTGAGCCAAAAAAATAGCTTTAAAAATAGGCCAGATCATGCCGGGTTGGATATCAACGATCGGCAACGGAGCTTAAGTCGTGGATTTAATCTTTACCTCCTGTTTACGGTTAGCTGGTTTCTTCACCTGCCAGCGCGTTATGAAATTCTTGGGACTGTACGATTTGATTTTCTACTCGTTCTGATCCTGATCGGCCTCGCCATATCCAGTACGTTAGCAACATATCAAGGGAAAAACTATCCTGGAAAACCGTTAAATATCCTTATCATATATATACTCTTAACAATTCCTCTAGTTGAATGGCCGGGAAGCGTAATTAAAATAGGTATTCCCAATTTTACTAAAGCGGTAGTTTTTTACTATTTCACAGTTAGCTTTGTCAAGAGCGAAAAAAACCTTAGAATTTTTGTTCTAGTATTTGTCGCTTGCCAGTTGTTTCGAATTATCGAGCCTCTGTATCTTCACATCACCGAAGGTTATTGGGGATCGGTTGCCACAATGGCCGATTGGCAGTTTCTTAGCAGATTGTCGGGGGCGCCAAGCGATATTATAAACCCAAACGGTTTGGCTTTCGTCATTTGCACGGTATTGCCATTCCTGTATTTTCTGGCCCCTTTATCACGGATTTACTGGCTTGTGTCGTTAGTATCGATCCCATTGGCAATCTACACACTCATCCTGACAGGATCGCGCTCAGGAATGATAGGCATGGGCGCCATTATCATCGGAATCGTCCTAAAATCCAAACGCCGGGTTACGCTGTCCGCGCTGATCCTTGTTGCGGGCATCACGAGCTTTCCACTGATAAGCACCGACATGCAGGATCGCTACTTTTCGATCTTTGGCATGGGAGAGAAGAATGCCGGTACTGCCGACGACCGGATGGATGGTATGATCAGCCAACTCCAAGTTATTCTCCGCAGGCCGATTTTTGGGCATGGACTTGGCACCTCGCCCGAAGCGAATTTCAATTTCGTGAGCTCGGGGCCATATGTCGGTAGTGTGATGCCCGCCCATAATTTGTATATCGAAATCGGGCAGGAGTTGGGCCTGATTGGCGTTGTGCTGTTTCTGATGTTCATGAAATCGATCTATTTGGGGTTCAGCGAGAGCAAGCTATCCGTTGCCAAGCATGATCCTAAAGGTTTTCTTCAGCGGCTGATCGACGCGCTTCAGGTTTGGTTTCTAATGAATTTCATTTTTAGTTTTGCCAGTTATGGGCTTTCTGGATACGAATGGTACCTCTTCGGCGGGATCTCCGCTGTCATTCAACGACTGGTACAGGAGCAATCATCGAACCAATAAAGGTAGTGTTCCAAGCGTGAAGATTGCCCATTTTTCAGCGGATTTTCTTGAGGGCAAGGAAGGCAAGACACCCCGGCCACTTCAGCAACCGTAGCCACTTATCCTGATTTCGATTGGAGGCAAGGGGGCTTTCAAGCGCTTAACCTGGCAACCGCCTTAAGCAAGTTCAACGGCTTCGAGCCCGACCAGCGGTAGCAGCCGGTCGAGACCGGCTTGCAGTGCGTCGGGATGGCCCGCTTGCAGGGTCAGATGCCCGATCTTGCGGCCAGGAAGCGGCGCTTTGCCGTAGGCGTGATAGTGTGCGCCGGGCACGGCCAGAACCGCCGCCCGCTCGGGCATCGCACCGATGCAGTTCAGCATGACGGAATGGCCGACGGCGGCGGTCGAACCCAGCGGCAAGCCGAGAATCGCCCGCAGATGGTTTTCGAACTGGCTGGTTGCCGCGCCCTCGATGGTCCAATGCCCGGAGTTGTGGACGCGCGGGGCCATTTCGTTGGCGATCAACCGGCCATCCCGAACGAAGAACTCGATCGCCAACAGCCCGACATAGTTCAGCCGCTCCAGCAATCGACGGGCGTGACCCCACCCTTGACATTCCAATTCCGGTGCGGCCAACGGCGCCCGCGACAGCCGCAAGATACCGTCGCGATGATGATTCTCCACCAGCGGATAGAACACGGTCGCGCCGTCGCGGTCGCGCACCGCCAGCACCGACACTTCCCGCTGGAAAGGCACGAAGCCTTCCAGCAGTAGCGGTACGCCGCCCAGCGCCCGCCAGGCGGGCTCGATGTCTTCGGACGCGCGCAGCACCCGCTGGCCCTTGCCGTCGTAGCCCAGCCGGCGGGTTTTCAGCACCGCCGGTAGAGCGACCCGCGCCGCGGCGTCGTGTAGTTCCTCCAGACTGTCGACCGTGGCGAAGGGCGGTGTCGGAATGCCCAATTCCCAGAACAGGGTCTTTTCGTGCAGCCGATCCTGCGCCGTCGCCAGCGCTCCGGCCGGGGGATGGAAACGCACGGCTTGCCGTTCTAGCGTGCGGGCCGCCGCCGCCGGCACGTTCTCGAAGTCGAAGGTCACCACCTCGGCCCATTCGGCCAGTTGCCGGAGCCGGGCCTCGTCGTCGTAATTGCCCTGAATCAGCGGCGCGACCTGTCCGGCGCAGGCATCGGCGGCCGGATCGAGCACCTGGAAACGCAGGCCCAGCGGAAAACCGGCCAGCGCCAGCATTCGCGCCAACTGGCCACCGCCGACGATACCGACCTTCATGGTTGCGGATTCCGCGGGTCGGGTTCGGCCAGCACGGTCGCGGTCTGCCGTTCGCGAAACGCGCGCACGGCTTCGCGGATGGCGGGGTATTTATTGCCGAGCAACGCGGCGGCCAGCAGGGCGGCGTTGATCGCGCCGGCCTTGCCGATCGCCAGGGCGCCGACCGGGATGCCGCCCGGCATCTGCACGATCGACAGCAGCGAATCCAGGCCGTTGAGTGACTGCGACTGCACCGGTACGCCCAGCACCGGCAACACCGTTTTGGCGGCGACCATGCCTGGCAGGTGGGCGGCGCCGCCGGCTCCGGCGATAATCACCTCCAAACCGCGCGCCTCGGCGCCGGCGGCGTACTCGAACAACAGATCGGGCGTGCGGTGGGCCGACACCACTCGCACTTCGTGCGGCACGCCGAGCGTGTCCAGCACGTTCGCCGCGTGTTCCAGAGTGCTCCAGTCGGATTTGGAGCCCATGATCAAACCCACCAATGGATTCATGCCGGTCGTGTCCTGCCAAGTTGGCGGTTATCTGGCGAAAACATCCGCCGAAGCGAGCCGGAAGGTTGGGTATCTCCAGGCAGCCCTGTAAAGGTATTATAACTTATTGTAAAATAATATATTTTAAATTTCAAATCGCCCTACAACAGGAGGAATTCGTTATTTTTACCCCACTTTTGCAAAAATTTGCGGAAAAAAGCCCAGTGACTGTTATGGTTCGAGGCTTATTGGAGCGTTTATTCGATGCCGAAAAGATTGACGCTTGGTTTGAAAATGTCAGAGAAGTTCAATACATCCGGAACATTTTATTCTCGGCTCAATGTGGATTCCGGACAGTTGAGATTGATGCGTCCTGACGGAGGTAGGGA
>JARSSH010000022.1 GCA_029624815.1 Candidatus Competibacter sp.
TTTGAAATTTAAAATATATTATTTTACAATAAGTTATAACACCTTTACAGGGCTGCCGTCTTCGTCCTGAAGGGTGCGCCCCGCCAGTGCTGAAATCAGTTCGTATTGTTCAGGATCGATATCCTGATACTCGTCCACTAGAATCCAGCGAAATCCAGCGAGCAGCCGTTCCCGGTGTTCGTCTACGTCCTCCGGCGCTAAACCTTCTCCTCGCAGCAATTGCACCGCCTGACGCAGCACGGTGTGGAAAAGGTCATTTTCCATCTGTGCCGCTTGATCCACGAAGCTGACGCCGACCAATCGCATGGCGAGCGCATGGCAGGTGAGGACGGTGACGCCTTTGGCATCGTCGCCGATCAGCCGGG
Source organism: Candidatus Competibacter sp. (assembly GCA_029624815.1). Taxonomy (GTDB): domain Bacteria; phylum Pseudomonadota; class Gammaproteobacteria; order Competibacterales; family Competibacteraceae; genus Competibacter. The sequence continues at coordinate 366 of JARSSH010000022.1, forward strand.
CGAGGCGTTGGCGGATTTCCACGGCGGCGTGGCGATTGTAGGAGAGAGCCAGGATGCCGCGCGGATTTTCGCGTCGCGCCCGCACCAGATAGGCGATGCGATGGACCAATACCCGTGTTTTGCCCGAACCGGGACCGGCCAGCACCAGCACGTTGGTGCGTTCGCGATCATCGGCGACGATGCGCTGCTGTGTCGGATTGTTCAGGGATTCGACAATGGCCCGCCAGGATTCGGGCGTAGTTTGGCGTAAGCGTTCTTTCTCGCTAGCGGGCAGCCAGCGGCGCAGAAATTCCTCATGGTGCAGACTGAAATAGTCCAGGGTCAGACGGAGTGCCTCCCGTATGGCTTTGAGACCGCGCCGCACGTATTCCACCATGATGTGGATCTGGACGATCTGTTCGTCATAGTGCAGCTTCAAGGGCATGAAGTCGGCTTTGACGAAGCCGCGCTTTTCGGGCTGAAGGCGGATGGTCATGGCCGAGCGGAAAATCGCCAAGCCTTTATTGAGCCGAATGATCTCCATTTCATGTAGCCACAGCAGCACCCGGTCCAAGAGTTTAGGCGGATCTTTCATTGCCGCGTTGAGGGCAAGATCGTTCTTAAGCGCCGCCATCAAGTTGCCCAGGGTCGTTTCAACCAGTAAATCCGTGCCCCGCGTGCCCGATGGCAGGATATCGAGCAGATGATCCAAGATCCGCTGGGCGGCGGCACGGCGTCGCTGACTGGTTTTTTCCAGATCAGACCAGGAACGTTGTAAGGTGATTTGGATGGACTCTCTGTCTAATCGCCGTAAGTGCAGGCTGCCCGTCCCGCTGTCTTCTCCCCGGCCATCAGCGGCGATGCCTTTGACTAAGCGCCAGAGTGTTTCCGGTAGGGCGTTGGTGTGGCCCTGGTTTTTCAGATGCTGAGTGGCGTGGCGTAACTGGAGGATCTCGGATTTACCGATTTCAAGATCCGGCGCCAGCTCGCGCAGTTCAGCGATCAAGGCCGTTTCCAGATCGTTGGCTTCTTGAAAGCGATTCCGCGAAGAGCGTTCGATGCCGGTGTGCACGAACACGGTGAGGATCGTATCGTTACTGGCGATGCCGAGTCGTTCCAGGTCGTAAAGCGCGGCTCGGACTTTTTCGGTGCTCAGTCCCGTGATGCCCATCAGTTCATCCGTAGAGATGCCTTGGTCGGCATCAGCCGTGATCAGTGCATTGACCATCATTAATAATTGCTGCTTGTAATCCTCCCGCATCGTTTCATCGTTCAATTTCCGCCGCGCTTCTTCGCTGGAGCCGACACGTAAGGAGGAAGGAAAGACTTTGACCTGATTTTCCTCCCGAGTGAGCAGATCGGCTTCTTCCAGCCAGGACAAGGCGACACGAACCCGTGTATCGTCGGTGGCGGAATCCCGTGCGAAGCCTGCGTCTTCATCCTCGGCGAGAATTTCGCCAGCGGTTGCCACAATTTCGCCATTGAGCCGCTTCTTGCGATCCAGATTTCTGAGCGCTTTCAGAATCGCCCGGATCTCCCGTTGCGTCAGTCGCGAGCGGGCCGACATGCCAAACTGCCGCTCCACATCCTCGGGGGTGTAGAGCAGTACACAGTGCGCCGCGCATTGGTCACGTCCGGCGCGTCCAGCCTCTTGCAGGTAATTTTCCAGCGAGCCGGGGATATCGGCGTGGATCACCAGCCGCACGTCCGGTTTGTCGATCCCCATGCCGAAGGCATTGGTGGCGACGATGACCCGCGATTCGCCGTCGATAAAACGTTTCTGAACGCTCTTTTTGGTTTCCGGTGGCAATCCGGCGTGGAAGTGCGCCGCCGCAAGTTCTTTCTCCCGCAGAAATGCAGCGACCTCTTCGGCTTGTCTGCGGGTGGCGCAGTAGACGATGGCGCCTCCAGACCCGTCAGCCGGCAAATCCTCCAGCAGTATCTGATGGATATGGGCAAGCTTCTCGCCGGGAGAGGTGGGTACCACGGCGAAGTCCAGGTTGGCGCGACGGGTGCCACCGTCAAAGACGGTGAGTTCGATGCCCAGCTTGTCGCGGAAGTAGCCGACGATATCCGCCATGACATCCGGCTTGGCGGTGGCGGTGAGGCACACTATTGGTGGTATCGTTCCCGCTCCCGCGTTTTCCTGGATAAAGCGGCCCACGTAACGGTAGTCGGGGCGGAAATCGTGTCCCCACTTGGAGAGGCAATGGGCTTCGTCCAGCACCCAGGCGCCGATCTCGCGCTGGGCCAGCGTCCGGCGAAACGCCCGGTTGCGCAATTGCTCCGGGGAGACGATGAGAATACCTATGTCTCCCAACCGCACCCGGTCCAGAACATCGGCGCGCTCAGGCATGGAGAGCAGGCCGTTCAGGGCCGCGCACGCGGTGATTTCACGCGCTTCCAATCCCGCTACCTGATCGGCCATCAGCGCCACCAAGGGCGAGATAACCACCGTCAGCGCACCGGTCTTGTCGTAACGGGACAAGGCTGGGATTTGATAGCACAGGGATTTGCCGGTGCCGGTGGGCAAAATGCCGAGCAAATGCTCGCCGCGTAAGGCAGCTTCGACGATGGCTTGCTGCAAGGGGCGGCCGTCGGTATCCGCCGGTTCCGGGCGGAAATCGGGAAGACTAAACCAACGCTTGAGTTCTTGGTGAGCGTCGTGCCGTTCCCTACACCAGCCGCAAGCGGGATCGTCGCAAGCAGTATCTCGCAAGCGGCGCACTAACAGCCCAGCCTCCGGGAATTGATGCCGTACCCAGGGTGGCATGACCGAATTGCCGCCCGCCACCGAGAGCCAGGCCAAGGCATAGGCCAACGCCCAGCCCTGTTTTTCCGCGTCGGCCACCATCGCCCGTCCGTGGGTTGAACAGGCACGGTCGCGCAGCAGCCTTTCGATCGCGGCTTGGGCTGTCGTTGCCGTGGGACGGGGTTGACGCCGCAGGGTCATGAAAAAGGCACCAAGACCCGGAGTCGTTCCGTCCGACAGCGTGGTCAGCCAGTGCCAAACGAGCAGCAAGTCCGGCGTGATGTCATTGAGCGACCGGAATGCCTGATATTGATTGCGAAACACATCCAGGGTCAATCGGGCATCCAACTCCGGGTCGTTCAGCCGCCCGCGCTTGAGTTGGCCGTCCTGGTAGTGCTTGATCAAGTGATGATAGGGATTACGGGGGAAAGCCAGCGGGTTGAGTCGTAGCGTATCCACCATCGGCAAGCGGAGCAGGCGCAGATCGGGTTTGACGGCGGCAAGATGCGGGGCATCGAAGGCAATCAGATTGTGCCCAAGCAGAAAGGAACATCCTTCCGCGAAAGTATCGAGTTGGGCGAGAGCTGCTGTCAGGTTTCCTTTGCTGTATACGAGCGATCGCCCGTCATCACCGCGCACCGCGGCGAAGCTGTGAACGCGTGCGTCCTGTATCCCTACTTCGAGATCGATGGAAAGGCAACGAGGCGCGAAATCATTGGCGTCAGGCGCTTCCCTGGCTTGATCGTTCATGGTTACGCGGAAATTCTCCTGACTCAAAAAAGCGTGCGCGGGTGGAGCATGATCCCGCATTCGCGTTCGAAACCCCCGGCGATCCCGCCGAGGGTTTCTTCTGGCGCCGTCCTAGGCCGCCAGCTTCACCTTGTCCGCCACTTCGCGATATTCCGGCACCTGGTCGAAGTTCAGATAACGGTAGATCTCGGCGCCCTTGGCACCGATCTCGCCCATGTAGCTCATGTACTCCTCGAAGGTCGGGATCTTGCCCAACAGCGCGCAGACCGCCGCCAATTCCGCCGAACTCAGGTAGACGTTGGCGCCTTTACCGAGGCGGTTGGGGAAGTTACGGGTCGAGGTGGACACCACCGTCGCACCGTCCGCCACTCGGGCCTGATTGCCCATGCACAACGAGCAGCCGGGCATTTCCATGCGTGCTCCGGCGCTGCCGTAGATGGCGTAGTAGCCTTCCTCGCTCAACTGGTGCGCGTCCATCTTGGTCGGTGGCGAAATCCACAGCCGGGTCGGAATGCCGGATCGGCCGGTCAGCACCTTGCCGGCGGCGCGGTAGTGACCGATGTTGGTCATGCAGGAGCCGATGAAGACTTCGTCGATCTTGTCGCCGGCCACATCGGCCAGGGTCTTGACGTCGTCGGGATCGTTGGGGCAAGCCAGCAGCGGTTCCTTGATCGCGTTCATGTCGATGTCGATCACCGCCGCGTATTCGGCGTCCCCGTCCGCTTCCATCAGCGTCGGGTTGGCCAGCCAATCCTCCATGCCCTTGATCCGGCGCTCCAACGTTTTCGCGTCCTGGTATCCGTTGGCGATCATCCACTTGAGCAGCGTGATGTTGCTGTTGAGGTACTCGATGATCGGCTCCTTGTTCAGCCGCACGGTACAACCGGCGGCGGAGCGTTCGGCCGAGGCATCGGACAGTTCGAACGCTTGCTCCACCTTCAGATCGGGCAGACCCTCGATTTCCAGGATACGGCCGGAGAAGATGTTCTTCTTACCTTCCTTCGCCACCGTCAGCAGGCCCGCTTGAATCGCCGCATAGGGAATGGCGTTGACCAGGTCGCGCAGGGTGATGCCGGGCTGCATTTGGCCCTTGAAGCGCACCAGCACCGATTCCGGCATGTCCAGCGGCATGGAGCCAGTGGCGGCGGCGAACGCCACCAGGCCGGAGCCGGCCGGGAAGCTGATGCCGATCGGGAAACGGGTGTGCGAGTCGCCGCCGGTGCCGACGGTGTCGGGCAGCAGCATCCGGTTCAGCCAACTGTGAATGATGCCGTCGCCGGGACGCAGCGCCACGCCGGCCCGGCTGGAGATGAAGTCGGGCAGGGTGTGGTGAGTCTGTACGTCCACCGGCTTGGGATAGGCGGCGGTGTGGCAGAACGACTGCATCACCAGATCGGCCGAGAAGCCCAGGCAGGCCAGATCCTTCAACTCGTCGCGGGTCATCGGGCCGGTGGTGTCCTGCGAACCGACCGTGGTCATCTTGGGTTCGCAATAGGTGCCGGGGCGGATGCCGTCGACGCCACACGCCTTGCCGACCATCTTCTGCGCCAGGGTGAAGCCCTTGTCGGAACTCTGCGGCGCCACCGGGCGGCAGAACGCGGTGGACGGCTCCATTCCCTGCGCTTCGCGCGCCCAGTCGGTCAGGCCGCGGCCGATGATCAGATTGATGCGCCCGCCGGCCTGCACCTCGTCCAGCAGCACGTCGGACTTGAAGCTGAAGCGGCTCAGCTCGGCGCCACTGTCGTGATGCTTGACCACGCCCTGATAAGGGTAGATGTCGATAACATCGCCCATGTTCATCTTGGTCACGTCGCAGTCGGTGATCGGCAATGCGCCGGCGTCTTCCTGGGTGTTGAAGAAGATCGGCGCGATCTTGCCGCCCAGACAGTAGCCGCCGTAGCGCTTGTTGGGGACGTAGGGGATGTCCTCGCCGGTCCACCACAGCACCGAATTGGTGGCGGATTTGCGGCTGGAGCCGGTGCCGACCACGTCGCCGACATAGGCGACCGGATGGCCCTTGGTCTTGAGCGATTCGATCAGCTTCAGCGGACCGATCTTGCCGGGCTCGTCGGGCTCGATGCCGGGTCGCGCCATCTTCAGCATGGCCAGACCATGCAGCGGGATGTCGGGACGGCTCCAGGCGTCGGGGGCGGGAGAGAGATCGTCCGTGTTGGTTTCGCCGGGCACCTTGAATACCGTGACGGTGACTTTCTCCGGTACCTTGGGTCGGCCAGTGAACCATTCGGCCTCGGCCCAGGACTGCAAGACTTGTTTGGCATGGGCGTTGCCAGCGTCGGCCTTTTCCTTGACCCCGTGCCGGTAGTCGAACATCAGCAGAGTGTGCGACAACGCCTTGGCGGCGGCCGGGGCGCACTCGGCGTCGTCCAGCAGGTCGATCAGCGGCTGGATGTTGTAGCCGCCCAGCATGGTGCCCAGCAGTTCGGTGGCGCGAATTCGGGAGATCAGCGGCGATTGGGCTTCGCCCTTGGCGACGGCGGCCAGAAAGGCGGCCTTGACGTAGGCGGCCTGGTCGACGCCGGCCGGTACCCGGTGGGTGATCAGTTCGAGCAGGAAGTCTTCCTCGCCCTGGGGCGGGTTCTTGAGCAGTTCGACCAGATCGGCGGTCTGCCGCGGGTCCAGCGGCAGTGCGGGAATGCCCAGAGCGGCGCGTTCGGCGGCTTGTTGGCGATAGTTGTCGAGCACGGAAAAACCCCCTTGATTATGGCGCTCCGGTGCCCGCGGGTACGGGCGACCGGCGCGGTTGGACTTCCAGCATGGGATCGGCCGGAATGTGCTCGCCAATGGCATGGCAAGCGCGTTCCGGCGTGAAGAGCGCGGCTATTGTAGCGTTGAAGCGCGGTTTCTGTGAACGTTGCTTTACGGTGCGCTCGCCGCTCCGCGAGTGGTGGTCATTCCTTTTCGGGAAGGGTCAACGCCAGGAACAAGGCGCCGTTATTACGCTTGACCAACACCGGAACCGGGCGTCCGGCTGGCAGATGTTTGACCAGTTCGGCGAACTGAGCCGGATCGGTGACCTCGGCGTTGTTGATGCGGGTGATGATGTCGCCGGGGCGGATGCCGGCGCTGGCGGCCGAGCCTTCCTTGACATCCTTGACCAGCACGCCCTGTTCGCCCTGCTGGCGCTGGTCGGCGGCCAGTTCGGTCACGATCAGACCGAGCCGGTTGCGGGCCGGCGGTTCGGCGATGGCTTGTTGCAGCTTGGTGTCCTCGGGCAGTTCCTGGAGCTGAACGGTCAGGGTCTGTTCCTTGCCGTCGCGGATCACGGTCAGCGGCGCCTCGCTGCCGGGCCGGGCGCGGCCGACCATCAACGGCAGTTCGCTGGAATGGCGGACCGGCTGGCCGTTGAAGGCGACGATGATGTCGCCGGCCTTGACGCCGGCCGCCAGCGCCGGACCGTCGGCCATCACTTGGCCGACCAAGGCGCCGCGCGGTTTGTCGAGACCGAAGGATTGGGCCAGTTCCGGGGTGACTTCCTGGATCAGTACGCCCAACCAGCCGCGGGCGACCTTGCCGCCGTTCTTGAGTTGGTCCACGACTTCCACCGCCACATCGATCGGGACGGCGAAGGAGAGACCTTGGTAACCGCCGGAGCGGCTGTAGATCTGCGAGTTGACGCCAATGACCTCGCCGTCGAGATTGAACAGCGGTCCGCCGGAATTGCCGGGGTTGACGGCGGCGTCGGTCTGGATGAAGGGGACGTAATTGTCGCTGGGCAGGCTGCGGCCCAGCGCGCTGATGATGCCCTGAGTGGCGCTGCGCTCGAAGCCGAAGGGCGAGCCGATGGCCAGCACCCACTGTCCGACCTTGACCTTGTCGATGGCGCCGATCTTGACGGTTGGCAGGGGGGCGTCGGTTTTGACCTTAAGCAGGGCGATGTCGCTGCGGCTGTCCTTGCCGACGACCTCGGCGGGCAGTTCAGTGCGGTCGGACAAGCCGACGACGATGCTGTCCATGTCTTCGACGACATGGGCGTTGGTGACCACGTAGCCATCCGCGGAGAGGATGAAACCGGAACCGACCGAAGAGCGTGGTTGCGGGCTCATCTCGGGCATCTGGTCGAAGAATTTCTTGAAGTAGTCGAAGAATGGGCTATTTTCGGGGATCGACGGATGGCCGCGCCAAGGCCGATCCTTTTCCTTGGGTTCCGATTTGGTGTTGATGCTGACCACCGCCGGGCTATAGCGTTCGACCAGGGTGACGAAATCGGGATAGTCCGCCGCGCTGGCGGCCGCGCTCCACAGCAGGGCGAGGATAGCGACCAGCCAGAACGGTTGCCTTGAGCGTTGCATGAAATGATTCTCCTTGAATGGGGGGTCGGTTTAATGGGTCGTGATGCGGCGGAGGGTTGGAAAACCATCCGAATCGTCGGGATTGACCGTTAGTTGTCCGCTTGGTTCGGAGCGCGGTCGGTTGGAAAATCGATTTGAACGCCTGTCGCGTCTTTAAACCAGGGTGGCGGGTTCCAACAAGCCGCGGCGCAACCGAACGCCGTGGCGGAGGGTCTGATCCGGAGTTCGGGCGCGGGTCGCTGGCCCGCGCGTCATGTCCGATCAGACTATTTCGTTTGGGAGATTCAAGATCATGGCTCAAACCGCTTCCACCATGTTGCCGCTGGGTACGCCGGTTCCCGATTTCAGCCTGCCCGAACCGGCGACCGGCAAGACCGTGACCCTGGCCGATTTTCACGATGCTCAGGCCCTGCTGGTCATGGTCATCTGCAACCATTGCCCGTTCGTCAAGCACATTCGCCAGGGGCTGATCCGGTTCGCCCTCGACTATCGAGCACGGGGTCTGGCCATCGTGGCCATCAGCGCCAACGATGCCGCCAACTATCCCGATGACAGTCCGGCGAAAATGGCCGAGGAAGCGAAGACCTTCGGCTATCCCTTTCCTTATCTCCACGACGAAAGTCAGGCGGTCGCCAAGGCGTACCGCGCCGCTTGCACCCCGGATTTTTTCCTGTTCGACGCCGGCCGCAAGCTGGCGTATCGCGGCCAGTTCGACGGCAGCCGGCCGGGCAACGATGTTCCGGTGACCGGGAGCGACCTGCGGGCGGCGGCGGATGCGCTGCTGGCCGGTCAGCCGGTTTCGGCCGCGCAGCGGCCCAGCATCGGTTGCAACATCAAGTGGAGGGTCGGCAACGAGCCGGACTATTCGCGCTGAGCCATCCTCAGTTCTTGAGCGGGCGCGATTCAACGTTCGATGTTGTAGATCAGATCGGCGCCATAGCCGAGAACGCTACTATCGGATTCGAACATCAGTCGCTTGGTCAGCCGATACTTGATGTAGATGGTGTTGACGGCATTGATCAAACCGACCCCGTACCCGACGTACAGGTCCGGGGTCAGATACTTGCCGAGCGTCAGCGACGTGCCTTCCTCGTCGGTCCCATTTTTTCCGTTGTTTCCCGTATCGAGTTGCACGGTGTCCAGCCCAACCGCGCTGCCCAGACCCTTGGCGAGTGCGTCCCCGCCCACACCCAAGGCGCTGGCGGCCTTGAACAGCATCGCCGATTCGCCGCCGCCCCCTTGGGGAGCCCGGCCCAGGACCAGGTAGGAGAGAATGTCACCTTGGGGCATCGACGGATCGGAAAACAGGGTCAGTCGCGGCTTCTTTAGCGTGCCCTGGACTTGGGCGCCGACCGTGGTGTCGTCGCTGAGGCGGCTGTTGAACGTGCGGGCCACCCGTATATCCAGTCCGGGGTTGTCGAGCGGGCTGTTGCTGAACAGCACCCGCCCGCGCTGAATGTCGATTTCCGTGCCGTAAATCTTGTATGTGCCCGCGACGATTTCGGCGCTGCCGCTGCCACGCGGCGCCAGCTCCGGCGTTTGCACCACCAGCAGGTTGCCCCTGAGCTTGCCCTGGAAAGCCGGGGTGACCACTTGCACGTCGTCGCCCAGGATGACGCGCACCCGGACATGGAGGGCCGGTCCCTTGGCCTGGGGGTTTGCCTTGCCGTCGCGATCGTTGACGATCACCACGTCTTCGGAAGATGCGACCGGGCTCGGGCCGTCGCCCACGCCGCCGGGGCTCAAATACGCCTGCGGGATGACGACCTGCCCTTCGACGCGCACCAACTCGCGAGTGATATCCAGATTCAGGTCCGGGCTGAGCCGAATGCGGATATCCGAGGTGTCGTAAGCCTGGAAGTCCTGGCCCTTGATGCTCAGCCGCAGTTGCGGTTTCAGCGGCTCCACTTCGCCGCTCAGTTGCAGTTGGCCGGGTTTGGAGCGCACCGAGCCGCTCAGTTGCAACGGTCCCTGACCGGTGCTGGTGGCGGCGAACTGCAAATTTTCCAGTTTGATGCCGGCCGCCGGGATCGCCGCGCCGGCGTTTTCCAGGCGAATCGCGCCGCGCAGCACCAGCTTGGGAAGCGCGCCGGTCACGTTGACATCGGCCCGCAGTTGGCCGGTAACCTCCTGCGCTTGCGGCGCGAACAGCGAGACGATGCCTAGATCGGTGATGGCGGCGACGATTTTACCGTCCACGCGGGCGGCGCCGAGGGGATCGCGCACCTGGGCGTCGGCCTGCAACTGCCCTGTCTGCGCCAGATCCAGCTTAAGCTGACCGGTTGCGGTGCGTCCGTCGGTCTGGGCGCGCAGGGTGCCGCCTTTGAGGGTGAAGCGCAGCGTGCGGCCGTCCGCCAGCATTTGCAGGGCGCCGGGGGCGATGTCGAGATTGAGCTTGCCTTGCAGCGCGCCGTTGGGTCCGCCGTTCGCTTCGGCCTGGGCGTCGATGCGGGTCGTTAGGTTCATGCCGGGCGGCAGAAATTGCTTGAAGCGCTCCGGCTGGAGATTCTGGAGCCGCGCGCGACCGTTGAAGCCGCGTGTACCGTTCCACTGGCCTTGCAGACAAAGCCGGGTCGGAGCGCTGACCAGACAGGCGCCATCGAGGCTGGCTTTATCGGCGGCAGCCTGCACGGCGACCGCTTTTTCCAGGCTCCACGCGCCGGCGAGGGTGTCCTTGGCCGTCAGTTGGGTGATGCGCCCCTGCCACGCCAGCGCCGGCAGTTGCAGTTTGCCGGCCAGCGCCAGCGCGAAGCGGCCTGGATCGCCGCTCAATTCGGCCTTGAGTTCGTGCGCGTCCGGCGTGCCGCCGCCGTCCAGGGTCACGGACTTCCAGCGCTGGCCGCCCAGCACCAGCCCTTCGCCGGTCAGTGTCAGCCGGGAACGGTCGCGGCCGCCGACATCGACGTCGGCTTCACCTTGCAGGCTCTGGATTTGGGTGTCGCCCTGGCGCAGGTTCCGAACCGTGAAGCGGGTCGCTACCCGCGGGCGGTCGCGGGAGCCGCCGAGCGTGCCGGTGCTAGCCACGCCGCCGCTCAGGCCGGGGAGCAGCGATTTCAGCTCTGGCGCGTCCAACGTCCAGCGCAAATCCCAGCGTTTCGCCAGCACGCCTTCCGCCTCCAGCCGGGCCGGGCCGGCGTTCAAGCGCAGAGTCTTAATGGTCAGATCCTGATCCAGCACGCTGACATCGGCGCTGCCGCGCACGGACTGGCCGCTCAGCGTGCCGGCCAATTCCTCCAGCAACACGTTGGCGCGCAGCTTGCCGTTGTCCAGTCCGCCATCGCTTTTGAGCCGCAGGTTCAGTTTGCCGGGTACTTCTTTCCACTGCGCGCCGGGATTCAGGCCGGCGCCGGCCAGTGTCGCGTTCCAACTCACGGCGGGCGCCCAGGTGGCATCGACGGTGCCTTCGAGGGTGCCCTCCAGGGTCTGGCCGCTCCATCGGATCGCTCGCACCGCCTGATCGGAACCCTGACCGTCGAACGTCCAGCGTCCCTTGGGGATCTCGGGGCCTTGCAGTTCGGCGGCGAACCGGAACCGGTAATCCAGGGGCGTACCCTCGGCGGCGAACTCGCCGCTGGCGCTTTCCACTTGGGCGGGACCGGTCAACGGCCAGACCAGCGACCGCCATTGTCCGCTGGCTTTGAAGCGCAATTCGGCGAATTGCAGGTCGCCCTTGGCGTCCAGCGCCAGCGGCCGGTCGGCGGCGGTCAGCTTCAGGGTGTCCAATCGCACCGCCTGGTCGTCGCCGGCGGCGGAAAAGCGCAGGGTGGCGGGACCGAGTTCCGGCAGGGTGGCCTGGATTTCGCCCTGACCCTCGAAGCGGGTCAACACGCCCTGCGCCTTGATTCGAGCGGCCAACGGCTTGCCGGCCAGGTCGGGGGCGAAAGGTTTCAGGTCGGCCACGTCCAGCTTGACGGTGGCCGACCAGGCGGGCTCTTTGGCCAGCGCTTGGCGAACCTCGCCGCGCAGTTCCAGCGCCGCCGCCCCGCTGATTTTTTGGGTCAATTCCAGGCGATCGCGCAGCGCGCCGCTCAGTTCGCCCGTGCCCTTGAAATCGCCGTACTCCGGGACCGGCGCGCGCCAGTCGAGCCGGATTTGCAGCGGATAGCCGCCAACGGGGGCGATCCGGCCGTCCAGCCGGACATCGGCCAGCGGCGAGCGCACGTCCAGCACTTCGACGAGCAGGGTCTCGGCCTCGGTGCGCGCTTTCAGGGTGACGGCGTCGATCCGGACGGGTTCGGCGCCGGCCGGACGAATCTCGATATTTCGGCCGTGCAGGTCGGCGACGGCGAGCGCCAGCGGCAACTGAATATCGGGCAGTTCGAGGGGCTGGTTCGAGGGCGGCGTATCCTCGCCGGGCGGCAGATCCAGTTCCAGGCCATCGACGTGCAGGCGGGTGACGTTGAGCGCGGCGTCGAACAGGTCGGCCGGCTGCCAGTCGAATTCGCCACTGGCCAGCGCCACCCGCAGCGGGCCGTCCTGGTAGCGCAATCCTTCGATCCGCAGCGGTCCCAGCAGCCGGCCGCTGGCCTGGTCGTAGCTGAGCTGGCCGGGCAGCACCCGCTGCGCCAGCGCCAGCAGGCTGTTGAAGCCGGTTTCGGTGGAGACCGCGAAACCGGCGATCAGCAATCCTAGCAGCAGCAAAATCAGCGGCAGCGACAGCAGCCAGTACAGGGTACGGCGCAGCAGGCGGGCGACGCTCATAGATCGGGTCCGATGCTGAAGGAAAAACGAAAGGCGCTGCCCGGCGGGCGATCCAGGCCAGTGGCGAAATCCACCCGTAGCGGACCGACCGGCGAGAGCCAGCGCAGGCCCAGCCCGACGCCGGTTTTCAGATCGGGAGACGCGCCGTCGAAAGCGTCGCCGGTGTCGACGAAAGCCGCCACGCCCCAGTCCCCCCAAACCCGATGCTCGTATTCCAGGCTGGCCACCACCAGGTTCTTGCCGCCGATCACGGTGCCCTCGGAATCGGTGGGGCCGATGCTTTCGTAGGCGTAGCCGCGCACGCTGGCATCGCCGCCGGCAAAGAAGCGCAAGGAGGTCGGCAGCTTATTGAAGTTATCGACCGCCGTGGCGCCGAGATTGCCGCGGACGAGCAGCCGACTGGCGTCGTTCAAACCGTGGATCCAGCGCAGTTGCAACAGTCCTTGCAGGAAATTGGTGTCCGATAGCAGCGCCGTCGATGCGCCGCGCAATCCGAAGCCGAACAGCAGGCCACGGCGGGGATAGGCGCGGTCGTCGGCGTCCACCCAGGTCCAGTTCAGGCCGGGAATCAGCAACAGCGATTGCTCGGGCGAGGGTTGGTTGCCGATGGTGTATTCTTCGTACTGCAAGTTCAAATTGTAATTTTTCAACCACTTGCCGTCCTGCTGCTGCAAGCTGCCGCCGATTTTGTAGGTTTCGTAGTCCTTGTCGTCGTCGCTCTGGCGGATGTAGCCGGCGGTGATGGCGTATTCGTCGGTGGTCGGGTCGGCGCCGGGAATCATGTACTTGAAGCCGACCAGCGATTTGATTTGGGAAAATCCCAGTTCGGCCTCGTAATGATGGCCTTGCGGGTTGAGCCAGCGCTGCTCGGCGCGCAGCTTGCCGCGGAAGCCGGTGTCGGTGCCGTAACCCAGGCCGGCGCTGTATTTGCGCTGCTTGCCCGGCTCCAGCGTCACATCGACCGGCGCGGTATCGGTGCCGGCGTCGGGCGGTGCGTTGACTTCCACTTGGCCGAAGTAATTGCTGTTGCCGAGGTCGCTTTGCAGCTTCAGCAGTTGGTTGACGTTGTAGGGATCGCCCGGCTTGAAGCGGGGGTAGCGGGCCAGCAGTTCGGGCGACAGAAAATCCTGCTTGAAGGCGATGTTGCCGAAACGGTAGCGCGGGCCGGTGTCGTAGTGCAGGTGGATGGTTGCATCGTAGGTCCGCAGGTCGACGCGGACGGTGCGTTCGGCGAAGCGGGCATTGAAATAGCCGCGTTCGGTCGCTAGCGACTCCATCGCGGACTTGATCTGTTCGTATTTGGGCTGATCCAGGATTTGACCCTGGGCCAGCGGCAGGTTGTCCAGCAGTTTTTGAAAGGTGGGGTCTTGCGCGCCCTCGCCCAGCACCTGGACGTCGAGTTCGGCGATGCGCAGCGGTCGGCCGGGTTCGATGCGGTAGCGCGCCTCCCAATCTTCCGGCGTGCGGGTCAGGGACGACTCGATGGCGGGTTCGAAATAGCCGAACGGCTCCAGCGCCCGGCGGATTTCGCGCTCGGCGTTGTTGTGCAGCCAGCGCAGGCGGGCTTCGTCCGGCGCGGACTTGCCGACATAGCGATTAATTTCCAGATAAGCCAGCACATTGTCACGCAAGGCGTCGTCCACGCCTTCGACGGTCAGGATCAGGGGCGGGTTGGCGGCGGGCGGCGGTTCGGGTTCCTGGGCGCTCAGCGGGCCGACCGCCAGCGTGAGGCAACAGAACAGGAAACAGCTCTGGAGGAGGGTCGAACCGAAGTGGGGCATGATGGGCGTTGGCTTGCTTGAGGTCGGTGGATGGCGCGGGCCGCGGCTGGCTTTGGGCGAAATGGGGTTGGATTCGCGCGGTCTGCCCGAGTAAGTGGCAGGTATAATCCTTTATCACAATTGACGGGGCAGGAAAATGTTTGATGACGCCTTTTCTCAAGACGAGATGCAAGAGAAATCCGGGTTTTGCTATCCGGCGCTCGAATCCACGGTCGGCCATACGCCGCTGGTTCGGTTGCGGCGGCTGCCGGGAAACAGCACCAGTCTCATTCTGGGAAAACTGGAGGGCAACAATCCCGCCGGTTCGGTCAAGGATCGGCCGGCGTTGAGCATGATCGAGCGAGCCGAGGCGCGCGGCGAGATCCGGCCCGGCGATGTGCTGATCGAGGCGACCAGCGGCAATACCGGCATCGCGCTGGCGATGATCGCGGCGATGAAAGGCTATCGCTTGAAACTGATCATGCCGGAAAACCAGAGCGTCGAGCGACGGGCGGCGATGCGGGCCTACGGCGCCGAACTGATTCTGGTGAGCAAGGAAGAAGGCATGGAGGGCGCCCGCGACCTGGCCGCGCGGCTGGAGCGGGAAGGGCAGGGACGGGTGCTTGACCAGTTCGGCAACCCCGACAATCCGCTGGCGCACTACGAAACCACCGGTCCCGAAATCTGGCGCGACACCGGCGGTCGGGTGACTCATTTCGTCAGCGCCATGGGCACCACCGGCACCATCATGGGGGTGTCGCGCTATCTCAAGGAACGGAATCCCCGCGTACAGATTGTCGGCGTGCAGCCGACCGAAGGATCCTGCATCGCCGGCATCCGCCGCTGGCCGCTGGAGTACTTGCCAAAAGTCTTCGACCCGGCGCGAGTGGATCGAACCCTGGATGTCGGTCAGGCGGAAGCCGAGGAGATCACTCGCCGGCTGGCGCGCGAGGAAGGCATCTGCTGCGGGGTGTCGGCGGGCGGCGCGGTGGCGGTGGCGCTGCGGTTGGCGCGGGAGGTCGAGAACGCGGTGATCGTCACCATCATCTGCGACCGCGGCGACCGTTATCTATCCACGGGACTGTTTCCCGGTTAAAGGCTCGAACCCTCCCGGCGCATCGCGCCACCCCTCCTTGTCCGAGGAGGGGAAAATCCAATTCGTTAAGCACAATGGCCAAAAAATCAAAAATTCCGGCGGAGCCGTTCGTTGTTCGCGTCGATGACCTGACGCACGAAGGTCAGGGTGTCGCACGGCGGGATGGCAAAGCCGTGTTTGTCGAGGGGGCGTTGCCGGGTGAGGAAGTCCGCTGCGTCTACACCGCCCGCCGGAGTCGCCGCGACGAGGCGCGCACGGTCGAGGTCTTGCAGGCCGCGCCAGAGCGGATCGAACCGCGCTGCGCGCATTTCGGGGTCTGCGGCGGCTGCGCCCTGCAGCATTTGCAACCGTCCGGGCAGCTCGCCGCCAAGCAGCGCTGGTTGCTGGACAGCTTGGCTCATATCGGCAAGGTCCGGCCGGAACGGGTGTTGGAGCCCATGATCGGGCCGTTGTGGGGTTACCGGCGGCGGGCGCGGCTGGCGGTCAAGCACGTTGCCAAGAAAGGGCGCGTCCTGGTGGGTTTTCGTGAGCGGCACAGTCCATTCGTGGCGGATCTGCGCCGCTGCGAGGTGCTGGACGAGCGGGTGGGTAGCCGGTTGGAGGAACTGGCGCAACTCATCGATAGCCTGTCCATTCGCGACCGGTTGCCCCAAATCGAGGTTGCCGGTGGCGATGAAAGGATAGGGCTGAGTTTCCGGGTGCTGGCGCCGCCGAGCGAGGAAGATCGGGTGCGACTCCAGGCGTTCGGCGAGCGGCGCGGTTTTGCGCTCTATCTGCAACCGGGTGGGCCGGACAGCGTGCAAGCATTGTGGCCGGAGCAGCCAGAGCTTGGTTATCGCTTGCCGGATTTCGATCTCGACCTGGAATTTCAGCCCTGGCACTTCATTCAGATCAACGCCGCCATCAACCGGCAACTGGTCGGACGGGCTTGCGATCTGCTGCAAATCGGGCCGGATGATCGGGTGCTGGATTTGTTTTGTGGGCTGGGTAACTTCACCTTGGCGCTGGCCCGCCGGGCGCGGGAGGCGGTCGGCGTGGAAGGCGACGTCAGCCTGGTGGAGTGGGCAAGGCGCAATGCCGCGCGCAACGATGTTGCAAACGCCACTTTTCACGCCGCCGATCTGACTGGTGATTTGAACGATCAGGCCTGGGCGCGGGGTGGTTACGATCTAATTTTGCTTGATCCACCCCGTTCCGGCGCCTTGGAAACGATGCCGCGCGTGGCCGCGCTGGGCGCGCGACGGATAGTCTATGTGTCTTGCCACCCGGCCACGCTGGCGCGGGATGTGGGCCAGTTGGCGCACCGCCACGGTTACCGGCTGGAAAGCGCTGGGGTGCTGGATATGTTCCCGCACACCGCGCATGTCGAGTCGGTGGCGGTTTTGTCCTTGCCAGGAAACCGCCCAATTCGCGATTTTTCTTCACACGCAACGCCTTAGGCGATTTCCGGAAAACAATCTTCCGATTCGGGTAGAATTTCCAGGACAATCGCGACAAGCTTTTCTTGATATTTATCAAGTTATTATAAGAGTTAATCAAAATATCGTTCAGGGGCCAGCTCCATGTCGTGCGGGAACGTGCATAAGAATTTGATAACGGTAATTTTCTCTGGTTGCATGGCGACGGTGGGTCAAGTGCGCGCCGCGTCCCCGGACTTGACCCAGTTCAGCATCGAGGATTTGATGCAGATCAAAGTGGTATCGGCGGCGAAGATCGAACAAGCCGTGCAGGACACCGCGTCGGCGGTTTTCGTCATCACCGCCGACGATATTCGGCGGTCGGGGGTCACCAACGTGATGGAGGCGTTGCGGCTCGCGCCCGGCGTGGAAGTGGCTCGCATTGATTCCAGCCGTTGGGCCATCACCATTCGCGGCTTTAATGGCCGCTTTGCCAACAAGTTGCTGGTCTTGATTGATGGTCGTTCGATCTACACGTCGGTCTTTGCTGGCGTGTATTGGGAATTGCAGGATCTATTCCTGCCCGATATCGAACGGATCGAAGTCATTCGCGGCCCTGGCGGCAGTTTGTGGGGCGCCAACGCGGTAAGCGGCGTCATCAACATCATCACCAAGAATAGCCAGAACACGCAGGGTGGATTGGCGGCGTTGACCGCGGGTAATGAAGAGCGGGCCATCGCCGGCGTTCGCTATGGCGGCAAGTTGGGCGACAACGCCCAATATCGGGTTTACGGGCAGTTCACCGAGCGCGATGGCTTGGTAACCCCCGACGGTCGCGACGCGAACGATGGCTGGAACATCGGCAAGGGCGGATTCCGTCTCGATTGGACGCCATCGGCCCAGGACAAGGTCGCCGTGCAGGGTGACTACTACAAGGGAAATTTTGATCAGAATTATGCCTTCCCCACCTTTGTTTCAGCCTTTTCCGAACAGCAATTAGCGAAGATCGATGCCGCGGGCGGCAGCGTGCAGGCGCGTTGGGAGCATCAATACTCCGCGACATCGCGGATGGGGCTGCAAGCGTATTACCAATACGCGGATCGTGAAGAACCGTTATACGCCGTTGACACGGATACATTTGACTTGGATTTCCAGCACAGTTTTGCGCTGGATGATCGACAGGAAATCGTTTGGGGGTTGGGCTATCGGCGCAATGGGGATCGGTTCGCCGATACCATGTTCGCGACTGTTGATCCCGCCAGCGCAACGACGGAGTTGTTCAGCGCCTTCATTCAGGATCAAGTGGACCTGATTCCGGAGCAATTGCGGTTGACGGCCGGCGTCAAGCTTGAGCGCAACGACTATACGGGTTGGGAGTGGCAGCCCAGCATCCGGATGTTATGGACGCCGCATACCGATCATCGTTTTTGGGCGGCGATATCGCGCGCTATCCGCACTCCGTCACGCGGCGAGGACACCGTGCAAGCCAATCTGTATGTCTTGCCGCCGTCGCCATTGACGGGAAACCTGCCAACCTTGATCACACTGTCTGGAAACAGTCAACTCGAAGCCGAAAAGCTCATCGCCTACGAAATTGGCTACCGCGCGCGGTTGGCCGAACAATTTTCCATGGATGCGACCGTCTTCTACAACGACTATGCGCAAGTGGTCGGCGCGGTTCCCGGAACGCCCTATCTGGAAACCGGCGTCATCCCGCCCTATTTGGTGGCGCCAATCCAGTTGCAGAATGCCCAATCCGGTTATAACGCCGGATTTGAATTGGCGGCGGACTGGCGTCCGACGCAAACCTGGCGATTGCAGCTTGCCTACTCGTATTTGTATAGCGATATCGAGAATCCCAATGATCCGGTGAGTGGCGGCGGCGAAGGATCCCTGAATCAGATTTCATTGCTTTCATCCTGGAATTTATCAAACGATCTTGAATTGGATGCATGGGGACGTTATGTCAACAAGGATGACTCGATCCCTACTCTTTCTCCGTTCAACAGGGTCAAGATCGACCCGTATTTCAGCTTGAATCTGCGCCTGGGATGGCGGCCCCGCAAGGATTTGGCGTTTTCGCTGGTCGGCGCCAATTTGTTGGACAAAAGTCACTTGGAGTTTATACAGGAAGCCTACACCTATCCGGTTGAAGTTCAACGTAGCGTGTACGGCCAAATGCAATGGTCATTTTAAGCAACTCGTTAAGCAACTTGCGGATGGCGCGGGCAGCGCTCCCACCCGTTGGCGAGGATCGGTGAAGCACATGCGCCGCTGGCTGGCATTCCTGATCGCGGTGCTGGTGGCGAGGTCGGTTTGTCCGGAAGTCTACGACGAATATGCGGTCAAGGCGGCTTATCTATACAACTTCGCCAAATTTGTTGAATGGCCATCCGGGACGTTCTCGAATCACGATGCGCCATTGGTTATCTGTATTGCTGGCGACAATCCGTTTGGCGACACGCTGGCGGCGATCTCCAACAAAAATGTCGATAGCCATCCGGTGGAGGTGCGCATTATCTCCTTGACGGCCAGGCTCGATCAATGCCATGTCGTATTCATTGGACGAGCGGACCAAGAACAGTTCAAGACCGTGCTGCTGAAACTCGCCCGCCTGCCGGTATTGACTGTCAGCGATATTAACGGTTTTGCTCAAGCGGGTGGCATGATTGAATTGTTTAAGACTGAGCAGCGTATCCGCTTCAATATCAGTATCCAAGCTACCCATCGGGCCAATCTTAAACTGAGTTCGCAACTACTCAAGTTGGCCACCATCGTTGATTAAGGCTGGAAGAAATTGATGATTGTCTTTGACAAGCTGTCGATAAAAAACAAACTCATGATGGTCATGTTGCTGACCAGTGCCTTGGTATTGCTCGTGGTTGGGGTGGCGCTCGCCGTCAACGAAACCTATTCCCAGCGCAAAGTGGCCCAGGCTCAGCTTGTAACGCTGGCCGATGTCATCGGCGCCAATACGGCTTCCGCTCTGCTCTTCAACGATATCAAGGCCGCCGAGCAAAATCTGGCGGTGTTGCGCGCCAAGTCCGATGTGCCCTATGCCGTCATCGACGACCCCGAGAATAAAATGTTGGCGGAATATCGGGCGGCCGATCTGACCGACAAGCAGCGGGACCAGATACGCCGATGGGGTGCGGAACTGGATAAGCACGATGCGAAACAGGAGATGAAAAGCGAGCAGGTGACGCTGAGCGAGGGTAAGTTTTTCGGCGGTCAAAATCGAATGCTGGTCGTCAAAGCCCCGATTCAGCAGGATGGCCAGACGCTGGGTTGTGTCGTGATTTATTCGGATTTGCACGAATTGAGTGAAAATCTGAACCGCTATTACTGGATCATTGCAGGGCTGCTGGTCGCTTCGCTGGTGCTGGCGGCGCTGCTGGCCGCGCGATTTCAGGCCGTGATTTCCGGGCCGATCCTGCAATTGCGCGGCGCCATGCGCGAAATCGCCACAACCCGTGATTATGCTGTGCGGGTGATGCGCGCCAGCGATGACGAATTGGGCGCGCTGGTGGATGGGTTTAACGACATGCTGGCTCAAGTTCAGCGCCGCGACGCCGAACTGGCCCATTACAGCGCGGGTCTGGAAGCGGAAGTCGCGGCGCGCACGCTCGATCTTTCCGCCGCCAACACCGAATTGCGCCACCTGGTTGACGAATTGAGCGTCGCCAAGGAGCGGGCCGAGGCCGCCAATCAAGCGAAATCCCAATTTCTGGCCAACATGAGTCACGAAATCCGCACCCCCATGAACGGCATTCTGGGCATGGTGGATTTGTTGATGGAAACCGGTCTGCAATCCAAACAGCGCCATTTTATGGATATCGTTCATCAGTCGGGTGTCAATTTACTAAATGTAATCAACGACATATTGGATTTTTCCAAGATCGAGTCCGGTAAGCTGGAGCTGGAATCCATCGACTTCAATCTTTTGGAACAGGTCGAGGAAACGGTGACTTTGTTCGCTGAGCAGGCGCAGCGCAAGGGTTTGGAATTGGCTTGCTCACTCCCTTCAAAGGCGGTCGCCGTTTCCGGAGATCCCGTTCGTCTGCGCCAAGTTCTCGCCAATTTGGTAGGCAATGCGATCAAATTCACCGAGCATGGCGAAGTGATCGCGCAGGTGAGCGTGATTGAACAGAGCGCCACGGCTTATCGCCTGCGCTTCGAGGTTCGTGACACCGGGATCGGCATTTCCGAAGAAGCGCGGCGGAGTATCTTCAATGCCTTCGATCAGGCCGATGGCTCCACCACCCGCAAATACGGCGGCACCGGTTTGGGCTTGACGATCGTCAAGCAACTGGTGGCGATGATGGGGGGTGAGATTGTCGTGGAGAGCGCTGTGGGTCGGGGATCGAATTTTTGGTTTGTTTTGGAGTTCCAGCGCGCGGCTGACGGGACAGTGGTACGGGAAGCCGAGTTGTTGAGCGATCTGAAAGGCTTGCGTGCGCTGGTGGTGGACGACAACCGTACCAATCGGGAAATTCTGAGCCATTTGCTCGATGCCTGGGGCATGCGCAGCGACAGCGCGGTCGATGGCGCGGAAGCCTTGCGCCTGCTGAATGACGCACGCCAGGGTGGCGATCCCTATACGGTTGCCTTACTGGATGGGATCATGCCAGGGATGAGTGGGCCGGATTTGGCGCTGGCCATTTACAACGAATTGCAATTGCGCGATACCAAATTGATTTTGTTGACATCGGCGACGTTTCGAGGCGATCAGTACGACAAGGCCCGTCAGGCGCGCGCTTTGCACATGCATAAGCCGGTGCGCAAGGCGGCATTACACCGGTGCTTGCGCAAGCTGCTCAAGGATGTGGACACCGACCGGCCACGGTCGGAGGAAGAAAACAGCCTGGACGCACCGCAGCACCTGCGTTTCCCCGGCGCCCGCGTTCTGCTGGTCGAGGATAATCCCGTCAATCGGGAGGTGGCGGGCACGATGTTGATCCAGGCGGGTTGTGAAGTGGATATCGCCGGCAACGGCCGGGAAGCCATCGATCGACTTGCCCAACAGGCCTACGATGTCGTACTGATGGATTGCCAAATGCCGGTCATGGACGGTTTCCAGGCCACGGCGGTCATTCGGGCGCGCGAGCGCTCCGGCGGTGGTTCGGGCGCGCCGCCACGCCTTTCCATCGTGGCGGTGACGGCTCACGCGATTCGCGGTGATCGTGAGCGTTGTCTGGAAGCCGGAATGGACGACTATCTCTGTAAGCCGTTTGTCTGGAAAGAGCTGGCGACGGTGCTGAAGCGCTGGTTGCCGGCCTTTGCGCAAACCGTGGATCAAGCGGCCGGTCGGGTCGCTTTCATGGCGCCGGTATCCGACGAAACGCCGCCCGTCGCGCCTGTCGCCATGGTCCAAAATAACCCACCGGCGGTACTGGACATGGCGGTGCTGAAAAGCATTCGAGAGATGCAGCGGAACGGTTCGCCGGGGCTGATGGAGCGGTTGATCGATTTGTATCAACGCGGTGCTTCGACCCTGCTGGAGCAATTGCGTGGCGCGGCGGATACCGGGGAGCGCGAGGAGTTGCGGACCGTGGCGCACACCCTGAAATCCAGTAGCGCCAATGTGGGGGCGATGCGGATGCAGCGATTGTGCAAGGAACTGGAAATGATGGCGCGGGCGGGACCAGTGCCGGATGCGATGGTTTATGTGATGGCTATCGAACAGGAATTCGCCAAGGTCCGGACCGCGCTGCGGGGGCAACTGACGCAAGAAAAGTGAAGGGCGACAATTTCCGTGGAGTCACCGACTAAAACCATTTGTAGTCCGTATGGCCCGCAAGGGAAAACGATGGAGCAGACCGGGCAGCCATTGGTCCTGATCGTGGACGATGACGACAGCCAACGCTTGCTGGTCGGCGCCTCGCTCCGGCAGGGTGGATTTTCCATTGTGGAAGCCGCCAGCGGCGAGCAGGCGCTTGAGGTCTTCCGGCAACACCCGCCCGACTTGGTGTTGCTGGATGTCGTGATGCCGGGCATGGACGGGTTTGCAACCTGCGCTGCGCTGCGGGGCTTGGCCAGAGGTCGGAATTTGCCGATCGTCATGGTCACCGGCCTGGATGATGCCGAATCCATCGAACAGGCTTATCAGGCCGGAGCGACCGATTTCATTACCAAGCCGATCCAATGGTTGATCCTGTACCAGCGGGTGCGCTATATCCTGCGCGCCAACAGAGTTCTGCGGGATCTTCAGGAAAGCGAGGAGCGGTTTCGCACGCTGATCAACGCGGCGGGTAGCGTCATCCTGGTGTTGGACCGCCAGGGCAAGGTGGTTGAGTGCAATCCGGCCGCGGAACGGCTTTTTCCCTTGCGACGGGGCGAGCCGCTCGGCGAAAACTTTACGGGCGCCTTGCTGGCAACCGGCGACTGGGGCGCGTTGTTGGGGGAAACGAAAAACTTCGAGAGCACCCTGCGGGCGCTGGACGGTAATGACCACATACTGCTTTGGAACCTTTCCGGATTTGCCGACGCCGAGGGTGCTTTCACCGGCTTGGTGATGGTCGGGCAGGATGTGACCGCGCGCCGCCAGGCCGAGGAGAACATGCGCAAGCTCTCCTATGTGGTCGAGCAGAGTCCGATCTCCATTCTGATCACCGACATTCGCGGCAATATTGAATACGTCAATCCAAAATTCTCCGAAGTCAGCGGTTATCGCTTGGAGGAAATTCAAGGAAAAAACCCCTATTTTTTGCAAACCAGCACCTTGAACGCCGAGGAATACCAGCGCATGCAGCACTTGGTCAGCAACGGCAATGTCTGGTGGGGGGAATTGTGCAGCCGTCGCAAGGATGGCGATTTATTCTGGGAATCGGCGCACATTTCCGCCATTCGAAATCCACAGGGGGTGGTGACCCATTTTATCTGGTTGCGCGAAGACATCTCTGATCGTAAGCACGCCGAGGAGCGCATTCGATTCCTGGCCTATTACGATAATCTGACCCAATTACCGAACCGGACGATGTTGCAGGAGCGTTTGCGGGAAGCGATAGAAATTTCCCGAATACACGGGCGCTTGTTGGCGGTGATGTTCCTGGATCTGGATCAATTCAAACGGATTAACGACTCACTGGGCCATCGGACCGGCGACATACTCTTGCAACAGGTGGCCCACCGGTTGCAAGAGTATCTGCGGTTCAGCGATCAGGTTTATATCGCCCGTCCGGAGACCCCCTTGCCTCAGGATTTGCTGGCCCGGCTCGGGGGGGATGAATTCGTCATCGTGCTGACCGAGATCAATCACCCCGATGCCGCGGCCCAGGTGGCGCAGCGGGTGCTGGAGGCGATGGCTCGACCATTCGTGGTGGATAACAGGGAAGTGTTTAGCGGTTGCAGCATCGGTATCGCTCTGTATCCCGAGGATGGCGCGGATATGGATATTCTTTTAAAGCATGCCGATACCGCGCTTTATTACGCCAAGGATCGTGGCCGAAATAACTATCAGATGTTTTCCCGCTCGATGAACGTGGCCGCCACCCGGCGCTTGACTCTGGAAAGCCATCTACGCAAAGCGCTGCAAAATCGGGAATTAGCCCTGTACTACCAGCCCCAGGTTATACTTTAGCTAATTCCAATTTTAACTTCCTTAAAGGATTGGAAATTGAAAGT
>JARSSH010000023.1 GCA_029624815.1 Candidatus Competibacter sp.
CATGGAAAGCCTTTGAAGCAATAACTGCTTAACAGATCGTAAACAGGCTCTAAGGCGTCTCATGGCCATGTTGCGTCAGGAAGGCGGGCGAACACCAAACCGCGTCGGCAACCTTCACGCCCTGCTCGGTCAGGATCGAGCATTCCACCAGTGCCTCGCCACCCAGCGTCCGCTCCAACATAACCCCGATTCTGAACCGCCAATAGGAATGCCGATTGGTTGCCGGGCTCATTGCAAACTCCACCTTGCCGTCTTCGTTCAATTCCAGCTTGAAAGGCAGATCCCGCAAATACGGGCTATTGACCACTTCACGCCATTTTTCCGCCAATGCCGCCGCATCCATCATGCACCCCCATCAAGCGTTCACGCCGCGCTGCCGCCGCGCCTCGAACAGAAAAATCCCCGCCGCCACCGAAATATTCAAACTTTCGACCCCTCTCTCGGCCATCGGGATTCGCGCCAGCCGGTCGCAAACCTCACGGGTCAACCGCCGCAGCCCCTTTTCCTCCGCGCCCAACACGATGGCGGTCGGCAAGGTAAAATCCACTTCATACAGACTGGCGTCCGCCTCGCCGGCCGCGCCGACGATCCAAAGCCCCTGTTGCCGCAACTCGCGCAGCGTCCGCGCTAGATTGGTCACCGCGATGAACGGTATGATCTCCGCCGCGCCGCAGGCTACCTTGCGCACTGTCGCATTCAAACCGGCGGCGCGGTCGGCGGGCGCGATCACGGCCTGTGCGCCCGCCGCCGCCGCGCCACGCAGACAGGCACCGAGGTTGTGCGGGTCCTGCACCCCGTCCAGCACCAGCAGCAGCGCCGGTCCAGCCACCGCCAGCAGGGCCGATAAATCCGCTTCGTCGTGAGTCCGCCGCTGGATCGCCAAGCGCGCGACGATGCCCTGATGGCGCACGCCGCCGCTGAGCCGATCCAGCTCCGCCCGACTAACCGGTCGAATCGGTACGCCCCGACGGGTTGCCTCATCCAGCAGCGCCTGCATCCGCGCATCCCGCCGCTGACTCTCCACCCATAACCCACGCAACTGCCCCGATTCGTATTTCAGCGCCGCGGCCACCGCGTGCACGCCATGAATCAGTTCCTCGGTCACAGCCTTCATTCCTTGCGTCGGCGGCGACCGCGAGGGCTCCGACGTTCAACCTTCTCGCCACGATTGCTTTCGAGCGGCTCGAAATCGATTTTGCGCTCGTCCAGATCGACCCGAGCCACCCGTACCCGCAAGCCATCGCCCAAACGATAGACTTGCCCGGACCGCTCGCCGTACAGACGATGGCCCACCGGGTCGAACTGGTAATAATCGTTGCGCAGGGAAGTCACATGCACCAAGCCCTCCACAAAGACTTCGCGCAACTCCACGAACAGGCCAAAACCCGTGACCCCGGTGACGATGCCGTCGAACACTTGCCCGATCTTGTCCAGCATGAACTCGCACTTCAACCACTCCACCGCATCGCGCACCGCCTCGTCGGCCCGCCGCTCGGTCATCGAGCAATGCTCGCCCAAGCCGATCAGATCGGCATGGGTAAAAGGGAAATCGGCCGGCTTGCCGCCATTGAGCACGTGGCGGATGGCGCGATGCACCTGCAAGTCGGGATAGCGGCGGATCGGTGACGTGAAATGGGCGTAAGCCTCCAACGCCAACCCGAAATGACCGGCATTACCTGGGTTGTAGACCGCCTGAGCCAAGGAACGCAGCATCACTGTCTGGATCAAATGGGCATCGGCCCGGTCGCGGACCTGAGCCAGCAACCGGGTATAGTCCAGGGGCGAGGGCTTGTCGCCGCCGCCCAGCCCCAAGCCTACTTCACCCAGAAAGGCGCGGAGCTTGTTCAGACGATCCTGGCTCGGCCCCTCGTGAATCCGGTATAACCCCGGCAGCTTGTGGCGCTGCAGGAAACGCGCCGCCGCCACGTTGGCCGAGATCATGCACTCCTCGATCAGGCGATGCGCGTCGTTGCGTTCGGTCGGCGAAATCCGCTCGATCTTGCGATCCGCCCCGTATTCGATCACGGTTTCCTGCGTATCGAAGTCCATGGCCCCACGCCGCTCTCGACCCGTCCGCAACACATGATACAGTTCGTGCAATCGGTCGAGGTGCGGCACGATATGGGTGTATTCGGCGCGGACTCGCGGATCGCGGTCGACGACGATGCTTGCCACGGTGTTGTAGGTCAGCCGGGCGTGGGAGCGCATCACCGCCTCGGCGAAGCGCGAGCGGACGATGCGGCCCTCGGCGTTGAAGGTCATCTCGCAGACCATGCACAACCGGTCCACCTCGGGGTTCAGCGAGCACAAGCCGTTGGACAGCGCTTCCGGCAGCATCGGAATGGCCCGATCCGGAAAATACACCGAATTGCCGCGCTTGCGCGCTTCCCGATCCAACGCGGTATCCGGCCGCACGTACCAAGACACGTCGGCGATGGCCACCAGCAATCGCCAGTTGGCGCCGCGCCGTTCGCAGTACACCGCATCGTCGAAATCGCGGGCGGTGACGCCGTCGACGGTCACCAACGGCGTCGTCCGCAAATCCCAGCGGCCCTGCTTGGCCGCTTCCGGCACCGCCTCCCCAAAACCGCGCGCTTCGGCCACCGCCGTCTCCGGCCATTCCACCGGGATGCCGTGGCTGGCGATGGCGATCCGTATTTCCATCCCCGGCGCCATGTGCTCGCCCAACACCTCCTTGATCCGGCCCAGCGGCCGGGTTCGCCCGCTGGGCTGCTCGATCAGCTCGACGATGACGATCTGGCCGGCCTGGGCCGCGCCGCGGCCATCGAGCGGCACGATGATGTCCTGATTGATGCGCTTGTTGTCGGGAATGACGAAACAGGCGCCGCGCTCCTCGCAAAACCGGCCCACCACGGTCTCGGTGTTGCGCTCCAGCACCTCGACCACCGCGCCTTCGCGCCGACCCCGATAATCCACCCCGATCACCCGCACCACCGCTCGATCGCCGTGCAGCAACTCGCGCATCTGCCGAGGCGAGAGAAACAGGCTATCGCCGCCTTCGTCGGGAATCAGAAAACCGTGGCCTTCGGCATGACCGATCACCCGCCCGGTCACCAGGTTCATCTTGGCGACCAATCCATAGCCGTCGCGGCGATTACGGATCAGTTGCCCATCCCGCTCCATCGCCCGCAACCGACGGGACAGGGCTTCGACTTCCCAGTCGTCGTCCATCCCCCATTCGGTGCACAGGGCTTCCAGGGTCAGCAGTTTCCCCCGCTCTTCCAGATACTGCAAAATGAACTCGCGGCTGGGAGAGGGGCGCCCGTATTGCTCCCGTTCCCGGGCTAGAAAAGGGTCCATCTGTCGCCAGGAACCAGGTTTTTTTTGAGTCATGAGAACGCTTCGAAATAGTTACAAGAATATGAATCGGAAACGATTGACAGGCTGGGAAGCAATCCGTATAGTGCGCTCCCGTTGTCGCCGTAAGCGGCGCGACGCTCAAGCCGAAGTGGCGGAACTGGTAGACGCGCTAGGTTCAGGTCTTAGTTGGGGTAACCCAGTGGAGGTTCAAGTCCTCTCTTCGGCACCAGATTGAAAAAGGCCCGGCCAACAGCCGGGCCTTTTGTTTTTCCGCTCTTCACTCCGCGAACGGATCGCGCAGCACGATGGTGTCCGCCCGATCCGGGCCAGTGGAAACGATGTCGATCGGAGTATCGGTCAACTCCTCGACGCGCCGCAGATAAGCCCGGGCGGCGGCCGGTAACTCCTCGTAACGCCGTATCCCGAAGGTCGAATCCCGCCAGCCCGGCATCTCCTCGTAAATCGGTTCGCAGGCCGCCAGCGCCTCGGCGCCCAGGGGAACATGGTCCAGGCGTTCCGCCTCGCACCGATAGCCCACGCACATCCGAATGCTGTCCAGCCCGTCCAGCACGTCCAGCTTGGTCACGCACAGACCCGACACACCGTTGTTCAGAATCGAACGGCGCAACGCCACGGCGTCGAACCAGCCGCAACGCCGCCGCCGGCCAGTGGTCGAACCGAACTCATGCCCCCGGTCGGCCAGATACTCGCCGGTTTCGTCGAACAGTTCGGTCGGGAACGGCCCGCCGCCGACTCGGGTGGCGTAAGCCTTGGTGATTCCCAATACGTAATCCAGATAGCGTGGCCCCAACCCGGTGCCGGTGGCCGCGCCGCCGGCGGTGGTATTGGACGAGGTCACATAGGGATAAGTGCCATGATCGATATCCAACAGCGCGCCCTGCGCGCCTTCGAACAGCACGTTGTCGCCGCGCCGGCGGTGCGCGTCCAACAGCTCGGTCACATCGGCCGCCAGCGGTCGCAGCCGCTCGGCCATGGCCAGCGTCTCATCCAACACCTGTTGGAAATCGACCGGCTCGGCCTGAAAATAACTCCGCAGCACGAAATTGTGGAAATCCAGCACCTCGCCGAGCTTGGCGGCGAAACGCTCGCGCTGGAACAGATCGCCCAGGCGCACCGCCCGCCGCGACACCTTGTCCTCGTAGGCCGGCCCGATGCCGCGGCCAGTGGTGCCGATCGCCCGCTCGCCGCGCGCCTTCTCCCGCGCCTGATCCAGGGCGATGTGATAGGGCAGGATCAGCGGACAGGCCTCGCTGATCCGCAGTCGATCCGCCACCGCGATCCCCTGTGCTTCCACCCGGTCGATCTCGACCAGCAGCGCCGTCGGCGACAGCACCACACCGTTGCCGATCAGACAGCGCACCCCCTCGCGCAGGATGCCGGAAGGAATCAGATGCAGTACGGTTTTATGGCCGTTGATGACCAGCGTGTGCCCGGCATTGTGCCCGCCCTGAAACCGCACCACCGCCGCGGCGCGCTCGGTGAGCAGATCGACGACCTTGCCCTTGCCCTCGTCGCCCCACTGCGCACCGATAATGACTACATTCTTGCCCATGTCAGCATCCCGATATTTCCTGATAAAAAGCCATTCATTCGTGGGCGGAGCGCGTCGGCAAGGGCAGCACATCCCATTCCCCATCCCGCCGGACCAGCAGCCGATCGCAACCCAGGGTTTCGGGAACCGCCTCCGCGCCCGGCAAGGCGCGAATCACCCGCTCCCCCCGGTTCCGCAATTTCGCCACCCGCCGCTCCAGCGCCGCGTCCTCGACCGACGGGGCGTAAATGCCGTGGGCGGTGACCGCCGCCGCCGGAGCCAACCGCAGCAGCGTCGCCAGATCGGTGCTGAAACCGGTCGCCGGGCGGGCTCGGCCAAACACCTGAGCGATCTCGTCGTAACGCCCGCCTTGCGCCACCGCCTGCCCCTGTCCCGGCGCATAGGCCGCGAACAGCACGCCGGTGTGATAGTGATACCCCCGCAGTTCGGCCAGATCGATGTGAACCGGCAGTTCCGGCCAGCGCCGCAGCAGGGCCGCCATCAGCCGCCGCAACGTCGCCAACGCGTCGCGCACGTCCTCGCCGGCCGCCGCCAAACGCAAGTCCGCCTCGTCCAGCACCTCCGGTCCCCCATTCAACTCGGCCAACGCCAGCAATGCCTGTTCGCACGGCATCGGCAACGCCCAGACGGCCAGTTGCTGGCGTATTTCCGGTAAAGCCTTGCGCTGCAACGCCTCGAACAGCAGCCCCTCGCGCTCCCGGTCCAGCCCGGCCTGACGGATCAGCGCGCGGAACACCGCCACATGTCCCAAATCCAGATGCACCGCACCGATACCCACCGCTTGCAGGGTTTCCAGCATCAGCATCAACACTTCCAGATCGCTCTCGTGGCCACGGTGACCGTACAGCTCTACCCCGGCCTGATACGGACTGCGCGAACCGCCAAAGCCATCGGCTCGGGTGCGTAGCACCGTACCCATGTAGCACAAGCGGACAGGTCCGGAGCGTTTGAGCAAATGCGCGTCGATCCGGGCCACCTGCGGCGTCATATCGGCCCGCACCCCCATCATCCGTCCACTCAACTGGTCGGTCAGTTTGAAGGTTTGCAGTTCCAGGTCGTTACCGGCGCCGGTCAGCAGCGACTCCAGAAACTCGATCAGTGGGGGAATGACCAGCTCGTAACCCCAGCTTTCGTACAGATCGAGCAACTCGCGGCGCAGCCGCTCCATCCGGCCAGCGGCGGGCGGCAGGATTTCTTCGATACCTTCGGGAAGCAGCCAGCGATCTTCAGCGGTCATGGTGGGAGGAAAGTCGTGAGATTCGGAAAAACCGTGTGGAGGACGATCGGGCGAACTCAGCGGAATACATACAGCACCAACAGCCCCAGCAACATGCTGGATAATCCAACCAAGCGCAGCGCGCGATCCTCCAGTTTGGCCATCCGCAACAGTGTTTGCCGCAAGGCGCGTGGACTGAGAAACGGCAAGATGCCTTCCAGCACCAACATCAAGCCGAACGCCGCCAGCAGTTCATCCCACATGGCGGCGTCCCTCGAGGAACGCGGCGCGGGCGCCAGCCTGGCTAACGATTCCACTCATCGCGACTTGTTGAAGTACTGGAAAAACTGGAAGTCTTCCGGTTGCAATACCAAGATGTCGCCCTTGTCGCCGAAGCTTTGCCGATAAGCGGTCAGGCTGCGTGAGAAACCGTAAAAATCCTGGTCCTTGCCATACGCTTGAGCGTAGATGTCGGTGGCTTGGGCGTCACCCTCGCCGCGTTGCCGCTCGGCGTCGCGGTAGGCCTCGGCCAGGATCACCGTGCTTTGGCGGTCGGCGTCGGCGCGGATGCGTTCGGCGGCCTCGGCGCCGCGAGAACGGAAGTCCTTGGCCACCCGCAAGCGCTCGGCTTTCATGCGGCTGAACACCGAACTGCTGACATCCGGCGGCAGGTCGATTCGCTTGATCCGCACGTCCACGGCGGCGATTCCCAGTTGCGTGGCCTGCTCCTTGAGCAGGCGGCTCAGGGTTTCCATGATCTGCTCGCGGTCGCCCGACACCACCTCCTGAATAGTGCGTTTGCTGAACTCGCTGCGCAGGCCGTCCTTGACGATTTGGTCCAGCCGGACGTTGGCCTGAACCGGATCGCCGCCCACCGCCGTGTAGAACCGCCGCACGTCCTTGATTCGCCACATGGCGAAGGAATCGACGATGACGTTCTTTTTTTCGGCGGTCAGGAACCGTTCCGGTTCGGTATCCAGGGTCTGCAAGCGCCGGTCGAATTTACGTATGTTGTTGATCAACGGCCATTTCCAGTGTAGACCGGGCCGGTAATCCGCTTCGACCATTTCACCCAACTGAAAGCGGAGCGCGGTCTGGGTTTCATCCACCGTAAACAGCGACAGCGACAGCAACGCCACCACGGCGGCGACCGCGCCCAGCAGCGCGTTTCGGGACAACGGCAATTGCGATAGAGCCATTAGCGCACCTCACGACCGCGGTTGAGATCGCGCAGGCGCGTGGCCGCCGCGCTGCCGTCGATCGATGTCGATGTCGATGAGGCGGCGGGAAACGCCTCCGACAAGGAATTTCCCGTGGCGTTGGCCGCATTCGATCTTTCCGCGGGGCTGAGCAAACGATCCAACGGCAGGTACAGCAGATTGTTGGTGCCCTTGACATCCACCAGCACCTTGCTCGTCCGCGACAGTACCGACTCCACCGTTTCCAGATACAAGCGCTCCCGAGTGACTTCCGGCGCCTTCCGATAAGCCGACAGCAACTGCTCGAAACGGCTGGCTTCGCCCTGGGCTTGGGCGACGACCTGTTCCTTGTAAGCCGAGGCTTCCTGTAGCCGCCGGGCCGCCTGACCGCGCGCCTTCGGGATGATTTCATTGGCGTAGGCTTCGGCTTCGTTCTTAAGCCGCTGCTCGTCCTCGCGTGCCTTGATTGCGTCCGCGAACGCATCCTGCACCTCTTCCGGCGGCTGGGCGTCCTGTAGCACCACGGTCACGATTTGCAAACCGGCGCCGTTCTGACTCTCATCCACGCCCGTCGAGGGCGAAGTCCCGGCCGGCTGGTCCGGACCGTAGCTGTCCAGGATGCGCTGGCTCAAGGTTTTGATATCGGCAACGATATCGCTGCGCCCCTCGGTCAGAACAAAATCCATGGTGCTTTTGCCAATGGTTTCTCGCGCGGCGCTTTCCACCACCTGAACCAGCACGCTTTCCGGATCGAGCACATTGAACAGATAGGCGCGGGGATCCTTGACCTGGTATTGCACCGCCAGCCGCACATCCACGATGTTCTCGTCCTGAGTCAGCATCAGCGCTTCCTTCGGCATCGAGCGGATCGCCGGTTGCCGGCTACCGTCACCACCGGATCGATAGCCGATTTCCCGAAAGCGCCGCTGCTCGACGTTGACAATCTCCACTCGATCGATGGGGAACAGGCGCAGGTGTGGACCCGGCAGCGTGGTCTCCAGATAGCGCCCGAAGCGCAGCACCACGCCGCGTTCGCCTTCGTTGACGATGTAGATACTGGCGATCAGCCAACCGATCAAAGCGATCAATCCGACCACCAGGCCGATCCCGGCAAATCCCGAGCCCGAAGAAGAGCCACCCCCGCCGCCGCCACGCCGACCACCCAGAAGGGCGCCAAACTTATCCGACAGCTTGCGGATCACCTCATCCAGATCGGGCGGACCCTGATCGTGGCCGCCTCCACTCCAGGGATCGCGATTGCCGCCTCCCGGTTCATTCCAGGCCATGTCGTACCTCGAAATTCGTTATCCCCAATACCTTTCACACCGCCGGGATTGCCAGACCCGAACGCACCCATTCCGCTTGCAGGCCATCCCGGCGGCGGAGTAGATCCATATTGCCGCGCGACGTGCGCACTTCGATCAGCCACTCTCCCTCCGGTCCGATCCGTTCGCCCACCACCGCGTCCAGATCGAACAGGCGGGCTCGCAACCGGGCGGCTGCCGGAGGTAGACACAACCAGCCATGCACGGTTTCGCCCCGCAGCCGCTCGGCCAGCGCCGCGACCAGTAAATCGGTTCCCGCGCCGGACGCCGCTGACAGCCAGACGGCCCGCGGTCGTCCTTCGGCATCCCGCTCCAGCCGGGGCGACTCCCCCATCAGATCGATCTTATTGAGCACCTGCAGGCGCGGCACTTCCGCCGCGCCGATCTCCGCCAGCACGGCGTCCACCTGCGCGACGATGTCGTCTCGGTCCGGATGGCCGACGTCGATCACATGCAGCAGCAGGCTGGCCTCGCAGGTTTCCCGCAAGGTCGCGCGGAAGGCCGCCACCAATTCGTGCGGCAGTCGGCTCACGAAACCCACGGTATCGACCAACACGACCGGTTCGGCGCCCGGCAGATTCAATCGCCGCAGCGTTGGATCCAGGGTAGCGAACAGCTGATCCGCCACATAGACGCCCGCTTGCGTCAGGGCATTGAATAGAGTGGATTTACCCGCGTTGGTGTAGCCGACCAGCGAGACCGTCGGCAGGTCGGCCTTGCGGCGGGCCCGCCGCCCCTGTTCGCGTTGCTGCTCGACCCGCTCCAGACGCAGGCGTATCTGCCGTATCCGGTCGGCCAGCAGGCGGCGGTCGGTTTCGAGCTGGGTCTCACCGGGGCCGCGCAGCCCAATGCCGCCGCGCTGCCGTTCCAGGTGGGTCCAGCCGCGCACCAGCCGGGTGGACATGTGGCGCAACTGCGCCAGCTCTACTTGCAGCTTGCCTTCGAAACTACGCGCCCGCTGGGCGAAGATATCCAGGATCAGACCGGTGCGATCCAGCACCCGGCACTGCAGCAAAGTCTCCAGATTGCGCTCCTGGCTGGGCGATAGCGTGTGATCGAAAATGACCAGCTCCGCCCCGCCGCTTCGCGCCGCCTCCCGGATTTCCTCGGCCTTGCCGCTACCGACAAACAGGCGGGGATCCGGCGCTCGCCGCCGCCCGGTAATCAGCGCCGCGCTCTCCGCGCCCGCCGATGCGGCCAGCTCCTGAAACTCGGTGAAGTCCTGACCGCTTTCGGGCTTGTCCAGCAGCAGATGCACCAGAACAGCACGTTCGCCGCCACGCGGGCGCTCGAACAAGGCGCCCCCCGTAATTCCGCTCGGACCCGTCAGGACGGATCACCCGCGGCGACGTCGTCCGCCACCAGATTCAAGCGCACGTTGCGAACCGGCACGACCGTGGAAATGGCATGTTTGTAGATCATTTGGCTGACGCTGTTCTTGAGCAGCACCACGAACTGATCGAAAGACTCAATTTGGCCCTGCAATTTGATCCCGTTGACCAAATAGACCGAAACCGGAATTCGTTCCTTACGCAGTGCATTCAAGAACGGTTCCTGAAGGGAATGACCTTTCGCCATTACGATTCTCCCTTGTTGTTATGGGTCCGAAACATACTAAAAATCTTAAGGACTCTCGAAATCATCCAAAACCGCGGACACACCGTGCACGATGCGTGCCCGCCCCCCCAGAAATACCCGCCAACCCGGCTCACCACGTTCCCGTGATGTAATGATTGCGCGAGAATAGCCCAGCCAATCCAGAATACCGCCCCCGCGCCGGGGGCGAAATAGCGGTCAAGCCCAAAACGCGCGTATACTAGCACAAGCACCGCATGTCCTTGGGAAAAAACCCGTGCGCCCGCAACTCGGCAACGGCCTGTTCCACTACCCGCGGCTGGCTGCTGTCCAGCCATGTCGCCGCGGTATCCGCGCGCAACCAGGTCAACTGTCGCTTAGCGAACTGGCGAGTCGCCGCAACGGCGCGTTCGATCATCTCCGCACGCCCCAGTAGGCCATCCAGGTATTCCCAAATCTGCCGATACCCCACCGCCCGCATCGAGGGCTTGGCCAAATCCAGGTCGCCGCGCGCGCGCAGATGCTCCACTTCGGCAATGAAACCTTGCTCCAGCATGAGCTGAAACCGATGTCGAATGCGGTCATGCATAACCTGCCGCTCCGCCGGGGCCAAAATCAGCTTGACGACTCGAAACGGTAATGTTTCGTCGCACGGCCGGGCGCAAAGTTCCGTCAGCGGACGCCCGGTCAGTTCGTATACTTCCAGCGCCCGCTGGATTCGCTGGGAATCGTGGGGATGTATTCGCGCGGCAGCCGCCGGATCGCACCGCGCCAACCGGACATGCGCCGCCGCGCTACCGCCCTCGGCCATCTCCTCGACCAGCCGGGCGCGAATCGTTGGATCGGCGACCGGCAATTCCGCCAGACCCCGCTCCAGGGCTCGAAAGTACAGCATGGTGCCCCCAACCAACAACGGGAAATGACCACTGGCCTGAATGGCGACCATCTCGGCCAGGGCGTCGGCCCGAAACCGGCCGGCGGAGTAGGCGTCGGCGGGATCGAGAATATCCACCAGCCGGTGCGGGGCGAGGCGCAAAGTGTCCGCATCGGGTTTGGCCGTGCCGATGTTCATTCCCCGATAGACCAGTGCCGAATCCACGCTCACGATCTCGAACGGCAAGCGTTGGGTCAAGGCGACCGCCAGCGCGGTTTTACCGGAAGCGGTCGGCCCCATCAGGAACAGCACCGGCGGGCGCGGATCGGCCCGTTTACGATCGGCCTTCAGGTTCGTCTCCCCCATCATCGCCGCCCTTGACGCACCACGCTCAGCGTCCACGCCGAAACAGCCGATCCAGTTCGCCCAGTGTCAGTTGCACCCAAGTGGGTCGGCCGTGATTGCACTGACTACCGCGGTCGGTACGTTCCATATCGCGCAGCAGGGCATTCATTTCCAGCAGGTTGAGCGGTCGATTGGCGCGAATGGCGCCGTGACAGGCCAGACTGGCCAGCAGCGCCTGGTTGGCGCTCTCCGGCCGGTCGCTGGTTTCGTGCACCGCCAGATCGGCCAGCATGTCGCGCACCATCCCGGCGATGTCGGTATCCGCCAGCAATGCGGGCACCTGTCGCACCGCCAGGGTCTCCGGCCCCAATACCGCCACGTCCAAACCGAATTGGGCAAACAGCGCGCCGTGCTCCTCGACCAACTGGCGCTCCCTGGAGCTAACCGCAAGCGTCACCGGCGCCAGCAACACCTGGGTTTTGACCGTACCGTCCGCCTGCAAGCGCTTCAATCGTTCGTACAGGATGCGCTCGTGCGCGGCGTGCATGTCCACCACCACCAGCCCATCGGTGTTTTCCGCCAGCACATAGCAGCCGTGCAACTGGCCGAGTGCGTAACCCAACGGCGGTCGTTCGGCATCCGCGACGGGAGGGGGAGCGACCGGCGCCGGCTCGGGCGCCGAAGACGAGTGCATCCGGCCGTAAACCGCCATCTGTTCGCCCACCCGCAACGGTAAACCCGGCCGGCGGATCTCCCAACGCTCCGCTGGAACCGGCCCACCGTCAGGTCCGCCCGTTGGTCGCAAACGCTCGCCGGCCTGGACGATGGGTTGCGGCGCCGCGCCGGGCCTGATCTCGGTCAACGCCCCCTGCACGGCGCGACGGATGAATTCGTGGACGAACGAACTATCCCGAAAACGCACTTCATGTTTGGCGGGATGGGCGTTGACATCGACCCGATCGGGATCGATGTCCAAATAGAGCACAACCGCTGGCTGGCGCTCCCGATAGAGAATATCCCGATAGGACTGGCGGACCGCGTGCGCCACGATCCGGTCGCGCACCGGCCGGCCGTTAACGAAAAAATATTGCAAGTCCGCTTGAGCGCGCGACACGGCCGGCAACCCCAACCAACCCGTCAATCGCAAACCCGCCTCGCCACGGTCGATCCACACGCTGGCCGCGCCGAATTCCCGGCCGCACAGCTCCGCCAGCCGCCGGGCGCTGGCTTCCCGGTCGTGGGCTGGCTCCAGGCGCAACACCGCACGTTGGTTGTGCCACAGGTGGAACCCCACCGCGAAGCGGCTCAGCGCCAGCCGGCGGACCCCTTCTTCGATATGACCGAATTCGGTGCGCTCGCCACGCAGGAATTTGCGCCGGGCGGGAACGTTGAAGAACAGCTCGCGCACCTCGACGGTGGCGCCAATCGGATGCGGCGCCGGAACCGGCTCGCCGAACGCATCGCCGCCGTCGCCGCCGATGCGCCAGCCGCTGTCCTGACCGGCGATGCGGGAGGTCAAGGTCAGCCGCGACACCGAAGCGATGCTGGGCAACGCCTCGCCACGGAAACCCAGACTGGTCACCCGTTGGAGATCCTCGAAGCTGGCGATCTTGCTGGTGGCGTGACGGGCCAGCGCCAGCGCCAGTTGGTCGGGAGCGATGCCGCCGCCATCGTCGCGCACCCGAATCAGTCGTACCCC
Source organism: Candidatus Competibacter sp. (assembly GCA_029624815.1). Lineage (GTDB taxonomy): Bacteria > Pseudomonadota > Gammaproteobacteria > Competibacterales > Competibacteraceae > Competibacter. The sequence goes on from JARSSH010000023.1 coordinate 13,128, forward strand.
GCCCTGCTCCACCTCAACGACGATGTGAGTCGCCCCGGCGTCCAGGCTATTCTCCATCAGTTCCTTGACGACCGCCGACGGACGCTCGACCACCTCGCCGGCGGCGATCTGACTGACCAGTTGCGACGGCAACCGCCGAATACTCATGCTCACCGTAAGGAGAATCCCGCAGCGGGTGGAGAGATGGCGGGATAACGAATCGCGAGGCAGCGAACCGTAAATCGCCGCCTCGCTGGCTCGCTCTTATTTGATGACCTGCCGCAAGGCTTCCAGCACTTGCTGGGCACCGACCGAATCATCGGGCTGATCGTTGCCATTGCGAACCACCACCAGCGTGCGCGCACCCTGACCCGCCAGCCGAACCCGGTAGCGGGTTCCCACCGCCGGCGCTTCCGGCTTGCCGCGCCAGAAAGCCAGTTTGGAGAAAAAGCCTTCATCGCTACCCGGTTTCCGGTTCTCCTTTTCGGGGTCGCGGTACTCGACCACGTACAGGCCCTGACCACGGTTCTGTTCCTCCACCGCGTAATTGCTGCCATCCAGCGCCAGTCCCACCAACCGCCAAGCCCGGGAGTAGTCCTCGTCGATGACCAACCGACTCTCGCCGCCCTCATCGACCAGGCGCGCGCGCGGTCCCGCCGTCGCGGCCGCCTTGACCTGCTGGGTCTCGGCCCGTCTCTCCGACGCGCCCAGATAGACCATCATCCGGCTAAGCATTTCGGCTTCCAACTCCGGATCGGAGGGCCGCCGTTGCCAGATGTAGGCATTGCTGGCGCTGGCGGACGCGCCGCCAACCGCCACTTCCTCGACCCCATAATGGGTCAAATATAAATCGGTGATCTTGTCATCCGAGGTGCGTTCGAGCCGGACCCGGAATTTATCGCGGGTCGGCGCCGAATAGAGAATATCCAGATACTTTTTCAGCAGGCCGCGCAGACCATCCTGGGGAATGTCAGCGCGGTTTTCCACCCAGTCGGTTTCCATGATGCCGATGGTGGGATCGTCGCGCTTCAGGACAAAGCCGTTGCTGGTCCAAAACTCCCGAACCTTCGACCACACTTGATCGGTGGGCGCCGCGATGGCCAGCCAGCGCTGATTGCCGTCCTGCTCCAGGGTAATGCCCGGCTGCGGCGGCAGCACCGCTTCGGGTGCGCGAGCCTGCGCTTGCGGCCCACCGCGTTCCTTGGCGTAGGTCGATAGACTGGCCGAACCCGCCGGGTTGAGCTCCGGCACCAGCAAGGTGTCATCGATGGTGGACGAGGTAAGATCCGGCGGGATTTCCAGCGGCTGCGACACCGTGCTTTGCCGGTAATCCGGCCGACGATCCGGCAATAGGGTATCGAAGCTGGTGGAACAACCCGAAGAAACCGCAAGGGCGGCGACGGCCAGCGCGATCGCGCGCCACAGGGAAAACGAAAACCGAATCGTCATGGCTTTATCCAATCACTCCCGCGTGCCGCATCGCCGCCAACACCGCCGGGCGCAAGGCGTCGGACAGCGGCGTCAGCGGCAAGCGGATGCCCGGTGGAATCAGATCCAACTGGCCGACCGCCCATTTCACCGGGATCGGGTTGGATTCGAGGAACAGCGCCTTGTGCAGATCGGCCAGCCGGTTGTCGATGGCTTCGGTCCGGGCGCGGTCACCGGCCAGCGCGGCGGCGCACATCTCGTGCATGGCGCGCGGCGCGACGTTGGCGGTCACGGAAATCGTCCCCTTGGCGCCGTCGAGAATGGCCTCGGCGGCGATACCATCCTCGCCGCTGTAGACATCCATGCGATCGCCAAGGCGCCGCACCAGTTCCCGGATGCGCTCGATGCTGCCGCTGGCTTCCTTGATGCCGACGATGTTGGGAATGTCGGCCAAGCGCTCGACGGTTTCCGGCTTCATGTCGCAGGCGGTGCGACCGGGCACGTTGTACAGAATCTGCGGAATCGCCACGCTGTCGGCGATCAGTCTGTAATGCTGGTACAAACCTTCCTGGGTGGGCTTGTTGTAATAAGGGGTCACCAACAAGCAGCCGTCGGCGCCGACCTCCATGGCGTGCTGGGTCAGATGCAGCGCCTCGCGGGTGGAGTTGGCGCCGGTGCCAGCGATGACCGGAATCCGCCCCTTGACCTGCCCCACCACCTTGCGGACCACCGTGATGTGTTCCTCGTAATCGAGCGTCGCCGATTCGCCGGTGGTGCCGACCGCGACGATGGCATCGGTGCCGTTGTCGATATGAAACTCCACCAGCCGCGCCAGCGCTTCGAGATCCAGCGCGCCATCCGCGCGCATCGGGGTAACGATCGCCACCATGCTGCCACGAAACATAATCTTATACTCTCTGATTTTCCAAACAATCGTCGCATGGTACGGATACCGGGCGAGCTTGACAAGCGCCCGCGTGGCGCGGCGCGAGGGCGGTTTTCACCCCTGCTGGATGCCTGTACACTGCGGTTTATCATCCCTTGGTTATTTGCCCGTAGGAAGCTCCGTCCGTGAAAAATTATCTGGTCGTTTCCGCTCTCGGCGAAGACCGCCCCGGTCTGGTCAACGAACTGTCCCGCGTGATCCTGGAATGCGACTGTGGCATCGTGGACAGCCGCATGACCGTGCTGGGCGGCGAGTTTGCCATCCTGCTGCTGGTCCAGGGCAACTGGAATACCCTGACCAAACTGGAAATGCAACTCAAGCGACTGGAGCAGGCGCTGGGTCTGACCATCGTCGCCAAACGCACCGAGGGCCGCGCGCCGGCGGGCGATGTCCTGCCCTACGCCGTGGAAGTGGTGGCCATCAACCAACCGGGCATCGTCCACCATTTGGCCGGCTTCTTCGCCAGCCGCTCGATCAACATCGAGGACATGGTCACGCGCAGCTACAGCGCGCCACATACCGGCACACCCATGTTCTCGGTCAACCTGGCCATCGGTATTCCGGCCAACACCCACATTGCCCTGTTGCGCGAGGAATTCCTGGATTTTTGCGACGACCTGAACCTGGATGCGGTGCTGGAACCGATCAAGGGGTAAACCGATATGAGCGTGACCGTGGGCCAGCCGGTTCCCGACTTCAGCGCCGTCACGACCGACGGAGCCGTGCGGCTTTCCGAATTTCGCAACCGTTTGGTGATCCTGTATTTCTACCCCAAGGACAACACCTCGGGCTGCACGGTCGAAGGCCAGCGGTTCCGGGATCTGCACGACCGTTTCGCCGCCTTGAACGCGGTGGTGTTCGGCGCGTCGCGCGACAGCTTGCGCAGCCACGAGCGTTTCCGCGCCCGGCAAAATTTTCCGTTTCATCTCATCGCCGACACCGACCAGGCGCTGTGCCGACTGTTCGACGTGCTACAGCCGAAGAAAATGTACGGCAAGGATGTGGTGGGCGTGCAACGCAGCACCTTCCTGATCGATTCGGAGGGCATGCTGCGGCGGGAATGGCGCAAGGTCAAACCCGACGGCCACGCCGCCGAAGTGCTGGCGACCGCGGAGTCCCTGGCTTCGTAACCGGCGCCGAAACCCGGCCCACGCGACCATTGGGTTTTCCTCCCACACCGATCTTCCCGCCCCCGCCCAACGCAACCCGCGCCATGACGCCCGATTCCGCTCCGATGCCCGAAACCGCCGCCACGCCTTACGCGATCCACCCGGACGACCGCCGCCTGTTCGTGCTCGACACCAACGTGCTGATGCACGATCCCACCGCCCTGTTTCGCTTCAAGGAACACGACATCCACCTGCCGATGATGGTGCTGGAGGAGCTGGATCGCGCCAAGAAGGGTGTTTCCGAAGTCGCCCGCAACGTCCGTCAGGTCAGCCACCTCCTGAACGATCTGATCGCCGGCGCCAGCAAGGACGAGATCGATCGGGGCCTGGCCCTGCCTAGCCCCGCCCATCACCATGGAGAATCGATCGGTGGCCGGCTCTATTTCCAGATTCGCCCCACCCGCCTGAGCCCGCCCGTCACGCTGCCGGGCAACACCCCGGACAACGATATTCTCGGCATGGCGCTGACCCTGCAACAGGATCATCCCCGCCGCCAGGTCACGCTGGTTTCCAAGGACATCAACCTGCGGATCAAGGCCGCCATCCTGGGCATCCACGCCGAAGACTATTTCAACGACCAGGTGTTGGACGACGTCAATCTGCTTTACAGCGGCATGTATAACCTGCCGGCCAGCTTTTGGGACAGCCACGGTAAAGAGATGGAATCGTGGAAGGAAAGCGGTCGCACCTTCTACCGGATCCATGGTCCCGACACCGCCAACTGGCACCCAAACCAGGGCCTGCTTCAAGCTGAAATCGACACGGCGTTCATCGTCCGCCAGTTGCACGGCGAGGAAGCCGTCATCGAAATTCTCCGGGACCACACCACCCCCAATCATGCGGTTTGGGGCATCGCCGCCCGCAATCGCGAGCAAAATTTCGCGCTCAATCTGCTGTTGGATCCGGAGATCGATTTCGTCTCCCTACTCGGCGCCGCCGGCACGGGCAAGACGCTGCTGGCGCTGGCGGCCGGACTGGCGCAGGTGCTGGATACGAAGCGCTACCGCGAGATCATCATGACCCGTGTGACCGTTCCGGTCGGCGAGGACATCGGTTTCCTGCCCGGCACCGAAGAGGAAAAGATGACGCCCTGGATGGGCGCGTTGATGGACAACCTGGAAGTGCTGGCTCCGCAGGAAGGCGGCGAATGGGGCCGGGCCGCCACCGCCGATCTGCTCAGCAGCAAGATCAAGATCCGCTCGCTCAACTTCATGCGTGGCCGCACCTTCCAGAACAAGTACCTGATCATCGACGAAGCCCAAAACCTGACTTCCAAGCAGATGAAAACCCTGATCACCCGCGCCGGCCCCGGCACCAAGGTGGTTTGCCTGGGCAACATCGCCCAGATCGACACCCCCTATCTGTCCGAAACCACCTCCGGCCTAACCTACGTGGTGGACCGGTTCAAGGACTGGCCACACGGCGGCCACGTCACTCTGCGGCGCGGCGAGCGCTCGCGGCTGGCCGAATTCGCGTCCGACCGGCTTTAGAGGCGTTTTTGTACAACCCCTGTTGAATAAGTTATTGAAAAGAAAACCATTACCCCCAGCCCCTCCCCCACAGGGAGAGGGGAGTTTTTGTACAGTCTCTCAGGGCCGCCGATGGCCGATCACCTGATCGCCCTGTTCTCGCTGGCCTGGCTGCTGTGGATCGCCCTGGTCGCGGTCGGGTTGATCCTGGAGCGCCGCTCGCCGGCGGCGACGCTGGCCTGGCTGCTGGCGCTGCTGTTCATGCCTTACTTCGGCTTCCTGGTGTATCTGCTGTTCGGGCCGCGGCGGCTGCGCCGGCGGCGGCGACGCTACGGCCGCGCCCGCGAGCGCCTGATTCAATCGACTCGCGATCTGCGTCCCGACCAGGCGATCCCGCCCCACTTTCCCGACGCCGGTCTGGAGCGGCAACTGGCGCTGCTGCTGGAACGGGTCGGCCAAGGCACGCCGGCGCCGGCCGCCGGCGTGACCCTGCTGGAAACCGGCGACGCCTGTTTCGACGCGATCGAGGCCGCCGTTGCCGCCGCCAGGCATCACATCCACCTGGAATATTACATGTGGACGCCGGACCGGATCGGCGCCCGACTGCGCGACCGGCTGGTCGACAAGGCCCGTTCCGGGGTCCAAGTGCGCCTGTTGCTGGACGCCATCGGCTCCGACCGCGTCAGTCGCCGCTTTTTGCAGCCGCTGCGGGACGTGGGAGGCCAGGTGGACTGGTTCAACCCCATCGGCCCGCGCCGCTTGCGTCTGCGCTACGTCAACTTCCGCACCCATCGCAAGATCGTGGTCTGTGACGGCCAGGTCGGCTTCACCGGCGGGGTCAACATCAGCGACGCCCACAGCGACGCCCACAGCGGACCCAATGCCTGGCGCGACATTCACCTGCGCATCGAGGGGAAACCGGTCCATCGCTTGCAGTTCATTTTTTTGGAAGACTGGTACTTCGCCACCGATCGGGCGCCGTTCGAACCGGAATTTTTTCCCCGTTTTGCCGAAACGGCCGGTCCGTGGCTGCAAGTCGTGGAATCCGGCCCGGACAACGACCGCCGCGCCATCGCCAAACTGTATTTCGCCGCCATCGCCGGCGCCCAGCGGCAAATCCTGCTGGCGACCCCCTATTTCGTCCCCAACGAGGCGCTGACCGCCGCCCTCGTCACCGCCGCGTTGCGCGGGGTCGAGGTGCGGGTGCTGGCGCCCAGGCAAAGCGACTCGCGGCTGGTTTCCGCCGCCGCGCGCAGTTACTACGACGAACTGGTGGGAGCCGGCGTCACTATTCACGAGTACGGCCCGCCCATGCTGCATGCCAAATTGCTGGTGGCGGACGAGCGCATCGCGGCGGTGGGCAGCGCCAACTTCGACAACCGTAGTCTGACGCTGAATTTTGAAACGATGGCGGTGCTGTACGATGCTGGCCTGGCCGGGCAACTGGCACACGGTTTCGCCGCCGACCTGCGTCACGCCAGCCGCTACGTCAAACCAGGCCGGCGCGCCACCCTGGGTCAGCGGCTGGGCGAATCCATCGCCCGGCTGCTGTCGCCGCTGCTGTGAGTCGCTCTGGATCGCTCACCCATACATTGCCGTGGTCGAGCGATGCCGCGCCGTCTCCGTTGCGCCCGCCGATTCCTTGGCCGTCACCTCGGCGGCCAGACGGCGATGGAACTCGCCCGCGCTGGGGGTTTCATCCCACAGTTCGTACTGGCGGACCACAGCGGCCACGTCGCCGGGCGTGAGCCGTTCCAGCCGCCCCACTTCGGCCTGGTAATCCGCCGCCTCGGCCAGCTCGCCGCCCAGGCGGGCGAACTCCTGCACGAACAGCCCCCAGCGTTGGCCGGGCTTGAGCCAGTTGAAGCGGATCTTCCACGGAAAGCGGCGCAGGCTGGCCGGGTCCAGGGTTTCCATCAAGTTGGTGGTGGCGATGAAGATCCCCTCGAACGCTTCCATCTGGGTCAGCAGTTCGTTGACCTGGGTCACCTCCCAGGAGTGGTGCGCGTCGCGCCGGTCGCGCAGGAAGGAATCGGCCTCGTCCAGCACCAGCACCGCGTCGCGCTGGCGGGCCTCGTCGAACATCGCGGCGATGCGCTGCTCGGTCTGGCCGAGGTACATGTCGAGCAGGTCGGAGGCGCGCTTGACCAGCAGTGGTTTTTCCAGCCGGTCGGCGATGTGGCGAGCCAGTTCCGACTTGCCGGTGCCGGCCGGCCCGTGAAAACAGAAGATCCCGCGCGGGCGGCGCTGGAGGGCGGCGATCAGCTTCGGCACGTCCTGATCGACGTTGAGGAAGCGCAGATCGTAGCCGGTCGGCACGACGTTACGGGTCGGTGCGCGTTTCTGCCGCAGCAGCGTCGCCGAACCGTCCAGCGCCCGCCGCACCAGCGCCCGATTAACCGCCAGATCGCCGTTGCCGGCGTGACGGGCCAGCTTGGCGGCCCGCTCCAGTTGCGCCGGAGTCAGATGCTCGCAGGCGGCAATGTGCGCCAGCCAATCGTCCTCCCCGGCCCAAGCGTCCAGATGGTGGCGGGCGATCTCGATCCGCACCGACGGCGGCGGGGTCGAGAAGCGAATCGAGTAGTCGAAGCGGCGCAGATAGGCGCCATCCATCGCCTTGGCATGGTTGGTGAGCCACAGCGCCGGCACCGGGTTGTGCTCCAGGGTGCGGTTGATCCAGGCCTTGCCGGCGATAGCCCGGCCCTCGCCGTCGCCGAACAATTCGGCCAGGGGATTGCGCTCGAACACGTCCTCCACCTCGTCGAACAGCAACAGGGCGTTATCGCGCCGCGCCAGCAGCCGCTGCCCCAGATTGAAGGCCCGCAGCCGCGCTTCGCCGCGCAGCGGATCGCCGTCCTCGTCGGCGTAATCGACCTCGTACAACTCGGCGCCCACCGCGGCGGCCAGCACCGCGGCGTACTCGGTCTTGCCCACGCCGGGTGGGCCGTACAACAGCAGGTTGGTGCCGGGGATCTTGTTCGCCAGCGCGGCGCGCAACAGACCGCAGGCCGCCGCCGTGTCCTGGGCGAGATGCGGGAAGTTCGCCACGGTCAGGGCGCGCCGGGGCGAGCGCTTGAGGAAGCAGGCCATCAAGGCCTCGGCGTCGGCGTGCGGGGCCAGCAGGAGGTTCGGCAGATCCTGGCGCACCCCGAGCTTGTCCTCCAGATCGGCGTGGCGCGTCATCAGTTCGACCAGCCCGGTGGCGAGCAGGGCGGCGGTGGGACTCAACGCCGCGCGAATGTTGTCCGGCGACAGGCCGGTCAGGCGCGCCAGCAGCTTGCAGAGCAAGGGCGTGCTGGCGCCCTGCGACTGCTGGGCGATGGCCTGATGAAAGGGCCGATCCCCGTGCAGCAGCACGGCGAAGGCGAGCACGGCCTGCTCGGCTTCGCTCAGTTCCACCAATCGGGCGAGCAGTTCCAGATTGCGCGGCAGCGGCAGGTCAGGATTCAGATCGATCCTCGCCAGTTCGGCGCGGCGCTGCTGGAGCCGTTGGAGCCGTTGGAGCCGTTGCCGCGGCGACCGGAAGCGCCCGTTCTCGTCCTCGTCCTCGTCCTCGTCCGTCTCGGCCAGGCCGGTCAGGTCCAGGAATTCCTCGTTGTCCCAACAGCAGGCGCGATGCGGAAAACGGCTCTTGCGCCGGCCGTCGCTCCAGTCCAGCAGCAGGGCCAGATCGATTAGCCAGCGGCCCAACACCGCCCGATAGGGAGCGGTCTCGTCGTCCTCCAGCGCTTGGAGCGGTTGCGGACGGGCGCGTAGAAAACGGGGCAGGGTCATGAGGGGCTCCAGTCGGGTCGGGGTACGGTGGGTATACGATACCGGCCCTTCCCGACAGGATGCGTCGGCTGTGGTGCGCCGATATGAAGAACGGTGCGGAGAAGATGGTACGGCCTCATCCGACGCAACCCGTCGCATGGCTGAGGTATTGTTATTCCTGGGTGGTGACTCGACCCCGCCCGCGCCCACCGCTCTCTCACCGGAAGGACATCGCCATGCCCCGCAAATCGACGCTGGACCCCAAGATCAAGGCCCTGCTGGATAATCTCAATCTCGACGACGGCGATCACGACTTGCTCGCCGAGCCCACCGAGGACGCCGCCGACCGCCTGCGCACTCTGTACGAGCGCCTGACCAACGGTCGGGAGCGGGATTTGTGTCTCGGGCAGTTGGCGATGTGGAAGCCGGGTTTGAAGAATCGCCGCTTCCCGGCTTACGGCCAGCCGGCCGTGGTGGTGGACCTGCTCGATCCGCCCCGGGTCGATCACGAAGACGAAGCGGGATCGCCCTACTATCGGGAGCCGCTGGATGTGCTGCTGGGCATCTTGCGTAAGGACGGCGATTTCCTGGTCTACCATTTCGACCGCCGCCGCTTCCAGCCGTATGAGGATCGCGGAACCCCGGACCGTTAGCCGCATCCTCGGGCATCGGCAATCGATGCTCGGCATCCGATACCACCACCCCGCGATCCCGTCAAAGCGAGCCGGCATGAAAGAAGACGCCATCACCACCTTCAACCGCCGCCTGCGCATCCTGGCGATGTTCAAGGGCAGCGAGCCGCTGACGACGCCGATGATTTTCCAGCGCTTGCGCGGCACCGCCGAGGAAATGGACGAGCGCTCGGTGCAGCGCGCCCTGGCGCTGCTGGGCGAGGCCCTATCTGGAAGCGGTCGATCCCGCCGCCAAGCCCTTGCAGTGGCGCTGGCCCAAGGGCCGGAAGTTCCTGACCCTGCCCCGCCTGTCCGATCAGGAGGTGCTGGCGTTCCGCTTGTTGGAGCTGTTTCTGAGATAAATGCAGATATTCGCATCGAACAGCACCATGTCGATTCAACCAAAATCCCCCGCCTGATTATCTTCAGCTACTACCGCGGAGAGGCCAATCGCGTGGTATCGGCATGACGAGCCAGTTACCTCAGAGTCGTCTCACTACTCTCCACAAATCCCATCAACCATTTTTTAATTTTTATTATTGATATATTGTAATTTTATTATTACAATTTTATTCAAAATTTTTTCTGAATCCTTAATGATTATTGTATTGATTTTCATATATTTTTAATAACTGTTTGTCGATAAGCCGATTGGCCTAAGGAATCAGTAAAAAATATGTATGGGAATTGATGAGGAAACGATGACTGGACCTATATGGGGCCTGCTTGGGCCAGCAACATTATTTAGCGAACGGCGGACGCGCACGCTCGGCTTGGGCGCTGCCGTGCGGACATTCAACGATCTCGCCGTACCCGGTCTGGGGGGCGTCTGGTTCGGCAAGCAGCTCTTTTTGGCAACGCTGGGCGTCGTGGTAGCGAAACAGGCGCGCAACGAGGGCAGGCGCATCCAGAACATTGAAACGGCCAATGCCATCGAAGCGCTCGCCTGTTGGCTGGCGCTCAACAGCAACGGCTGGAAACCCGATTCCCGCTTGCGCGGCGCAACGAAGATGCAGGGAAAAACCGACCTTTCCTTTGCGACCGTGCGCAAATCCGGTTTTTATGTCATCCAGCCCATGCGCATGGCGACGGTACAGCCTTTGCTTGCGCTGGGCCTCGTCGAGGCCGGCAGCGAACGCTTTAACGCCTTCCGTTGTGCAACGCACGGCCTGAGGTTTGTTGATGCGGCCTGTTCCGACTTTAACCCCTGCTACTACAGCAAGAGGATATTGGAGCATCTGACTGGATGGGCCAAGGACGAGCATATAGTCATGGGCAACAATTTCCATAAGATTTAATGAGATCAGCGAGTGACGTGTTGGAGGGTGCGAACTGGCGGCGTTTTTTGAGGGTAACCGTTCAGTTCCCTTATTGGGGTAAGGGAGCAAGGGGCAATCCGGCGCGTCGGTCGGCGATGGCGCGTTCAAGATAGCGCCATGGGGCATGGCCACGTTGGCGACAGGTATCGATGACGCTGGCGAGCAGGGCCACGACGCGCGACCCCACCTCGGTGCGAGTGCCCAGACTGAGCTTTCGCAGGATGACCCAATGCCGCAAAGCGCGCTCAGCTTCATTGTTGGTCAGCGGTTGTTCCGGGTGTTGCAACACCTGGAAAATAGCCTCCCAGTCATTGAGCAACTCCACCGCCAAGGCGTGCGTTTTGCCATGGTCACGCCCACGGCATTGCTCGCAAGCGGTTCGCAAGATGGCCAAGGCGGTCGCGTGTTGTCCGGGCAGATCGACGGGGAGAGGACTTTCGCGGGCGGCATACACGGCGGCCATGAGCGCTTCCAAGGCGTTTAACACCTGTTGGCCAAAAAGACGGGCCGCCCGATCGCTGCTCTGGGCCAATCCCCGCGCCTTGCGGAGCAGATGTGCCCAACACCGCAACCGGCGGGGATAGTGGCGGTAGGCTCCCCAGCCATCACTCATCAGCCAGCCGTGAAAGCCGTCCAGCACATTTTCGACGAGTTCCTTACCTCGCCCAGCCACGTAATATAAAGTCACCGTCAGCGATCGGAACACCCACA
>JARSSH010000024.1:0-63041 GCA_029624815.1 Candidatus Competibacter sp.
ACGTCACTCGCTGATCTCATTAAATCTTATGGAAATTGTTGCCCATGACTATATGATTCAGAGGGGTAGGGCGGGTTAGGGCGTCGGCCCGTAACCCGCCGATTTGATTGTGACTTCGGCGGGTTACGCTGCGCTAACCCGCCCTACGCGGGAAATATAAAACTTACCGGGAATTGGTATAACGCCTCACATCACCGGCAGCATAAAGCAGAGCGACGAAGGAGCGGCGCTTCTTGCTCTCCGAGTCAGGGCAATCGCGCCATGTGGGGAGTTGACAACGGATGGAGAGACTGGATAAGGGGTGCTACCGATCTTGTGGAGCTTTCCCATGCACCCTTGCCTACTCGACCCACGCCCCTATTTTGCCGATCTACCCGATCCGCGTCGCGAGACTCGGAACAAACTGCATTCCCTGCATGATCTTTTGATGATGGTGCTGTGCGCGGTACTCAGCGGGGTCGAGGATGGGGTGGGCATGGAAGCGTTTGCCGAAGAGAAAGTCGCGTGGCTACAGGGCGGTCTAGGGTTATCGTTGTCCAATGGGATTCCCTCGCACGATACCCTGAGTGAGGTGATGGGACGAATCGATCCGGTCGCGTTTCGGGCGGCGTTCACCACTTGGGCAACGACCGCGTTGCCGAGTTTGGCCGGTGAGCAGGTTTGTATTGATGGTAAAACCCTCCGGGGCAGCCGCGAGGGGACAAACCCGGCGGTCCATCTGGTCAGTGCGTTTGCCGGACAAGCCCGCTGGGTGTTGGCGCAGCAGGCCGTCGCCGAGAAGTCCAATGAGATCACTGCGATTCCCGATCTTTTGACGTTGCTCGATCTGCAAGGTGCCATCGTTTCCATTGATGCGATGGGTTGCCAAAAAGCCATTGCGCAAACGATCATCGATGCCGGCGCGGATTATGTCTTGGCGTTGAAGGATAACCATCCGACCTTGTGCGAAGACGTCCAACTCTGGCTCGATACCGAAATTGCGCGCGGGCGCCCGCCGGTCCAGGAAACCATCGAGAAAGATCATGGGCGCATCGAGATTCGGCGCCATGCCCTCAGTCGCCACCTTGACTGGCTGGACGCCAAACCCCATTGGGCGGGACTCCAGGCGGTCGGGCGCGTCGAGTCGACGCGGATCATCGGTGAAGACGTTAGCACCGAATGTCGCTACTTCCTGTGTTCGCTCACGGATCAACACCGCTTCGCCGCCACGGTCCGTGGCCACTGGAGCATCGAAAACCAGCAGCATTGGGTTCTGGATGTGCAATTTGGCGAAGATGCCTGTCGGACACGGCGCAACCACGCCGACCAAAACTTGGCGCTCGTCCGCCGCATGGCCCTGAATGTGCTACGCCATAACGGTCCCTCGCGCGATAGCCTCCGCCGTCGCAAACTCCGCGCCGCCCTCAACGATGAGTACCGGTTGCGCCTGCTCCTCGGCCAGCCCAGTCCAGCGACCACATAGCGCGATTGCCCTGCTCTCCGAGTGAATGTGATTGTTCGATGACTTTTCATTTCAAGCTGTCCGCTTCGCGTATTCTTCACGCCAGTTTTTCAATGAAGTCATGTCGGTCAGAAGATCGTCTAGTTTCGGCAGTTCAACTGGTAATTCTGTAGGCTGCGAATGCTCAAACCCAGAATATTTGGTCATGAGTGAATCAAGAAGATTGCAGTCTGCTTCCTTCAATTTGGCCAGATCTTTGATCTTCAATGTGTGGACTGGACGCTGGAATCGTTGAACCACCCCACACAACAGATCATTTTCAACAGAGCGCTCCACCAGTGTCCTGAAGTCGCTGCATATCGACTTCAGCAAAATTTCGGCATATTCAAACTCGCCGTTTTCGTTTGCCTTCCTTGTATCCTGATACCGCTGATTTATCAGAGTGTTTAAGGTGGATTTGATGTCACTCTGTGAAAGTGGAATCGGAGCCGGCTCTCCGTTACCCCAGTCAGCAGAGCGAATGCTAATAATATCTGGTTTTATGGACTTCTTCTCGGAAAAATGCCTAACAGTTCCCAGTAATGATAGGCGGTGAGTAAAGACAATGACCTGCTTGTCATGAGACAACTCGATCAGTCTCTGAACTACGGCCTCCTCATAGCTTTGGTCAAGCGAGGATATTGGATCGTCAAAGACGAATGGGCCTTGGTTGCGCTTGCCGGTGACGTCGGCCAAAAATGCCGCAACGGAAACGATCCGATTTTCTCCCTCGCTCAGGACATCGGCGAGCCCATTCTGAGAGACACCTCGAAGCTGGAGCTTATGAAGAACGCGGCCCTTGGAAACTTTCGATTTCACGAGCTCAACCTTCACCTGAGATGCGCCAAGGGCCTTGAGCTCCGCGTTGAACCTTTGCACGAACGCATCCGTGATCAAAGCTTCTGCCAGCTCCCCTTTCTTCTGGGACAGGGCTTTGGTGTTGGTCGACTTCTTGGCTTCCTGAATCTGGTTCAGTAGCTTCAATCGGGTGACTTCTTCGTCAATGGCGACGCGGTGTTCAGACAACCACTTTCTGGCCTGTAGGCTGGTTAGCTTTTTCTTGATCTCCTCTCGATTGTCGCTTTTGGCGTCTTCGTCATATTTTGCCGCAAGTTCTCCGAGGCTTTTTGACTGGGCGTTGACTTTATCGATCCATTGCGGTGAGATCAGAGGATAGGGAATGGCTTCCACGGAATCAATCCCAGGGAGCAGGTCTTTTCTGGCCTGCAATTGAGCAAAGAAATCTGTCACATGGCTGGTGACTTCATCCTGTGGAATGCTAGCCGCATCGATACGCATCTTCAGCGTTTCCGATGTCGGTAGCGCCTCGATGGTTTGACTAGCGGTCTCGTATTCCTTGGCCGCATCCGACGCGGCTTTCTGCATTTCGCCCTTGACGAAATTTTCGAAGGAGATCAATCGCTCCTTGGCGTCCTTGGTCAAGGTCTGGTGGCACAGGACACAACGGGAAGCATCAGCAACATTCGGGTAATCGGCCTCTTTGTAAGCAGCCGATACGGAGTAGTTCCGGGCCGCTTCCCAAAGCTCTTTCCAGACATCAGAGGCGATGCCTTCTAACTCGCTGCCGGAGAACACCTTTTCCGCCGCAGTATCTGCCGCTGTCTTCTTTAGGATCGACTTATTCTTGGCAGCAATGATTCGTCGGCAATTCTCGTCCGATAATTGCTCCAGATACTTTTGGGCATCCTGGACCAGAGTGTCGATATGCTGTTTCTGCTTTCTTAGCTGCTTCGCTTTTTCCGTTGGTGCCTGTTCGGCAAGGCGCTGCTGCAGCGTTTGCATCTCGGTCTCGGTCTCATCAGCGCTTCTAAATGCGCAATGCTTATCGATGTCCTGGGTGCTGGTCTTGGCGCTGATGGATTCGTACCAGATACCTTCTGGAGTTACCTTCTTGTCAGCCGGGATGTTCGGTTTTTTGGACTGATGCTGATTAGTCTCGGTGTCCAGGGCCGAAGCAACCTTTTCACATGCGAGGATGAGGGAGCTGAAAAATGATAATACCGGCGGCTCATAGCTCACCTCATCTTCGCTGCTGACAAAGAACTTGCCAAACGAGGTGTCGAAAATATCAATGTTATTGAGGTCATCGCAGATACCTTGCCCTGACCACGTATGGCTCTTCAGAATGCCATCCTGCTCAAACGAAATGCGGGCTTTCTGTACGGCAGAGCCGGGCTTATAGACATTGCGGTGCAGGGTACCCGCCTCGCGGGCTCCGCATACATGTTTGAGGAGTCTGACGTAACCAGATTTGCCTGACCCGTTGTTGCCATAAACAATCGTGATATTGCCCTTGCCAAACTCAAGTGGCTTTTTCGGAGCAAGGGCGTTTACTCCTTCGACATCACTGATCGAACACAAACGTAGAGTGCCTGCTGCGCCCTGGGAGAACGCGGTAGCGGGAAAGGAACAGGTCGTTTTGGGCAGCTTACCGTCGGTTTCCTGCTGGCACAGGGTTGCGAGCTCAGAGACGTCTTTGGCGGTCAGCTCAGACTGCCGCAGTAGCCGAGCAGCCGCAATCTGGAGCCATTGGGGGCGATCTGAAAACCATTTTGTCAAATTTGTCAAATAATCCATTTTATTTGGCATATATTAAGATGTATCCTTTGCATCGTTCCCTTCGTGTTGATCATCGAACAAATAATTATCCCGTTCCACCCATCCCGCCCCATGGCAAGATACGCGGATCGAAGATAGGATCGAACCCCAAACCACGCCACTCACCTCCACCTATGCCAAGCGTTCTTTCAGTTGACGCCTGTCCAATCATAGCCCCGTGTGGTTACGCTTTCTAGCCATTTTCCCTGCTCATTGCCCATAACCGTCACCATCCACGCGCTTTTTTCGCCCCGCCCGCCGAATCTCTCGCCCATTGTTATTGTTTCGGAGAATCATCCATGGGCCACTTTAACGATTGCTTGAACCTCTTCCCTGGCGAAGAGGGCGACGTTTCCAACCACCCGCAAGATTTCGGGTCGCTTGACGAAGTACGGCATTTCCCAGCGCGCCTATCCCCACCTCGATATCCGCGTGCTGACGCTGGACGACGCCACGGCGATCTATCACCGTGACTACTGGACACCGATTCACGGCGATGATTTCCCCGCTGGCTTGGCCCTGCTGCTGTTCGATTGCGCCGTCAACCAAGGCATGGGAATGACCGTCCGTTTGCTGCAAAAAGTGTCCGGCGTGACGGAAGACGGAAGTATCGGCCCCGTCACCTTGCGCGCCGTTCGTTCGCGGCCACTGGATCAATTGCTGATCGAGTTTTGCGCCGAGCGCGCCTTGCGCCAAGAATTCAACCGCAACGAGGAAATCTCCAGCCAGGGTTGGTATCGGCGTTTGTTGCGGATGTACGCCACCGCGCTGGGTAACCGCCTGCTTCAGGTCGCGCTGGTGCCGGCTTGGCACGATTCCAACCCCATGCAACCGAACGATTCATCGTTCCGGCTATACCCCACCCGCACGATTTCAGGCTACCATGACGCAATCCATCCCACCGGGATTTTCGCATGGCCAAACGTACTCCCCTGTATGCCCGCCACGCCGCCCTGGGAGCGAAGCTGGTGGACTTCGGCGGCTGGGATATGCCACTGCATTACGGCTCGCAGCTCGACGAACATCATCGGGTGCGCCGCGTCGCCGGCGTGTTCGACGTGTCGCACATGACGGTGGTCGATTTCGCCGACCCCGACCCGACCCGCGCTCTACTTCGCCACCTGCTGGCCAACGACGTTGCCCGCCTGTACCCCGGCAAGGCGCTGTACACCTGCATGCTAAATGAAACCGGCGGAGTGATCGACGACTTGATCGTCTACGACCGGGGCGCGGCCGGCTACCGGCTGGTGTTGAACGCCGCCACTCGCGACAAGGATCTAAGCTGGATCGCGCCGCTGGCCGAGCGTTTTGGCGCCCCCTGGCGCGAGCGCGACGATCTGGCCATGCTGGCGGTGCAAGGTTCCGAAGCACTGGCTCGACTGGAAAGCGTCCTGGGTGCCGACACCCTGACGGCCGTGCGTGCGCTCAAGCCGTTCCATGCCCTGGAAACCGACCACGGATTCGTCGCCCGTACCGGTTACACCGGCGAGGACGGGATAGAAATCCTGCCGAGCGCCGCCACCGTGCCGGCACTATGGGACCGAATCGTCGCCGCCGGCATCATGCCCTGCGGACTGGGTGCCCGCGATACCCTGCGGCTGGAAGCCGGCATGAATTTGTACGGCAGCGATATGGACGAAACCACCACTCCGCTGGTGTCCGGGTTGGGCTGGACCGTGGCCTGGGAGCCGGCCGAACGCGATTTCATCGGTCGCGCCGCGCTGGAACGGCAACGGGCGGCTGGCACGCCGCAAACCTTCGTCGGTCTGGTGCTGGAGGAGCGCGGCGTGCTGCGCGGCCACCAGCACGTCTTCGACGGCGAACGCGAGATTGGTCAGATCACCAGCGGCACCTTTTCTCCCACTCTGAATCGCGCCATCGCCCTGGCGCGGGTGGACACCGGCGTCGGCGCGCGTTGCCAAGTGGAGATTCGCGGCAAACGCCTGCCGGCGCGAGTGGTCAAGCCACCGTTCGTCCGCCATGGCCGCGCCCTGATCGAGTGACCCTATCCCAGAACCACCGTTGTTGAGGAATCGAACCCATGAGCAGCAACATTCCCACCGACCTGCGTTACACCGAATCCCACGAATGGGCGCGCGCCAACGACGACGGCACCGTCACCGTGGGCATCACCGACCATGCTCAGCACCTGCTGGGCGATCTGGTGTTCGTGGAAATCCCGGAAGTGGGCCGCGCCGTGGCGGCCGCCGAAAGCTGCGCGGTGGTCGAGTCGGTCAAGGCCGCCTCCGACGTTTACAGTCCGCTGGAAGGCGTGATTGTCGAAGTCAACGAAGCGCTGGCCGACACTCCCGAACTGATCAACGAAGATCCCTACGGCGAGGGCTGGATTTTCCGACTCAAGACCGCCGCCGCGCTGAACGGACTGTTGGATGGGGTCGCCTATGAAGCCATCGCCATCGCCGACGACGAGGACGAAGACGTCAGTTCGCTGGCCAATCCCAGGTTGGTCGAGTAAGACGGGGCAAGATCGTCATGCCGTTTATCCCCCATACCGCGGACGATGTCCGTGCGATGCTGGCCGCCATCGGCGCGCCGGATCTGGACACACTGTTCGAGGAAATCCCGCCCACGCTACGGGTCGGCGATCTGCCGGCGCTCCCGACAGCCCTGAACGAGTTGCAGGTGACCCGGCTGATGGAAGCGCGGGCGGCGGATTATCCCCGTCCGTTGTGCTTCCTGGGCGCCGGCGCCTATGAGCATCACATTCCGGCGGCGGTGTGGGAGATCGTCGGCCGCGGCGAATTCTACAGCGCCTACACGCCCTACCAGCCGGAGGCCAGTCAAGGCACCTTGCAGGTACTGTACGAATATCAAAGCATGATGGCGGGCTTGACCGGGCTGGCCGTGTCCAATGCCTCGCTGTACGACGGCGGCTCGGCGCTGGCCGAGGCGCTGCTGATGGCGGTGCGCGCCAACCGCAAATCCAAATCCAAGCGGGTTCTGGTTCCCCGGACCCTGCATCCGCTGTACCGGCGGACTGCGCATGCCATCGTGCACAATCAGGGCATCGAACTGGTGGAAGTACCCTACGATCCAGCCGGGGGGCACACGCCGGTTGAGGTGCTCGCCCCCTACGCCGGACAGGATTTCGCGGCGTTGGTCATTCCGCAGCCCAACTTTTTCGGGGCGCTGGAAGAGGTGGACGCGCTGACCGACTGGGCGCACCGGCACAGCGCGCTGGCGGTGGCGGTGGTCAATCCCACCGCGCTGGCGATTCTGAAACCGCCTGGCGAATGGGGCGAGGCCGGCGTCGATATCGCCTGTGGCGACGGTCAGCCGCTCGGCTCGCCGCTGTCTTCCGGCGGTCCCTATTTCGGGTTCCTGTGCTGCCAGCGGGAATGGGTGCGGCAATTGCCAGGTCGCTTGGTGGGCCGTACCGTGGATCTGGACGGCAAACCCGGCTTTACCCTGACCCTGCAAGCCCGCGAGCAGCACATCCGCCGCTCCAAGGCCACCTCCAACATCTGCACCAACCAGGGCCTGATGGTCACCGCCGCCACGTTGTACCTGTCCCTGCTCGGTCCACATGGCTTGGCACAGGTGGCCGCCGCCTGTCATGCCAATGCCCGCGCGCTGGTGGAGCGACTGACGCAGGTTCCAGGGGTCGGTCGGGTTTTTGACCGGCCGGTGTTCCACGAAGCGGTGTTGCGGCTGCCGCGTCCGGCGCGGGACGTGCTGGATGGGTTGCTGGCGCGTGGCATTCTCGGCGGTTTCGATCTGAGCGGCGACTATCCCGAATTGGGGAACGCCCTGCTGGTGTGCGCCACCGAAACCCGCGACGACGCCGACCTGCGACATTATGCGGTGGCACTGGCGGAAATCGCGTGAAAATCAACCCTTGCCGAACCGGCGGCTATTCTTCCCAAGCAACATCAAACGGAGGACATTTCCCATGGCAACCATTACCTTCAAAGGCAACCCCATCCACACCAACGGCGATCTGCCCGCCGTCGGCGCGTCCGCGCCCGATTTCAAGCTGGTCACCGCCGATCTGAACGACGTCACCCTGGCTGATTTCGGTGGCAAGAAGAAACTGCTGAACATCGTGCCCAGTCTGGATACCCCGGTGTGCGCGTTGTCCACCCACAAGTTCAACGAGCACGCCAAGACTCATCCCGACACGGCGATTCTGGTGGTCTCCGCCGATCTGCCCTTCGCTCAAAGCCGGTTTTGCGGCAACGAGGGCCTGGAAAATGTGGTCACCCTGTCGATGATGCGTTCGCGCAAGTTCGCCAAGGATTACGGCGTGCTGCTGGAAGACGGACCATTGGCCGGCCTGACCGCCCGCGCCGTGGTGGTGCTGGACGGGAACAACACCGTGCGCTACACCGAACTGGTGCCGGAAATTGCCCAGGAGCCGGATTACAACGCGGCGCTGGCGGCGTTGCAGTGATCCTTTCATGTTGATCTTCGACCAATCCCGTCCCGGCCGGCCGGCGGTCGTTCCCGCCGCCGCGCCCGACGATGCTCTGTCCGACCTGCCCGCTGCCCTGCGCCGCCGTCGCGCCGCGCCGCTGCCGGAGGTGTCGGAACTTCAGGCGGTGCGCCACTACACTCGGCTGTCGCAGAAGAACTTCTCCATCGACACCCACTTCTATCCGCTGGGCTCCTGCACCATGAAGTACAACCCGCGGATCTGCCACCGGTTGGCCTCGCTGCCCGGTTTGCTGGCCCGCCACCCACTGGCGCCGGAAAATAGCAGCCAGGGTTTTCTGGCCTGCCTGCACGAGTTGCAGGAGATGCTGCGGGAAGTGACCGGGATGCAGGCGGTATCGCTGACGCCGATGGCGGGCGCCCAGGGCGAATTCGCCGGGATGGCGATGATCCGCGCCTATCACGTCTCTCGCGGCGATCGCGCCCGTCGCGAGGTGTTGGTGCCGGACGCCGCTCACGGCACCAATCCCGCCACCGCCATCATGTGCGGCTTCACGGTTCGGGAGATTCCGACCGATGCCGCCGGGGACGTGGATCTCGCCGCCCTGCGCCAAGCGCTTGGACCGCAAACCGCCGGCTTGATGTTGACCAATCCATCGACCTTGGGCGTATTCGAGCGGAACATCGCCGAGATCGCCGCCATCGTCCACCAGGCCGGCGGTCTGCTGTACTACGACGGCGCCAACCTCAACGCTATTCTCGGCAAGGCCCGGCCCGGCGACATGGGCTTCGATGTCATGCACATGAATCTGCACAAGACCTTCGCCACCCCGCACGGCGGCGGCGGTCCCGGCGCCGGTCCGGTGGCGGCCAACGCCCGCTTGGCGCCGTTCCTGCCGATTCCCATGGTCGGCACGGAGGGCGAGCGCTACCGCTGGCTGAGCGAAACCGACCGATCCCAGAGCATCGGCCGGCTGTCGGCGTTCATGGGCAACGCCGGTGTCATTCTGCGCGCCTATGTCTATGCCCGGATGCTGGGCCGCGCCGGCATGGGCCGGGTGGCCGAATTCTCCACGCTGAATGCCAATTATCTGCTGGCGGAACTCATGAAAACCGGCTTCGATGCCGCGTTTCCCCAGCGGCGCGCCAGCCACGAATTCATCGTCACCCTCAAGCGTCAGGCCAGGACACTGGGCGTGACCGCCATGGATTTCGCCAAGCGTCTGCTCGACCTGGGCTATCACGCGCCGACCACCTATTTTCCGTTGCTGGTGCCGGAATGCCTGTTGATCGAACCGACCGAGACCGAATGCAAGGAGGAACTGGACGGTTTCGTCGCCGCGATGCGGCAGATCCAGCAGGAAGCCGAGACCAGCCCCGAACAGGTCAAGGGCGCGCCTCATCACCGGCCGGTGCGGCGGCTGGACGAGGTGCGCGCCGCCCGCGACATGGATCTGGCCTGGCGGCCGGTCGAGTCCTGATCGAGATGGCTTTCCAAAATCACAAGGGGTGGCGGCGACTGATCAACGCCACCGGTTACTCCTGGGCCGGGTTGAAGGCGGCCTGGCGCAACGAAGAGGCGTTTCGCCAAGAGGGTCTGCTGTGCGTGGTGTTCGCGCCGCTGGCCTTGTGGCTGGGCAACAGCGCGGTGGAACGAGTGCTGTTGATCGGCAGCCTGCTGCTGATCGTGATCGTCGAACTGCTGAACACCGGCATCGAGGCGGCGGTGGATCGGATCGGTCCGGAACATCACGAGCTATCGGGCCGGGCCAAGGACATCGGCTCGGCGGCGGTGTTCGTGGCGCTGCTGAACGCGGGCGTGGTCTGGCTGCTGCTCCTGCTCACATGAAAGGTGATTTCCGCCCATAAAGGCGGAAACACGCCTCACTGCAATTAAGCAACACCCTCAAGAATTTGTGTTGACTTAAATTTTTTTACGTCAATAATGACGTACGTCTATTTTGACGTAATTTTTTATGGACGTATGCCATGAAAGCAAATCCTGGTGGGGCGGTTTCTCCTGAAAACGTCATGGGGCGAGACCGCCTCATCGAACGCCTTTGGGCCACCCTGAAGCACCAAAGCCTGGTGTTGGTGGCCGAACGGCGTATGGGCAAGACCTGCATTATCAAAAAGATGGAGGCGCAGCCACCGGACGGAACCATGATTCGGGTTCGAGATGTCGGCGGCGTCAGCAGTCCTATCGAGTTCGTGGAACGAGTCGCCGAGGATGTGGAAAAACACCTTAACCTGTTCCAGAAAACGGCAACCAAAACCAAAGAACTCTGGGCCGCCTTGGGAGGCACCCAAATCCTCGGTGTAAAACTGCCCACAACTGCGGCTCTCCACTGGAAAGCGCTGTTGGAACGGATTCTGGGTGACCTTGCCCAGCACAGCGACCGACCAGTCATTCTATGCTGGGACGAGTTGCCCTGGATGTTGCAGAAGATGACTGCTCGTCCAGAAGGGGAAACGGTCGTCATGGACCTCCTGGATACGCTCCGTGGACTGCGCCAAACCCATGCCAATCTGCGCATGATTTACACGGGCTCCATCGGCCTGCATCACGTCGTGACCGCCCTCCGCGAAGAGGGCTACGTCAATTCCCCGGTCAACGACATGCGCACGGTCGAAGTGCCGCCTCTGGATGACGGGCACGCCGAAGCCTTGGCCAAGGCGCTGATACAGGGAGAAGGGCTGACCAGCAGCGCTCTGGATGAGACCGCCGCCATCATTGCAAAGCGTGTGGACGCCATCCCTTTCTATATCCATCATGTGGTCGCCGCCATGGCGGATCGAGGCCAAGCCGCGACACCCGAGATCGCCGAAGCGATCGTCGCCGAGGCGATTGCGAATGCCCAGGATTGGGATCTGGAGCATTTTCGGAGCCGGCTGGGCGCTTATTACGGCGAGCGCGCCGAAGTGGTCCGGGCGCTGTTGGATCAGTTGGCCGAGACTGAACCGCTGATCCTCGACGAGTTGCACGAGCGGCTTAAATTCAACCTCTCCCGGCTCGGCGCAAGCGCCCAACGCATGGTCGAAGGCGACCGAGAGGCGCTCCGCACCCTGCTCAAGCTCATGCAACGGGATCATTATCTGCGTCAGGATCGGGATGGCGGTTACCGGTTTCGCTTCGGTCTCATCCGTCGTTGGTGGCGTTTGGATCAGGGTCTCGCCTGAATGAACACGCCCTACCATTCGACGTTCACTCCCAGCCAAAGCGATCCCGACACGCTGGAAGATTTGTTCGTGGCGCGGGAGAAACTCGCTCAGCGCATCCTGGATGGCATTCAGGAGAGCGCCACCGGCGCTAACAAGCACCAGCGGCTCTTGATCGGTCCACGCGGCATCGGCAAGACCCATCTGGTGGCTTTGCTCCATCACCGGGTGCGGCGCGATGCCGATCTGGACGACCGATTGCGGATTGCCTGGCTGCCGGAAGATCCGTACATCGCCGGCTATCACAACCTGTTGCTGTTGATTCTGCAAACCCTGCAACAGACTTACGCGCTGGAAAACCTGCGCCAGCGGCTGGAGGACATACTCGACCTGGAAGATGCCAACCAGGCCGAACCTCTGCTGGAGCGATTGCTGGTTGAATTTGTCGGTGACAAGACGCTGCTGCTGATCATCGAAAATCTGGATGATCTGCTAGCGAATCTCAAAGAAACGGGCCAGCGCAAGCTGCGCGCCTTTCTGCAAAATCACCCGATGACCACGCTGCTCGCCACCGCCACCAGCTTGAGCGAAGCGGTGGCCGACCGCAAAAACACCTTCCACGGCTTTTTCAAAATCCACTCTCTCGACCCGTTCACCGTCGAGGACGCCGTGCGCCTGCTGACCCGTATGGCCCAACGCGCGGGCAGTGACGATTTGGCCAATGCTCTCTGTAGTCCGATGGGTCGCGCCCGCGTCCGCGCCGTTCATTATCTAGCTGGGGGCAATCCACGCATCTATGTGGTCTTTTACGACTTTCTCACTCGGGAATCCCTGGACGATCTGGTCCGGCCGTTCATGAAACTGATCGATGAACTGACCCCTTATTACCAGGCACGAATGGACCGGCTTGCGCCTTTACAGCGCGGCATCATCGACATCATGCGCCGGTTGCGCGGCGCCGTGACGATCAAGGAAATCGCCCGTCAGGCCATGAACACCTCCCAGACCATTTCCACCCAACTGGGCAGGCTCAAGGATCTGGGCTACGTGACTCAGGCCGCCGCCCTGGGACGATCCAATTACTACGAGTTACGCGAACCGTTGATGCGGTTCTGTCTGGAAGTCAAGGAACAACGTGGCCGCACGGTGGAGCTGTTCGTACAGTTCCTGCGGGTCTGGTATTCGGCAACGGAACTCGCGCGGTTGGCGCTTGATGGCGTCATCAGTCTCGAACAAACCCATCTGCGAGAAGCCATGCAGCGGACGCGCTCCGGGCAAGACCCGGTGTGCTCGATGCTGAAAACCGAATTTCAAACCCACCTAGCCGCCGGCGACTACCAAGCTGCCCTGGAAGCGGCGGAACTGGCGATTCAGCGGAATAACGACGATAAGGAGAGCTGGGTTTGCAAGGCCCAGTGTCTGGAAAAACTGGGTCATGGTCTTGAAGAACAACTGGTCTGTTGGCGGCGGGTAACAGAGATTGACCCAAGCAATACCATCGCCTGGAATGCGCAAGCCGACATTCTTAGTCAATTGGAGCGTTTTGAGGAAGCATTACTTGCCTCGGCCAAATTTTGGGTCCAAAGAGGCCTTGATCTCTGGGAAATCGATCGACCCGAGGAAGCCTTGCACGCCTTCCGCAAGGCTCTGGAGTTAAATCCACGCACTGTTGATGGTTGGGAATATCTTTGGAGTTTCTTTCAGGAGCAGGGGCACTGGCAACTCTTTCACCGCATGGCGGAGCAAATGACGGTGCTCCTGCCTGAAGAACCAAAGCTCTGGTCCTATTTCGGCACCGCCAACATCCTCCTGGGCCGACACGATGCGGCGCTGACGGCTTACGATCAAGCGCTCACGATCAATCCCAATCTGGACGAGAAAGGGGAACCAACGGCTCTTTACCGTACTGTAGTACTAAGCAACCTTGACCATCACACTGCCGCCCTGAAGGTACTGGAATCACTCCCGAAACCGGCTTCTGAAAATACGCAATTCCGGCATGACCTTGCTCATGCTGACATCCTGATGTGGCTGGACCGCTGGGAAGAGGGCTGCGCGGAACTAGACGACGTTTTGGATCGTTTTCCGCCGGACCTCTGGACAGACGAGATGTTTATCATTACCAAGCTCATCACAGGCACGCAAAACCCGGCCATCTGGCGGCGTTTCATCGCGGTCTGGCTGGAGTTGTTCGCACACCACGAACGGCTCACACAACTGGGCCAAGGCTTGGTCTGGCGCATTCGCATATTAGCGATGCCCTGGATCAGCGACGCGGTAGCCCGCGCCTGGTATGACACCTGGCGGGAGCTGGCCAGCGATCTTGAAGAGATGGTCCTGCCCCTGCGGCTCCTCAAGGCCGGCGTGGACTACAAAGCGACCCGAGATCCTCAAGTTCTCCTGGCATTGGCTCAGGAGGAACGCCGGCTGCTGGAACCCTGGCTGATCAACTTGTTCCGGGAAGAGCCCGATGAAATCGACCGCGAGATGGAAAATCTGCTGCATGTGGTGAAACAGCGGCTGACGCAAGCGGTGGACGCAGAACTTATGCCCCACGCCGCCACAACCAACGCCGCCGACCCGCCGGCCGCCGATGCATGAAGAATCGGTACAGCACCGGGATCACGAACAGCGTCAGCACGGTGGAAAAGGCCAGCCCCCAGACGATGCTGGCCGCCACTGGACCCCACAACAGCGACTTGCCGGCCAGCCCGAACGCCAGCGAAAACAGTCCCGCTATCGTGGTGCCGGTGGTCATCAAAATGGCGATCACCCGCCGGCGTGCGGCGTACAGCGTGGCGTGCAGAGTGGACATGCCGACGGCGCGGCGGGCGTTGGCGGCATCGATCAGTACGATGGCGGCGTTTACCGCGATGCCGGTCAGGGCGATCACCCCGTACAAGGTATACAGCGACAGGGGATTGTCCGACGCCAGCAGACCGAGCGTCACGCCGGTGAAGGCCAGCGGCACCGTCACCAGGATCAGCAGCGGTTGGAAATAGCTGCGAAACTGCGTCGCCAAAATCAAATAGATCAGCCCCACGCCCAATAGAAACAGCGGTCCCATCGCGTCCAGCGATTCGTTGATGTCGTCCAGTTCGCCGGAAAAATCGAGATCCGTGCCGGGATAGCGCGCCCGAATCTTTTCCCACCCCGCTCGCAACCGATTGTTCGCCGCCAGGGTATCGGTCGTCTCCTTGTCCAGATCGGCCTCCACGGTGATGGCGCGACGCAGGTTCCAGTGTCGGATCAGGCCCAGGCTCTTGCGCTCTTCGGCGACCAGCAGCGCACCCAGCGTGGTGGTTCCGCCGCCGGGCAGGGCGATGGGATCGTCCAGCACCTCGCGCGCGCGCGCCACCGTGCGCGGGTCCGCGCGAACCCGCAGTTCCACTTTCTCGCCCCGGTCGCGCAGATCGGCCACCACCTCGCCGTCCAGGTGCAAGCGCACCAGCCGGGCCACCATGCCGGGATCCAGTCCGGCGTTGCGGGCAGCGCTCACGTCCACCCGCAGATTCAGTTCGTCGCGGCCCGGCGTGTCGTTGTCGGTCACGTCATGAGCGCCGGGAATGTTGGCCACGATAGCCTTGACCGCGTCGGCGGCGGCGCGCAGCTCGCCGCGGTCGTCGGCGCGCACCTTGACGCTGATCGGCTTGGCGGTCGGCGGGCCGCCGGACAGCTTGAGAAAGGAAATCGTCGCCCGGCCCGGCGTTTGGGTCACCGACTCGCGCATGTCCTCGATGATATCGTCCAGCCCGCGCACGCCCGGCGCGGCCGGGTTGAGCGAGACCGCGATCTGGCCGTATTGGTCGCCGTAGAGCGGTTCCATCTCGGTGAATTTGATGCCGGCCAGCGAGGTGACCGAACGGGCCTCGCCGGCGCGCAGTCCGGCGCGCACCCGCGCTTCCACCTTCAGGGTCTGGCGCAGGGTTTCCTCGATGGGCGCGTCCGGCGGCATGTCCACGTTCACGTAGTACAGCCGGATCGGATCGAGGGCGAAGAATTGAAATTTCACCAGTCCGCCGCCCACCGCCGCCGCCGCGCCGAGAAACAGCGCGAAGGCCAACCCCAGATAGAAAAGGGGGTAACGCATGACGTGGATCAGTAGCCGGGTGTACTTGACCCGGATGCGGTTCGTCCATCGCTGGCGCAGCGCCTGAGTGCGCGAGCGGCCGATGGCGCGTTCCCCCAGCACCACGACATGGGCCGGCAGCATCCAGAACGCCTCGATCAGGCTGACCGTCAGCCCCACCGTTACCACGAAGGGGATGACGAACATGAACTTGCCGACGATGCCCGGCAGCAGCATCAGCGGCAGGAACGCCGCAATCGTGGTGGACACCGCCGCCAGCACCGGCCAACCCACCTCGCGGATGGAATCCAGCGCGGCGTCGAGGGCTTTCATCCCGCGTTCCATGCGGAAATACATAGCCTCCACCAGCACCACCGCATCGTCCACCAACATGCCGAGCACGATGACGATGCCCAGCAGCACCGAGACGTTGAGTGTCGAACCGACCGCGTCCAGCAGCACGAAGGCGCCGGCGACGGAAAACACCACGCCCAGGGCCACCATGGTGGCGATGCGCGAGCCGAGGAACAGCCAGCACACGCCCAGCACCATCAGCAGGCCGATGGCCGCGTTGTTCTGCATGATGCCCAGCGCCTCGCGAGTCGCCACGGTTTGGTCGTCGGCCATGACCAGCTTCAGGCCGCTGCCGGCCAGCACCGTATTCTTACGGTCGATGTAGTCGCGGACGCGGCCCACCAGATCCAGGGTGTTGGTGTAGCCGATCTTGTTCACCGACAGCATCACCCCCGGCTGGCCGGCCATGCTGGCGAGCTGACGTGGATCGTCGCGCCCGCGCCGTATCCTGGCCACGGCGTCCAACGGCACCCGGGCCTCGGCCGCGCCCGGCGGTTGCAGGTAAAAACCGGCCAGCAATTCCGGGTCGGTGGTGGTGCCGTTCACCCGCACCAGCCACTCGCCGCCGCCGGTCTTGATCTTGCCGGCGAACACGTCGCGAAACCACAGCCGCAGCGCCTCGGCCAGATCGGCGGCGGTCAGCCCACGCGCGGCCAGCGCCGGCGGGCTGAATTCCACCAGCAGTTCCGGGTCTTGAAAGCCCAACGCCAACACCTGATCGACGCCGGGAATCTGTTCCAGATCTTCCTTGACCGTGCGCGCGGTGGAACGCAAGGTTTCATCATCGGCCTGACCGGTCAGCACCACCATGGCGGTGGGAAACCCATTGGAGCTGGTGATTTCGAGGATTTCCGGGTCCAGCGCCTCCACCGGCAGTTCGGCGTTGGCCTTGTTCTGGATTTCGCGGCGCAGATCGTTGACCCGTTTGTCGAACACGCGCACCGGGATGTCGCGAAAACGCACCAGGATGTTGGAAACACCCTCGCGCGAGGAACTGACCACGAACTTCACGTCCTGAACGTTGCGGATCGAATCTTCCAGTGGGTTGGTGACGCGCTTTTCCACATCCTCGGCGGAAGCACCGGGCAGGGCGGTGGAGATGTTCACCCAGTTGAAATTGATTTCGGGATCCTGCTCGCGCGGCATGTACGTGTAGGCGAGCAGCCCCATCAGGATCACCACCACGAAGGCGATATTGGCCAGCGGGTGGTTGGTGATCAGCGCCTGGAAAAAGCGCATGTCAGGGTGTTCCGTCGGTGACGGTCACGGCTTGGCCGTCAGTCAAGCCTTGCTGGCCGCGTACCACCATCGGGGTTTCAGGCGACAAGGCCATGGCGAAGGGCCGGCCTTCCTGGGCGGCGGGCGTCGGCACGAAACGGGCGCGACCGCTTTCCACCACGAACGCGCCCAGTTCCCGATCGCGCTTGACCAGCAGTTCGGGCGGTAGCAACACGCCCGGCGCGAGCCAACGCAAGGTGCCGCTGCTGCCGGCCGGGGCAACCGAGTCACTGAAAACCAGCCGGGCGACACGGGTGCGCGCCGCGACATCGACCACTGGCGACAGGCGCAGCAAGCGCGCCGGGTAGTGCGTGCCCTGATTCTCGAACACGATGTCGGTCGCTTTCGAGAGTTCGTCGGCCTGGGTTGCCTGGATCTGGGCCTCGATCTCGGGCGTCGCCAGATCCACCAATCGCAGCAAGGGTGTGCCTGGAGTCGCCATCGCGCCGACCTGGGCTTGACGCTCCAGCACCACGCCGGCGAACGGCGCCAGAATGCGGCATTTTTCCACATTGCGCGCCGCGACCGCCCGTTGGGCTTGCGCCACGTCCAGATCGGCCTCGGCGGCGTGCACGCCGGTTTTCAATTCCATGACTGCGTCGTCGGACACGAACTGTTTTTTACGCAGCGACAGGGCTTGTTGCAGCCGTTGCTCGGCCAGCGCCACCCGCGCCCGCGCCGCCGAGACCTGCGCGTCGGTCTGGGCCAATGCCAGCCGGTAATCGGTGGCGTCGAGTTCCAGCAGCAGTTGCCCGGCCTTGACCGTGCCGCCGACCTCGGCGTGGACCCGCGCCACCTTGGCCGTGACCTCGGCGGCGATCCGGCTGTCGTTGGGGGCGATCACGCTGGCCGGCGCGGCGCCCCGGTCGGGCAGCGCCACTTCCCGCACCGGTCGGACGCCGACCTCGACCGGCGCGACACCCTGGGCCAGCGCGATCGAGCAGAGGAGCAAGCCGACGATGGGCAGGGAAAATCGTGACATGGGTCGGCATTCCAACATGGTGACGAATGGCGAATTTTGCGGGGAACGGCAAGAACACTCAATCCAGAAATGCGATGCGG
Source organism: Candidatus Competibacter sp. (assembly GCA_029624815.1). GTDB lineage: Bacteria > Pseudomonadota > Gammaproteobacteria > Competibacterales > Competibacteraceae > Competibacter. Next base: position 18,417 of record JARSSH010000024.1, read on the forward strand.
GATTGAAAGTGAGTGATCCCCAGGCCAGCTCCCTGGATATTGGAACCACAGCGAAGCCGGTACGGCTTCCCGCGCTTTGCTTCATCGCGATTCGGTTCCGTCTCGGACCCAGTGCCCGCTTGACTGTAATTCCGGATGACTCAATTCAAGGTGGAGTTTCCCCGATGGGCACATTCAGACGATCCAATTGGTGGGATCGTCTCCCGCGCATCCACATTGCCACGACAGCGGCAAACAGCGAGCAAGCCAGCGCACCATAGCCCAGCAACCACGGTAGGGAGGCATGGAATATCGCGATCTCGCTTTCGGGTGAAACCGCTTCTTTGCGCAACATCGCCAGCAATCCCGCATACAGCAAACCGAGCGCGCCGTAACCGAGATTGAAGGTCAAGCCCTTGAAGCTCAGCACCGTCGCGCGTTGGGAGGAATCGGTGATCGCGTTGAGATAGTGGCTGACCAGAAAAGAAGTCAGTAGCATCGCCACATGGAGCAACACGACCGGTAGCAAACCCAAGCCGAACGGTAACGCCAATGCCGCGCCGGCCAGGCCCAGCAAACATAACAGCGTCAGCAGCATGAAATTGAAACGCGGCGAGCGTCGGCCCAACGCCGCGGCCGGTCGGGCGATGGCGACGCCCAGTAAGGCGATCCCGGCGCCGATCAAGCCGAAACTGGCGTCCGGCAAACCGATCAGCCGGAAATAGGTGCTGTTCAGCGTCACGAACAATCGGCAGAGATGATCGAACAACATGCCTCCGACGATGACCGTCAAAGCCAGCGGCGTGTTCAGAATCCAGCGGCCGGCGTTCAGGGTCAGGCGAAAGGCGGCCAGGATGGCTTGGAACAAGCCGTTCTTCCGTTCGGGCCGCCCACCCGGCTCCGTCATCTCCAGCGTCGCCCACCACGCGCCGAGTGCGGTGATCAGGGTCAGATACAGCGGAAAACGCATCGTGGTTTGCTGATCGAGCGTCAGATCCCAGCCGAGTCCCCGCAGCAATCCCTGTAAGGTCGTGGCGTCGTAGACCAGCGCGCCCAGCGCCAGCGCCGCGACGAAGGCCAACGAATTCAAGCGCATCAGCGTGGCCAGCACGCGCGGCCAATCCGCCGCTCGACCGCACGCTTTCAGACTATCGTAGGCCAGCGCCTCGTCGGCGCCGCTGGCCAATGCCTCGGCCAGCCCGCTGAGCAAGCGGTTGAGCAAAAACACCGCGAACACCAGTTGGGGATTGCCCAGCGGGACGAAGCAAAGCAGCGCGATCTCGACGACCATGAGTGCGCCGGCCGCCACCAGCAGCGCACGCCGACTGAGTGCGTCCGCCAGGGCGCCGGACGGCACTTCGCAGAGGACGATAGTCCCCGCCCAGATCGCATTCAATACGGTGAACTGGCCGATGCTCAAGCCGAAATCGAGAAACAGCACCGCGAACACGGGATAGTAGAAACGGACTCCGAACAGCAGTCGAAAAGCCAGAAAACGACGGATGTTCGGGATGGCAAAGATCGTGACGGGCGGGGCGGTTGGCGGATCGCCGATGGCGTTCATGATCTTCCTTCATGCGGCCCGAGTATCCACGATTGGTGATGATGAATTCCCGACCCAGCACCACGCACTGCTATGCCGGCGTCTTCGGAAAATGCAACTCGAACCGTGAAAGTTCTGTCATGGACCGAGGTTGTCGCCCTTGTTGAAGTTTGCCAGTCACTTCCACATACGCTCCTTCGGTCATGTGTGCTCGATCCGCTTTTTCATAATCCTCAGCGGAAAGCGTTACCCTCGCCTGGGTGGTTTCGCCATCCCTCAGAAGAAGGGCCAAAATCACTTCGCCGGATCGCTTTCCGTCTTCTCCCATCTCACCACAAAGATCCTCGACGGTACCGAAAAACGTATCGGTGGTATGACCGCTAACGGGGCGGAGTTCGCGGCGTACTTCTTCAATACGCCCGAAGTAATCCCGCTGGATGCGGAGCGGTTTTTTCAAGCGGTCCTTTTGATTCACCGGCTCCAGCGCCGACCAATCCATAAAGAGATCAAGCGCATTATCCAGACCTTCATCATGGAATTGCGTCACCGCTTCACAGAGATTGGACGAAACCAAGGGCGTCTCCGTCTTTTTCAACTCCTCGATCCATCGATCAAGCGTGTCGTTCTCGATAGCGCCAATCAATTGTTCGATACCGCGTTTTAGTGTGAGGGTCACTTGCCGTACAAAGGGCAAACCTTTTTCGTCGAAGTGAATGGTTCCTTGCGTGTCCAACGCATGAATCGGGCACGAGACTTTCAGGATGAAACTGCCGGTTTCCGTTTGGCCGAATTTGGTTTTTTCGATCAGTTGGAGTGCTTCCGTCAATGCGAGACGCGGATGATGCAGACGCGGACGCAAAACGGTACAGGCGGCGGCTTTGAGAAGCTGTTCCGCGCCGGTCACGAGCAGGGCGGCAAAGCCTAAAGGCAACGATCCATTGCCGCCTTGTTCGGTGTAAATGCGAAAGCGCAAGGCATCGTCGCGAACGGTCTGGACTTGATTCAACAGCGATGGAGGTCGTTCACCGATCATCTCGCCGAGTTTTTCGAGCACGCGGTAGGCCGATTCGGCGTAATCCGCCATAGTCGTATCCATCGGAAACACCAGTTGCCGACGTGGAAAACGAGGGTTTTGCAGCACGTAGAGCCGGTCGGCGATGCCTTCCTCACGCAGCACCCAGCCGTGCGCTTTCAAGAAATCGCGTAGATCGATTGGCGAAACCCAGTTAGCCGGATTCATGCCACTTGCTCTCGGTAGCGTGGAAGCTCGTTGCGGGACAATCGCGCCATGAGGGCCTGCAAACCTTCTGGATCGAAACGTTGCGTCCTCGGCAAATAGACCGTTTGCGCGGTTTGATTACTCGAAGGTTCGGCGCCACAAAGGCTGACCCAGTAAGCGCATCGACGCAGAGTCAGTGCATCCTCGGCGTGGTGAAGCCACAGGTCCGGGTCATCGGGCAGAAACAGCACCACTAGAATTCGTGGGGTTCCAAGGGTTTCGCTGCGAAGGTCGTCGTAGCGCTGAATGCCTTGCAACGAGTAGGACCAGTGTTCGCCACCGGTTGCGGGCGATTTGACTGTGGCTTTCAATTGGATTTTAAGATCGACTTCTTCCAAGTAGCCACCCCCTGGAAAGGATCCCCAACCGGTCAATTCGGCGTCAATTCCGGCGTTGTCATCGTGCCGCGATCCGACTTTGCAACCAACCCCAGCTCTTGCCGCGACGGCGTGAAGATAGGCGTAACTGAGTTCGGCTTCGATGTCGTTGGAAGAAAGCGGCTTCATCTCTATTCCTGAATATCCAATGGCTTGGATCAATTCCATGGCATAGATATAAGAAATTGATTCTAATTAAAAAAATTGAATTAATCTCACGAATTCAGTATAGCGTATCGCGCCTTCGCTGGCGACCCGAGAAGCGTCTTGAGCGCGTGGCGCGCTCATCGGGAAACGATTCCTTTATCGCCCGTTTCTCGGAGTAGGAGGTGAACTGGCTTTGGAGCATCGTTCACCCGGTTGTTGCTGGGCCGCCCGGTGGCGGGAATGCTGCCGAACCTTGATCCCGATGGCGCCAACACCCTGTTTTGGAACCTCACTTTGACAAACACCCTGTTTCGGGTGAGGCAGGCTGGAATGGCAACAGCGGCCACAGCGCCAGACTTTGATTTCCTCTTCGTCGGTACGGCGTTTTGGGCAGTGCTGGGGCATACACATCGGGATAAACTCGTCAGGTCGAAAGGGCCGATCGCCATGCGTCAATCCGATGATTGAACGAAAGGCGGCGCATCCACCAGAATTCTACTTCAGGTCGCGCTCGATCGATCCTGAAAAACGCTGCTCCACCCATTTTGTTGCCATCGTTCATGGACCCACCAACCACCATGTGGACCTCCCCAATCCAGCGCCGCAAGCCTTCCCGCCTTGCCCCGCGCAAGCGCTTGTTCCGCGATTTGCTGCTGTTGCTGATTCTGACCGTCGGCAGTTTGCTGGTCGCGGTGTTTGTCGCCGGCGAGTCGCTACGCGACAAGCTGGCTCAGGAACAGGTAAGGACGCTGGCCCAGAAGACCAGCGACGATTTGACCGGTTTTCTGCAAATCCCGGAGAACAGCCTGCGCATGGCCCAGGGCTGGGGCGCGGCGGGCGGTCTGGATCTGGACGACGCGCCAGCCCTGGTCAACCGTTTCATCCCGGTTCTGGAAAACCTGCCCAGGATATCCGCCCTGGTGCTGGCTGATTCGGACGGGCGTTCTTTTTATCTGACCCGCGAGGAAAAGACGTGGCTTTCCCGTAGCCTGGATGCGCAGGGCAACGGGATCTGGCGGCGCTGGAGCGGTCCCGGTGTGCAAATCGAGGAGCGCCGGGGGCGGGAAGACTACGATCCGCGCTCCCGGCCCTGGTTCAAGGGGGCGCTGGCGATGACGGATGCTGGCGGCGTCTTCTGGACCCGCCCCTATCTGTTTTTCACCGAACGCACGCCCGGCATCACCGGCGCCGTGCGCTTTCAACGCCCCGACGAAACCGATCGCGATTACGTACTGGGTCTGGATCTGCCGCTGGGTAATGTGCTCGGCGCGCTGGCGACATTGAAAGTGAGTGCAAGCGGTGCGGCGTTTCTCACCGAAGCCAACGGCGCCGTGTTGTTGCCGCCGGCCATGGGGGAGGGCGCGAGTTCCACGTTTCCAGTCAGCTTGTCGCCCGAGCAGTTGGATGCCGGACCGGTGTTCTCCGCGGCGAAGGCTTGGCTGGCGGCCGGCCGGCCGGCGCGGCAAGCGCTAACCTACCCGAGCGGCGGCGGCAACTGGTGGGCCTGGTTGCAACCGCTGAGTAATCCGGACAAAGGGCTGTGGCTGGGCATCGCGGTGCCCGAGATGGATTTTCTCGGTGCCCTGCAAAGCGGCTGGACGCTGGTGCTGACGGTGGGAGCGCTGGCGCTGGCCGCCGGTTTGCTCGTGACTTTGCTGCTCACCCGCCACTACGGCCGCCAATTCAAGGCGCTGCCCTCCCTGATCGACCATCCGGCCGAATTCGAGGAAAAGGTGCTGGCCCTGATCCGTTACGGCGAGAGTCCGAATCTGGAGTTCAAATCCACGCTGCGCACCAACCTCAAGACCGGCAAGGCGGGCAAGGAAATCGAACTGGCTTGGCTTAAGAGCGTGGTGGGCTTCCTCAATACCGACGGTGGTGTTCTGCTGATTGGCGTCAACGACGGCGGCGAAGTGGTCGGCATCGCGGCGGACCAATTCGAGAATGACGACAAGTGCCTGTTGCACTTCAAGAACCTGATCAACCAGCACATCGGCGCCGAGTTCAGCAAGTACCTTCATGCCGAAATCCGCCCCGTCGCCGGCAAGACGCTGGTGGCGGTGGTCTGCGAAAAAGCCAGGGAACCGGCGTTTCTGATCGTCGGCGGCGGCAACGAGGAATTTCACATTCGCAGCGGGCCGTCGAGCATCAAGCTCACACCCCGGCAAATGTTGCAGTATCTCAGCGCGCACTGAGTGGGCCGCCGCGGTGGATATATTCGATCGCTCGGCAATAATTCGGCATCCACGCGGACCGGGCTTTTCAAGCAGATCTAAGCGGTATCGGTGGGCCATAGGGTATTATGGGGCTTGCATCGCTTTGCAGCGCACCCAGCGAAAAACGCGGGGTTGACGGCGGATTTTTTGTTATTCTCAAAGCGTGTCGGAACCCCGTTCGCACCCAGAATCCCATCTTGACCGATTTTGCACAACGCGCTTTGCTGGCGGTAAAAAAACGCATTTGGCTGGCCTTGCCGCGCCCGGAGGTCTGGCTACCGGTCGCCGTGCGACTCGCCAACGTCGTCTTGGTCGTTCTGCTGGCCGGTTCTCTAGCACAACTGACGCTGACCATTCTGTCCGGCTGGCGGTCGCCGTCGATCCGGATGGCATCGGCGCTGGGCTCGTCCGACGCCGAACCCGCAAGCCCCGCCGGACGGGTCGATTACGCCGCCATCGCCGCCTGGCATCTGTTTGGGCGGGTGGAGGCAAATCAGGCTGTGGTAGCGCCACCTCCCGTCATTCCGGCAACCCCGCTCAACCTGCGTCTGGTCGGGGTGTTTTTCGTTGAACGGGGCAACGACCGGGCCTTGGCGCTCATCGCCGAAGGCAACGGTTTGGAACGCGGCTATCGCGTCGGCGATCCCTTGCCTGGCGGCGCCCGACTGGAGCTGATCCAGCGCGACCATGTGATGGTCGCCCGCCAGGGTCGGCGGGAAGTACTCAATCTCCCCAAGCTGGACGAGGCCGCCCGCCGGCCATCCACCCCGCCCGCGGAAGCTGTGCCCGAATCGGAACCGGAACCCGAGCCCACCGGTTCCGCCGTGCCTCAAGTGATCGATGCAACCGCCGTGGCGCAACAATTGCGCGACGAAGCGGGGGTTCGGCCGCAAGTCTTGGAAAAGATTGCTTTCGCCAGCCCCTACCTGCAAAACGGCCAATTCATCGGGTTTCGGCTGCGGCCGGGGCGAGATCGGCGGCTAATGCAGCAGCTCAGCCTGAACAACGGCGATGTGATTACCGAAGTCAACGGCACCCGCATCAGCAATCCCATGCAGGGTTTCACCCTTTTGCAGGAGGTGCTGGGCGCCGATCGAATCAGCGTGCGGGTGCTGCGCGATGGCGCCGAAATCCCCCTGCTTTTTTCCCTGAACGGACCAGTTCCCTGATAATCGGGGGCTAGTGCCCAACGATCAGACCAGACAATGACCATGACGACTCCCCGGCCCAACAGGCCATTGCTTCCCCGCGGGCGGCGCTCGCACCGCTGGACCCTGGGCGCGTTATTGCCGGGCCTGCTGCTCGCCGTGTCGGCGTGGGCCGCGCCGGTGACCTTGAACCTCAAGGATGCCGACATCAACGCCCTGGTGGAGAGCATGTCGATGCTGACCGGCAAGAACTTCATCGTCGATCCACGGGTCAAGGGCCGAGTGACGATTATTTCCGCCAAGCCGATGGATGAGAAGGAGCTCTACGAAGTGTTCCTGGCGGTGCTGGGCGTGCATGGCTTTGCCGCCGTACCCAGCGACAAGGTGATCAAGATCGTGCCGGCGGCGGGGGCCAAGCAGGAGAGCATTCCCACCGTGGATCGGCAACTGGGCGTCGAACCGGATCAAATCGTCACCCGGGTCATCCAGGTTCAGAATGTCTCCGCTGCCCAGATCGTGCCGATCCTGCGCCCGCTGATCCCGCCACAGGGACATTTGGCGGCCTACACGCCAACCAACGTCCTGATCGTTTCCGATAGTGCCGCCAATGTCGAACGTGTCGCCAGCATCATCGGTCGGATCGATCTGGCCAGCAACGAGGAGGTGGAGATCGTGGCCTTGCGGCACGCCTCGGCCACCGAGGTGGTGCGGGTACTCACCGCCCTGGAGCAGGGTAAAGCCCGCAACGATCCGGCCGCCACCGTCGGCACGCCGCCGCGCATGGTGGCGGATGAGCGTACCAACAGCATCCTTTTGAGCGGGGATAAATTGTCACGATTGCGGCTGCGGACCCTGATCGCCCACCTGGATACCCCGGTGGATAGCAGTGGCAACACCCAAGTCGTCTACCTGCGCTACGCCAAGGCCAAGGATCTGGTAACGGTGCTGCAGGGCGTCAGCAAGAATCTAAGCAGCGAAGCCGCGCGCAACGCGCCAGTGCCGAGCGGGCAGCCCGCGCCACCGGGCGGAGCTAACGGCGGCAGCGGCGGCTTGGTGGATATCCAGGCCGACGAGGCGACCAACGCTCTGGTCATCACCGCGCCACCGGAAGCCATTCGCTCGATCCGTTCGGTGATCGCTCAACTGGATGTCCGCCGCGCCCAAGTGCTGGTGGAGGCGGTCATCGCCGAGATCTCCGCCGAGAAAGCCGCCGAACTGGGCGTGCAATGGGTCATCGACGCCAATTCGAACGGACTGGTCGGCTTCACCAACTTCGACGCCGGCGCCGCCAGTCTGGCCAACATCATCGGGTTGGCGGCTCAAGCCGACAGCGGCGATTTAACCGCGATTTCGGCGGCGCGCATCCCGCAGGGTGGCCAGATTGCGGTGGGCGATTTCACCGGCACCAACCGCTTCGGCGCCCTGATCAGCGCGCTGGCCAAGGATGCCGATACCAATGTGTTGTCCACGCCGGTCGTGGTGACGCTGGACAACGAGGAAGCGGAAATCGTCGTCGGCCAGAACGTGCCTTTCGTGACCGGCACCTACACCACTTCGACCGGCGGGACCGACACCCAGGTGGGCAACCCCTTCCAGACCATCCAGCGTCAGGACGTCGGCATCACCCTCAAGGTCAAGCCGCAGATCAACGAAGGCAACGCCGTCAAGCTGGACATCGCCCAAGAGGTCTCCAATGTGGTGCCCTCGGCTAACGCGGCCACTCAGGGGCCGACCACCAACAAGCGGGCCATCAAGACCAACGTGCTGGTCGAGGATGGGCAGATCCTGGTTCTGGGTGGGCTGATCGACGACCAGTTGAACGAGACCGCGCAAAAAGTGCCATTGCTGGGCGATGTTCCCTTATTGGGCAACCTGTTCCGCTACCGCAGCACCACCAAGCTCAAGCGCAACCTGATGGTGTTCCTGCATCCGGTGATCCTGCGCGATCCGGCGCAGGGCAACCTGTACACCAGCAGCAAATACAGCTACGTCCGGCAAGAGCAACTGGCGGCGCGGGACAAGGGCGTTTACCTGCTGCCCGACGTACAATCTCCCTTGCTCAAACCCCAGGAAGAGGTGAAGGCGCAGGGTACGATTCTCAACACGGCGCCGCCGGCGCCGGTCGCTGTTTCGCCGCCCGCGGTCGTGGAGCCGGTGGATTCCGGGTTCAACAACCGATGAACGAGCCAGCCAGTGTCGAATCCTTGCCGGCCAGCACGGATGACACCTTGGACGGGCATCGTGCGTTGCCTTATGCGTTTGCCAAGCGCCACGGCGTGCTGGTGGTGAACAAGGAGGGCGATCGGGTGATCGTCGTCTGCCGGCAGGGCGTCAACATGCGCAGTCTGACGGAATTGCGCCGTTTTCTGAATGCCCCGCTGCGGCCGGTGCCGGTGCCGGCCGAGCATTTCGAACGGATGTTGCAGGACAGCTACGAAGGGGACAGCGACGGCGCGGCCCGCATGATGGAGGATCTCGGCGATGAGATGGATCTCGATCGGGTCGCGCAAAGCCTGCCCGAGCCGGAGGATTTGCTGGAAAGCGCCGACGATGCGCCGATCATCCGCCTGATCAACGCGCTGTTGACCGGGGCGATCAAGGAGAACGCCTCGGATATCCACATCGAGGCGTTCGAAAACCGGTTGCTGGTGCGATTCCGGGTGGACGGCGTGTTGCGCGAGGCTCTGCAACCGCCGCGAGCGCTGGGACCGCTGCTGGTGTCCCGCGTCAAGGTCATGGCTCACCTCGATATCGCCGAAAAGCGCCTGCCGCAGGACGGGCGGATTTCGCTCAAGGTGGCCGGGCGGCCGGTGGACGTGCGGGTTTCGACCCTGCCGACCGGCCACGGCGAACGAGTGGTGTTGCGCTTGCTGGACAAACGCACGGGCCGCTTGGACTTGCGTCATCTGGGCATGCAAGCGCATGACGAGCAGCGCTTGCTGAAGGTGATCCATCGCCCGCACGGCATTCTACTGGTCACCGGCCCGACCGGGTCCGGCAAGACCACCACTCTTTACGCCGGGCTGACCCAGCTCAACGATCGCAAGCGCAACATTATGACCGTCGAGGATCCCATCGAGTACTACCTCGACGGGATCAGCCAAACCCAGGTCAATACCAAGGTCGAAATGACCTTCGCCCGCGGCTTGCGCGCCATCCTGCGCCAGGATCCCGACGTGGTCATGGTCGGCGAAATCCGCGATCTGGAAACCGCCGAGATCGCGGTGCAGGCTTCGTTGACCGGCCATCTGGTTCTGTCCACCCTGCATACCAACAGCGCGGTCGGCGCCATTACCCGGCTGCGCGATATGGGTGTGGAGCCGTTTCTGTTGTCCTCGTCGTTGGTCGGCGTACTGGCCCAGCGCCTGGTGCGCAAACTCTGTCCCCACTGCAAACGGCCGCATGTCGCCACCCCCGCCGATTGCGAGGTGCTGTGCGTCGATCCCGCCGTATCGCCGACGCTCTACGTTCCGGTCGGGTGCGGCCAGTGCAGCCAGTCCGGATTTCGGGGCCGCACCGGGATTTTCGAGCTGGTCGTGCTGGACGAAGCCATGCAAACCCTGATTCACGAGGGCAAGGGCGAGCAGGAACTGGAACGCCATGCCCGGCTGTCCAGCCCCAGTATCCGCGATGACGGTCGTCGGCGAGTGCTGGCGGGCGACACCGCGCTGGCGGAACTGATTCGAGTGACCAAGGAGGACTAGGTGCCGGCGTTTCAGTACAGCGCGCTCGACCCCAAGGGTCGCCAGCGCAAGGGCTTGATCGAAGCCGATACGCCCCGATTGGCCCGGCAGGCCTTGCGCGAGCGCGGTCTGAACCCGCTGGGAGTCGAGGAAGTGGCCAGCCGCGAGCGTCGGCGCGGGAGCCAGTGGTGGAGCGGTCGGGTTCGGATCGGCGCCACCGATCTGGCCTTGATTACCCGGCAACTGGCCACGTTGGTCGGCTCCAGCCTGCCGCTGGAAGAGGCGTTGGGCGCGGTGGCCCAGCAGGCCGACCGGACGCAGATCAGCGGTTTACTGATGGCGGTGCGCACCCGGGTGTTGGAAGGTCACACCCTGGCGACCGCGCTCGGCGATTTTCCGCGGGTATTCCCGGAGCTGTACCGGGCCACCGTCGCCGCCGGCGAGCAGTCCGGCCATCTGGACGTGGTGTTCGAGCGGCTGGCCGATTACACCGAGGCCCGCCAGCAGATGCGCCAAAAGGTCGGGCTGGCCTTGTTCTATCCCTTGCTGCTGACCGGCGTCGCCATCCTGATCGTCGCTGGCCTGCTGACCTATGTGGTGCCGCAAGTGGTGCAGGTGTTCGGCAGCCTCAACCAGCAATTGCCGGTGTTGACCCGCGGTCTGATCGCCCTGAGCGACTTTCTGCGCCAGTACGGTTGGCTGATGCTGCTTGCGCTGGCGGCCGGCGCGGCCGGTTGGGTATACGCGCTGCGCCGGCTTGGCTTCCGGCGGCGGGTACATCGCATACTGCTGCGTTTGCCGCTGCTGGCGCGCTTGATCCGGGGAAGCAATACCGCCCGCTTTGCCCGCACTTTCAGCATCCTGATGGCGAGCGGCGTGCCGGTGCTGGAGTCCTTGCGGATTTCCTCGCAGGTGCTCGGCAACCTGCCGATGCGAGAAGCGGTGGAGCAGGCGGCGGTGCGCGTCAAGGAAGGCGCCAGCCTGTACAAAGCGGTCAGCGCCAGCGGTTATTTCCCGCCGATGACGGTGCAGCTTATCGCCAGCGGCGAGGCCAGCGGCCGGCTGGAGGGCATGCTGGAGCGGGCGGCGGTGCAACAGGAGCGCGAGACCGAAACCTTGATCGCCGCGCTGCTGGGGATTTTCGAGCCGATGCTGATTCTGGTGATGGGCGGCGTGGTGCTGGTGATCGTGCTGGCGATTCTGCTGCCGATCTTCGATCTCAATCAACTGGTGCGCTGAGCCGCGGCCCGCAATCCGGCGCGGTCCAGGGTATGGGCGCGGGCGAAACCGCCGATAAAGCGGATACGAATTGGGATCAGGCGCAGCAGCAGGAAATCGCCGAATTCGAAGCGCGGCGCTGAATCGGGAAGCCGTTCCTGATAGCGTTGGGTCGCCTCCCGATAATCCGCGTTATCCTTGGACAGGATTGCAACCTCGCCTTGGATCGTCGCCCGCGCCAGCGTCTGTGGGTCTTCGTTGTCCCGTTCCGGTTCGCTGATCGCCAGCCCTGCGCGCGAGTGAGCCAGCAGGTTGCGGGTGTGGGCGGACAGCGTGCTGAGATGGAGCAGGAACCCACCGCAATCCGGTTCCGGAACGTAGGCGACCCAGGAGGCATCCGGCCCGTCTGGACCCTGAGTGGCGAGAGCCGCCCAGCGCCGGTCGCGGATCAGATTGACCATCAAGCGTTGTTCTTGAATTTTCATCGCTCACCTTGTCCGCTCATGGCGCCGCCCAATCCACCGCGCGGCTCTTCAAACGCCCTCGGCGCGTCTCCCATACCGGGGATAACTCCCGCAGCCGGATGACCGCCGCCGCCGCCGCGTCGATGACGTAGTCAATCTCCTCGACGGCGGTGAAGCGGCCCAGACTGAAGCGGACCGCGCCACGCATCCGCATGGCATCGCAACCCATCGCCCGTAGTACGTGCGAGGGTTCATGGCTGGCGGAGTTGCAGGCGGAGCCGGTGGCAAGGGCGATGTTCGGCAACGCGTCCAGCAACGCCTCGGCGGCGATGCCGGCGAAGCTGATATTGAGGATGCCGGCCACGTTTTGCTCAGGGTCGCCGTTCAGTGCCACCGCGCCCAATACCGTCAATCCTTGCCATAGTCGGTCGCGCAATCCCCGAATCCGGGCCTGTTCAGCCTCCATCTCGACGCGGGCGATCCGGCAGGCTTCCCCCATGGCGACAATCTGGTGGACGGGTAGCGTACCGGCCCGTAATCCGCGTTCCTGGCCACCGCCGTACAGCAGCGGCTCCAGCCGCACGCGAACCGGGCGTCGGCGCACGACCAGCGCGCCGATGCCCTTGGGACCGTACAGCTTGTGCGCGCTGAGGCTCAATAGATCCACTGGCAGGGTTTGCAGATCGAACGGCAGCTTGCCGGCGCTCTGGGATGCATCCACATGCAGCAACGCGCCATGATTTCGAACCAGCGCGCCGATGGCGGCCAGATCCTGCGTCACGCCGGTTTCGTTGTTGACGTGCATCAGCGAGACCAGCACGGTGTCTGGCCGCAACGCCGCCGCGATCCGCTCCAGCGGAATCGATCCGTCCGGGTTCGGGTCGAGGTAGGTGATGGCGCAACCCTCGCGCTCCAGTCGCCGGCAAACATCGAGCACAGCCTTGTGTTCGGTTTTGCTGGTGATCAGGTGCCGACCCTTGCGAACATGAGCGCGCATGACGCCAAGCAAAGCGAGGTTGTTGGCCTCGGTCGCGCCGGAAGTCCAGACGATTTCGCCGGGGTCGGCACCGAGCAGGGTGGCGACATGCGTTCGGGCGGTTTCGACCGCCCGGGCCGCTGCTCGACCGAAAGCGTGGATGGTGGAGGAAGGGTTGCCGAAGACGCCGTCCTGACCGAGATGCTGGTTCAGGACGGCGACAACTCGCGGGTCCGCCGGGGTGGTCGCTGCGTAATCCAGATAAACCGGCAACCGCATTGCGGCGTGGGAGCCCTGGTCAGACCATGGCCGAGGCCGGCATTCGCTCGCTGGAGCGCTCGCTGGAGCGCTCACGCCGGCGCGTGCCGTTCTGGCGGCGCACCACCTCGCAAACCGCCGGGCGCTCGACGAATTGCGCCAGGGTGATGCCTTCCAGGAAAGCGAAAATCTGCCGGCTGAGATCGGTCCACAATTCGTGCGTCAGGCAGCGCCGGCCTTCCTGGCAGTTCTCATGACCGAAACAGCGAGTGGCGTCCATCCGTTCGTCGACCGCGCTGATGATGTCGGCGACCGTGACCTGGTCGGGCGAACTGGCCAGCCGATAGCCGCCGCCCGGACCACGCACGCCTTCGACCAGGCTGCGCTTGCGCAGCTTGGCGAACAACTGTTCCAGATAGGACAGCGATATACCCTGGCATTGGGAAATCTCGGCCAGCGTGACCGGACCGTATTTGTCGTGAATGGCCAGATGCATCATGGCGGTAACCGCATAGCGGCCTTTGGTCGACAGTTTCATGAGCATTACCCCGCGATTGGGCTGTACTGTAAGGTTAATTCCTGACTATTGAGTAAGGAAACTATATTAACCTATTATCTTAGTCAACTAATTCGGAAAAACGATGCCGCGGGCGATTTCAATAATTGGGGGCATTGCAAACGGAGGAGTGGGACTTACCTGGCGAATCGATGGCCTTGACGCAGGCAGTAGGCAAGCCATTTGAAGAGAAAGCGGTTGGTCCGCCAGCGGGCGTGAAGATGCGAGCCGTCCGCTTGGCGGCCGGGGTGGATCTCGGCGGCGAAGGCGGCGCGGCGTCGCAAGTGCGCGGTCATCACCTCGGCCATGCGCGCATCGTGGTAGATGCGAATGCGCAGATTGGGTTCGGCGGCGACCGTGCCGTCGTCCTGGTGAAATTGGTAGGTTAGGGTCAGGCCACTGGTGTAACGGCTGCGCTCGAGGATTCGCAAGTGCAGATCCAGGCCCCCGACCACCCGCGAGACACGGGCGGTCGACGCGGGCGGTATGACCGGCAGCAATCGGCGCAGGCTGATGTAGTTCCGCTCGTACAGATCCATCAGTGCCGCGAAGCTGCCCGGCGTGTCGTGCGCGAGCAATCCGGTCTGGGGGGCGTGAAGCAGAATCATGAGCCTACGCGCCGGGCAAGGGCAGGGATTCCAGGCGCCAGCCGGACTTGTCGCAACACAGTACGCTGCCCTGTTCGTACCAGTCGCCCAGCACCGCCCGCCGCGCGGGCCGCCCGTCCAGCATCCATCGGTGGATGGCGGGTCGGTGGGTGTGACCGTGGATCAGGTGGTCAACGCCGTGCGTGCGTAGCGCGCACTCCACCGCCACGGGATTGACGTCGGTGATCTCGACGCCTTTCGCCTGGGTGGCCTGCCGGCTGGTTTCACGCAACTGGCTGGCCAGCATCCGTCGTTGCGCCAGTGGCTGCTCCAGCAAACCCGCCTGCCAGGCCGGATCGCGGACCTGGGCGCGAAACGCCTGGTACTCGATATCGTCGGTGCACAGCGTGTCGCCGTGCAGCAGCAGCACGGGCTCGCTGGCCAGATCGATCACCACGCTTTCCGGCAATAACCGCGCTTGGCTCGCCGCCGCAAAAGCCTGGCCAACCAGGAAATCCCGATTTCCGTGCAGAAAATAGGTCGGTACGCCGGATTCGACCAGCGCGCGCAGCGCGTCGGCGACGGTATGCCCAAGTTCCGCGTCGTCGTCATCGCCGATCCAGGCCTCGAACAGATCGCCCAGGATATACAGGGCATCGGCCCGCCGGGCTCGCCGTTCCAGAAAATCCAGGAACAGCGAGACGATGGTGGGCCGGCGCGGATCCAGGTGCAGGTCGGAGATGAACAGCGTGGCCATTGGGCTTATTCGTCGACGACTTCGACCTTGGTGATCGTGATGTCCTCGACCGGCACGTTCTGGTGGCCGCGCCGGTTGGTGGTCGGCGCGGCGACGATCGCATCGACCACATCCGCGCCGGCCACAACCCGTCCGAACACGCAATAGCCCCAGCCTTGACTGGTCGGACCGCGGTGATCGAGAAAGTCGTTGTCCTTGACGTTGATGAAGAACTGAGCGGTGGCGGAGTGTGGGTCGGAGGTGCGCGCCATGGCCACCGTGCCCACCTGGTTCTTCAGGCCGTTTTCGGCCTCGTTGCGAATGGGGGCGCGGGTCGGCTTTTGGCTCATGTCCGCTTCAAGGCCGCCGCCCTGAATCATGAAGTTGGGGATCACCCGATGGAACAAAGTGCCTTCGTAAAACCCGTCGCGGGCGTATTGCAGAAAGTTGGCGGTCGTGGTCGGCGCATGGGCGTGATCGAGTTCGATGCTGATGATGCCGAATCGGGTGTGCAAATTAATCATGGCGGGTGCCTCACTGTTTGGCGGGTTCGGGCGCGGCGGACGGCGTGGGGGTTGGGTTCGGCGCCACCGGGGACGGTGCGGGCGCCGGAACGGGCAGCAGTGTAACGGATTCGATGAGCACCGGGGTTGTCGGCACGTCGCCGAACCGGCCGCCGGGGCCACCGGGGCCCGTGGGCGCCTGGCCGATCTTGTCCACCACGGTCATGCCATCGACGACTTGGCCGAACACCGTGTAGCCCCAACCTTGCGAGGTCGGCGCGCGGTGGTCGAGAAAATCGTTGTCCTTGACGTTGATGAAGAACTGAGCAGTGGCGGAGTGCGGGTCGGAGGTGCGCGCCATGGCCACCGTGCCGCGCCGGTTCTTAAGCCCATTGTTGGCCTCGTTCGGCACCGGGGCGCGGGTCGGCTTCTGCCGGAAGTCGGGAGTAAAGCCGCCGCCCTGGATCATGAAGCCGTCGATGACCCGGTGGAAGATCGTGCCGTTGTAGAAACCATCGCGGGCATAGGCGAGAAAGTTTTCCACCGATTTCGGAGCTTTTTCGTCAGCCAATTCCAGAGTAATGGGGCCCATGCTGGTATCCAGCCGGACTTGGGTGCCGGCTTGGGCGACGGTGGCCAAACCGAGAATGGCGGCCGCCGCTAACGAAAGTCGTTTGTGCATGAATTGATCGCCAGGTTGCGGGGATGACAGGATCATAATAATCGGCTGGTAGGCGCGCCGCCAGATTTGGCGACCGGCGGCGCTTTCCGGTACCATGATTTCACTATGACCACCCAGATCGTTAAAACGCGTTTTGCGCCCAGTCCGACCGGTTACCTGCACCTGGGCAACATCCGCACGGCCCTGTTCAACGCGCTGCTGGCCCGGCGCTGGGGCGGCCGATTCGTACTGCGGATCGAGGATACCGACCGGGAGCGCAGCCGTCCGGAATATATCGCGACTCTGCTCGAAGATCTGCGCTGGTTGGGGCTGGACTGGCAGGAAGGCGCGGGGGTGGGTGGCCGCCACGCGCCCTACGCCCAGTCGGAGCGGGCGGCGATTTACGCCGAATACTACCAGCGACTGGATGTCGCCGGGCAGGTCTATCCCTGTTTCTGCACCCCGGCGGAGCTGGCGCTGAGCCGCAAGGCGCAACAGTCCGCCGGTCAACCGCCGCGCTATCCGGGCACCTGCGCCCGTTTGAACGAAGCCGAACGGCAGGCACGGCGGGAGCGGGGCCTGCAACCAACTCTGCGCTTCCGGGTGCCGCCGGGGCGGACGGTGGAATTCACCGATCTGGTGCGTGGCCCGCAGCGTTTCGCCAGCGACCACATTGGCGACTTCGTGATCCGCCGGGCCGACGGCGGCGCCCAGTTTTTCTTCGTCAACGCCGTGGATGACGCGCTCATGGGGATTACCCATGTGCTACGCGGCGAAGACCATCTAACCAATACCCCGCGCCAGTTGTTGTTGTTGGAAGCGCTGAAACTGCCGGCTCCGGAGTACGGCCACATGGCCTTGATCGTCGGGGCCGGCGGCGGGCCGCTGTCCAAGCGCGAAGGCGACTTCAGCGTTCGCGAGTTGCGCGCCGCCGGCTATCTGCCGGAGGCGTTGTTGAACTATCTGGCCCGACTTGGCCACCGCTACGAGCACGATGAGTGGATGGAGCCAGCGGAGCTGGCGGCCGGGTTCGCCGTGGCGCATCTGGGTCGCGCGCCGGCCCACTACGACGAGGCCCAGTTGCTGCACTGGCAGGCCGAGGCGGTGGGGCGCGCGGCATCGGCACGATTGTGGGCCTGGATGGGGCCGGCGGTTCACGAACGGGTGCCACCCGATCGGCGGGAGGCATTGATCGCCACGATCCGGCCAAATATCCGTTTTCCCGCTGACGCCGCCTTCTGGGCGGCACGGTTGTTCGGTGAGGACTTGACGCCGAGCGGCGATGGCCGGACGGCGATCGCGGCGGCGGGGCCGGCGTTTTTTGCTCAGGCATTGGCCGCGTATGCCGAATATGGCGCGGTCTATCGACCTTTGGTCGAAGACTTGAAGCGGCGCACCGGCGCAAAAGGGAAAAACCTGTTCATGCCGCTGCGGGCGGCACTGACGGGCGAGACCCACGGGCCGGAGCTGGCGCGAATTCTGGCCCTGTTGCCGCCGGATATCGCCCGGCGGCGGCTGGAAGCCTGCTGCCGAGCCTAGTAGATACTTTTGGTGTGATCCACGATCTCACACTGTCCCGACCTGCCTTAATATCGTCGAGATAACCGTTTATGTTGCGGATTTTCAACAGCCTGACCCGTCAAAAAGAGCCGTTTCACCCTATCGAGCCGGGTAAGGTGCGGATGTACGTGTGCGGCATGACCGTCTACGACTACTGTCATGTCGGTCACGCGCGGGTCATGGTGGTGTTCGATGTGGTGCTGCGCTGGCTGAGAGTCAAGGGTTACGACGTGAACTACGTGCGCAACATCACCGATATCGACGACAAGATCATCCGCCGTGCCCAGGAGAACGGCGAGGATTTCCATGCCTTGACCGACCGCTTCATTCAGGCCATGCATGAGGATCTCGATGCGCTGGGTATTCTGCCGCCGGCCCAGGAGCCACGCGCCACCGAAGCCATGGCCGACATGATCGCCATGATACAAATCCTGCTGGACAAAAGTTACGCCTATGTCGGCGCCACCGGCGACGTGTACTACGATGTAAGCCGCTTCGAGCGCTACGGGCGGCTGGCCAACAAGAAGCTGGACGATCTCCGAACCGGGGCGCGGATCGAAGTGGAAGAGGCCAAGAGCGATCCGCTGGACTTCGTGCTGTGGAAAGCCGCCAAGCCCGGCGAACCGAGTTGGCCGTCACCGTGGGGCGCGGGTCGGCCTGGCTGGCATATCGAATGTTCGGCGATGTCCACCCGTTGCCTGGGCGAGCATTTCGACATTCACGGCGGCGGCATGGATCTGAAATTCCCTCATCACGAGAACGAGATCGCCCAATCCGAGGCGGCCAGCGGCCAGCATTGCGTCAATGTGTGGATGCACAACGGCTTTGTGCAAGTGAACGAAGAGAAAATGTCCAAATCGCTGGGCAACTTTTTCACCGTGCGCGAGGTGCTGCGACGCTACCAGCCTGAGGTGGTGCGGCTGTTCATTCTGTCCAGTCATTACCGGGGTCCGCTGAATTATTCCGATGAAAACCTGGACCATGCCAAGGCTTCGCTCACCCGCTTGTACACGGCGCTGCGCGGCCTGCGAATCCCGGATGGGCCGATCGAGGAGGGTTGGCGTGCCCGATTCGAGCAGGCTATGGACGACGATTTCAATACGCCCGAGGCACTGGCGGTCTTATTCGAACTGGCGCGCGAAATCAACCGCCTGCGGGCTGAAAACGAAATAGCGGCGGCGGAACTGGCCGGCAGTCTGCGGCAATTGGGCGGATTGCTCGGATTGTTGCAAGTTGATCCAGATGAATTTCATAAGGAAAAGCATGCAATCAATGCCTGCCTTCCCGTTGCGGGTCCGTCACCTGAACAGATCGAAGCCTTGATCGCCGAGCGCACCGCCGCGCGCAAAGCCCGCGACTGGGCGGAGGCAGACCGCGTTCGGAACCTGTTACATGAGGCGGGAGTCATCCTTGAGGACACTGCGAAAGGAACGGTCTGGCGACGAAATTGAAGAAGCCACTTGACGTCGGCGCCAACCAAAAATAGAATCCCGAATCCTGCACGGAAACGCGGGTTGCCAATATTGGCTGATCGCAAACGGGGTATGGCGCAGTCTGGTAGCGCACCTGCTTTGGGAGCAGGGGGTCGTGGGTTCGAATCCCCCTACCCCGACCATACACGAGCTGGGCGTCTTGCTGAGCTGTTTTCCCGCGACAACGCGCCCGTAGCTCATGTGGATAGAGCATCAGCCTTCTAAGCTGAGGGTAGCAGGTTCGAGTCCTGCCGGGCGCGCCAAATCCCGGCAAGGTTAATTCGGATGCAATGGTGGGCGTAGCTCAGTTGGTAGAGCCCCGGATTGTGGATCCGGTCGTCGTGGGTTCGAGTCCCATCGTCCACCCCACTAAACTTGGATTTTTGGGATCGTGCTTAATCCCAACCGCAAAGCTCTTATGGGCCGTTAGCTCAATTGGTAGAGCAGTTGACTCTTAATCAATTGGTTGTAGGTTCGAGTCCTACACGGCCCACCAATAAAGATAAGGGGTTAGGCGCAAGCCTAGCCCCTTTCTCTTTGCCGGTTGTCCAAGGGTCGTCCACTGAATCGGAAAGCAACCGCGATTGTCCGCAATAAGGGAAGATGCTTCCTTCAGCAACTCATCACTTCTTAAGAGCATGCGTGTGGGTTGGCTTCGTGGGTAGTCCTGCAACAAAGTAGTGATTGGTTAGCTCTAGACCAGGATACCGGTGAGGTGGTGTAGGCATTTTGTCGGGGATCGCAGTCGGGCAGGCGCCAAAGGATTATGGGATTCCTTGTCGCCAGTTTATCGTCAATGCACAGTTTGCCACACTGATTTTTGGGAAGTTCATAATGCTATATTTCCTGCCAAACGCCACCAAGCGGTAAGCAAGGGAAGTGATAAAACCAATAAAATAGAAAGACTCAATTGTCCCTTGAGACAACGAGTTTTCCGCTTAGTCAGACAGACGCTTTCTTTTTCAAAAAAGCTCGAAAATCATATTGGGGCTATCTGGCATTTCATTCACCACTATAATAAAACCTTGCTTATCGCTGCATGATGGTGCATACAATTTGCAGGACTACCCGTGAATGTTGACCGTTTGCATGGCATTCCCCGGGTTAGCGATCGGTTAGTCTAGTCGGGTGACGACAACGGCGACAAGACCTGCGGCAACCCCGTCCCCGCAACGGCGAAAAAGCCAAGTCAATGCTCGCCCCCCGCCTCGAACGCCCGCGCCACCTGCTCCACCGCTCCACTGATGGTTTCGATCCACGGATCGGCGTACAGCCCGACGCCAACGATCACCGCGCACAGCAAACCGGCCACGATCAATTCCCGCGACCGTAGATCGACCAGGGGCAATGTCACCCCCTTCGGATTACGGGCCAGGAAAATCCGCTGATAGGCCCACAGCAGATAGCCGGCCGCCAGCACATTGCCGGAAGCGGCGACGATGGCCACGCCCCAACCATAGGACTCGAACACCCCTTCCAACGCCAAATGGGCGGCCTCGAAACCCGGTGTGCCCGGCATGGCGATGCTGCCCAGCACCACCACCAAAAAGGTCAAGCCGAGCAAGGGCGCGGCGTCGAACAAGCCACCTAGACGGTGAAACCGGGTCGTGCCCAGACGGCGGTACAGCAAACCCGCGACGATGAACAGTCCCGCCGCCGCCAATCCCAGATTCAGGCTGAGCAGAAGACCGCCCTTGAACCCGGACGCGGTCAGCGAGAACAAGCTGGCCACCAGCGCCCCGGTATGGCTGATCACCGCAAACGCCAGCAGGCGGCGCAGGTCGGTGCGAATGAAGGCCAGCAACGCGCCGTACACCATGCCGGCCAGACCCAGCGCCACGATGGCCGTGTCCCACTGCCGGGCGGCGGCGGGCAGCAGGGGCAGAACAAAGCGCAGCAGCGCGTAAATTCCGACCTTCGTCCCCACCAGAAACACCATGCCGACCGCAACCGTGCCATGCTTGGCCACGATGGGCAGCCAGGCGTGCAGGGGGAACAGCGCCAACCGCACCGCCAGCCCGGCGAACAGCAGGATGAAAATCAGCGACTGCCGCCCTTCCGGCACCGGCGTTGCCAACAAGGCGGGCAAGTCGAAGGACCAAACGCCATCGGCCGCGCCGGCATGGTTCCAAGCCAGCAACACGATCCCGGCCAACAGCATCGCCAAACCGCCCAACATGGAGCGCGCGAACTGCCAGGCCGCCCGGTTGCGCCCCGGACTGGTCCCGTAGCAGGCGATCAGCACGGTGGCCGGAATCGCCTCGGCCAGCGCGAACAACCAGAATTGCAGCAGATTCAAGGCGGTGAACATCCCCACCAACGCCGCCTCCAGCGCCAGCACACTACCCACGAACGCGCCGGGCCGTTCCTGTCGGTGCGGCTGGGCATAGAGGATGACGAACAGCGTCAACAACGCCGTCAGCGGCAGGAACAGCACGCTGAGGCCATCGACGCCAAGATGAACGCCCAGCCACGGCAACACCTCGAAACGCTCGACGAACTGCATCCCCGGTGCATGCGCCTGGAAACCGGCCAGCAGTTGCACCGCCAAAATCAGTTCCACCGCCGCGACGGTCAAACCCAATGCAAACGCGGTCCGCGCTTGCCGAGCGCGCCAGGTCGCGATCATGCCGAGCAGGGGCACTCCAAGTAGCGCGCTCAACAGCGGGAAACCGGCCGGTCCGGTTCCCGGCTCCTCTCCACCGTGCATCATCTCGCCGATCCCGGCCAGCACCGCCAGGATCGCCGCCATCACCGCGATCCAGGTCCAGGATCGCCCCAGCCAGCGTTCCACCCGGCTCAATCCATACCCCATGCGGTGACTGCTCGTCACAATTCCCTGCCCGACGGCCTTGAAGACCAGTTGTTCCTCGACCCGATGGAATGCCGCCGCCGTCCACTCGGTCACATGCCCGACGATCCCCTGCCCTCGGTCCATGGCGTCGGGCGCGCGTTCGAGCACCCGGCCGGCGCCGAGTTGCCGCTCCTCCCACTGGGCCAGCGACGACAAGGCACTCACCGCCGGGGCCGGCAACCCGGTCGCCCGATCCACCACGGCGGTATCGAACACATTCAAATAACCGGCCAAGCGGCGCAGCGGCCGGAGCACGCTCCAGTTCGCAAGATCCTCCAGCCAGAATCGTTGCAACGCCGCCACGTAGACCCGGCGTCGGCGAGCGAGCCAGGCCGGCACCGGGCGAGCGCGGGCACCGTGCAGTTGGTACAGAATCGCCGGCGCGCTGAGGAACTGATAGGCACGAAACGCCGCGTGACAGCACAGATGCGCCAGCGCCAGTCGCCAGAAGCCGAGCCCGCAGGCGAGAAACATCAACCCGACTTGCCCCGAGGTGGAAAAGATTAGGGCGCTCTTGATATCGGTCTGCGTCAGTCCGCTCAGGAATCCGTACAGCGCTGTTGCCAGTCCGACCGCCGCCAGTACCGCCATCATCTCCGGCGACTGCTCGAACAGCGGTTGCAGGCGCAGCAGCAGATACACGCCGGCGTGGACCATGACCGCGCCGTAGAACAGGGCGCTGGACGGCGTCGGCCCCTCCATCGCCCGCGCCAGCCACGGCGCCAGCGGCACTTGCGCCGATTTGGCGACCGCCGCCAGCAGGAAACAGCCGGCCAGAACCCCGATTTGCGCCGCATTCAAACCCGCCGCGCCGACGGTCACCGTCTCCCAGTCGGCGCCGCCCAGCCAATGGAACGAT
Source organism: Candidatus Competibacter sp. (assembly GCA_029624815.1). Lineage (GTDB taxonomy): Bacteria > Pseudomonadota > Gammaproteobacteria > Competibacterales > Competibacteraceae > Competibacter. Next base: position 41,493 of record JARSSH010000024.1, read on the forward strand.
AGCGCGATCCCCAGCAGAAAGCCGGCATCGCCGACCCGGTTGGTCACGAAGACTCGGGTGGCGTTGCCCGCCGCGACCGGTCGGTCCTGGAAAAACGCGATGAGTAAATAGGAGCACAGCCCGGCCACTTCCCAGCCGACGAAGGTGAGTACCGCGTTGCCGCCCGTCACCAGCAGCGCCATCGCCGCCGCGAACAGATTCAACACCAGGAAGAAGCGATGAAAACCGGCTTCCCGGTGCAGGTAGTTCACCGAGAATCGAGCGACCAGCAGGCAGATCAGTGACGCCAATACCAGCAGCGCGAGACTCAAATCGTCGACGACGAAGTTCAGGTCCACCTGAAACTCACCGCTGGCCAGCCAGCGGCCGAGCACCACCCGTTCGGGCAACGGTCCGGCGAGCCGGGCGATCACCAGCGCCAGCGCTGCCGCGAACGACGCGCCGCAAGCCGTCAAGGCGATTTGGCTGGTGCGTCGCTCGTGCCCTTCGCCGCTGGCCCGCCCGAACAGAATGGCCAGGCCGATCCACAGGGCGGCGGCCAGAGGCGAAGCCGGGATCAGGGCCACGATCCACTCAAGCATGGTCAACATCTCCGCGTCATCGTTCGGCTTCCATCGGTTGTGCTAGCGTACCCAGCGACCAATATGGAACAGTATGGGTGTATGGCATGAAAACCATCATGGAATTGAACGACAGCCTGCTCGAAGAGATCAAGCGCCATGCCACGCAATATCACACCACCTCGTGGACGGTGATCGTTCGATGCCAGCGAGCTTACCACCGGGGCAACGGCGGTGGTGGAGGTAGCGGTACTACGGGCGCCACCATCGCCGGCCGTCGATAGCCGACCCGAGGCGGCCCGTAGTCGCCGTGCGGCCCGTAGTAATGGCGGTGGCCTCGGTAGTAGTGACCGGGCCGCCCGTAATAGCCGTGACGCCCGTAATAGCCATGACGCCCGTAATAACCGTGACGCCCGTAATAGCCGTGACGCCCTCGGTAGTGCACTCGGTAAATGCCGTCGTCGTCACCATGGTAGTCGCCAAGGCGCGCGGTGGCCGCATCATCTCGACCGTAGAGGCGGCCATCCCCCGCATGGGCGCTTTGTAACGGGACCATGATCGCGGTGGCGACCGCGACGCCCAGCAGCCATTTCATTGCGTTCATCGGTTCGCTCCTGTCCGCCCATACGGGCGGCTTGGTTCTTCATCAAGGGTGGGATTGGAACTCTTCACGCGGGCGAGGCCGACGATCCGCCATCCATCGCCCGGTGACTCGAATGATCCCGGAATTCGCCTGAGCATGGGCTGAATGAAGGGCGAACGGAAGCTGAACGGTCGTGCGGCGCGGCAACGAACCGAAACGGTAAAAAGCGACGGCCCTCGGTAACTCGGATATCATGCAACGTGTGCGGTAGGCAGAGCGAAGCAAGGCGAAATGAGAAAAGCAAAGCATTAGCCGGAGCGGGGGTTGAGACATTCGGCGAATGTCGAAGCACCAGCGGGAGGCAGGGGACGGAATACGCTTTGAAATAGGTATTATTCGACAAAACGACAATTTTTTATCGAACAGGAGATAGTTATGCAAATCAAATTGATGATCGCTATATTAATAAGTCTGTTCGCCATTTCAAATTCAGTGATCGCCGAAGAGTGCAGTAGTCGATTAGAGGATTCTGTTTTTATCATGGATTGCCTTTCGGCGCGTTATAAAGCGGCCGATAAAGAACTCAACGCGATATACGATGAAGCCATGAAATCGCTTTCAAGCGACGGAAGGCAGAAACTTGAGGCAGCGCAAAAAGCATGGCTTAAATATCGCGATGCCAGTATGGCATTCATAACGGAAGTCAATAGAAAAACAGGGTCTACCGGTAATTTTATCATTGAGGATTACAGATCAGCTCTTGTGGAAAAACGAGCTGCGGAATTGAAGTATATCCTTAGCGGCCCTGATGCGGGTCCAGCCACATGGTAAGGCGATCAGAACGGCAGTAGTTACAAGCACGCCATTGCTCCAAAAACCCTGGGCACTCGATGATCGAGCATCATCTGGATTTGCGCCCACATCGGACAGGAGCGGATGGAGAAGGTGGTAGGGAGGTTGTGAGCAGAGGGGAGGTTAGCGAGCAAAATACTCCACTTATGTAGAACGATCTCCACATGTTTTTAGTTTCCCTTCTGGATTAGCGTGATTAGTTATGAATCAGCAACCCAACCTCGAAATTATCCACGGTAGCAGCCGGCACAATCCAATCGTACTTAAGGGGATTACGGGAGCACTCCAACAAGCTAAGATCATGGGTGCATTTTACATTGGTTACCCAGTCATAGCGTCGTCTGATTCAAGCCTGACTGTTGATGCATTGCTAGTATCGCAGACGCCCGGCCTTGTAGCCTTCCATCTTTTCGAAGCAGGTCAGAACTATAGAGATTATCAGGACCGCCTTTACTACATTCTTGAGGCAAATCTCAAAAAATATGAGTCGCTTCGGTCAGGTCGTAGTTTGAGTGTACCGATTAATATTGTATCGATCTTCCCCGAAGGAGATGTCCCTGCTGACGCCGACGAGCAGTACCCCGCAGCAAGCATCAACAGTTTGGCGGACGTTTTGCGAAACGCAAAGGGCGTGGTGGATGAGACACTCTACCGAAAGCTCTCGGCTGCCATCCAGCGGGTAACAACAATCAAGCCGACAAAGAAACGCGCTAATGTCGCCAAGCCCGACTCCAAAGGCGCGATCCTGCGAGAGATCGAAAAGGAGATCGCCAATCTCGACTGGTGGCAGAAAGCAGCAGCAATCGAGACCCCGGATGGTCTCCAACGGATCAGGGGCTTAGCTGGGTCGGGAAAGACGGTCGTACTGGCACTGAAGGCGGCATACCTGTACACGCAACATCCAGACTGGAAGATCGCGGTTACATTCCACACTCGGTCTCTTTATCAGCAGTTCAAAGACCTGATCGAGCGCTTTACCCTTGAGCATATGGGGGATAAGCCAGATTGGCAGCAGATCCATATCGTCCATTCCTGGGGATCGCCCAGTGAGAACGGTATCTACTCGATTGCTTGCAATGCCATCAACCTTTTGCCCATCAATTACCTGACAGCGAAATCACGGTATGGCGCACGGCGGGCGTTCGTGGGTGTCTGCAATGAGCTGGCCGCAGCAGTCAAGGGCAAGCAACTGGACCTATACGATGCCATGCTGATTGACGAGGCGCAGGATCTTCCGCCATCTTTCTTCCAGATTGTCGATGCGCTCACCAAGCAACCCAAGAGAATTATCTGGGCTTACGACGAGCTTCAGAATCTTTCAGAGACTAGCATGGCAGCACTACCGGACCTGTTCGGCCGCGAGATAATGCTAACGAACGCGCCGGATGCACCGCGTCAGGATATCATTCTTCCAGTCTGCTATCGCAACACTCCTTGGGCATTGACTCTGGCACACGCACTTGGATTTGGGTTATTTCGCAAGCCAGATATCGTGCAGCACTTCGATGAACCTTCCATGTGGTTGGATATCGGGTACATGAAAGAAAGCGGAGAGTTGCAGGCAGGTAAGCTAGTTACGTTGAGTCGGGCGCGCGATTCATACCCGCCGTTTTTCAAAAAACTACTATCGCCAACCGATGCAGTCGCTTCGTATACGTTTATGTCGTGCGAGGAGCAGTATGTCTGGATTGCCGAGGAGATCAAGCGGAATATCGAGCAAGACGAGCTTGATCCCGATGACGTCATGGTTGTGCTACCAGACCCGATCAGTCAGAAATCCGAGTATTTTGGACTCCGTCGACATCTCGAATCACACGGTATCCCGTCAAACCTGGCTGGGATCACCAACGACCGTGACACCTTCATCGAACCCGGTGCGGTGACGATCTCTGGTATCTATCGAGCCAAGGGCAATGAAGCGCCGATGGTTTACATCGCCAATGCAGACCATTGCGCCATTGGGCATGAGTTGATTCGATTGCGGAACATCTTGTTCACTGGCATTACCCGATCACGCGCGTGGGTGCGGCTGTGTGGCGTAGGCGAGCAAATGGCCATGCTTCAGCAGGAAATTGACCAAGTTGTTAGCAACAACTTCAGGCTGACTTTTACTGTGCCGACTCCCATACAACTCAAGACAATTCGGCAAATTAATCGTGACCGGACTACACAAGAAAAAGACCAGATCAAGAAGGCCCAAAAAGATATCAATGAAATCATTGAGTTAATACGACAAGACGTGATTTCGATAGACGCGATGCCACAACTTCAAAATCTAATTAAGGAGGCGCAGAGGCGCAATGAAGAGCAATGAATGCGAAACAAATCGCCCGAGTCATTGCCACTACTTGCCAAGCTTTAAACTCGCTGGATCTGCTTTTTACCTACAATAACCCGTGCGTTGTTAGTCTAGAGGGCTGTGATCGGGTATCTTGGCCCGCCAAGATACCGGACAGCACCAAGGCTCCTTCGTTCGGGACGCTTGAACAGTATTTGGAATGGGTCCGCAATGGCGAGTTCACATGCCTGCTCTTTGACTACTCGTTGATTCGAGCATCTTACGAGTGCGTCGGGAACACGGTTGTGGGACACAATCTGCTGTACTGGCCATGCCCTGTTGGTTTTCTTGTAGAGGTCTCTTGTCTAAGGGATCTCCGTGAAGGTATCGAGATGTGTATTGATTCGCCGCGCCAAGCGCACGGGGTCGTCAGCCTGACAATGCGCACGCCGATGCGTTTCGATTTTGATCCAGATAGGGAGAGCGATGACCACCCGCTTGTCCACCTGCACACCCAATTTGATGACACGCGCATGAGCGTTCAACGAGCAATGGACTTTCCTTCGTTTATAAAGAAGGTGATACGTACGTTCTACCGCAACAAGTGGGCATCGCATCCTGAAATTGGATGTCTGCACGAGCAATCCATTGATCACAAGGAAATCCAGTTCGACCCCCCACAGCATGTTTTTCAGGTCTCTTGGGGTTAGCAGCTTCGCTCGTTGCCCTACAAAAACCTCCTCAACTGCTCCGGTATCTTTTCCACTCCCCGTTCCTCCCCCATCTCCAGCGTCACCGCCGCCTCGCCGGGCTTAAGTCAGAACTGCGCACCGCCATCCAATCCAGTCACAGCCCCAACTCTGTGGCGCGAGCGTAGTGCAATTGCAAGACGCCACCCCGGTAGATAGCTGGGTAATAGCGATCCACGTTTCGGCTTCAAATCTCACTCTCACCGATCAATGCCGGCGACAACGGGTCGGTATGGCCGCGATACCAATCACCCGAACGGGCGCGTTCGGGCAATGGCCGCAGAGGTTCGGCCCAGGGCACAAAACCTCGTGCCGGGTCGAAAATCGAAAATTCCCCGCTGTCGGGATCCTTGGCGATCACATGCACCCAGTCGCCGCCAATCAGTTCGCGCAGGCTGGGCTGACGCTGGTAAATAGCGGTCAGCACTTCGGTACTCGCCTCGACCACGATTTGCAAGCGCAGCGGCTCGTGAATCTCGATCATCTGCCGGGGCAGGCCGGTGCGCAGATCGCTACTGGCCCCCTCCATCACCGCGAACAGGCCGGTGACGTTGTGCGGCGTCTTGGTTCCGCAACCCAAGCGCTCGTTGTTGACGGTGGAAAAGTAGTACTCCAGGTTGATGCCCGCGCCCACCGGACCCACCGCCAGCAGGATGCCCTCCAACACGGTCCCGCTGGGATCCTGAGTCGGGTCGTAGGAAATCAGGAACGCCCGCCGGTCCAGGAACAGTCCCTGACTCATCGAGCGGCGGCCGACCAGGGCGGCGGCATTGGTGGCATGCCCCAGTTCGGGCCGCGCCTGGCTGAAATCCCTGGAGCGCTCCACCACATGCCGTAGCGCCTGGGCCGGCGTGGGGTCGCGCGGCGCGGAAGCGAAACGGCGGCAGCGTTCGTGGGCCGACCGTTCGCAAGCCTGGTCCAGAACCCGCCGCAATTCAGCTAGTGCCGGTGCCAGCGCGGCCGGCAGATCACCGGGATCGTACAGAGTGATCAGTTCATCACAGGTGTTGTGCTCGGCCCCGATGAACCAGGTGTCCTCCGGCACCTCGATGCCGCGCTCGGCCAGCAACGCCCGCACCGCCGGGCGATTGGCCATGGTGGCGAAGGCGCGGGCGTTCGGTCCGCCATGGCGTCCGCTGCACGCCCCGCAGTCGTAGGCGGCGAGATGCGGGTTGTTCTGGCTGATCGAACCATGGCCCATCAGCACCGTCAGCGGCGCGAACCGCGTGGTCAGCCCGATATTGCGCAACAGAGCGGCTACCCGGTCGGCCTGCTCGGTGTCGGTGAACCCCAGGCGCGGCCGTTCCGGCGTAGCCGGCGTACCGTCGTCCGCCGCCGTGACCGCGACTTGCGTGGGCACCGCCGGCACCCACAGCGCGTCGATCGCCGTCACGAGGGTCGCCTGCCGGCTGGGGGCAAATAGCTTGCCGGCCAGCGTCAGCAGCGCGCCCGGCGCCAACGCGGCGATCAGCGGCGCCGAGGACAACAGGTTGCGCCGGATCTCGTGATACAGGTCGCGCAACCGGTCGCGCCGGTCACGCCGCTGGTCGTGCAGCGCATGGCGTGCTTCGGCACCCGGCCGCGCGACTTCGCGCACCTCATGGGCGGGCGTGGCCACCACCGGACAGAGCGGCGTGACCTCGCGGTCGTCCAGGCCGCGCCAATTCATCACCACCCCGAAAAAACCGGCGGCACCCAAGGTCTCGATCCGTGGGTTCAGCTCTTCCAGATGGCGACGGATGCCCTCCTCCCGGTCGTCGATGCAAAACACGATCTGGGCTTGCGGCCGTTGCGCGCGCGCAGCCCAGCGACCGTGATTGTTGGCCAGGGCATTGATCAGCTCATCGCGATAGTGGTGCTCGTAGGCGCATTGCCACAGCGCGCCGCGCAGGGTGGCCGGCAATTCGTCCAGCGGCGCCAGCAACGTCTCCAGATCCGGCAGACTCAGCGCGCGCAACGCGCCGCCGGACAACCCGAGATGCTGGGCCAGCCGAAACAACCGCCAAGCGCTGCCGTGGACCGTGTGCGTGCCGGGCCGCGTCGCCACCGGGCTGTGCCGCCAGGTCCAGATCATGTCGGCCAGGGACTCCCAAGGGGCGCGCGTTGCCTTCCCCACGCGCTCCATTCCCCTTTCCGAAAGGGCCATTCCCCCCTCCACCAGCGCTCTTGCCCGGCTGGCCAGATATTCGGGTAGGCGTCCTTCGTACAGAGCCTGCCGGACCAGCGTCTCGGCCGGGCGCGCGGTGAAGTAGTCGCGCAACGCCGGCAACGAGCCTTCCAGTCCCCAATGCTCGCGGCACAGTTGCTCGATCCACAGACCGTCCAGGCACAAGCGCAGCGCGAGATAATCCGCCAGCGCGACCGGCGTTTCCCGATTAGCCGGGTAAGCGCCGTGTTGTTGTCGCCAGTTCATCATGCCGGACCAGCCGGGCAACTCCAGGGCGAGACGGGTCAGATAAGCTTCCCAGCGCGGCTCGGGGATGCCCAGTCGCCGCAGCTCGGCGACGATCGCGTCCAGCGGCTGCTCCGGCCAGCGCGCCAGCGCCGCGCGCCAGCCGCTCAAGCCGGCAAAGGTCCAGGCGAGATCGCTGCCGGCCAGGCGGCGCCACGCCGCGTACAGCCCTTCGCTCCGATCGGGCAAAGGCCAGGCCGCCAGTCCTTCGTCCAAATGGGCGGCGCACAGGCGGATCAGCACCGGACGGACCCGATCGAGCAGATCCTGGCCGGTCAATACCCGCAACAATCCCCGAAAGGTGCTCTTCTCGCCGATCTCGGCGAACGATCGTTCGATCAGCGCCAGGGCATCGGCTTGCATCCGCTTGTGAACGACGGGGCCCTGGTTCTCGGTCATGCCATCGGCTCTGAAACGCGCCAGCAACGACTTCGCCAGGTTGATTTGCAAGTCTTCCAGTTCTTCCGGATGCAGGTCGAAATCGGGCAGTCGCAAGCCGTGCAGGCAGGCGTGCCACAGGCTTTCCAGCGCGCGGGCTTCTCCAGCGATCTCTTCACGCTCGGCCGCCGCCAGCAGCCGCTGGCGCACGGTCGCCGGCACATCGGACTGAAAGCGCCGGGTGACGTCGAATTCCTCGATCCGCCAAATCAGTTGGCTCAGGGGCAGGGCCTCCACCCCGTGGACCAGCGCCACGCGCAGCACCTCGCCCCGGCGGATGTCCCGATCCCCGGCGCGGACCAGCACGGCCTCGGTCTCAAGCGCTGCCCGCCGGGCGAATGCCGCATCCAGATCCGTGTCGGTGATCCGACCGGTCCGGTACAGCGCGCGAAAGTGCTCCTCGGGCAGATAGGCGCGAATCCCGGTGAGCTGCTCGGCCGCCGCCAGCGCCTGTTCGAACGGCAGGTGCTGATAACCGTGCAGCGTGTTGTGATGGACGAAATTCAGGATCGGCGCCTGGCCGGGCAACACATGGTCGAGATGGGCAATGGCCTGCTCGACGATCTGGCGTGGCCCGAGTGAAGGCCGATCGGGCGCGACGGTCGCGGACATGGCCGGCTCCTTCGTCAGTTCGGGATGAAGAGCGCGCTCAGATGCGCGACCGTGACGTTCATGAGTGCGATGACGGGCGCGGGATGCAGCCCCAGGATCAGCAGTCCCGCCGCCAGCGGGAGCGCCGCCAGCCACTCGCTCGGCCGTAAATCCTGGAGTTCCGCCAGTTCCGGGCGCGGCGGGCCGGCGAACAACTGGCCGATGGTTCGGACCGCGTAGGCCGCGCTCACCAGCACCCCGAGGCTGGCCAGCAGCATCAGCCAGCCCCAGCGTTCGAAACCGCCGATCAAGACGTGCAGTTCGGCCACGAAGCCGATCAGGCCCGGCATCCCCATGCCCGCCAATAGCGCCAAAGTGATGAATAGGGTAAAGCCGGGCGTCACCCGCGCCAGCGCGCCATAGTCGGCGATCCGGCGGGTGTGGGTGCGCTCGTACAACAGGCCGATCAGCAGGAACAGCGCCCCGGCGATCAGTCCGTGAGCGACCATCTGCAAGCCCGCGCCCAACAAGCCGGTTTCGTTCAGGGCCGAAATGCCGAGCAGCACCACGCCCATGTGGCTCACCGAGGAATAAGCGATCATCGCCTTCAGGTCGGTTTGCCGCCACGCCAGCAGGCCGCCGTAGAGGATGCTGGCCAGGGCGATGCCGGCCAGCAGCGCTTGCAGCGCCGCCGCCCCTTCCGGCAACATCGGCGCAACCCGCAGCAGGCCGTAGGCGCCCATCTTGAGCAAGACGCCGGACAGCAGAATGCTGACCGGACTCGGCGCTTCCACATGGGCGAGCGGCAACCAGCCGTGCAGCGGAAAAATGGGAATTTTCACCCCGAAGCCGACCAAAAACGCCAGCAGCAGCCACATCTGTTCCTCGCGGGGCAGCGCCGTCGCCGCTTGCGCGATGGCCGCCATCGCGAAGGACTGGGATGGGGTCAGCCGGTAGACCACGATGATGCCGATCAGAATGAAGATCGCCCCGCCCATGGTGTACAGCACGAAGTTGAGGCTGGCGACGTGCCGCTTCTCGCCGCCCCACAGGTCGATCAGGAAAAACAGCGGGATCAGCGTCAGCTCCCAGAACATGAAGAACAGCGTCCAGTCCTGGGCCATGAATACACCGAGCATGGCGAATTCCAGTACCAGCATCCAGGAATAATAGCCCTTCGCGCCGGTCTTGATCCGATCCGAGGCCAGCAGCGCCACGGCGACCAGCAGGGTGGTCAGCAGCACCATCGGCAGCGACAGCCCGTCGATGCCCAGCGCGTAGGACACGCCAATGGTGGAACTCCAGACCACCTGTTCCATCAGTTGGAGGGTCGCCACGTCTGGATCGTAATGAGCGAGCAGGCTCCAGGACAGCACCAGCGCCAGGCCGGCGTGGAACAGCGCCAGGCCGCGGATGAATCGTTGTTGGGCCGCCGGCAGCAGGGCGACCAGCACCGCCCCGAAAAAGGGCGCCCACAGGATCAGACTGAGCATACGCATGGGCGTCAGTCTCTTGCGGAACGGCGGCGTTGTCCGACGGCACTCCGACACATGGCGATATCCTCCCGGCAACGCGGCTCTGTTGTTGTATTCTGCCGGCATTATACCCTGTCGCTTCAGACCACATGCCCGGAGACATGCCATGCAATGCGCGATCTACAAAAGCCGCAAGAAACAGGACACCTATCTGTATGTCGCCACCAAGGACGATTTTTCCAACATCCCCGACGCCCTGTTGAGGCTGCTTGGCGAACCGATCCATGTCATGGATCTGGAACTCCACCCGGAGCGCAGGCTGGCGCAGGAAGACGTGACGGAAGTGCTACGCAACCTCCAGGAGCGCGGTTGGCATTTGCAGGCGCCGCGTCAGGACGAATGGCTGACAACAACCCGGCATTGATCTTCCAGGAATTCCGCTCATGTTCTCCGAACGCGTCGATCGCCTGACCAGTTCCCTGATCCGGGAACTGCTCGCCCTCACCCAGAAACCCGACATCGTCTCCTTCGCCGGCGGCCTGCCGGCGCGCGAGGCCATGCCGCCGCTCGATCTGAGCGATCCACCGTCCGGCTTGAGTCAGTACGGCACCACCGACGGCGAGCCGGAACTGCGCGCCGCCATCGCCAGGCAATTGGCCGATCTCGGTTTGCGTTGCCGGCCGGAGCAGGTTCTGATCACCACCGGCTCGCAACAGGGCATCGATCTGGTTTCCAAGCTCTACATCGATCCGGGCACGCCGGTGGCGGTGGAAGCGCCGAGCTATCTGGCGGCGCTGCAATCGTTCCGGCTGTTCGGCGCCCGTTTCGAGGAACTGCCGCTGGCGGCCAGCGGCATTGACCCGGAACAGTTGCGACAGGCCATTCAGCGCCAGCGGCCGGCGTTCGTCTACCTGATTCCCACCTTCCAGAACCCGGCCGGCGTCTGTTACGACGAAGCCACCCGCGCGGCGGTCGCGGCGGTGCTGCGCGAGACCGGTACGCCGTTGCTGGAGGACGAACCGTACCGGGAACTGGTCTACGAGCCGGTGGATCGCGGTCCTTTGTGCGCCCGACTGGACGAAGGCAGTACCTGGATGTACATGGGCACCTTTTCCAAGACCGGCATCCCCGGCCTGCGGGTCGGCTATCTGGCGGCTTCGGAGGATGTTCATCCCTATTTGGTGCGGCTCAAGCAATCCACCGACCTGCACACCAACCGGATCGGTCAGTGGTGGTGCGCCCGATTTCTGATCTCGCGCGACTATCCGGCGCACCTGGAACGACTACGGGCTTTCTACCGCGAACGACGCGACGCCATGCAGGCGGCGCTGACCCGGCATCTCGGCGATCTGGCCGAGTGGACGGTGCCCAACGGCGGGCTGTTTTTCTGGGTACGGCTCAAGGACGGTGGCGATACTCGCGCCCTGCTGGTGCGGGCGCTGGAGCGCAAGGTGGCGTTCATGCCGGGCGAGGCGTTCTTCACCAGTCCCAGCGCGGCGCACGGCGCGTTCATGCGCTTGAATTTCAGCCACGCCACGCCCGAACAATTGGAGCGTGGCCTGGCGGTGCTGGCGGAGGCGATTCGGGAACAGCGGGAAACGACGAAGGCGGAAACGGTGATTGGAGTGGTGGAAATTTAGACAGTGTGGTCACGAGATTTGAGGTAGTGGTTCAATTTAGAATCTTTTGATGTTCCAGGTTGTGGCGACGCAAGAAGAGTTGGATGGCAAGTTCGTGCATCTTGGGGCCTTTGGAATACGCGGCCTGGTGTTGAGCGGCGGGCCGGACGACCAATTTTAGGGCTACCCAAACTGTTTCATGCTCAGTCGTTTCGCGCGCCCTCGCTCGCATCCGGCTCAAACTCCACCAGTTCGGCACCGTCGCCCACCGGGTCGCCGACCGCGAATCGGAAGGATTTGACCGTGCCGTTGGCCGGCGCCATGATGGTGTGCTCCATCTTCATGGCTTCCAAAATGAGGAGGGGCGTACCCTTTTCCACCCGCGCGCCCTCCCGCGCGAGCAGGGCGATGACGTTGCCGGGCATGGGCGCCAACAACCCGCCTTCCTGACCGCCGCCCTCGCCGCTGTAATAGAGGGGATCGACCCGCGCGAGCAGCCAGGCGCGACCGTGGAGAAACACATGCCGTTTCTCCCCGGCCACCACCACCGTGGCGTTCATCCGCGAACCGCCCAGCTCCGCCCACAGGGTGTCGTTTGGCCCCAGTTCACCGCGAACCCGCGTTTCCCGGCCGTCGAGTTCCAGCGCGTAGCCCTGTTCGGCATAGCGCACCCCCACGGTTTTCTCCAGTTCGCCCGCGCGGAACAGCAGGCGACGCTCGGCGCGGGAGTTGAGCCGCCAGCCGTCGCGCCAATGCCAGGGGGAGCGTGGATCGGCGTGCGCCGACGCTTCCCTGGCCGCGCGCGCTTCTTCCCGCAACAGGGTGGCGAGTGCGGCGACCAAAAACGCATCACGGGGAATCGGCACGGCCGCGGGGAATAAAAATTCACGTTCGCGCTCGATCAGGCCGGTATCGAGATCGGCCCCGGCAAACGCTGGCGAAGCCACCAGACGCGACAGGAAATCGACATTGTTGGCCACGCCCACGATACGGTACTGGGCCAGGGCTTGAAGCATGCGGGCCAGCGCCTGCTCCCGGTTCGCATCCCACACGATAAGCTTGGCGATCATCGGGTCGTAGAACGGACTGATTTCATCGCCTTCCTCAACCCCGGTATCCACGCGTACATGCAGGTTTTCTTCCGGTGGCGCGAGGTGTGCCAGTTTGCCGGTGGAGGGTAGAAATCCCTTGGCGGGATCTTCCGCGTAAATCCGCGCTTCCAGCGCGTGCCCGTGGATCTGAAGCTGCTCCTGAGCCAGCGGCAGCGGTTCGCCGGACGCCACGCGCAGTTGCCATTCGACCAGATCCAGGCCGCTAATCATTTCGGTGATGGGGTGCTCGATTTGCAGCCGTGTGTTCATCTCCATGAAATAGAAAACACCCTCCGGGCCGACGATGAATTCCACCGTGCCGGCGCCAGCGTAACCAACGATCCTTGCCGCGCTTACCGCGGCTCGACCCATCGCGGCGCGGCGTTCGGGCGTCATGCCGGGCGCGGGCGCTTCTTCGAGCACCTTTTGGTGGCGGCGTTGCACCGAGCAGTCGCGCTCGAACAGATGAACGACGTTGCCGTGGGCATCGCCAAAAATTTGTATTTCGATATGGCGCGACGGCGTCAGGTATTTCTCGACGAGCACCCGCGCGTCGCCAAAAGCAGCGCTGGCTTCCCGTTGACAGGAAGCCAGCGCCATCGCGAAATCCTCGGCGCGCTCCACCACTCTCATGCCTTTACCGCCACCGCCCGCGCTGGCCTTGATCAGCACCGGATAACCGATTCGCTCGGCTTGTTCGCGCAGGAAGACGGGTTCCTGATGATCGCCGTGATAACCCGGTGTAAGAGGGATGCCCGCTTGCGCCATCAGCGCCTTGGCGGTGCTCTTGGAACCCATCGCGCGGATTGCCTCGGCCGATGGGCCGATGAAGACGATCCCGTTGGCGGCGCAGGCTTCGGCAAAATCCGGGTTTTCGGACAGAAAGCCACTACCGGGATGAATCGCCCGCGCGCCGGTTTGTTGGGCGACGGCAATCATGCGGTCGATTACCAGATAGCTTTCCCGTGGAGCCGCCGGGCCAATCAGCACCGCTTCGTTGGCCAGGCGCACATGTCGGGCGTTCGCGTCCGCTTCGGAATACACCGCCACCGTGCCAATCCCCAGACGGTGGGCGGTCTTGATGACGCGGCAGGCGATTTCCCCGCGATTGGCGATCAGGATTTTTTGGAACATCGACCGATAACCATTCTATTCAGGTTGTGGATGCTCGGGTGATTCAAGCCCCTCACCCCCGGCCCCTCTCCCGGCGGGAGAGGGGAGCACGTCAACGCGGGGCGCGGGCGCAATCCAGGCCGGCGACCGTTTTTCCAGAAACGCGGCGAGTCCTTCCCGGGCTTCCGGCGTGGCGCGCAGCGCGGCGATGCGACGGGCGGTGTCTTCCATCAGTTCGTCGTTCATCGTTTGACCCCTCATGGTCCGGATCAGGTCTTTCGACGCCGTTAGAGCGTGCGGACCGCCTTGCAACAGGGCATGGGCCAGTTCCTCGATCTTGGCGTCCAGTTGCTCCAGAGCGACCACCTCGTGAACCAGCCCGATCTCCAGGGCGCGTTGGGCGCCGATGCGTTCCGCCGTTTGGAAATAGCGAAATGCCTGACGTTCGCCGATGGCGCGGATCACATAGGGGCCAATCGTGGCGGGAATGATTCCAAAGCGAACCTCCGAGGTCGCGAAGACCGCGCCGGTCGCGGCCACGCACAGATCGCAGGCCGCCGCCAACCCCAGACCGCCGCCGAGGGCCGCGCCATGCACCCGGGCGATGGTCGGTTTGCGCAGTTCGGCGAGAGTGCGCAGCATGACCGCCAACCGGCGGGCGTCTTCGAGGTTCTCCTCGATCGATGCCTGACCGGCCGCTTTCATCCAGTTGAGATCGGCCCCGGCCGAGAAGCTTTTGCCACGCCCGGCCAAGATCACCACCCGCACGGCATCATCGGCGTCGAGTTCGCGGCAGGCGGCGGTGAGGTCGGCGATCAACGAGGGATTGAAGGCGTTGTGCAGCGCGGGGCGGTTCATCCACAGGGTGGCGACCGGTCCGTCATGCTGGATTTCAAGCGTGGGGAGCATGGGTCACATTCGGAAAATGCCGAACCGGGTCGGCGGAATGGGTGCGTTGAGCGCGGCGGACAGCGACAAGCCGAGGATGCGCCGGGTCTGAACCGGGTCCACCACGCCGTCGTCCCACAATCGGGCCGTGGCGTAGTAGGGGTGGCCCTGAGTCTCGTACCGTTCGCGGATCGGTGTCTTGAAGGCGTCCTCTTCCTTCGCGCTCCAGACCCCGCCGGCGGCCTCGATGCCGTCCCGGCGCACGGTCGCCAGCACGCTCGCCGCCTGTTCGCCGCCCATCACCGAAATCCGGCTGTTCGGCCAGGTCCACAGGAAGCGGGGCGAGTAGGCACGCCCGCACATCCCGTAGTTGCCGGCGCCGAAGCTGCCGCCGATCAACACGGTGATTTTGGGAACCTGCACGGTGGAGACGGCGGTCACCATCTTGGCCCCATCCTTGGCGATGCCGCCGTTTTCATACTTGCGGCCCACCATGAAGCCGGTGATGTTTTGCAGAAACAGTAGCGGAATGCCGCGCTGCCCGCACAGTTCGATGAAATGCGCGCCTTTCTGGGCGGATTCCCCGAACAGGATGCCGTTGTTGGCCACGAGACCGACCGGGTAGCCGTGGATCTGGGCAAAACCGGTGACCAGCGTGGCGCCGTAGCGGGCCTTGAACTCGTCGAAGCGCGATCCGTCCACCAGCCGGGCGATGATTTCCCGCACATCGTAGGGTTTGCGGGTATCGGTGGGCAGGATGCCATGGATTTCCTCCGGGTCGTAAAGCGGTTCCTCGCTACTCCCCAGCGCCAGGCTGACCGGTTTGATCCGGTTGAGATTGGCGAGAATCCGCCGGGCGATATAAAGAGCGTGCGCGTCGTTTTCGGCCAGATGGTCGGCGACCCCGGAGATGCGGGTATGCACGTCGCCGCCGCCCAAATCCTCGGCCGTCACGATCTCGCCCGTGGCGGCTTTCACCAGCGGCGGCCCGCCGAGGAAGATGGTGCCCTGGTTCCTGACGATGACCGTTTCGTCGGACATGGCCGGCACGTAAGCGCCGCCGGCGGTGCAGGAACCCATGACCACGGCGATCTGCGGAATGCCCTTGGCGGACATGTTGGCCTGGTTATAAAAAATGCGGCCGAAGTGATCCCGGTCGGGAAACACCTCATCCTGCCTGGGCAGAAACGCGCCGCCCGAGTCCACCAGATAGATGCAGGGCAGGTGGTTCTGCTCGGCGATTTCCTGGGCGCGCAGGTGCTTTTTCACGGTCAGCGGATAGTAGGTGCCGCCCTTCACCGTGGCGTCGTTGGCCACGATCATGCATTCGCCGCCCTGCACCCGGCCGACGCCCGCGATCATGCCCGCCGCCGGCGCTTCGTTGTCGTAGAGGCCGTAAGCCGCCAATTGGCCGATTTCGAGGAAGGGCGTACCGGGATCGAGCAAGTGATTCACTCGCTCCCGGGGCAGCAGCTTACCGCGAGCGATGTGTTTCTGGCGGGCCGCTTCGCTGCCGCCCAGCGCTACTTGAGCGATCTTGTCGCGCAAATCGGCGACCAGGGTTCGCATGGCCTCCGCATTGGCCCGAAACTCGGCCGAGCGGGGGTTGATCCGGGACTTGACGACGCTCATCTCAGGCGCTCTCGGCGAACAGTTCCCGGCCGATGAGCATCCGGCGAATTTCCGAGGTGCCGGCGCCGATCTCGTAGAGCTTGGCGTCCCGCCACAGGCGGCCGGCGGGATAGTCGTTGATGTAGCCGTTGCCGCCGAGGGCCTGAATCGTTTCCCCGGCCATCCAGGTCGCCTTCTCCGAGGCGTAGAGGATGGCGCCGGCGGCGTCCTTGCGCAGGACGCGGGCATGATCGGCCCGGTCGCAGGATTGGCCCACGGCGTAGACATAGGCGCGGCAGGCTTGCCAAGTGGTGTACAGGTCGGCCAGCTTGCCTTGCATGAGCTGGAACTCGCCGATAGGCGTGCCGAATTGCCGGCGGTCGTGGAGGTAGGGAACCACCACGTCCATGCAGGCGGCCATGATGCCCAGCGGCCCGCCGGCCAGCACGGCGCGTTCGTAGTCGAGGCCGGACATGAGCACCTTGACGCCGTTGCCCACGCCGCCCAGGACGTTTTCTTCCGGCGCCTCGCAGTCGTCGAAGAACAGCGGATAGGTGTTGGAGCCGCGCATTCCCAGCTTGTCCAGGTGCGTGCCGTGGCTGAAGCCCTTGAAGCTTTTTTCGACGATGAAGGCGGTAATGCCTCGGGGCCCGGCGTTCGGGTCGGTCTTGGCGTAGATCACCAGGGTATCGGCGTCGCCGCCGTTGGTGATCCACATCTTGCCGCCATTCAAAACGTAACGGTCGCCTTTTTTATCGGCGCGCAGTTTCATGCTCACCACGTCGGAACCGGCATTGGCTTCGGACATGGCCAGCGCCCCGATATGTTCGCCGCTGATCAGCCTGGGCAGATAACGGGCTTTTTGATCCGCGGTTCCATTGCGGTGAATCTGATTGACGCACAGGTTGGAGTGAGCGCCGTAAGACAGCGCGACGGCGGCGGAAGCACGGGAGAGTTCCTCCATGACGACGATATGAGCCAGATAGCCCATGTCGACGCCGCCGTATTGCTCGTCGACAGTCATGCCGATTAATCCCAGATCGCCGAATTTTTTCCACAAATCGGCGGGAAATACATTGTCGCGGTCGATTTGAGCGGCACGGGGGGCGATTTCCTTTCTGGCGAAGGCGCTCACCGTATCGCGCAGCATGTCGATGGTCTCGCCGAGATTGAAATTCAGGCCATGGAATGACATATCGTTTTCCTGTTGCGGAACTATCTTATTTATATCAAAGCCCGACAGGGCGCCATATCTCCAATGAGGTTCCTGCACTTCCATTTTATGTGGACTAAGCTTTTTTTAGCACTTACTCGCTGATTTTGGTTCCGGGAGTTTCCATCGGAAAACCATTAGCGCCGGAACGACGGACTTTTCCGGTCGCGCTAACGATTAAACACAATAAAGAAAACCGCCAAATGACCGAATGCGGCCCTTGAAGGCCGGGAATTGGTTGGGAGGAAAGCGATGTCGCAAGGGGTAAATACCGGAGCGCCGGCTAAGGTGCGGACCTTTCCGCGCCTGCTTTTCCATCATGCCCAAGCGCGGGGCAACGCGCCGGCCATCCGCGAAAAAGATTTGGGTATCTGGCAGACCTGGACCTGGTCCGACGTTGCCGAACGGGTGCGCGCCTTGGCTAGCGGCTTGGCGGCTCTTGGCTTCAAGCGCGGCGACAACTTGGCCATCATCGGCGACAATCGGCCCCATCTCTACATGATGATGAGCGCCGCCCAATGCCTCGGCGGCGTTCCGGTGCCGCTCTATCAGGATGCGGTGGCGGACGAAATGCTGTTCGTCCTCAAGGACGCGGCCATCCGTTTTGCCGCGGTCGAGGATCAGGAGCAGGTCGATAAGCTGCTGGATGTCATGGATCGGGTTCCCCTGCTTGAGCACATCGTCTACGACGACCCGCGGGGAATGCGTCATTACAATCAGCCTTTCCTCCACGACATCGACGCCTTGATGGAGATGGGGCGGATTCACAATCGCAACCACCCGGATTTCCTCGACGCCGAAGTGGCCCAAGGACGGGCCGACGATGTTTCGGTCATGCTCTATACCTCTGGCACCACGGGTATGCCTAAGGGCGTCTGCCAGACGCATGCCGCTTTCATCGCTTCCGCCCAGGGCGGCAGGCAAATCGACAAGCTGGACGCCACCGACGACATTCTGTCCTACCTGCCCATGGCTTGGGTCGGCGACCACCTGTTCTCCTTCGCTCAAGCGCTGGTGGTCGGCTTCACCATCAACTGTCCCGAATCGGGCGACACGGTGATGACCGATCTGCGCGAAATCGGTCCGACCTATTATTTCGCGCCGCCCCGAGTGTTCGAAAGCCTGCTGACCTCCGTCATGATCCGCATGGAAGACGCCGGCGTCATCAAGCGCAGGATGTTTCATTTCTTCCTGGATGTGGCGAAGCGTTGCGGCAGCGCCATTCTCGATGGCCAGCCGGTCAGTGCCGGCGACCGGTTGCTCTATGGATTGGGAACCCTGCTGGTTTACGGCCCCCTGCGCAATGTCCTGGGTCTAAGCCGCATCCGTGTCGCTTACACCGCCGGGGCCGCCATCGGACCGGAACTGTTCAGCTTCTACCGCTCGATCGGCATCAACCTCAAGCAGCTCTACGGCCAGACCGAAACCTGCGCCTACGTCTGTCTGCAACCGGATGGCCAGGTCAAACCCAGCAGCGTGGGGGCACCGGCGCCGGGGGTGGAAATCAAGATCGCCGACAATGGCGAGGTGCTGGTCAAGGGGCCGATGTTGCTCAAGGAATATTATAAGCGGCCCGACGATACCGCCGCGTCGATCAACGCCGACGGCTATTTTCTGACCGGCGATGCCGGCTTCATCGACGCGGACGGTCACCTGAACATCATCGACCGCGCCAAGGATGTGGGCAAGCTGGCCAATGGCGCCATGTTCGCTCCGAACTATATCGAAAATAAACTCAAGTTCTTTCAGTACATCAAGGAGGCGGTCTGCTTCGGCCATGAGCGGGACCGGGTCTGCGCGTTCGTCAACATCGACGTGGGAGCCGTCGGCAACTGGGCCGAGCGGCAGGGCATCGCCTATTCGGGCTATACCGACCTGGCCAGCAAGCCGCGGGTCCATGAATTGATCAAATCCTGCATCGACGAAGTGAACGCGACCCTGGCTCATGACGCCATGGTGGCGGATTCGCAGATCCATCGCTTCCTCATCCTGCATAAGGAACTCGATCCGGACGACGACGAGTTGACCCGGACCCGCAAGGTACGGCGCAAATTTGTCGCGAAAAAATATCAGGTGCTGATCGACGCGCTCTACAGCGGTCAAGCCACGCAATTCATCGAAACCGAGGTCAAGTTCGAGGATGGCCGGCGCGGCAAGGTGTCCGCCGATCTCAGGATCGTTGACGCCAAGACTCTCCCCGCGACGAAGCAGGCGGCGTAGACCATGAGCAAGAAAATCGGCGACGTCGTTCTCGACCTGCAAGGCATTTCGCTGCGCTTCGGCGGGGTCAAGGCCCTGACCGACATTTCCTTCGATGTCCGCGAACACGAAATCCGCGCCATCATCGGCCCCAACGGCGCGGGCAAGAGTTCGATGCTGAATGTGATCAACGGGGTCTACCACCCCCAGGAAGGCGTCATCGTCTTTCGCGGCCAGGAGCGCAAACGGATGGAGCCGCATCACGCCGCGACCCAGGGCATCGCCCGCACCTTCCAGAACATTGCGCTGTTCAAGGGCATGAGCGTGCTCGACAACATCATGACCGGACGCATCACCCGGATGAAAGCCAGTTTCATCGAGCACGCGCTGTGGCTGGGCAGGGCCAAGCGGGAGGAACTGGAGCACCGTAAAAAAGTGGAGGAAGTCATCGACTTTCTCGAAATCCAGCATATCCGCAAAACCCCGGTGGGCCGTCTGCCCTATGGCCTGCAAAAGCGGGTGGAGCTGGGCCGGGCGCTGGCGGCCGAGCCGTCCATGCTGCTGCTGGACGAGCCGATGGCGGGCATGAATGTCGAGGAGAAACAGGACATGTGCCGCTTCATTCTCGATGTCAACGATCAGTTTGGCGTCACCATCGTCCTGATCGAACACGACATGGGCGTGGTGATGGATATTTCCGACCGTGTGGTGGTGCTCGACTATGGCAAGAAGATCGGCGACGGCCTGCCCGACGAGGTGAAAAATAATGAAGACGTGATCACCGCCTATCTGGGCGTGAGCCATTGAGGAGGCCGGGACCATGCAATTTTTTCTGGAAGTCCTGATCAGCGGCCTGCTGTCCGGGGTGATGTATGCACTGGTGGCCCTGGGCTTCGTGCTGATCTACAAGGCGTCGGGCGTCTTCAATTTCGCCCAGGGGGCGATGGTGTATCTGGCCGCGCTGTCGGTGGTGGGTTGCATGGAAAAAGGCGCGCCGTTGTGGCTGGCGATCATCCTCGCTTTCGTCATCATGACCCTGTTCGGTATCGCCACCGAAAAATTCGTCCTGCGCAAACTGGTCAATCAGCCGCCCATCACCCTGTTCATGGCCACGATCGGTCTGGCGTTCTTCATCGAGGGTTTGGCGCCGATCGTGTTCGGCAGCGAGCCACGCGCCCTGGATCTCGGCATCGTCGATGAGCCGATCCCGGCCGTTCTCGATGCGTGGAACATGGTGATTTCCAAATTCGACCTGGTCGCGGCGGGCGTTGCCGCCCTGCTGGTGACGACGTTGGCCCTGTTCTTCCAATACACCCGGATCGGCCGAGCCTTGCGGGCGGTGGCCGATGATCACCAGGCGGCGCTGTCCATCGGTATTCCGTTGCAGCATATCTGGGCCATTGTCTGGGGCATCGCCGGCTTCGTCGCCCTGGTGGCCGGCCTGATGTGGGGCGCCCGCAATGGCGTGCAGTTCGCGCTGACCTTCACCGCGCTCAAGGCGTTGCCGGTGCTGATCATCGGCGGCTTCACCTCGGTGCCGGGCGCCATCGTCGGCGGCCTGATCATTGGCGCTTCGGAAAAACTGGCGGAAATTTACCTGCCGCCGATCCTGCAATCGATGTTCGGCGGCAACTTCGGCGGCATCGAAGGCTGGTTCCCCTATGTGCTGGCCCTGTTCTTTCTCCTGGTTCGCCCCGAAGGTCTCTTCGGCGAGAAACACATCGACCGGGTGTGAGGCCCTCACCCCCAGCCCCTCTCCCTCAGGGAGCGGGGAGTTTAATAAGGCCCTCACCCCCAGCCCCTCTCCCTCAGGGAGCGGGGAGTTTAATAAGGCCCT
>JARSSH010000024.1:63141-118405 GCA_029624815.1 Candidatus Competibacter sp.
CGCCCCCAACCCCTCTCCCTCAGGGAGCGGGGAGTTTAATAAGGCCCTCACCCCCAACCCCTCTCCCTGAGGGAGAGGGGGGTTTAAGGAGAAAAATCCATGCTGTACCGCGAAGCCGGTCAATTCAAGACCAGTTACGCCGCCGACCAGCAACTGTTCCCCATTCGCCAGGATCGCATGGGCATCCTGATCCTGCTTGCGGTGGTTTTTCTGGTCATTCCGGCGACAGCCAGCGAGTACTGGTTCTCGGCCATTCTGATCCCCTTCCTGATTTTTTCCCTTGCCGCTCTCGGCTTGAACATTCTGACGGGCTACGCCGGCCAGTTGTCCCTGGGCTCGGCCGCTTTCATGGCGGTGGGAGCCTACGCCGCCTACAACTTCCAGTTACGGATCGACGGCATCCCGATTCTGGTGAGCTTCGTTTGCGCCGGGCTAACCGCGGCTGGGGTCGGCATTCTGTTTGGACTGCCGAGCTTGTGGATCAAGGGGTTTTATCTGGCGGTGGCGACGCTGGCGGCCCAATTCTTCATCGTTTGGTGCTTGACCAAGTTTCCCTGGTTTTCCAATTACTCCTCGTCCGGGGTGATTTCCGCCCAGCAACTCATCATCTTCGGTCACGAACTCACCTCTCCCCAGGAAAAATACTGGCTGGTGCTAAGCATTGTGACCGTCATGGCCCTGGCCGCCAAAAATATGGCGCGCTCATCCACCGGCCGTGCCTGGATGGCGGTGCGCGATATGGATGTAGCTGCTTCGGTCATCGGCATCCGCCTGATGCCGACCAAACTGCTGGCTTTTGCCATTAGCTCGTTCTACTGCGGCGTGGCGGGCGCGCTCTATGCGTTCTGCTATCTCGGTTCGGTCGAGCCGGATGGTTTTTCGCTGGATATGTCGTTCCGCATCCTGTTCATGATCATCATCGGCGGAGTCGGCTCGATCCTGGGTAGCTTCCTTGGCGCCGCCTTCATTCTGTTGCTGCCGATCTTTCTCGATATTGCCTTTCCTTGGGTAGCCGGCTTACTCGGTCTGCCTTTTTCCAGCGCCACGGTCTCGCATATCCAGGTTCTGGTGTTCGGGACGCTGATCATGTTCTTTCTAATCGTCGAGCCACACGGTTTGGCCCGCTTGTGGCAAATCACCAAGGAGAAGTTGCGTCTGTGGCCATTTCCCCACTAGGGGGTGATTTTTTGAATAGAACTACATTGGAGGAGACAACAGCATGTTCAAGTATCGCAAGTCCGTACTGACGGCCGCCGTTTCTATCGCCCTGTTATCGCCAGCCGCGCTGGCCGCCGGGGAACAGTATTTCCCCATCACCTCGTATCGCGTCGGTCCCTACGGCGCCAACGGCCAGTCGTTCTTCGGCGGTTTCGTCGATTACCTCAATTACGTCAATATCAAGGAAGGCGGCGTCAACGGCGTCAAGATCGCCTGGGAGGAGTGCGAAACCGAATACAACAACGCCAAGGGCATCGAGTGCTACGAACGCATGAAGGACCGGGCCAAAATCTCCACCGGCCCGATCCACCCGATGTCCACCGGTATTTCCTATGCCCTGATCGACAAAACGGCGACCGACAAGATTCCCATGGCCATGGTGGGCTATGGCCGCACCGACGCGGTGGACGGCTCGGTGTTCCCCTACGCCTTTCCGCTGGTCACGACCTACCAGATGCAGGCGTCCGCCATCATTAAGTTCCTCAAGGAAAAGGAAAAGGGCAGTCTGGCGGGCAAGAAAATCGTTTTTCTCTACCACGATTCCGCCTATGGCAAGGAACCCATCGTCGCCCTGCAAGAGGAGGCCAAGCTGAACAAGTTCGAGCTGACGGTGATTCCGGTGGCGCATCCGGGCAACGAGCAAGGCGCGCAGTGGCTGAAGATTCGCCAGGAAAACCCGGACTACGTGATTTTCTGGGGCTGGGGCGTCATGAACCAGACCGCCATCAAGGCCGCTCAGAAGATCGGTTTCTCGCGGGACAAGATGATCGGCTCCTGGTGGGCCGGCTCCGAGGAAGACACCGTGCCGGCCGGCGACGCCGCCAAGGGCTACATGTCCGCGACCTGGAACGTGGCTGGGAAGGACGTGCCGCTCATCGCCGATATCGAAAAGGTGGTCTACGGCGCTGGCCAGGGCAATCTGGGGGACATCTCCAAGATCGGCACCATTCTGTATAACCGGGGCGTTTCCGCCGCCGTGCTGTCGGTCGAGGCGATCCGCAAGGCGCAGGAAAAATACGGCGAGGGCAAGGCCATGACCGGCGAGCAGGTGCGCTGGGCCATGGAAAACCTGAACATCACCGATGCCCGTCTGAAAGAGATCGGGGCCACCGACCTACTGCCGGAAATCAAGACGTCCTGCGATAACCACGAAGGTTCGGGCAAGATCAAGATCCAGCAATGGGACGGTGAAAAGTGGGTGGTGGTGTCCGACTGGATCGAAGGCAACAAGACCCTGATCCATCCGCTGTTCAAGGCGTCGGCCCAGCAGTACGCCAAGGAAAAGGGCATTACCCCGCGCGATTGCTCGAAGGAATCCTGACTTGTAAATACCCTCTCCTCCTGGGGAGGGTAAGGGTGAGGGCGCTTTCGGAAACCCTCACTCCTGGCCCCTCTCCCAGAGGGTAGAGGGGAATTTTCGTATCCGTTTTGAGTTCGCGCCCATGACCGCAGCGACTGCACCGACCGAAGCCACTCCGGCGACTGAGCATTATTTGACCGTCAACAACATCGAGGTCATTTACGACCATGTAATCCTGGTGTTGAAGGGGGTGTCCCTCAACGTACCCAAGGGCAAGATTGTCGCCTTGTTGGGAGCCAATGGGGCCGGGAAAACGACGACCCTGAAGGCCATTTCCAATCTGTTGCACGCCGAGCGCGGCGATGTCACCAAAGGGTCGGTCGAATTCAAGGGCCGCCGGGTCGATCGGTTGTCCCCCAACGAACTGGTCAAGCGCGGCGTCATTCAGGTCATGGAGGGGCGTCACTGTTTCGGCCATCTGACCATCGAGGAAAATCTGCTGACTGGCGCCTACACCCGCTCGATTTCCCGGAGTGAGTTGAAGGAAAGTCTGGAAAAGGTTTATCACTACTTCCCGCGTCTCAAGACCCGGCGCGCTTCCCAAGCTGGCTACACCTCGGGCGGGGAACAGCAGATGTGCGTGATTGGCCGCGCGTTGATGGCCAAGCCGGAAATGATCCTGCTCGACGAACCGTCCATGGGGCTAGCGCCGCAAATCGTCGAGGAAATTTTCGGGATCGTAAAAAACCTGAACGGTCGGGAAAACGTCAGCTTCCTCCTGGCCGAGCAGAACACCATGATGGCGCTGCGCTACGCTAATTTTGGCTACATCCTGGAAAACGGCCGGGTGGTGATGGAAGGCGACGCCGAGGATCTGCGCACCAATGAGGACGTTAAGGAATTCTATTTGGGCATTTCTTCCTCCGGGCGCAAATCCTTCAAGGACATCAAACACTACCGCCGTCGCAAACGCTGGCTTTCCTGAGAGCGTTCAAGGCGGTCACGAACGACTGCCAGATTCTTATAGCGATCCTGAATCAATGGTGGTTGCCGCTCGCCGCGCCCTCGCCCCGCGCTGACGCGCTCCCCTCTCCCAGCGGGAGACTTGTGCCGGATGTCCGCTTAGTAAACAGTAACCGGCGGTCGTCTAACGAGTTCATGCGATGTATCAGAATTTTTCTCGGATCGTTGCCATAGTCCGGTCAATCTCGGTACCTATCCCTTCCAGGAAGGATTTTCTTTATCTGGGGTGCGTTGCGATGATTTATTTTTTCGTAGCGCGCCTCAGTCTGTCGCTTGTGCTGGAATCCGAGGGGATCGCGGCGATCTGGCCGCCGAGCGGTATTTTTCTCGCGTCGCTTCTTCTTTGTCGCCACGAGCTGCGACCCTGGCTGGTCGGCGTTCTTTTTGTCATCAATCTGGTTGCGGAACTACTCGCCGGCACGCCGTTGCATGTGGGCTTCATCTATGCGCTGGCGCTGACCGGTGACGCGGTTCTCGGCGCTTGGCTGCTGCTGCGTTTCGTGGGCGAACCGATCACCTTTACCCAGGTCAGGGATGTGTTCGGATTTCTGATTTTGGCCGTCATTTGCAGCAATGCGATCATGTCATTGCTGGCCGCCACCGGTTCAATGCTGCTGCCCGAAACCGATTTTTGGAACTCCTTCCGCTGGTGGATGATCTCGGCGGGCATCGGCAACCTTCTGCTGACGCCTTTCATCATCGGCTGGTTTTGTCAGGCGAAGACCGGGTTGAATGACTGGAAACCGAAACGTTTTGCCGAAGGCGCGTTACTGGGTTTTGTCCTGGTTTTTGCGAGCTACATTTCCTTCAGTCATATCCCGGAAAATGGCCAATTTTCATTGCTGGCCACCTATTTCTTCCTGCCCCCCCTGATGTGGGCGGCATTGCGGTTCGGACTGTGCGGGGCAACGCTGGCCCTGCTTACCTTGGCGGTTTTTGCGGTGAGATACGCGGTTTCTGCACGGGGCATAGTCGTGCAGTTTTACGATGTCCAGTTGGATGCACTCATCGTCACGCAGCTCTACCTGGCGGTTATGGCAGTCCCCACGCTGTTCCTTACCGCCGTGATGAGCGAGTACCAGCGGGAGGAGCGTGCGGCGCGTGAAAACGAGGCGCGCTTACGGTTAGCGGTGTCAGCATCTGATATGGGTTTATGGGATTGGGATCTGCGCACCAATACCGTCTATTTCTCTCCTGAATGGAAAAGTCAGATCGGTTACCGCGACGATGAAATCAGCAATCACTTCGATGAGTAGCAGAGCCGGGTACACCCCGATGATCTTGAACCGACGCTGCGAAAAGTGCGCGAATTCCTCGCCAACCCGCAGGGCCGTCACGAAGTCGAGTTTCGCTTTCGCCACAAGGATGGCGGTTACCGGCGGATCTACACACAGGCCGACCTGTTGCTCGACAAGGCCGGCCGGCCGGCGCACATGCTCGGCTGTCACATCGACATCACGGAGCGCGCGCGGGCGGAAGCCACCCTGTTGGATGCAAAGGAATTTGCGGAAAACCTGATCCGCACGGCCAACGTGATTTTCGTGCGTCTGGACCACAGCGGTAATGTGATGCAGATGAACGAGGTGGCTGAAAGGATCACGGGTTACCGCCAGGCCGAGATACTGGGCAAAAACTGGTTCGAAACGCTGGCGCCAAAGCGGCGTTATCCCTATGTATGGGACGAGTTTGAACAGATTATAGCCAGCGGCAATGTGCCGGATGTTTTTGAAAACCCCATCCTCACCCGCAATGGCGAGGAACGCCAGATTATCTGGAAAAACAATACCGTGTCGGAAGGCGGTAAAGTAATCGGAACGATCTCCTTCGGTATGGATATCACCGAGCGCAAGCAGGCGGAGGACGAGCGGAAAAAATTCGTCATGCTGGCCGACAGCAGCGGTGAATTCATCGGTATGTGCGACCTTGATTTGCAGCCGCTCTATGTAAACCCCGCCGGGGTGCGCATGGTCGGGCTTCCCGATAGGGAAGCCGCCTGCCGCGTCAAGGTGCAGGACTACTTCTTCCCGGAGGACCAAGCGTTTATCCAGGATGAATTCTTCCCGCGCGTGCTGCGCGAGGGCCAGGGCACGGTGGAAATCCGCTTGCGACACTTCCAGACCGGCGAACCCATTTGGATGTCCTACTACCTCTTCCATGTGCGCGACGCCAGCGGGGCGGTCATCGGCTGGGCCACCGTCAGCCACGACATCACCGAGCGCCGACGTGCGGAAGCGGCGCTGCGGGAGAGTGAGGAAATGTTTGCGACCGCGTTCCGCTCCAGCCCGACTGGGATCGTGCTCGTGACCTTGAGCGGCCAGTATGTACAAGCCAACCCAATGTTTAGCTCAATGTTGGGCTATGCGCCCGAGGAAATCATCGGACAGACGTCCGTCAGTCTCGGTCTTACTACCGCGGCGGAGCGGGAACGGATGCTGTCGGAATTCGAGCGCTCAAGGAAACCTCTCGAAATGAAGCTTCGCTGCCGCGATGGCAATTTTCTGGATGTGCTATTTACGAGTGCGGTCATAACGCTACATGGTGTCCCGCACCGGCTCGGCACGCTCATCAACATCACCGAACGCAAGCAGGCGGAAACAGCGCTGATCGAATCAGAGCGGAGATACCGGGCGCTGTTTGAAAACATGAGTTCCGGCTTCGTACTGTACGAGGTCATCCAGGATGATCAAGACGTTCCAGTGGATCTCCTCATTCTCGCGGGCAATGCCATATTTGAACAGGCTACGGGGTTGAAAATCCAGGAAGTCATCGGCAAACCCCTGACCCATGTACTGCCCGGCATAGAAAAGGATTCCGCGGACTGGATAGGCACGTTCGGTCGCGTGGCTCTGACCGGAGAGGCACAACAGTTTGAGCAGGAATCCCAAAAGCTCGAAACCTACTACGCAGTCACTGCCTACAGGGCCGGCCCAAAACTGTGCGCCGTTACTTTTATTGACATCACCAAGCGTAAACGGGCGGAAATACAGTTACGGCGGATGAACCGGTTCTACACGGCCCTGAGTGAAACCAATCAGATGATCGTGCGGGTCAGCGATGTCGAAACCCTATTGCAGCGGACATGCGAGATTGCGGCCGAGCATATTGGCTTCCGGCTGGCCTGGATCGGTATGCCCGATGGCGACTGGTTCCGGGTCATGGCGGCGGCAGGGGCGGCAACGGAATACCTGGACAGCATCCGTATCTCGCCGAAAGCCGACGTACCGGAAGGCGGTGGGCCATCGGGCCGGGTGTTTCGCTCCGGTCAGCATGATGTCTGCAATGATTTCCTGCACGAGCATAGAACCCGGCTGTGGGCCGACCAGGCCGCGCGCTTCGGCATCCAGGCTTCGGCGGTGTTCCCGCTGCGCAAAGCAGGAGCGATCATCGGGGTGCTGAACGTCTATGCCGATGAAGCGGATGCATTCCGTGAACAGGAAATCCATCTGCTGGATGAGATGGCCACCGATATCTCGTTCGCACTCGATTTTCTGCAACAACGGGAGGATTTGCAGGCAAACATTGAAGCCTTGCGCCGGATCAGGGATGAACTGGAATTGCGTGTGCAGGAGCGCACGGCCCAGCTTGAACAGGCCAAAAATCGGGCCGAGGCGGCCGATCGAGTGAAATCGGCTTTTCTGGCCACCATGTCGCACGAGCTTCGCACGCCGCTGAACTCCATCATCGGCTTTACCGGTCTCCTGTTGCAGCGCTTGACGGGGCCGCTGAGTGAAGACCAAGCCAAGCAGCTCACTATTGTCAAACATGCGGGTCAGCACCTGCTCAGTCTGATCAACGATGTGCTCGATATCTCCAAAATCGAAGCCGGCGAATTGCGTATCGACATCGAGTCGGTTGATCTACCGAGATTGTTGCAACGGACAGCGGATAAATTCAGAGTGGAGGCGACCATGCAGGGTCTGGAATTCGCCCTTGATGTGGAACCGGGCATCGGCATGGTCAACAGCAACGAGCGGCGGCTCGAACAAGTGCTGAACAACTTCATCGCCAATGCGCTGAAGTTTACCGATCGTGGCGAAATCCGGCTGATCTGCCATCGGGAAGGAGAGAATGTGCGAATCGAGGTCAGGGATACCGGCATCGGCATTGCCGGCGACGACCTCGCAAAACTGTTCAAGCCCTTCTCACAACTCGACGTCCGGCCAGCGCGGGTCGCCAAGGGCACCGGCCTTGGCCTGGCGATCAGCCGCCGTATCGTCGAGGCATTGGGGGGGGAAATCGGAGTGACAAGTACGCTTGGCGCGGGCAGTTGCTTTTACTGCATCCTGCCAACTCATGGGAAGCCATCATGAACATTCTGGTGATTGAAGACAACAGTGACAACTTATATCTGGCGCAATGTCTGTTGCAGGCGCATGGTCATACCTTCACCAGCGCTTGCGATGGCGCGTCCGGTATCGCCATGGCGCAAGCGCAGGCGTTTGACGCCATCCTGCTGGATATTCAATTGCCGGATCTGGATGGCTACGAGGTGGCCCGTCGTCTGGTCCGACTTCCAGACTGGGCGCGCACTCCCATCATCGCGGTTACCTCCTTTGCCATGGAGGGAGACCGGCAGAAAGCCTTGGCCGCGGGCTGCAAGGGTTATATTGAGAAGCCCATCAATCCGGACACCTTTGTGACGCAGATCGAAAGCTTCGCGAGAGAAAAGAATGCCGCGTCATGAGCAAGATACCGAACGCCGACGATGATGCTTGAGTACCTCCGCCTGTCCTCGATCCGCCGACGCGCGGGAGCGCCGGCCATCGTCTTCCTGCACGAAGGACTGGGTTCGGTTTCGATGTGGCGCGACTTCCCGCAACAGGTGGCCGACGCCACGGGTTGCGAAGCCATCGTCTTTTCGCGCGAAGGCTATGGCAAATCCGACCCGGAGCCAGCGCCGCGCACGCCGCGCTACCTGCATCGCCAGGGCATCGAGGTGCTGCCAGCCCTAATCGACGCGCTGGAACTCGACCAGCCATTGCTCCTGGGCCATTCGGATGGCGGCTCGATTGCCTTGCTGTGCGCGGGCGAGACGCAAACGCCCCTGTCGGGGTTGATCGTGATCGCGCCCCATGTCATGGTCGAGGATGTCACCCTTGCCGGTATCCGTGAAGCCGCCAAGTTGGCGGATGCGACCGATCTACGGCAGCGATTGACCCGTTACCATTCGGAAAGGAATGCAGCCACCGTGTTTGCCGCTTGGCGGGACATCTGGCTCGATCCCGCCTTTCGCGACTGGAACATTGAATCCTGCCTGCCGATGATCCGCTGTCCAATCCTTGCGATTCAGGGCGAGGACGACGAATACGCCACCATGGAGCAGATCGAGCGCATCGCCGCCCAAGCGCCACAAGTGGATCTCGTCAAGCTTGCCGATTGCCGGCACTCGCCACACCGGGAGCAACCGCAAGCGGTGATCGACGCCATCGTCGCTTTCATCGACAAAGTGCTCGACGATCCGTTGCGCTGACCCGCGCGCACGCTCTCAGAAATTGGGAGCGAAGACCGATCGAGTTTACCGCCCCTCCTCAGCGAGCGCGGGCAAAGACGACATGGCAACCGGCTCCCGAGCCGTTGGCGGGATTGAATAGGTGCAGGTCACATGGGCCACGGGTTCCGGCTCGCCTTCCGAGTACAGCAACACTTCGCCGACCGCCAAACGCTTGCCCATCTTGAGAATTTGACCTCGACCGATTAAATCAACCGGCTTGGGGCGGCGCAGGAAATTGCAGGTCAGATTGGTCGTGACGGCCAATTCCACCCGCCCGATCAGGCTGAGCACCACCGCGTACATCACGATGTCGGCCAGCGCCATCTGCACCGGACCCGACACCGTGCCGCCAGGCCGGATGAAATCCTCGCGAAAGGGGATGCGGATGCTGGCCCGGCCGGCTTCCAGGCTTTCCACCTGAATGCCCAGCATCCCCACGAAGGGGACGTGCTCGTAAGCCAGTTGTTCGAATTCCGCCTGGGAGATGCGCGCCATCATTCACCTCGATTACAAAATCAGCCGCGGAATTTCGGCTTGCGTTTTTCCTGAAACGCCCGCACGCCTTCCTGGGATTCCTCGGT
Source organism: Candidatus Competibacter sp. (assembly GCA_029624815.1). GTDB lineage: Bacteria > Pseudomonadota > Gammaproteobacteria > Competibacterales > Competibacteraceae > Competibacter. The sequence continues at coordinate 72,755 of JARSSH010000024.1, forward strand.
GCCGTAAAACAGGCTGACCGCCTTCAGCCCCAATGAGGAGATGCCGGCGATATGGGCGGTATCGGCATTGAAGGAACGCTTGGCCAACTCCAGCGCGGTCGGGCTTTTCTCCAGGATTTCCGCGCACCAGCGCTCCACCTCGGCATCCAGTTCGTCATCGGGAACCGCTTTATTCGCCAAGCCCATTTGCACTGCTTCGGCCGCCGTGTATTGCCGGCACAGATACCACACCTCCCGCGCCTTCTTCTCGCCGATCACCCGCGCCATGTAGGCGGTGCCGAATCCGGGGTCCACGGAGCCGACCTTGGGGCCGACTTGGCCGAACTTGGCCGATTCGGCGGCGAGGGTCAAATCGCACAGCAGCGCCAGTACATGGCCGCCGCCGATGGCGTAACCACGCACCTTGGCGATCACCGGCTTGGGCGCGTCGCGAATCGCGCTTTGCAATTCCTCCAGCGGCAGGCCGATTACCCCCCGCCCGTCGTAGTGTCCGGCGTGGGCCGATTGGTCGCCGCCGGTGCAGAACGCCTTGTCGCCGGCGCCGGTCAGCACAATGACCCCGACCGAGCGATCCCAACCGGCCTTCTGAAAGGCATGAATCATTTCCTCGCAGGTTTGGCCGCGAAAGGCGTTGTATTTGTCGGGACGATTGATCGTGATGGTGGCGACGCCGTTCTTGATCTCGTACAGAATGTCTTCGTAGTCGGCGATCATGGTGGTTCCTTGGCGGGTTGAAAATTTCAGGCGATAGCCTTGTCGATTTTTCTACCCAGCCTGCGCAATCATCGTGGCAAGCAGGGTGGCGATGAGAACCGGAACCTCGTCGGTATAGGCGAAAACATCGGCGCGTGAAACCGTGATCGTTTTGCCGGGTTTGACGACGCGACCTTCGGCGACAAAACGGGTTCCGGCGGCCGGCCTGAGCAGATTGACTTTAAATTCGATGGTGAGAACTTCGCTCCCGGCTGGCATCAATGATAAGGCAGCGTAGCCGCACGCGGAATCGGCGATTGCGGTGATGGCCGCCGCATGCAGGAAACCCTGTTGTTGGGTGAGGTTGTCCCTATGGGGCGCCGAGATATCGACTGCTCCAGGCTCAATGCGATCCAGCGTCGCGCCAATCGTCTTCATCAGCCCCTGCTGCTCGAAACTTGCTTGCACGATTGAAGCGAACTCAGGATTGCACGGAATGAAGTTCATGGTTGAGAGGGGCGGTAGTGTCACGAAAACCGCAGGCCGGGCAGGCCCGCATCGTCGGTGTCTTTATCGTTTTTGAGAGATGGCGATCACCCAAGAATAGGATCAGGAAGCTGGTTGTTGAGTGTGCATGAGGATATTAAACACGCAAATGCCTCCGGCGGGAAGTTGTCCGGACAGGGTTCGATCCCAGTGTTCCACCTGTTTGGATTGCGGATGCCCGGACGATTCAAACTCCCTCACCTCCGACCCCTTTCCCGCCGGGAGAAGGGAGCGCGTCGGTGTGGGGCGAGGGCGCGGCGAGCGGCAACCACAATTGATCCAGGATCGCTATAGTTGTCGATAGCGCCTGAAAAACCGGATGCGGGGACTTGCCGGATCGATCGTCTCCGCCCGACCATATCGTGCGACGGCTGGAACCCGTGTGGGTCGAGATCCCGCCGGGGTCGATGTCCATCCATGTCGCCGAAATCCGATCCGACCGTTCGACTTTGGAGAACCCCGCCGCATGGCCAACGGGAATGAGTTCACCCTGCTGAGGGAGCGGCGGTTCCTGCCGTTCTTCATCACCCAATTTTTGGGCGCGTTCAACGACAACGTGTTCAAGAACGCGCTGATTATCCTAATCGCCTTTCAAGCGGCCGATCCCGCCCGGGCCAACACGCTGATCAACCTCAGCGCTGGCTTGTTCGTGCTGCCGTTCTTCCTGTTCTCGGCCACCGCCGGCCAACTGGCGGACAAATACGAGAAGTCGCATCTGATGCGCTGGATCAAGCTGTTGGAGATTGCCATCATGCTCGGCGCGGCGGCGGGGTTCATCGTGGGCAACATGCCGCTGCTGATCGGCTTGCTGTTCCTGATGGGCTGGCAATCGACCCTGTTCGGCCCGGTGAAGTACAGCATCCTGCCCCAGCATCTGCGCCCCGAGGAGTTGGTCGGCGGCAACGGCTGGGTGGAGATGGGCACCTTCCTCGCCATCCTGATCGGCACTCTGCTCGGCGGCGTGCTGATCGCCATTCCGGACAGCGGCCCCTGGCTGGTGGCCGGCGCGGTGGTTGTGCTGGCCGTGCTGGGTTTTCTGTCCAGCCTGTTCATTCCCAAGGCTACGCCGGACGCGCCCGACCTGCGCATCAACTGGAACCCGGTCACCGAAACCTGGCGCAACATCGACATCACCCGCCGCAACCGCACCGTGTTCCTGTCGGTGCTGGGGATTTCCTGGTTCTGGTTTCTTGGCGCGACCTATCTGGCGCAACTGCCCAATTATTCCAAGTTGACCCTGGGTGGCGACGAGCATGTGGTGACGCTGCTGCTGACCACCTTCGCCCTGGGCATCGGCATCGGTTCGCTGCTGTGCGAGCGGCTGTCGGGGCGGCGGGTGGAACTCGGTCTGGTGCCGTTCGGTTCGATCGGCTTGACGCTGTTCGGCGTCGATCTGTTTTTCGCGGTATCGCCGGTGGCGGCAGGCGCGCCGCTGGTGGGAGCCATGGAGTTTTTACGCAGCGCTCCCAACTGGCGGGCGTTGATCGACATCCTGCTGATGGGGATGTTCGGCGGCTTCTACATCGTACCGCTGTACGCGCTGGTGCAGCAGCGCAGCGAACCGGGCTTCCGCTCCCGGGTCATCGCCGGCAACAACATCATCAACGCCCTGTTCATGGTGCTGTCGGCGGCGCTGGCGATTTTTTTCCTTGACCTGGCGAATCTGAGCATCCCGCAGTTTTTGCTGCTGACGGCGCTTTTCAACGCGGCGGTGGCGGTCTACATCTTTACCCTGGTGCCGGAATTCCTGATGCGCTTCATCGTCTGGATTCTAGTGAACATCGTTTACCGGCTGCGAGCGCAAGGATTGGAGCAGATCCCCGACGAGGGGCCGATGGTGGTGGTTTGCAACCACGTCAGCTACATGGATGCGCTGGTGGTGATCGGCTCCTGCCGGCGCCCGATCCGGTTTGTGATGGACCATCAAATCTTCAAGATACCGCTGCTCAGTTTCGTGTTTCGCACCGCCGGCGCCGTACCGATCGCCCCAGCGCGGGAAGACCCGGAAATTCTGGAACAAGCCTACGACCGGGTCGCCCACTATCTGGAGGAGGGCGAAGTGGTGGGGATCTTCCCGGAAGGGCAGTTGACCGAGGACGGCGAGATCGGCCCGTTCAAGAGCGGCATCGAACAGATCGTCCAGCGCACGCCGGTCCCGGTGGCGCCGATGGCGCTGCGCGGACTGTGGGGCAGCTTCTTCAGCCGCCGCCACGGCAAGGCCATGAGCCATTTCCCCCGGCGATTCTGGTCGCGGATCGAACTGACGGTGGGTGAGCTGGTTCCGCCCGAACAGGCGACCTCGGCGCTGCTGCGCGAACGGGTGGCGGCCTTGCGGGGCGACTGGCAATGAGGAGGGCTTATGTGGGGTGATCGTGGATGGGAAAATACCGCCGCCGGTGGGTTGCCGGCGGGATCTCGGTGGCGGCGGCGTCAGCGGGGCGCCTTGCCGATGTGGTTGCTGATCGTGCTGGGGGGGCTGCTGGGCGGCTTGGTGCTCTACTGGTACGCGACGCCACGGGAGGCGCCGTCCTGGGTGCGTGGCTGGCTGCCCGGCCTGCCGGAATACACCGGGCCGCTCTATCGCTGGCGCGACGATCAGGGACGCGAGCAGATCACCGACCAACCACCCAAAGGTCGGCCCTACGACACGGTCCGCTATCGCGGCGATACCAATGTAGTGCCGCCTTGGGGCCAGCAGTCCCGTCCATGAAAAAACCGCCGCCGGCCTGAGAGCCGGCGGCGGCTGGGTTATTCCCAGGCTCCAGAATTCGACTTAGGGTGAGTCCTTCTTGGGTTCAATGGCTTGTTGCGCGAGTTTATTCAGTTCCTCGACGCTCATGGTGTCGTCGTAGATCCCCGCGCCGACCCTGACATCCGGTTGAAAGGACACTTCGGTCCTTTGGGTATAGGAGATCTTGCGGGAGGCTTTGGCTTCGCCCGGTTTTGGCCACCAGTATTCGACCCAGCCGCCGTTGGCTTTGTTGCCGGCCTCGCACAGTTTTTGAAACAGCAGGTTGCCCTTGTCGTCTTCCATTTGCAGGATGGGTTTGCCGACCAGATCGGGGCGCAGGGGGTGAGCGATCACCTTGTTGTCCCGGCAACTGAAGACGAATACATAGCTGTCTTTCCACACCCAGCGGGCATTGTTGTTGAAGTCCGGGAAACCGGCCTGACCCTTATCGTGCAGGTATTTGGCCGCTTCGTGCACCTTGGCGATCACTTCCTCGGCGCTGGCGGCGTTGGGATCGGCGGCGCCAACCCACGCCGGCGCGGCGCCCAGGATCAGGGCCAGGCTAGCAAAACCAAACATTGCTTTTCGCATCTTGAAAGTCCTCCAGAAATTTGGGGCTGAGGGCAATAACCGGGGCTTCAGGCCACCCAGGGCTTGCCCGCCGGCAAAAGTTCCTTGCCGTAAATTTCGTTCAGGATAACCCGCGCCATCATGTACCAGGCGGCCAGTGCGCAGATCATCAGCTCGTAGCCGGCCACCACCGTTAGACCCGGATAGCCGAAGTGGGCCAGATCGAGCAGGATGAAGCCGATCAGCAGCGTGGTGAAGGTGAAAGCCATCGCGCCATGAATGCGCAGCGAACCGACCCACAAGATCGCGGTGAACAACGTCCAGGCCACCAGAAACCAGCCCACATCGGTGGTGCTGGCCTTGAATAGATCGAATTTGTTGCCAAGCAACATCAGGCACAGGGCGATCCAGAACGCGCCGTAGGAGGTGAAGGCGCAGTAGCCAAAGTTGTTGCCCGTCTTCATTTCCTGAAGGCCGGCAATCAGTTGTGCCGTTCCGCCAAACATCAGCCCCAGCCAGACCACCGGGCCGATGCTGGGCATCCAGCCGACGTTGTGAAACTGTAAGACCAGGGTGGTCAGACCGAAGCCCGCTAGGCCGACGACCGCTGGATTACCAAGTTTTTGTTCTGCCATATCGTTCATCTCTCTCCAGTAGTAAAGATATCGAGCCGTGGATCGCCTGTTTCCCATCCAGGAAAAGACGATGCCGCAAACGGCCCCGACCACTATAGGAAAGATTTTTGCCATTGGAAGAAGGCAGACCCGGTTTTGAAAAAAAACTCAGCCGGTCTCCTTGCGCGAGGCCCGCTTGCGTTCGTGCTCCAGCAGCAGCTTCTTGCGCACGCGGATGGATTTCGGGGTGACCTCGACCAGTTCGTCGTCGTCGATGAACTCCAGCGCCTGCTCCAGACTCATGCGCACCGCCGGGGTGAGCAGGATATTCTCGTCGGAACCGGCGGCGCGGATGTTGGTGAGTTGCTTGGCCTTGAGCGGGTTGACCACCAGGTCGTTGTCGCGGGAGTGAATGCCGACGATCATGCCCTCGTAGACCTCGTCGCCGGGGCCGACCATCATCCGCCCGCGTTCCTGGAGATTGAACAGGGCGTAGGCCAGCGCCTTGCCGGTGGCGTTGGCGATCAGCACGCCGCTGGCGCGTGCGCCGATGGGGCCTTTTTTCTGCGGGCCGTAGCGGTCGAACACATGGTAGAGCAGGCCGGTGCCGGAGGTGGCGGTCAGGAATTCGGTCTGAAAACCGATCAGGCCGCGGGCCGGGATCAGGTAATCCAGCCGCACCCGGCCCTTGCCGTCGGGCTGCATGTCCAGCAGCTCGCCGCGCCGTTCGCCGAGCTTTTCCATGATCGCGCCCTGGTGTTGCTCCTCGACATCGACCGTCAACTGTTCGTAGGGCTCGCAGAGTTCGCCGTCGATGTCGCGCACGATCACTTCCGGGCGCGACACGGCCAGTTCGTAGCCCTCGCGGCGCATGTTCTCGATCAGGATCGACAGGTGCAGCTCGCCGCGCCCGGACACCTTGAATTTGTCCGGGTCGTCGCTGTCCTCGATGCGCAACGCGACGTTGTGAATCAGCTCGCGGTACAGCCGCTCGCGCACTTGGCGGCTGGTGACGTACTTGCCCTCGCGCCCGGCGAAGGGCGAGGTGTTGACCTGGAAGGTCATGCTCATGGTCGGCTCGTCCACCTTCAACGGCGGCAACGGCTCGACGGCGCCGGGGTCGCAGATCACGTCGGAAATGCCCAGCCCGTCGATGCCGGTGAAGGCGATGATGTCGCCGGCCGACGCCTCGGGGAATTCGATCCGTTCCAGGCCCTGAAAGCCGAGGATTTGCAGCACCCGGCCGTTGCGGCGGTTGCCGTCCCGGTCGAGGACGATCACCGGTGTGTTGGTCTTGACCTTGCCGCGGCGGATGCGGCCGATGCCGATCACGCCGACGTAGCTGTTGTAATCCAGCGAGCTGACCTGCAACTGGAACGGTCCCGTCGGGTCCACCGCCGGCGGCGGAACGTGGGCGACGATGGTTTCGAACAGCGGGTCCATGTCGCCGTCGCGCACGCTTTCGTCGAGTCCGGCGTAGCCGTGCAGCGCCGAGGCGTAGATCACCGGGAAGTCCAGTTGCTCGTCGGTCGCGCCCAAGCGATCGAACAGATCGAAGGTGCGGTCCAGTACCCAGTGCGGGCGGGAGCCGGGCCGGTCGATCTTGTTGATCACCACGATGGGTTTGAAACCCATGGCGAAGGCTTTTTGCGTCACGAAGCGCGTCTGCGGCATCGGGCCATCCACCGCGTCCACCAGCAGCAGCACCGAATCGACCATCGACAGCACCCGCTCGACTTCGCCGCCGAAATCGGCGTGGCCGGGCGTATCGACGATGTTGATATGGTGGTTCCGCCAGTACAGAGCCGTGTTTTTGGCCAGGATGGTGATGCCGCGCTCTCGCTCCAGCGCGTTGGAGTCCATCACCCGTTCCGGCGGCGCGGCGCGGTCCCCCAATGTGCCGGACTGCTGTAGCAGTTTATCCACCAGCGTGGTCTTGCCGTGATCCACATGGGCGATGATGGCGATGTTGCGCAGGGCCGCTATATCCTGTTGATTTGACAATTTTATATTCCGAGTGTCCAAGCAGTGTCAGGTTTTTGCCAACATGGTCGGCAAAGCCGGCGAATCATACACCCATATCGTTCGGCGCCGCCTCAATGCGATCGCCCTGGCGGCAAGCTCCGCCTAATCGTTTTTCCTGGAAAACAGGGCTTCGATTTCCTCCGCGTCGATGGGTCGGCTGTACAAATACCCCTGTGCTTCCTGGCACCCGGCTTTCTTGAGGAAATCGGCCTGTTCCTGGGTTTCCACGCCTTCCGCGATGACCAATAGATTCATGCTCTTGCCCAGGGCGATCACCGCGTTGGCGATCGCCGCGTCGTTTGGATCGGCGGGTAAATCGCGCACGAAGGACTGGTCAATTTTGATCTTCTGGATCGGCAGCCGCTTCAGGTAACTCAGCGAGGAATAGCCGGTGCCGAAGTCGTCGATGGCCAGGGTCGCTCCCAGGCGGCGGATGCTCTCCAGCTCGCGGATGCCGGCTTCGGCCTGCCGCATGATGAAGCCTTCCGTGACCTCCAGCTCCAGCCGGGCGGCGGGAAATCCGGTGTCGGTCAGCACGGTTTCCAGGGTATCGGCCAGCCCGCCGCGCTGGATTTGGGGACCGGCCAGATTGACGGCGATCTGCCCGAATTCGATGCTCCGCTCCAGCCACGCCTTACCCTGAAGACACGCGGTGCGCAGCACCCAGTCGCCGATGGGATGGATCAGACCGCATTCTTCGGCCAAAGGGATGAATTTGATGGGGGAGACCATGCCAAGTTGTGGGTGCCGCCAGCGAATCAGGGCTTCGACGCCAATGATCCGCTGGCTGTGCAGATCGATCTGGGGTTGGTAAAACAGCAGCAATTCGTTCCCGGCGATCGCTTGGCGCAGGTCGTTTTCCAGCGACACCCGTTCGAAGGCATTGCGGGTGAGTTCCTCGGTATAAAAGCGGTAGGTATTGCGCCCTTCCTCCTTGGCGCGGTACATGGCGGCATCGGCGTTGCGCAGCAGCGTGGCGGGGTCCGTGCCGTCCTGCGGGTAGAGCGCGATGCCCACGCTGGCGGAAATCGCGATTCGCCGGTTCTCCAGATCGAAAGGATCGGTCAAGGACGCTATGAGTTTCCGCGCCGCGACGGCGGCTTTTTCCGGCTCTCCCACGTCCTCCAGCAGCAAAACGAATTCATCCCCACCGGCGCGGGCCACGGTATCCTCCCTGCGGAGGCTGTCCGATAAGCGTTCCGCCACGTTTTTCAGCAGCCGGTCTCCGGCCGGATGGCCGAGGCTGTCGTTGATATGCTTGAAGTAGTCGAGGTCGAGAAAGAATACCGCTAGATGGGTGGCATGGCGTTCGGCGCGTTTGATGGCTTGTTCCAGTCGTTCGTTCAGAAGCAGCCGGTTGGGCAGGTCGGTCAGAGCGTCGTGGTGGGCCAGGTGGTGCAACTGTTCCTGGGAGTGCTTGATCCCGCTGATGTCGGAGAACACGCCCACGTAGTGGGTCAGACAGCCGTTGCCGTCGGTGACGGCGCTGATGGCCAGCCATTCCGGAAACACGGAACCGTCCTTGCGCCGGTTCCAGATCTCGCCCCGCCACTGGCCGGTTTCCGCGAGAGACCGCCACAGATCGCGGTAAAAGCTGGCTTCGTGATGTCCGGACTTCCACAGTTTGGGGATGCGCCCGATCGCGTCTTCTCGTGTGTAACCCAGGATTTCGGTGAAGGCGCGGTTGACCTCGACGACCGTGCCGCTTGCATCGGTGATGACAATGCCTTCGGCGGTGTTGTCGAACACGCTGGTGGCAAGGCGCTGCCGCTCCTTGGCCTGCTGGCGCTCGGTAATGTCCCGGAACATCACCACCACGCCTCTGACGGCGCCGTTTTCCAGCAGCGGGCTACTGGAATACTCCACGGGGAGACCGCCGCCATCCTTGCGCCAGAACACTTCTTCCATTTGATGCCGGGTCTGGCCGTCGCGCATGCAGGCGTGGATCGGACAATCCTCCACCGGAAAGGGACTGCCGTCCGCATGGGAATGATGCCATAGCGAATGGCTGTGCCTGCCGATCATTTCCTCGATCTCGTAACCCAACATGCGTGCGGCGGCGGCGTTGACGACCGTATGCTTTCCTTCCAGATTCATACCCACGATGCCCTCGCTCGCCGAGGCCAGAATCAGGGCTTGTTCCCGGCGCAGCCGTTCCACATCCTGGGATTTTTTGTCCAGTTTCTCGGTGAGACGGTCTCGATACATCGCCTCCAGCACGGTTTCGAAGCCCTTGGGCGGTTGTCGAACGGGCAGGGCGCCGTCGCGGGACTCGGCGATCACCCGATCGATCGTTTCCAGGAGTTGCTTCGGTTCCTGCGGCTTGCGGATATAGCGGCAAGCTCCCAGCCACAGGCCCAGCTCCTCGTCATGCTGATTCAGGTAAGTGGCCGTATAAAACACGAAGGGTATGTGTTTCAGCTTTTCGATGCTCTTGATGATTCGGCACAGGGCGAATCCGTCCATTTCCGGCATCAGAATATCGGAAACGATCAATTCCGGCGGTTCGGCGCGTACCCTGTCGAACGCTTGAAGCCCGTTGGCGGCCTCCTCCACCCGGTAGCCTCGGCTCTCCAGCAGACCGCGTAGCAGCACCCGGCCGTCCTGGTTGTCGTCGACGATCAAGACATTCATCCTGTTCCTCCGAGTATTTCCCGAATCTGATCGAGCACACGGGTCGGCTCGATGGGCTTTTCGATGTAACCGGTGCATCCGGCGGCCATCAGCCGCTCCCGGTCTCCCGCCATCGCGTACGAAGTCATGGCGATGATGGGGATGGCGCCGTTGATCCTCGAAGCGCGGATCCGGCGCAGCACCTCGATCCCGTTGATGTCCGGCAGTTGAATATCCAGCAAGATCAGATCCGGGCGTTCCCCTAAAGCCGCTTCATAGCCGGACTGTCCGGTCGCGCGCGCGATGGTGCGATAGCCACCCCATTGCAGCAGACTGACGATCAACACCCGGTTGTCTTCGTTGTCCTCGATGATCAGAGCCGTGCGCCGGTCTTCTTCTTGTCCATCAACGATCATTGTGTGTCTCGCTTCCTCTATTGTGGTCGTTTTTCCGCGGCATTTGACGGGCGATATGTAATAAAAAGGTGCTGCCTTCACCCGGGTGGCTGCTGACCGTGACGTCCCCGCCCAGAATCTCCCGGGCCAGCTTGCGGGTCAGGTACAGCCCAAGCCCGGTTCCGGAGGTGTGGTTTTTCAATTTCGAATCGAGGCGCACGAAAGGTTGGAAGAGTTGGTTTCGAGCGGATTCGGGGATGCCGATCCCGGTGTCGCTCACCGCGATCTCGATATGGGTGTCATGGCATTGGGCCATCATCCGCACCTTGCCGCGCTCGGTGTATTTTACGGCGTTGTTCAACAGATTGAGCACGCATTGCAGCAGGCGTTTGCGGTCGGTGTGCAGGGTAATGCCTTCCGGCATTTCCAACGTCAACTCCAACCCCTTTTCCCGCGCCCCTGCCTCCACCGAGGCCATGGCGTCGGCCATTGCCTTGTCGAGAGCGAAGGGGCTGTATTCGATGGCAAGCTTGCCGGCCTCGATCTTGGAAATATCGATGATGTCCGTGATCAACCCCAACAAGTGTTTGCCGGCGCGATAGGCGCGCTGTAGATAATCCCGCTGCCGCTCGCTGATCGGGCCGGCCATGTCGCCGACGATCATGCCGGTGAAGCCGATGATGGAGTTGAGCGGCGTGCGCAGCTCGTGGGACATGGAGGCGATGAACAGCGACTTGAGGCGATCCAGTTCCTGCAAACGCTCGTTGGCGGCGGTAAGCTCGGCGGTGCGGATGCGCACCCGTTCTTCCAATTCCAGGTTGATTTGCCGAATTTTTCTTTCAGCCGCTTTTTGAATCGAGAGGTCGCGGGTGATGCCCAGAATCTCCCGAACATTCCCTTGTTCGTCCTGCAGGGGAACGCAGGTGATGTGGAGACTGCGTACCTGTCCGTTCGTTAGGGTGAGGTCCGATTCCAGGGATTCCACGGCGCCCTCGGCCAGCGCCTTTTTAAGTGCGGGTAAATAGGTATTGTATATTTCCGGTGGCCAGACCTCGTCGTCCCGGTGGCCGATGAAGTCGGTGGTCGGGCGCCCGGTAATGGCGCGGGTAGCCGCGTTGATATATTGGATACGCAAATCGCGGTCGTAAATGACGACCACGTCCGGTATGTTTTCCAGAGCCCGAAATAACCGCTGACGGCTTTCCTGCAACGCCTGCTCGACCTGCCTGTGCTCGGTCATGTCCTCGGTGAAAATGACGATGCCGCCAACGGATCCGTCGTCCGTGCGCCAGGGCCGCACGACCCAATGCAACCACTGCACCGAGCCGTCCAATCGTTCAAAACGATCCTGGTCGGCTTGCACAACCTCGCCCGCCATTCCACGCCGATGCACGCCTTTCCAGTAATCCGGAATTTCCGGGAAGATAGCGTAATGGGATTGACCAAGGATATTCCGGCCTTCCAGACCGTAGTCGATCATCCAGCGGCGACTGACGGCGAGATAGCGCATTTGGCGATCGAACATGGCGAGGGCGGCGGGAGCATGTTCGACAAAGAGCCGCAATCTTTCCTCGCTCTCATGCAGGGCCATCTCCGCCCGCTTTTTCTCGGTGACGTCCAGGCCAAAGGATTGATAGGCCATGGTGCGTCCCGCTGTATCGATCAGCAATCGGTTGGTCCAGCGCTGCCAGCGGATCTCGCCACTCGCGCCGATCACCGGGTGTTCGTGAGTCATCACCGGCGATTCGGGTGTCAGTGCCTCGATGCCCGCCTTGACCGCCGCTCGCCCTTCCTCTGGAATAAGCGAAAGGAAGGATCGGCCTACCAGGGCCTCCGGCTCTTGGCCAAAGGCGCGGGCATAGGCTTCGTTGACGTACTCAATGATTCCGCCAGCTTGAAAGCGGCACAGCAGGCCCGGCATATCTTCCACCACCGAGCGATAACGGGCTTCGCTGTCCGCAAGTCGGCGATAACTGATTCGAAGCAGCCCGTAAAGCCCGATGCTGGTCACTACGATGAACAACCCGCCCTTGACGGTTTGCAGCGCCGACAAGGTTTCCGCGCGGGCGCTGACGGCTTCTATAAACCGGTCGGAGAGCAGAATCCAAAGCAGGCTGAAGACGAAATAAATGAGTGCGATCCGCAGCGCGGCGTTCCGGGTGAAGGCGATCATGCTGGTATCCTCGGCAAGACGGCGAACGGGATGGAGGCTAACCGCGCTGGGTTTTTAAAGAGCCGCAAGCCCCGATCCCGATGAGGAGCGCTTCCAGTGCTGATGGACGCGACAAACGAGTGTCTTATACCGTTTCTCAATAGATTTTATGATTCAGAGGGGTAGGGCGGGTTAGGGCGTCGGCCCGTAACCCGCCGATTTGATTGTGACTTCGGCGGGTTACGCTGCGCTAACCCGCCCTACGCGGGAAATATAAAACTTACCGGGAATTGGTATTATCCACGATCGTTATAGCAGTTTGCGTCTTGGCGGAATATGGCGAGGAAAAACGACGAAGCCCCGCGCGAGGCGGGGCTTCGTCTGGAGAGGGTTGGTGGTGGGTGTTATTTTTCCGCCGCGATTTTTTTGACCATCGTGGCTTGCGGACCCTTGGGGCCGACCTTGACTTCGAACTCGACTTTCTGGTTTTCCGCCAGGGTTCGGAACCCCTTGCCCTCGATGACCGAGTAGTGAACGAACACGTCGCTGCCGCCATCCTCGGGGGCGATGAAGCCGAAACCCTTGGCTTCGTCAAACCATTTCACAGTACCGGTACGCATTGAATGCAAAACCTCAAAGCCAGATATTTCTTTTCTGTCGGGCCGCTTGAGGCGCCGAATCCTCGGCGCTTGGAGGGTCTGGGTTCAAGGGGTCCAACTCCAGGCATTGGGAGATTTTCGATCTTTACCCCCCGCGAAAAACTACGTTAACGCCCTGTATTCCGCAAGCAAATTTTATATGCGCTCGCACAAGGCTGGCGCGGGAACACCCGCCGCTTTCAAGGTCCGGCAGGGTTAATCCCGACTAAACAAAATCTCTGGAAATCGTTGTGGAAAAGCAATTTGCCGCACTGGACCGCCGCTTGTCCGAGTGTCCGACCCGCGACCGCGCTTCGTTGGCCCGCCGCCTGCGGGACTTGCGCCGCCGCTTGCGCGAAGGCAAGCCGGTGGAGCGCGGTCTGGAACAGTGGCTGACCGATTTCGAAACCGCCGCCGTCCGTCTACGCGAGCGCCGCGCCGTGCTGCCGGAGCCGAGTTTCGACGACGGTTTGCCAATCAACGCCCAGCGCGAACGGATCGCCGCCGCCGTGCGCGCCCATCAGGTGGTGGTGGTTTGCGGCGAGACCGGTTCGGGCAAGACCACCCAGTTGCCGAAAATCTGCCTCTCGCTTGGATTGGGCGCGGCCGGGTTGATCGGGCACACCCAGCCGCGCCGGATCGCCGCCCGTTCGGTGGCGGGGCGGATCGCCGCCGAACTGGGTGGTTCGGTCGGCGGCCAGGTCGGTTACAAGGTGCGTTTTTCCGATCGGACCGGGCCGGACGCGCTGATCAAACTGATGACTGACGGCATTCTGCTGGCGGAAACCCAAAGCGACCGACGGCTCGACCAATACGAAGTCCTCATCATCGACGAGGCCCACGAGCGCAGTCTGAACATCGATTTCCTGCTGGGCTATCTCAAGCGATTATTGCCGCGCCGGCCGGATTTGAAGCTGATCATCACCTCGGCGACCATCGATCCCGAACGCTTCTCCCGCCATTTCGGCGACGCGCCGATTATTGAAGTCTCCGGGCGCGCTTATCCGGTGGAGCTGCGTTATCGACCCTTGTCGGCGACCGACGAGGACGAGCGCGACCGCGATTTGCAGCAGGCGATCCTGGACGCGGTGGACGAGGTTTGGCAACAGGGGCCGGGCGATATCCTGGTGTTCCTGTCCGGCGAACGGGAAATCCGCGAGACCGCCGAGAGCCTGCGCAAACACCATCCGCCGAATACCGAGATTCTGCCGCTGTACGCCCGGTTGTCCGCCGCCGAACAGAACCGGGTGTTCCAGCCGCACGGCCGGCCGCGCATCGTGCTGGCCACCAATGTCGCCGAAACCTCGCTGACCGTGCCCGGCATCCGTTACGTGATCGATCCCGGCACGGCGCGCATCAGCCGGTATAGCCCGCGCAGCCGGATTCAGCGGTTGCCGGTGGAAAAGATTTCCCAGGCCAGCGCCAATCAGCGCGCCGGCCGTTGCGGGCGGGTGATGGCGGGCGTCTGCGTCCGGCTGTACGCGGAGGAGGATTTTCAGAGCCGTCCGCCCTTCACCGATCCAGAAATTCTGCGCACTCATTTGGCGGCGGTCATTTTGCAGATGAGCGCGCTGCATCTGGGGCGGCCGGAGGATTTTCCGTTCGTGGAGCCGCCGGATTCGCGCCAGATCAGCGACGGTTTTCGGCTGCTGTTCGAACTGGGGGCGGTGGACGAGCAGCGCGATATCGCCGAGCTGGGCCGGCGACTGGCGAAACTGCCGGTCGATCCCCGTTTGGGGCGGATGCTGCTGGCGGCGCAAGGCGAGAGTTGCCTGCGCGAGGTGTTGGTGATCGTCGCGGCGCTGGCGATTCAGGATCCGCGCGAGCGGCCGCTGGAAAAGCAGCAAGCGGCGGACGAGAAGCATCGCCGCTTTCGCGACGAGCAGTCCGATTTTCTGTCCCTGCTCAAGCTGTGGGAGTACTACCACGAACAGGCCCGGCAACTCTCCAGAAACCAGTTGCGCAATCTTTGTCAAGCCGAGTTTCTGTCCTTCGTGCGGATGCGGGAGTGGGACGATCTGCACCGGGAATTGTTGGGGCGGGTCACCGAAATGGGGATGCGGCTCAACAGCGAACCGGCATCCTATGACGGCCTGCATCGCGCCTTGTTGACCGGCCTGCTCGGCCATCTCGGTTTGAAGCAGGAGGAACATGCCTACCTCGGTGCGCGCGGTCGCAATTTTTACCTGTTCCCCGGTTCCGGGCTGTTCAAAAAACGACCGCGCTGGGTGATGGCGGCGGAGGTGGTGGAAACCAGTCGGCTGTTTGCCCGCACCGTGGCGCGCATCGAGCCCGAATGGGTGGAACGTTTGGCTGGGCCGTTGCTGAAACACAGCTACGCTGAGCCACACTGGGAGAAGCGTTCCGCGCAGGTGAGCGCCACCGAGCGGGTCACGCTGTATGGCCTGCCCGTGGTCGCCGGCCGGCGCGTCAATTACGGGCCGCTCGATCCGGTGCTGGCCCGCGAAATTTTCATCCGCCACGCCTTGGTCGAGGGCGAGTTTCACTGCAAGGCGCCTTTCTTCCAGCACAATCGGCAATTGCTGGCGGAATTGGAGGAATTGGAAGTCCGTGCCCGTCGCGATCTGACGGCCGACGAGGAAACTTTGTACCGTTTCTACGACGAGCGCGTTCCCGAAGGCATTTACAGCGGTCCATCGTTCGAGACTTGGCGCAAGCGAACCGAGCGAGACCAGCCCCGATTGCTGTTTCTCGACCGGGCGGTTTTGTTGGCGGAAGCAGGGCCGGTGGTGGACGGCGAGCGCTTTCCCGACCATCTCGATCTCGACGGGCTGAAACTGCCGTTGACTTATCGTTTTACGCCCGGCACGGACGACGATGGCGTGACCCTGACCGTGCCGTTGGCGGCGGTCAATCAGGTGGACCCCAAACGGCTGGACTGGCTGGTGCCGGGTTTGCGGGCCGAACGGATGGCGGCGCTGCTGAAATCCTTGCCCAAGGCGTTGCGGCGTAATTTCGTGCCCGTGCCCAACTACGCGCGGGCGCTGCTGGAGGTGATCGAGCCGGGCACGCGGTCGCTGGTCGAAGCCATGACCGAGCAGTTGCAGCGCATGACCGGGGTGCGGGTTCCAGCGGAGGCGTGGAATCCGGAGGCCGTTCCCGGCCATCTGCGGATGCGGTTTCGCGTGGTGGACGCCGAAGGTTTGGAACTGGCGGTCGGGCGCGACTGGGAAGCGATTCAGCGGCAATTGCGCGGCGAGGCGTGCGCCGGATTCGCGGCCCTGCCCACCCCGGAGTTCGAGCGCGAGCGGCTGCGCGACTGGGATTTCGGCGAATTGCCGGCGGAAGTGAGCTTTGTCCGCAACGGCGTTCAGCTACGCGGCTATCCGGCGCTGATCGCGGAACCGGACGGCACGCTGGCGTTGCGGCTGCTGGATTCGCTGGCGCGGGCCGAGATGGCGACGCGGGGCGGTTTGCGGCGATTGATCAGTTGGCGGCTGGGGACTGTGTTCAGGACGTTGGCGCGCGATCTGCCGCAGTTTCAGCGCATGACCTTGCATTTCGTTGGCTTGGGCACGCAGGAGACGCTGCGCGAGGATCTGTTGAACGCCATCCTCGACCGGGCTTTTCTGAGCGATGAGCCGTTGCCACGCGACCGGGCGGCGTTCGAGGCATTGCTGGCGCGCGGTAAGACCCGGCTGAGCGCGGTGAGAGGGGAGATGGGCGACACGGCCGCCGCGATTCTGGCCACCTATCACGAAGTCCGGCGGACGCTGAGCGACGAGCCGGCCTGGGCCGAAGCGATGGCCGATATCCGCGATCAACTGGCGCATTTGATTTATCCCGGTTTTCTCGGCCAGACCCCGCCGGAGTGGTTGCCGCATCTGCCGCGCTATCTACGCGCCGTCGCGCTGCGCCTGCAAAAGCTACGACAGGCCCCGGACAAGGATCGTCAGCGACGTGGCGACATCGTGCGCTTATGGGAGGGCTGCAAGCGGCAACTGGAACGGGACGCGGAACGGGAGCGGCACGATGCGGAACTGATCCGCTTGCGCTGGCTGCTGGAGGAGTTGCGGGTGTCGCAGTTCGCCCAGGAGTTGAAGACGGTCGCGCCGGTGTCGGTCAAGCGACTGGAGGAGCAGTGGGGCAGGGTGCGGCGGGGGTGAGGAATGGCGGTGCTTATACCAATTCCCGGTAAGTTTTATATTCCCGCGTAGGGCGGGTTAGCGCAGCGTAACCCGCCGAAGTCACAATCAAATCGGCGGGTTACGGGCCGACGCCCTAACCCGCCCTACCCCTCTGAATCATAAAATCTATTGAGAAACGGTATTACATGCCCCATACCCGAATTCGGTAAGGACCGTGGATTTCCTCGCGCTGGAAGATTTTTTGTTCCCACGCGATGCCGGGGCGGCGGTCGAAGATCAGCAGATGGCCTTCGCTCGCGCTGGTGCGATCCAGATAGTCGGCGGTTTGCGCCAGTCCTTCCCGCAGGGTGGCGTCGAGCGACTTGTGTAGCAGTTTTAGCTCGATCACCACGCGCTGTACCGGGCCGAGAAAGCCTTGGGTTGTGTCCAATGGCCATTGCACCAACAAGTCCGTCCGCTTCCGCCCCAAGCCATATTCCCGGTCGATGCGCCCGCCGCCGTTGACGATCCGTTGCAGGAAGGCTTGCAGCAGCAATTGCGGTCCAGCTTCCTTGTAGTCGAACCGTTCCAGCCAACTGTCGGCGTGCTCGCGGAAAAATTGCTGGAAAGCCGCAAGCAGTTTGGGTAGATCCAGGTCACCGTCGGGGCGGATGTACCAGATGGAGTTCTGCGCGATCGTGACTTGGGTCGACCAAGTCAATTCGCGGGGGATGATTTCCTGATAAAGCGCGTTGGCGATGGCCATTTGCGGTGTCAGCGTCACCAAACCCAGATCCTGAACGTAGAGCAGGTCGTCGGTCGGGAGGGTATCGTCCGATATATCGCCGCCGATCAGGCGAGTGATGACTCGATGGACTCGCGGTTCCCGCAGCTTATCCGCCAGTTGGTCGAGATGGGTTTCCCGACGCTGGATCAGGCTTTCCTTGGCCTGTTCGATCATCTCGACCGTGATCGCTTGGGCGCGGTCCCGACCTGCTTTCAGCTTGAAACAGGTTTCGTAGGCCAGAGCATTGACCAGCCAGGGCTGGCCGCGCGTCAAGCCCCAGACCCGATGCAGGACGCCGTCGGCGAATACCTGTCCGGTTTCCGCCGTGTGTTGTTGGTAGAGCGCGCTGACTTCCTCGCGGCTGAAGTTACCCAGGCGCAGCGATTCGGCTTTGATGTTGAAGGCGGAACCGCCGGTGATGACTTCCTGGTCGGCGCTGTGGATGCGGTAGTCGCGCATGTCGCGCACGCCGCATAGGACAATGGTTTGCGGGAACGCATGTGGGCGTTGGGTGTAACCGGCGCGGATTTGCCGCAGCAGCGAGATCAGGGCATCGCCTACCAGCGCGTCTACTTCGTCCAGCAGCAGCACGATGGGTAAATCACTTTCCAGGGACCAGCGGGTCAGGGTCGCGGCCAACATGCCGCCGCCGCTCTGTTCGCGCACGGCTTCCAATGCCCAGTCCTTGACTCTCCGGTCGCCCAGATACACCTCGGCGGCGGTTGCCAGTTGCATGACCACGGTGCGCAGCGCGGCGTCCACGTTGCCGCGATACGCCTGTGCGCCCTCGATGTTGGCGTACAGGCAGCGATAGCGTTCTCCGCGATTGAGCAGTGCCATCAGCGCCAGCAGCACCGAGGTTTTGCCGGTTTGGCGAGGGGCGTGCAGGACGAAGTATTTCTGCTGCTCGATCAGTTGCAGCACATCGTCCAGATCGATGCGGGATAAGGGTGGCAGAGTGTAATGCCGAGCTGCGTCGACCGGTCCGGCAGTGTTGAAAAAGCGCATGGCGCGGCTCCGGGGTGGTGCTATGGCTTTTCTATACGGATTGTGTGAATGATCAGGTACGTCTCCTGTCTTGTTAAGTCAAGGACCTATTTATTAAAGAGAGAATTCTCTATATTCGGGTCAAAATGATAAATCTCAACATCGAAATTAGGGTAGTGGCTCCAAAAATCGATACATGATGTCTTTGACTTGATTCCATTGCAGTCCTCCAGAACTTGTGCCAAGTTCCGGGAAGGGGATTGAAGTGATGCCTTTCCTGTATAAGTAGCTGAAAAATTGGGTAAACCATCGACTCTGCCAGGGATATTTAATTTTTCGGAGGTTAGCTTTCTTCCCATAGGCTGTTGATTGTGTGACAGGAATAAGAATTTAATGTAAACTCCCAAAAAGTTTTTGGGCATTCAATAAATATTTTATCAAACGGTAGCGCCCCACTTAGATTAACAAGCTTTTGGTGGAATAAACTAGCCGCTTTATCTTCTTCTACTGTGGGAAGTGGCCAATTCTCGTAGATAACAAGCCAGTTCCTTTGGGATTTTCGAAAATCGGGATTTGCATAATTTTTTATTTTTTTCAAAGAGAAATAGATCATTACTTCAGCCCATTCTCTTTCGGAAGAATCACCAACCCATATACTCCCTCTGGATTGACCAAGAGCGAGTCGATTAATTTCATCGCTTGACCGGAGAGGTTCTCCAGGCCGAAATCGTTCCATATGCCGCAGGTTATCGTACCCCTTATGCTGCGCAAAAGCATCAGTCCGTGCCCAATTTTCAGGTACGGCCTCAGTAATCTCAATACCTATACAAACGGTTGGCATGGATAGAACAAAATCCGGGCGATCCTCGTGTTTAACTTGTAAGGGGTAGTCTAATAAGCTGGTTTCAGAATAGGTAGCAAGCAAGCGGCAAATTGACCATCGTTCACATTGCTTGGTTGTTCTACCCTCTGTACGTAGGGGAACCGATATGTCAATAGTGCGTAATTGTTGTAATAAATCGATAGGTGAAGAAGCAGTCACTAAATCAATCATTTTGGAAGGCTCAGAAAATCAAATTCGCCAATCAACCGATCAACCTGATCCGGTGTCAGGGACCGGACATTACCGTCATAGCGCCAGACAACTAACACTACGTCCCAGCGATCAGCGAAGCGTTCATAAAATGTGTGTGACCAAGGCAGCGCCTCGTTCTCGCTCAATCCTATTTCCCCCCAGTCCCAGCGCTCGGCGTAGCGATCAATCAACGTCTCTGTCCAAGGCAATGCCTCATTCATACTCAAATGCCCCCAGCTCCAGCGCTCAGCGTAGCGGTCAATGAACGCCTCGTTCCAAGGCAGTCCCGAATTCGTACTCAAAAAACCCCAGTCCCAGCGTTCGGCGTAGCGGTCGATCAACGCCTCGCTCCAGGGCAGCCCCGGATTCATGCTAAACCCCCAATCCCCCCAGCTCCAGCGCTCGGCATAGCGATCGATGAACGTCTCGCTCCAAGGCAACCCCGAGTTCGTACTCAAAAACCCCCAGCTCCAGCGCTCGGCGTAGCGATCGATGAACGCCTCGCTCCAAGGCAGCGCACTGTTCCTGCTCAACCACTCCTTCCAATCCCACCGTTCGGCGTAGCGATCGATCAACGCCTCGCTCCAAGGCAACACCTCGTTCGTGCTTAAGTTGTACCAGTCCCAGCGCTCGGCATAGCGCTCGATGAATGCTTCGCTCCAGGGCAGCGCCTTGTTACAGCTCAATGAGTGCCAGTTCCAGCGCTCGGCGTAGCGGTCGATGAACGCCTCGCTCCAAGGCAGCGCCTCGTTCCCGCTCAATGAACACCAGCTCCAGCGTTCGGCGTAGCGGTCGATGAACGCCTCCGTCCAAGGCAGCGCTTCGTTGTGGCTCAATACTCCCCATCCTGACCATCCCCAGCGCTCGGCATGGCGGTTGATCAGCGCCTCGCTCCAGGGTAGCGCTGTATTCCAGATCAAAAACCCCCAGTCCCAGCATTCGGCGTGGCGGTCGATGAGCGATACATCCATCGGATAGTACCGCGACACCACCCACCGAAAGAACGCCGGATGCCGCCGAAAGAACGCCTCGGTATCCCGCCGCTCCAACTCACCCAACACCCGGTTAGCGATGCGGGTGCGTTGCTCGATGTGCGCGGGCAAGCCATTGCTGGAACCGGGCACCAGCGCCTGTTCAGAATTCGTCATCATTCTCTTCCTCCAATTGCGCTCGCAACCGTCCGATGTCGCCGGCCAAGCGCTGGCGGGCCTCGGCAAAATATCGCTCCCAATCGGCGATACCGGTCAGCGTGCGATAAGTCTCGTGAGCGCGCAGGCTCTTGAGAACGGCCAGCAAGCGCTCCACCTCCAACCGCAACTGCGCCACCCGCCGGCGGAGTTGATCGCCCTCGGTCAGCATCGTGGCCGGATCGGCGAAGGGCCGCCCGCTCTTGAGTTGCCGATGCAGCCGGCGCAGGGTGTCCAGATCGCCCTGCTGGTATGCCGCTCGCACCTGAACAAACAACGCTTCGGCCTGCGCCTTGTCCGCCTCCGTTACCCGATCTGGATGGCACTGCATACAGGCTTCCCGGAACAGCCGCTTGAGTTCCGCCTGCTGGTCGGGATTGAGCCGGGGCGCTTCGGGCATCTGTTCGACTTCTTCCCGGCTCTGTCGGTAGTCGGCGTAGTCCTCGCGAGCCTGGGCGTGGGCTTCCCGATCCGCTTCCGTCGCGTCGCCCCGTTCGGCTCGTCGCTGCCAGTAAAGCCGCCGCAAGCGCAGCGATTCTTCCAGCAGATCGCCTAGCGCCTCCTGCTGGCGGCGCGCGAATTCCTGAATCAACCGCTCCGTTTCCGCCTGCTCTTGGCTCAAGGCCACCACCTGCGCCTCTAGCGTGCGTAGTTCCAATCGCAGCGCCGCCAGTTCGGGATCTTCATACGGCATCAGCGCCAAACCCCGCGCCAGCAATGCCGCCAAACTGGCCTGTGCCGCCGCCCAATCTCGCCGCTGCAACTGATCCAGCAATTCGGCAATCGCCGGCAACGACCGGGCTGTTTCCAGGCGCGACACCTGCGCCGCCAGCATCTCAAAATCATCCAACAACAGCAGGTTATGGATGATCTCCAGCCGGCGCAGCAATTGTCGGCTGTCCAGCGCCGGTTCGCGCGGCCGCAAGCAGTGCTTGTCCAACAATTGCGCGAATGCCTCGGAATATCCAGCCGCCAGCGCCGCATCGCCCCGCACCCGCAAAATGTTTTCGTCAGCCCGGCTGGCGCGGCGGGTCCAGTTGTAGGAACCGGTGATTACCCCATCTTCGTCGATGACGCAGAACTTGTGATGTAGCGAACCTTGCCCGCTCTCGCCTTCGGGAATCCAGAATACCTCGCCGCCCGCTGCCCGTAGCCGCTCCAGGTTCAGGCCGGATCGGCGGTTGATCGCGTCGTCCAGTAACGCCAGCCGGACCCGGCAGCCGCGCCGAGCAGCCTTGAGCAGCGCCTCGAATAGGGTCGGATCGGTCAGCCAAGCCACCGCCGCTTCGATGGACCGCCGGGCGCTATCCAGTTCGGCGACGATGACAGTCTGAATGTCGGTGAAATGCGCTTGAATTTCCAAGGGGTTATCCCTGACAGAATCGGGGCGGTGGTTTTCGGAAACAGGCTGCTTGTCTGAGAAGCGTCAAAGAGTGGCCTGATTTTCAAGGATCACGAGCGCGATGGTTCCATGCCTGGGTTAGGGTTTTCTCCACTCGGCGTGAGTCTCTTGACGTGAAATGTGGGTTGGCGCTGTTCGACTTGCCAAAGATCGAATATGGATTGCTGGTTTAGCCAACTTTCCGCCGACGTCCCGAAGGCCATGGATAGCCGGATTGCCATCTCTGGGCTAATACCGGCGCGGCCATTCAAGATGCTGGAGAGGGTTTTTCGACTCACGCCCAGCGCCTCGGCCGCCTCGGTCACGCTGAGTCCAAGCGGCTCAAGACAAAGTTCCTTGAGAACTTCGCCGGGATGGGGGGGATTGTGCATGCGCATAGCCTGGCCTCAGTGATAATCCTCGTAATCGACCACATGGGCATCGCCAGCCTCAAACACGAAGGTGACGCGCCAGTTCCCGCTGACACGAACCGACCAGGTGCGCTTGCGGTCACCGCTCAAGGGGTGCAGGAATAAGCCGGGCAGGTTCATGTCTTCCGGCGTGGCCGCGGCATGAAGACGCGCCAGAATCAGGCGCAGTCGCCCGGCGTGTTTCGCTTGGATACCCGCTTTGCTGCCGGTCAGAAAGAAGCGTTCCAGCCCCTTGTGTTGGAAGCCCTTGATCATGGGCCGGATCGTAACCTGAGCGGTTACAGGGTACAAGCCAAATCCATCGCATCATCCACCGGCACGATTGATCGCTCGCTCGCGCAGCGAATGCATCGAATTCGCCCAGGAGTTGAAAACGGTCGCGCCGGTGTCGGTCAAGCGGCTGGAGGAGCAGTGGAGCCGGGTGCGGCGGGAGTGAGGCGTGGCGTTTACGCATCCCACGCCCGGATTCGGGTGGGATCGTGGTTAAGGCGTCGGTGGCGGTTCGTTGGTGGCCAGCCAGTACACCCCCAGGCGTGCCACGGTTTCGGCGAATTCGGCGAAATTCACCGGCTTGCGCACGAAGCTGTTGGCGCCGTTCGCGTAGCTTTGCAGGCGGTCGCGCTCGTCGTCCGAGGAGGTGAGGATCACCACCGGCAGCAGCGCGGTGCGGATATCGGCGCGCATGTGTTCCAGCACCTCCAAACCGGACAGGCGCGGCAGGCCGATGTCGAGCACCACCACCGTGGGCAAATCCGGGCCTTCCCGGTTGGCGAACGCGCCCGCGCGGAACAGGTAATCCAGCGCCTGCTGGCCGTCCCGCGCCACGTCAATCCGATTGGCCAGGTTGGCGCGGCGCAGAGCGCGCAAGGTCAGCATTTCGTCTTGGGGATTGTCTTCCACCAGCAAAATGGTTTTGGTGGTCATCCTGTCCTCTCTTCTTCGCTTGGCATCGAATCCGCGGGCGCTTCTGGCAATGTAAAACAGAACGTCGCGCCCTTGCCGGGTGCTCCCCACGCTTCGATGACGCCGCCATGCCGATGCACGATGCGTTGCACCGTGGCCAGGCCGATGCCGATGCCGGGAAATTCCTCTTGGCGATGCAGACGCTGAAAGGGCTGAAACAGCCGGTTGGCGTAGGCCATGTCGAAGCCGGCGCCGTTGTCGGCCACGCAGAGGCGGCGCTGGCCGTCGCGGTCCTCGGCGTAGACGCGGATGTGAGCCTTCGCGGCGTGCGCGCTGTATTTCCAGGCGTTGCCGAGCAGATTACGCAGCACCACCTGCATCATGCCGGCGTCGCCGCGCGCCCGGAGTCCGGCTTCCACGTCCACCGTCACCCGCCGTTCCGGCTCGCTTTGCGCCAACTCGGCGAGCAGGAGCTTGGCCAGGGTGGAGAGGTCCACCGCATCGCGACGCAATCCACCGCGCGTGCTGCGCGATAGGGCGAGCAGACCATCGATCAATTCGTTCATTCTGCGGCTGGCCAGGCCGATTTGTGCCAGGTAGCCCTTGGCCTCGTCTGGCAGGCGATCGCCGTAGTCCTCGGCCAGCGCTTGACCGAACCCGCTCATGGCGCGCAGCGGCGCGCGCAGATCGTGAGACACGGCATAGGCGAAGCTGTCCAGTTCCCGATTGGCGGCGCTCAGCTCGGCGGTGCGCTCGACCACGCGCCGCTCCAGGTCGGCGTTGAGGCGGTGGATTTCCTCCTCGGCCTGTTTGTGATCGCTGATGTCCTCGGAAAAAATGACGATGCCGCCCACGCCGCCGTCGCCCGAGTGCCAGGGCCGCATTTCCCAGCGCAGCCACTGGACGTGGCCGTCCGCCCTGACGAAGCGATCGTCGTCGGCCCGCATCACCTCGCCCGCCAGTCCGCGTTGATGCACGGCTTTCAAGTCATCCGAAATCTCCGGGAAGATTTCGTAGTGGAAGCGGCCGATGATGTCCGCGTTACCGAGGGAATAGTCATCCATCCAGCGGCGGCTGACGACGAGGTAGCGCATCTCGCGGTCGAACATGGCCAGGGCGGCCGGCGCGTGTTCGATGAACAGGTGCAGCCGCTCCTCGCTTTCGCGCAATGCGGCCGCGGTCTGCTTGCGCGCCTGGATGTCCTCGATGACGGAGATGAAGTAATCGGGAGTGGCGTCCGGCTTCCATACCAAGGAGACGGTGAGGTTGATCCAGACGATGCCGCCCTCCTTGCGCCGGTAGCGCTTTTCCATGGAATAGGTCTGGATCTCGCTGGCCAGCATGCGACGCACAAAGTCCAGATCGGCATCCAGATCGTCTGGATGGGTAATGTCCTGGAAGGTCAGCGCGAGCATTTCCTCCGGGCTGTAGCCGACGATCTGGCACAGCTTGCGGTTGACCCGCAGCCAGCGACCGTCCGGCGCGACCATGGCGATGCCCATCGCCGCCTGCTCGAACGTGGCCTCGAAGCGTTGCTCGCTCTCGATCGAAGCCGCTTCCGCGACTTTGCGGCGTCTGATTTCATGGGACAACTTGCGATTCCAGAGCATCAACCCCAGGATGATCGCGGTGAATAGGGCGAATACCTGCCAGAACCGGGTGTAGTTGAATCCCTGTTCATAGCGGATGGGCAGCCATTTCCGGTAAATGGCATCGCGTTCGGTTTCGGAAATCGAATCCAGGGTCTTGTCGAGGATGCTGGCCAGGATCGGCCAGTCCTTGCGCACCGCCATGGATTGAACGTTCACATACGGGGTTTGCCCGACGATCTTGAGCGCCTCCAGCCCCAGTTTGGCCTTGTAATAGTCGACGGCCAGCATGGTTTCGATGTAGGCGAAGACCTTGCCCTGTTGGAGCGCTTCCAGTCCGTCCCGCACCGTCTTGACTCGATGCAGGCGGACTTTGGGAAAGTCGCGCGGTATCCAGTCGTTGACCGCGTAGCCCTCCACGATGGCGACTGTTTTCCCCGCGAGTTCCCGCATGCTGCCGATATACGTGATATCCGGTTGGGCGACGATGACGACGGGTACTCTCATGTAAGGCTTGGTGAAAGCCCAGAATTCGGTGCGTTCGGGCGTCACGGTCACGGAGGTGGTCATGTCGATGTCCCAGCGTTTCAGCCGGGCATAGGCTTCCTGCCAGCTCAGGTTCCGCACCCGTTCGAACTTTACGCCCAAGCGCTGTTCGATGAGCTTCAGATAATCCTCGACGATGCCGGACGGCTCTCCGCGCTCGTCGGCGAATTCGACCGGTGGCCAACCCGGATCTTGGACCACGCGGATGACGGGATGCGCGCGCAGCCAGGCGCGTTCGTCTTCGGTCAGGGATGGCGGTCCGAGGCTTGGACTTGGCGTTGCCGGGGCGCGGTCGTCTTGACCGCCCGCCGCCACCGTCGCCAACAGCAGCAAGAGCAGCACGCCCCGCCGCGGCAGCCGGGTCAACAAGGGTTGCGGCGGTATGCCCCGTCGGCGCTCCGCCGGCGCTGGCGGAGTGGGAATCGCCTCGCTCATGGAGCGCCCCACTTCGGCGAATGGGTTTGGCCCATCGAGGGAAGGGAGGGGGATGCGCGACTTCATGGCTGTGGCCTTGCGGTTGGAACCGCGCTTTCAAAGCGTAATGGCTTGGAGACATTTTATACGGTTTCTTGGGATGCAAGCCATTGTGGAAGCAGCGCTCGCCCCCGCCCTTTTCCCTTGAAGAGAGAAGCGACGGTCCTCAACCCGCCAGCAGCAAGCGTCCCGCCATCAGCGCCACCACCAGCAGGAACACCGGGCGGATGAACGGCGCGCCGTAGCGGATGGCGCTGTGGGCGCCGACGAACGCCCCGAGCATGAGGGTCGTGCCCATGGTCAGGCCGACGGTGTAATCGATGTTGCCGAGGATGACGAAGGTCAGCAGCGCGGTGAGGTTGCTGACGAAGTTCATGAAGCGCGCCACGCCGGCGGCCGCCACCAGATCCAGATGAAACAGCCTCATCGCCGCCGCCATCCAAAACGCGCCGGTGCCGGGACCGATGAAACCGTCGTAGAAGCCGATCAGCCCGCCGGTCAGCAGCTTGACGCCGCGCCGGTTCGAAGGCGTTGCCGGCGCGGCTGGAAAGGGGGCGCGGACTGGCGATGTTCGCCGTGGCCAGATCAGATAGCCCGACGCCAGCAGGATCGCCAGCGGCAGCAGCGTCTTCAGCGTTCCGGCGCTCAACAGATAAATCAGCACCGCGCCGATCAGCGCCCCGACGAAGGTGCCAAAACTCATCGCCCACCACAGCGCCGGCTGGAACAGGCCCTTGCGGATGAAAGTCAGCGAGGCGCTGAAAGTGCCGAAGGTGCCGACCAGCTTGTTGGTGCCGACCACCAGATGCGGCGGCATTCCGATGCTCAGTAGCGCCGGCATGACCAGCATCCCGCCGCCGCCGGCGATGGCGTCGATGAAACCCGCCAGCAGCGCAACGATGCCCAACAGCAGGATGGTGGTGGGTTCCATGGCGGCGGAGTCGATTCAGGAAACGGCGACGGTTTCGGCCAGGGTTTCGGCCAGCGCCGCCAGCAAGGCCATCAGAGCGGCCGGATCGGGTAGGTACTCGACGGCTTCGGCCGGCGGTTCCGGGCCGATGCCCAGGGCGATGCCACCCAGGGCGCGCGCCGCCGCCAGCGCCGGCGCGTCGTTGACGGCGTCGCCGGCGTACAGCGCCAGCGCCGGTTCCGCGCCGCCCTGGGCGACGATGGTCCGCAGCGCCGTGCCTTTATCGTGTGCGATGGCCGGCAGTATTTCGATCGCCAGCGGCCCGTTCAAGACATGCAGGGCGGTGGCGTGCGGCGCCAGCAAAGCCGTGGTTTCGGCGCACAGCGCTTCGATCCGATTCGACGCCAGTTGCCGGTAGTGGACGGTAAAACCGAACGGTTTCTTTTCCACCCAGGCGCCGGGATAGGCAGCCAGTCGGGTCTCGATGGCGGCGCTCAGGGGATCGAGCCGGGCGCGGCTGGCCAGCGCCCCGGCGGGAATCCGGCGCTTCCCGGCCAGTTCCAATTCCAGCCCGGTGGAACCGCCGTAACTCAGTCCGGCCAGACCGACCATGCCGATCAGGTCGTCGAGCCCTCGGCCGCTGACCACGCCGACCGTCACTCGGGGAGTTGCCGCCAGCCGAGCCAGGACAGCCCGCGGCGCGGGGTCGAGCACCGCCAGGCGGGGATGCGCGACCAGCGGAGTCAGCGTGCCATCGTAATCGAAAACCAGAACCAGACGCTGGCCCCGGCGGTGGGCGGCGGTCAGCGTGTCCAGAAGGTCTTGACTGGCGGGAAGCATCAGGTTGCTTCCTGGGTGGATGAAGTGGACGTCGGATCGGCGGTCAGGGTGTCCAGGAAATCGGCGGCCCAACGATAGATATTGTGTTCCTCCACATGCCGCCGCATTTGCGTCATGCGTTCCCGCCGTTCGTCCGAAGGCATCTCCAATGCCCGCTGGATCGTTTCGGCGAACTGCTCGACGTCGTAGGGGTTGACGATCAGCGCGTCGCTCAACTCGCGGGCCGCGCCGGTGAATTCCGAAAGGATCAATACCCCGTCCAGGTCGGAGCGGGCCGCCACGAATTCCTTGGCCACCAGGTTCATGCCGTCGTGCAGCGAGCTGACGATGTTGATCTCGGCCAACCGCATGAAGGCGTGAATGGTGGCCGTGTCCTGGTCGCCGACCAGAAAGCGGATCGGTTTCCAGGCGGCGGTCTGAAAGCGCCAGTTGATCGTGTCGGCCAGCGATTCCAGCTCGTTGAGGTGGTCCCGATAGCGGCGGAGATAGGTGCGGCTGGGGGTGCTCAACTGCACCAGGGTGAACTGACCCCGGTAGCGGGGGTAGCGCTCCAGAAAGCGGGCGACGGCGCGGAACCGCTCCGGCAGCCCCTTGGTATAGTCGATCCGGTCGATCCCAACCGCGACTCGCACATGATCCAGCGAGTAGCGGTCGCGCAGTTCGTCGATTTGACGGGCCAAATGAATGCCGCTGGGCGTCCGACGCTCGCTCCAGGGTTGGACGCCGATGGGAAACGGCCGGACCCGCGAAACATGATCGTGCGACTCCACGGTAAACCGGTTCCAATCCAGCCGGGCTTCGATCATCCGATCGGCGGTATCGAGGAAATTGTTGCAATGCTGCTGGAGGTGGAAACCGATCAGATCCGCGCCGAGCAGACCGCGCAGCAATTCAGCCCGCCATGGGCAGATGCGGAACGCTTCCGGGTTGGGCCAGGGGATGTGCCAGAACATACCCACCGTCAGATCCGGACGGGCGTCCTTTAACAGGCGCGGCGCCAGCGCCAGGTGGTAATCCTGCACCAGCACCACTGCTGGATCGGCGCCGACCTCTTCCAGGGCGATCGCGGCGAAGCGCTGGTTAGCGCGCAGGTAGTGTTCCCAATTGCTGGCCCGGAATACCGGCCGTTCGTGCGCCAGATGGCAGAGCGGCCACAGTCCTTCGTTGGCGAAGCCATGGTAATAACCGTGCTCCTCTTCCCGGCTCAGCCACACCCGCCGCAGGGTATAGGCGGGATCGTCCGGCGGCACCGCCAGTCGGCCCCGCTCGTCGGCGGTCATGCGGTCGGCGTTGCCGGCGCCATGGGCGATCCACACGCCGCCGCTGGCCCGCAGCACCGGATCGAGAGCGGTGACCAGTCCGCCGGCGGGGGTGCGGAGGCGGGTTTTGCCGTCCTGCAATTCGTGCAGGTAGGGCTCCCGGTTGCTGAGCACCAGCAGACGGCGACCGCGCAGGCGATCGATCATATAGGCGTGCAGCCGCTCACGGGTCCAGATCTGGCCGGTTTGCGCCACCGCCCGCGCTTGCGCCCGCTGCGCCGAACGCGCGGTCCGCAGCGAGTCGGCCAGCCGGCCGTTCTCGTTGGCCAACCGCGCGGCCGGCGGTTCGAGCGGCGGCGGTTCGGCATCGTCGCCGCCGCGCAGTTGCCGCATCCATTCCATCATCCGCTTGAGCGGGCGGTCGTACAGCAGCCAGGCGCCCGCCACCACCAGGGTCAGCAGCAGCAGGGTGACGACGCCCACCCAGAACCCGAATCGAACCCGCCGGCTGACGACGAGCTTGTCCACCTGGGACATATCCTGGACCACCACCAGCACGCCTTGCGGTTGACCGTCCGGCGCGCGGATCGCCGAGGCGAGGATATAGACGCGGCCCTGGTCGGTGCGGATGGATTCGATGATGTCTTTCTGTTCCTTGAGCGCTCGGGCAACGACTTTATTGAGGTCGGCGGCGAATTCCTGCACGTCCTTGCCGGCGGCGAGCAGGCGGCCATCCGGCCGATAGACCGCCAATCCGATCAGCGGCGGGTAACCTTCCAGGCTGGAACTGAGCGCCGCCGCCGCCTCGCGATCCGGCAGTTGCAGCGCGGCCTGGACCGAATAGACCATCTGATGGGAAAGCACGTAGGCACGCCGGTCCATTTCTTCCAGGTCGGCCGCGCGTTCCCGTTCGACCTGTAACCAGGCCAGGACGCCCATCAACAGGCCGACCAGCCCGGCGACCAGCAAGCCCATCCGCAGCGAGTTGGGCAGGCGGTATTGGGTGTTCGTTGGCATGAAGATTTCTCGGACAGGATTCCGCCAACGAGGGACGGATTCGGCTCGTGGGGGTTCGCTCAGGCCAGCAGCCGGCGCAGAATATCCTGGTAGATCCGGCTGAGTCGTTCCAAATCGGCGACGGGCAGCCGCTCGTCGATCTGGTGGATGGTGGCGTTGGATGGCCCGAGTTCGATCACCTGCGCGCCGGTGGGGGCGATGAAGCGCCCATCGGAGGTGCCGCCGGCGGTGGACAGTTCCGGCTCCAGGCCGGTTTCGGCGCGGATCGCGGCGGCGGCGGCGGCCACCAGTTCGCCGGGCGGCGTAAAGAACGGCGAGCCCGACAGGCTCCAGTTCAGCTCATACTGGAACACTTGGCCAGTCTTGACTTCCTCGTTCAACAGGCCAGTTTCGACGATCAGGCGGGTGCGTTCCTCAAGCTGCTCGACGGTGACCGCCGGCGAAAAGCGGAAATTGAACAACAGCTCCAGATCGCCGGGCACGACATTGACCGCGCCGGCGCCGGCATGCAGGTTGGAAATCTGCAAGGAGGTCGGCGGAAAGCACTCATGACCCCGATCCCAGATTTCGTCCGCCAGCGCCCCGAGAATCGGCCCGATCGCGTGGATCGGGTTCTGGGCCAGGTGAGGGTAGGCGACATGGCCCTGCCTGCCGCGCAGCCGCAGTCGGCCGTTCAGCGAGCCACGCCGGCCGTTTTTGATCGTATCGCCCAGTTGGGTCGAACTGGACGGTTCGCCCACCAGGCACCAGCGGATTTTCTCGCCGCGCGCCTCCAGCCGCTCCACCACCTTGACCGTGCCGTCCACCGCCGCGCCTTCTTCGTCGCTGGTGACGAGAAAGGCGATGGAGCCGCGCGGGCGCGGGCAGGCGGCGAGGAAGCGCTCGCAGGCGGTGACCATCGCCGCCAGGCTGCTTTTCATGTCGGCCGCGCCGCGCCCGTACAGCCAGTCCTCGCGGATTTGCGGAGCGAACGGCGGCGATTGCCACTGATCCAGCGGGCCGGGCGGCACCACGTCGGTGTGGCCGGCAAAGGCGAACAGCGGCCCGTCGTCGCCATGCCGCGCCCAGAAGTTGTCCACCTGGCCGCGGCGCAGCCGCTCCACTCGGAAGCCGAGCGCCGTCAGCCGGGCGATCATGACCTCCTGGCAGCCGGCGTCCTCGGGGGTAATCGAGGGCCGGCGGATCAGGTCGAGGGCGAGGTCCAGGGTGGAGGGCATGGTCGGAAGGGTTCGAGGTCGGTCGGGAAACGGCGATTCATGTTTCGAAGTCTATCTTACTCCGGCGAAAAGTCGGAAGCGCCATGGGCGGTCCAGCGTTTGTGGCCGGTTCGACTCAGCGCGGTCGGTCGCGCTGCTTGGGAGAAGTCCGAATGGTTCCGGGCGTACCGTTGGGCGACGAAAGCCGTTAATTTTTTGAATTGGGTCGGTGCGATGAAGCGCGGCGCGGCTGGGTCTTCGCGGCATCAACCCAGCCCGCCAATCTCAGAAAGCCGATTTCAGAAAAGCCGGTCGGGAAACGGCCTGTCAGTCGCGCAACAATTCGTTCAGACTGACCCGACCACGCGTTTTCTCGTCCACCTGCTTGATGATGATCGCGCAGTACAGGCTATGGCTGCCATCGGGCGCGGGCAGGGCGCCGGACACCACCACCGATCCGGCCGGTATCCGACCGTAGCCGATCTCGCCGGTGAGCCGGTTGTAGATCTTGGTGCTTTGGCCGATGTAGACCCCCATCGAAATGACCGAACCGCGTTCGACGATCACGCCCTCGACCACTTCGGAACGCGCACCGATGAAACAATCGTCCTCGATGATGGTGGGGCTGGATTGCAGCGGCTCCAGTACGCCGCCGATGCCGACCCCGCCGGATAGGTGGACGTTTTTGCCGATCTGGGCGCAGGAACCGACCGTGGACCAGGTATCCACCATGGTTCCGGAGTCCACATACGCGCCGATGTTGACGTAGGACGGCATCAGCACCACGCCGGGCGCGATGTAGGAGCCGCGGCGGGCGGCGGCCGGCGGCACCACCCGCACGCCGGCGGCCAGAAAATCGTTTTCGCCGTATTCGGCGTACTTGGGCGCTACCTTGTCGAAATAATTCGTGTAACCGTCGCGGATGATGGCGCTGTCGTTCAGGCGGAAACTGAGCAGCACCGCCTTTTTCAGCCAGGCGTTGACCGTCCAGGCGCCGTTGCGCGGTTCGGCGACCCGCGCCCGACCCAGCTCCAGCAGCCCCAGCGCTTCCTCGACCGCCTCGCGCAAATCGGTCGACGCGGTGGCGGCGTCGATCTCGCCGCGACGCTCGAAAGCATCATCGATAATCCGCTGTATTTTATTCATCGGGGAACATCCTCGGCAGGGCGGCATCCCAACAGCGAGTTTGGGCACAGCCGCAAAAACCGTCATAATAGGAAGGAATAAAACAGACAAGGATGATGGATCGCCGCACGGACGACCCGTATCCGGGCGGCAACTTTATCACCTTACGTTTCCGAACGGCAGCATGTCGGCCACCGCCAGGCGCGGGGTATCGGCGCGCGCTGCCGATACCCGTACAAGCACAGCGAAAGAGGATCATCGGTATGGCAAAGAAGGGCTCGGATGACAAAAAGTGGGCGCCGGTCAAGCCGACTTCCCCCACCGACCGGCACCCAGCCGCGCCGGCCGAACCTGAACCGACCCCAGCAGTCGGCAAGGTCCAGCCGGCGGTCGCCAAGCCAACCTCACCCGTTGCCGAGAACAAGATCGCGGTGGTCGAGGCGAATCCAGCGCGGGATTCCAGCTCGCAAACGCTGGAGACCGACGGCCGCATGCGGGTGATCATCGAAGGGGTGAGCCCGGAAGTCGATGCGGGCCGGTTTTCCATCAAGCGGGTGGTGGGCGAAACCGTGGTGGTGGAGGCCGATGTTTTCACCGATGGCCACGACTCCTTGTCTTGCGTGTTGCAATACCGCCGGCAAGGCGAGATCGAATGGCGGGAAGCGCCGATGCTCCCTCTGGTCAACGACCGCTGGCGGGGTGAGTTTCAGGTGCTGGAAATAGGGCTTTTCGAGTACACCCTTTGCGCCTGGGTGGACGCCTTCAAGTCCTGGCGGCACGATCTGCCCCGCTGGGAACAGGCCGAGGACATCGCTCTTTCCCTGCGGGTCGGCGCGGAACTGACGGAGAAGGCCAGCCAGCGCGCGACCGGCGCGGACGCTCAGTGGTTGGCCAAGCGCGCCGCGGCGCTGGCCGGCGATCAGGATCTGGACTATCGCCGCCAGTTGGGCCTGGACGATGAACTGGCCAGGCTGATGCATCGTCACGCCGACCGCCAGTTGGCGATCCAGTACGAAAAGATCCTGGGATTGATGGCTGAAGACGAACGCGCCCGCTTCAGCACCTGGTACGAGCTGTTCCCGCGTTCCAGCGGTTCCGCGCCCGGCAAGCACGGCACTTTCAGGGATTGCGAAACCTGGTTGCCCCGGCTCGCCGCCATGGGTTTCGACGTGCTGTACTTCCCACCGATTCATCCCATCGGCCGGGTCAATCGCAAGGGCAAGAACAACACGCTCACGCCCGGACCGGACGATGTCGGCAGCCCTTGGGCCATCGGCGCCGAGGAAGGCGGCCACAAGGACATTTTGCCGGCGCTCGGCACGCTGGGGGATTTTCACCATCTGGTGCGCAAGGCCCGGGAGCACGGCATCGAGATCGCCCTGGACATCGCCCTGCAATGCGCGCCGGACCATCCTTACGTCAAGCGACATCCGGACTGGTTCCGCTGGCGGCCGGACGGTACGGTGCAGTACGCCGAAAATCCGCCCAAGAAGTATCAGGATATCTATCCGTTCAACTTCGAAACCGGCGACTGGAAGGCGCTGTGGGAGGAGATCAAGAGCATTTTCGAGTTCTGGGTCGCGCAAGGCGTGCGCATCTTCCGGGTGGACAACCCGCACACCAAACCCTTCGCGATGTGGGAGTGGCTGATCGCCGAGATCAAGAAGACCACGCCGAACGCCATTTTTCTGGCCGAGGCTTTCACCCGGCCCAAGGTGATGCACCGTCTGGCCAAGCTGGGCTACACCCAGTCCTACACTTACTACGCGTGGCGCAACACCAAATGGGAGCTGATCGAGTATCTGACCGAACTGACCCAGGGACCGGGCCGCGACTACTTCCGGCCGAACTTCTGGCCCAACACCCCGGATATCCTGACCGCCGCCCTGCAGTACGGCGGCCGTCCGATGTTCATGTCCCGGCTGGTGCTGGCGGCGACCATGACCGCCAACTACGGCATTTACGGCCCGGCCTTCGAAATGATGGAGCACCTCGCCGTCAAGCCGGGTAGCGAGGAGTATCTGGATTCGGAGAAATACCAGATCCGCTATCGCGGCTTCCAGGAATTGGACGGGCCGAACAGCCTGCGCGACTTCATCGCCCTGGTAAACCGCATCCGCAAGCGCAACCCGGCGCTGCAAGCCGACCGGAGCCTGCGGTTCCACGAGGTCGATAACGAGCAGATCGTCTGCTACAGCAAAACCACGGATAAGCACGCCAACACCGTTCTGGTGTTGGTGAACCTGGATCCCAACTATACCCAGTCCGGTTGGACCGGTCTGGATCTGGCGGCGCTGGGCGTGGATCCGAACCAGCCTTACCAGGTGCACGATCTGCTGACCGGCGCTCATTACATCTGGAACGGACCGCGCAACTACGTCGAGCTGAACCCGCACCGTATGCCGGCGCATGTGTTCCGCGTCCGCAGCAGCCTGCAGACGGAACACGATTTCGATACGTTCAGCGGTTGAGGAGAAGACATAGATGGTTCAAAAATCGAAGGGCTGGAGCGGTGTTGAAGATCCATTATGGTACAAGGATGCGCTGATTTATCAGTTGCACGTCAAGGCCTTTGGCGATAGCGACAACGACGGGATCGGCGATTTCCGCGGCTTGGTCCAGCGCCTGGATTATCTCCAGGATCTGGGTGTGGATACGTTGTGGCTGCTGCCGTTCTACCCCTCGCCAATGCGGGACGACGGCTACGACATTTCCGATTACCAGAACGTTCATCCCCAGTATGGCACCCTGGCCGATTTCCGCGCCTTCGTCCGCGAGGCGCACGCGCGGGGTCTGAAGATCGTCACCGAGTTGGTCATCAACCATACCTCCGACCAGCATCCCTGGTTTCAGGCCGCGCGCCGCGCCCCGCGCGGTTCGCCGGAGCGGAATTTCTACGTCTGGAACGACGACGACGATAAATTTCCGGAAACCCGCATCATCTTCACCGATACCGAGACCTCCAACTGGGCTTGGGATCCGGTGGCGGAACAATACTATTGGCACCGCTTCTTTTCGCACCAGCCGGATTTGAACCATAACAATCCGGCGGTGGTGAAAGCCGTGACCAAGATCATGCGATTCTGGCTGGACCAGGGCGTGGACGGGTTGCGGTTGGACGCCATCCCTTATCTGTGCGTGCGCGAGGGCACCTACAACGAAAACCTGCCGGAAACCCATGCGGTGATCAAGCAGATGCGAGCGGTGGTGGATCGCCACTACCGCAGTCGCATGTTTCTGGCCGAGGCCAATCAATGGCCGGAGGACGTGCGCGATTACTTCGGCGACGGCGACGAGTGCCAAATGGCCTATCACTTTCCGTTGATGCCGCGCATGTACATGGCCGTCGCCCAGGAGGATCGTTATCCCATCGTCGAAATCCTCGAACAGACCCCGGACATTCCCGACAACTGCCAGTGGGCGATTTTCCTGCGCAACCACGACGAACTGACGCTGGAGATGGTCACCGACCGGGAGCGGGACTACATGTACCGCACCTATGCGGCCGATCCGCGCAGTCGGGTCAACGTCGGCATCCGCCGCCGGCTGGCCCCGCTGATGGACAACGATTACAGCAAGATCAAGCTGATG
The DNA here is from genome assembly GCA_029624815.1 of Candidatus Competibacter sp. Taxonomy (GTDB): domain Bacteria; phylum Pseudomonadota; class Gammaproteobacteria; order Competibacterales; family Competibacteraceae; genus Competibacter. The sequence goes on from JARSSH010000024.1 coordinate 109,118, forward strand.
AACAGCCTGCTGCTGTCGATGCCGGGCACGCCCATCGTGTACTACGGCGACGAAATCGGCATGGGCGACAATTTTTATCTGGGCGACCGCAACGGGGTGCGCACCCCGATGCAGTGGAGCCCCGATCGCAACGCCGGTTTCTCCAAGGCCGACCCCCAGCGCTTGTACCTGCCGCCGATCATGGACCCGATCTACGGTTACGAAGCGGTCAACGTGGAAGCGCAGCATCGCGCGCCGGCCTCGCTGTTGAACTGGATGAAGCGGATGATCGCCGTGCGCCGGACCTGCCAGGCCTTCGGCCGCGGCCGGCTGGAGATGCTGCGGCCCGGCAACCGCAAGATTCTGGCCTACGTCCGCGCTCACGCCGACGAGGTGGTGCTATGCGTGGCCAATCTGTCGCGCTCCGCCCAGCCGGTGGAGCTCGATCTGAGCAAATACAAGGGCATGGTGCCGATGGAAATGCTGGGCCAGAACCCGTTCCCGCCGATCGGCGAATTGCCCTATCTGTTGACCCTGCCCCGCTACGGGGTCTACTGGTTCCGGCTGAGCTACGCCGCGCCGCCGGTCTGGCACGAAGACCGGCTGCCCGGTGGCGACCTGCGGATTCTGGTGCTGTTCCAGGGCTGGAAGAGCTTCTTCGTCGATCAGGTCGAGCCCAGTCGGCGGGAAATGGCCATGAACCTGCACGAACGGCTGACCCGGCAGGTGCTGCCGGAGTTCCTGCCCACCCAGCGCTGGTTCGCCGGCAAGAGCGGGCGCATCGAATCGGTCGAATTCGACAACTACGACGTCTGGGTCGATCAGACCGAATGGGTGCTGGCCCGAATTCGGGTCTGGCTGGCCGAGCGGCCCGAGCCGCAGGATTACGGTTTGCCGATGGCGCTGGCCTGGGAGGACGACGGCGAGGAGAAACTGCGCCCGCTGTGGCCCTATGCCTTGGCGCGCGTCCGGGTTCGCGCCCGGATAGGCCTGCTGTACGATGCCTACGCCAATGAGAAATTCACCCAGTCGATGCTGAAGATGATGGCGCGCAATACCCGGATACCGCTGGGTGGGGGGTGGCTGAAATTCTCTTCGACCCGTATCTTCCATAGCCTGGCCGGCGACCTGCCGGAGATGCTGCCGGTCAAGCGGCTGGCGCTGGACAGCAGCAATACCACGCTCAATGTCGGCAACCGGATGCTGCTCAAGGGCTATCGACGGTTGCGGCCCGGCATCAATCCCGAGTTGGAGATGGGTCGATTCCTGACCGACGTCGCCGACTTCGGCAACGCCGCGCCGTTGGCCGGCGCCCTGGAGTACGAAGACAAAGACGGCCACGTCATCGCGTTGGCGATGCTGCAGGGCTTTGTCGGCAACCAGGGCGACGCCTGGACCTACACCCAGGATTACCTGAAACGGTTCCTGGACGATTGCGTGCAGCAACCGGAAACGGTGCGGGAAGTCGGCGATGGCGTGCATGCGCTCTATCTGTTATTCGCCACGACCCTGGGCCGGCGCACGGGCGAATTGCATCGGGCGCTGGCCCTGATCACCGGCGATTCCGCCTTCGACCCCGAACCGATCGCGCCGACCGATCTGAGCGGCTGGGTCGAGCAGATTCGGCGGGAGGCGACCACCACGCTGGAACAATTGGAGCAGGCGCAGTGGCGGCTGGCGGAGCCGGCGCGCTCCCTGGCCGGCTGTTTGCTGGCCGCGCGCGAGACCATGATGGCCCGGCTGGACCAACTGGAGATCGCGGACTCGCTGCCGACGAAGACCCGTTTCCACGGCGATTACCATCTCGGCCAAGTGCTGGTGGCCAAGGACGATGTCGTCATCATCGATTTCGAGGGCGAGCCGTCGCGGTCAATGGAAGAACGGCGCCACAAGAATTCGCCCTTGCGGGATGTGGTCGGCATGTTGCGCTCGCTCAATTACGCCGCGCACGCCGCCTTGCGGCAGACCACCGCCGACGGCACCACCAACCGGGAAGAACTGGCATCCTACGTCGGCGATTGGGAACGGCTGGCCCGGGCCGCTTTCCTGGAGGCTTACACCGAAGTCGTGCGGGATTGTCCGAGCTATCCGGCCGATCCCGAGCAGGCCAAAGCCTTGCTGGATCTGTTTACGCTGGAGAAAGCCTGCTACGAACTGCGTTACGAATTGGATAACCGCCCCGACTGGATTGCCATCCCACTCGGGGGTTTGTGCGAACTACTCTCACTAGAAACGAAGGATGTGCCGCGATGAAACAACCGAAAATCCTGGCTTTTGTCATGGCGGGCGGCGAAGGCGCCCGCCTGAGTCCCCTGACGGCCTACAATTCCAAGCCGTCGCTGCCGTTCGGCAGCCGCTACCGCATCGTGGATTTCGTGTTGAGCAATCTGCTCAATTCGGGCATTCAGTCGATCTACATGCTGGTGCAGTACAAATCCCAGTCGCTGATCGAGCACGTCCGCAAGGCGTGGGTGGTGTCGCCGATGCGGAACGAGGAGTTCGTGACGGTGGTGCCGCCGCAGATGATGCGCGGCGGCGACTGGTTCCAGGGCACCGCCGACGCCGTGTATCAAAATCTTAATCTGATTCAATTGCACAATCCCGATCTGGTGGTGGTGTTCGGCGCTGATCATGTGTACCGCATGGACCTTCAGCAGATGGTGGATTTCCACCTCGAACGGGAGGCCGACGCGACCGTCGCCGCCTTGCCGGTGCCGATCGCCGAGGCCAGTTCGTTCGGTGTCATCCACGCCGATCACGCCGGTCGGGTCAGCGACTTCCAGGAGAAGCCGGCCAACCCGCCGCCCATGCCCTCCGATCCCACCCGCTCCTATGCCTCGATGGGCAACTATCTGTTCGATACCAAGGTGTTGGTGCAGGCCCTCAAGGAAGCCAACGAGCGTGGCGAACACGATTTCGGCCACCATGTATTGCCGAAGCTGAAGGATACCCATCGGGTGTTCGCCTACGACTTCGCCACCAACAAGGTGCCGGGAACCAAGCCCTACGAGGAGCAAGCCTATTGGCGCGATGTCGGCACGCGGGACGCTTATTTCAACGCCCATCAGGATCTGCTGGGCGAGAAGCCGCGTTTCGATATGTTCAACCCGCAATGGCGGATCTTTTCCAGTAACTATCAAGGGCCGGTGGCGCGTCTACTCGATGCCAGGGTCAAGAATAGTGTGGTGGCCGCCGGTTCGATGGTGCGGCAGGCCACCATCACCAACACCATCATCCGCCGCGAAGTCATTATCGAGGACGATGTGGAGATCGAGGATTGCCTGATTCAGGAGTACGTCCACATCAAGCGCGGCGCCCGACTGCGGCGCGCCATCATCGGTGGTTACAATGTGATCGAGGCCGGCACTCGGATCGGCTACGATCTCGAACAGGATCGCAAGCTCTACCAAGTGACCCAGGGCGGCATTACGGTGGTTGGGCCGCGCGAGGTTACCGCGACCATGCAAGCGTTTAGCGAATGAGGGCAGGGGGTGGGGTTCGGGGTTCGGGCTTTTGTCCGTCTCCCGTCGCCTGCCCCCTATTCCTTGTCCCCTTACGGATTGGAGCCGATGAGTAGTCCATCCAGCACCGTCGTTTGGCCCGGTCGGCCGTACCCGCTGGGCGCAAGCTGGGACGGCGAGGGCGTCAATTTCGCGTTGTTCTCGGAGCACGCCGAACAGGTTTTGCTCTGTCTGTTCGACGCGCGGGGCAAGCACGAAGTCGAGCAAATCCCCTTGCGCGAGCAAACCGGCCGAGTTTGGCACGGCTATTTGCCGGACGCCCGCCCCGGCCTGCTGTACGGTTATCGCGTGCAGGGACCGCACCGGCCGGAGGAAGGGCATCGTTTCAACGCCCACAAGCTATTGCTCGATCCCTACGCCAAGGCCATCGTCGGCCAGATTCACTGGAGCGACGCCCAATTCGGCTACCGGATTGGCGGTCGCGCCGAGGATCTGAGCTTCAGTACCCGCAACAGCGCGCCGGGTATGCCCAAATGCCTGGTGGCGGACACCGCCTTTTTCTGGGGCGACGACCGACCGCCGCGCACGCCCTGGCACGACACCCTCATCTACGAGTTGCATGTGCGCGGCTTCACCATGCGCCATCCCGACGTGCCGGCCAACCTGCGCGGCAGCTACGCCGGGCTGGCCTGCGGGCCGGTGATCGATTATTTCAAGGCGCTGGGAGTGACGGCGGTGGAGTTGTTGCCGGTCCAGTACTTCATCGACGAGCGCCATCTGTTGGATCGCGGCCTGCGCAACTACTGGGGCTACAGTCCGCTTGGCTATTTCGCCCCGGACCCGCGCTACGCCGCCACCGACAATCCGGTCGCCGAATTCAAGAGCATGGTCAAGTCGCTGCACTCGGCCGGCATCGAGGTGATTCTCGACGTGGTGTACAACCACACCGCCGAGGGCAACCAGTTCGGCCCGACCCTGAGTTTTCGCGGCATCGACAACGCCAGCTATTACCGGCTGTCGCCCGAGCACCCGCGCTACACCATGGATTACACTGGCTGCGGCAACACCCTGAACACCGCCCATCCCCGCGTGTTGCAGATGGTCATGGATAGTCTGCGCTACTGGGTGCAAGAGATGCATGTGGACGGTTTCCGCTTCGATCTGGCCGCCGCGCTGGCGCGGGAAGCGGACGGCGCGATCAATCAGAACGGTACGTTCATGGACGTGATCCAGCAGGATCCGGTGCTGTCGCAGGTCAAACTGATCGCCGAGCCGTGGGACGTGGGCGAGAACGGCTATCAGGTCGGCCAGTTTCCCGGCGGCTGGAGCGAGTGGAACGGCAAGTACCGCGACGTGGTGCGCGACTACTGGCGCGGCGAGGGCGGATTGATCGGCGAACTGGCCTACCGCTTGACCGGTTCCGCCGATCTGTACCAGCACAACGGCCGCCGTCCGCACGCCAGCATCAACTTCATCACCGCCCACGACGGATTCACCCTGTACGATCTGGTCAGCCATAACGAGCGCCACAACGAAGCCAACGGCGAGGACAACCAGGACGGCGATTCGCACAATCGCAGTTGGAATTGCGGGGCGGAGGGTGACAGCAGCGATCCGGCCGTGCTGGCGTTGCGCTTGCACCAACGACGTAATTTTTTGGCGACCCTGCTGCTGTCGCAAGGCGTGCCGATGCTGCTGGCCGGCGACGAGGTCGGCCGTACCCAGCGCGGCAACAACAACGCTTATTGCCAGGACAACGAACTCAGTTGGTTCCATTGGGATCTGGCTTGGTTGAAGGAGAACCGCGAGCTGTTGGAGTTCACCCAACGCCTGATTCGGATTCGCCAGCAGCATCCCACCTTCCGCCGCCGACACTTTTTTCGCGGCATCCACGGCGACGGCATCCGCGACATTCTCTGGTTCAACCCCGACGGCCGCGAGATCGACGACGACGAATGGACGCACGACTACGCCCGCTGTCTGGGGTTGTACCTGCCGGGCGACGGGTTGGGCGACTGGGACGAGCGCGGCCACGCGCTGGAGGACGACGATTTCCTGTTGCTGGTCAATTCCCACCACGAAGACATTCCGTTCATGCTGCCGATCCTGCGGGACGGCTCGCCGTTCGACGTGCTGGTCGACACGGCCTTGCCGTGTGGCCGCCCGGTCGATGGCGACGAGCACCCGGCCGAGGAACCCTATCCGGTGCAGGGCCGCTCGCTGGCGCTGCTGCGGCATCGCCGCCGCCGGCTGTCCTGATTCCGACAACTCCTCTCCCGGTGGGAGAGGGGCAGGAGTGAGTGGTGCAACGGATAGCGTGGCCCGTTCATAGCCGGCTGTCGTCTAGTGCTGGCAGTCCCGCATCCGCGTCGGGAAAGGCGTCCGCGATCGGTTCCAGCGTCGCTAGCGGTTCCAGGAGGCGAGTCGGTTGAAAACCGACGTCTAGCCTTGCAATTTTGCATTTGAAATGCAAAATTGCTAAGCCATGATTCCACAATACATTCGTCGTGCCTTGGAGCCGGTCGTGCAACGGGCGGCGCGGGAATTTCCGGCCGTGGTGCTGACTGGTCCGCGCCAGTCGGGCAAGACCACGCTGCTCAAAACTCTGTTTGAGGGTTCGCACGGTTACGTTTCGTTGGAACCGCCGGATGTTCGAGCGGCGGCGTCGAGCGATCCGCGCGGTTTTCTGGCGTTGTATTCGCCTCCGGTGATCTTCGACGAGGTTCAGTACGCGCCTGATTTGCTGCCCTATATCAAGGAATGGATCGACGCCCATCGCGACCGGCGCGGGCAGTATCTGTTAACCGGTTCGCAGAATCTGTTGATGTTGGAACGGGTTACCGAATCCTTGGCCGGCCGGGCGGCCATTCTGCGACTTCTGCCGCTGTCTTGGCGCGAGTGCTTGGGACAACCGGATGCACCCTTGCCCTGGGAGCGAGAGGACAAGCATTTGTCCCGCCCGGAGGTTTCCTGTTCGGTGTTGTGGCAGGGCCTTCTACGTGGTGGCTATCCGGAACTGGTCGCGGAGCCGGAACGGGATGGGGTGCTCTGGCACGGCAGCTATCTTCAAACTTATCTGGAGCGGGACGTGCGTTCCCTGCGCCAGATCGGCGATTTAACGCTGTTTCAGAATTTTCTGCGCGCGCTAGCGGCCCGGAGCGGACAGTTGCTGAATCTGACCGATCTGGCGCGTGATCTGGGCGCGGCGGTGAATACGATTAAGGTGTGGCTGTCGGTACTGGAAGCGACGTTTCAGGTCATCGTGTTGCGGCCGTATTTCGCCAATATCGGCAGGCGGCTGGTGAAAACGCCCAAGGTCTATTTCACCGACACCGGCACGCTTTGTTATCTGGCGGGGTTGCGCGATCCCGAACACGCCGCCGCCGGCCCGTTGGGCGGGGCGATTTTTGAAACCGCCGTGCTGGCGGAGATCGTCAAAACATTTTGGCATCGTGGCGAAGAGCCACAGGTGTATTTTTGGCGAACCGCGACCGGCGTGGAGGTGGATATCGTGGTGGAGGTGGGCGGGCGGATCGTGCCCGTCGAAGTCAAGCTTTCAGCGACGCCAAGGCCGGCCATGGCCAGCGGGATTCTGGCTTTGCGCCAGGATTTGGGCGATAAAGTTGAAGCGGGTTATGTCATCCATCCCGGTGAAATTGAATTGCCGTTGGCGCCGGGCGTGCGGGCGTTGCCGTTTGCGGAATTGTAAGGTGTTCGGAAAAGCGCATGGCTGACCATTACGACGATTACACCCGCGAGGAATTGATCCGCCTGCTGCGCGAACGCGACCGCAAGCCTAAATTCGGCTTGGTGTGGGAGCGCGATGAAATCGAGCACGAAAAGTCCATCAACGAGGATTTCGTGACGCTGGATTTCGATGCGGGTCTATCCTGTGGGGAAGCGCCGTTTCGTAATCTCATCATCGAGGGCGACAATTTCGATGCCCTGCGTTTTCTGCGCATGACGCACGCTGGCAAGGTGAAGTGCATTTATATTGACCCGCCGTACAATACCGGCAATCGGGATTTTATCTACAACGACCGCTTTATCGACAAGGAAGACGCCTACAAACATTCCAAGTGGCTGGAATTCATGTATCGGCGGCTGGAATTGGCGAAGGAGTTGTTGGCCGAGGATGGAGTGATTTTTGTTTCTATCGATGATAATGAAGTAAATCATCTTGGAATGTTGATGGAACAGATATTTGGGCAAGTAAATAAGGTAGGCACTTTGATTTGGAAACGTCGAGCGTCGCCCGATAGTCGAAATCTAAATGGTGTATCATCTGATCATGAATATATTTTTTGTTATGGAGTATCACGAAAATTTAGATTTAAGGGACAGAAAAAAGATCTCACGAAATATCAAAATCCCGATAATGATCCGCGTGGATTATGGATGAGTGACAACTTAACTGGGCTTGCTGGCCCCCTGGAGCGACCTAATCTTCATTATGATTTAATTGATCCAAAGTCTGGTCGAAAATATCCACCTCATCCAACTAGAGGCTGGATTTATAGTAAAGAAAGACTAGATAGTTTGATTAATGAAAATAAGATTATTTGGCCGAAAACTCTAACTGGTCGTCCACGTCTAAAACGCTTTATTTCAGATATGAAGAGTGAGACAACAGGATATTCAACGCTACTAACTGCTCCTGCAAACATTGATGGAACTAAAGAACTGAATGAAATTCTTGAGGAAAAGGCTTTTTCTTTTCCTAAACCATCTGACTTTATTTATGAGTTAATAAATCAATGTATAAATGAAGATTCAATCGTTTTAGATTTCTTCGCCGGTTCCGGCACGACTGCTCATGCCGTGCTGAAGCTGAACCAAGAAGACGGCGGCAACCGGCGTTTCATTCTGATATCGAATACCGAAGCGACCGCCGACGCGCCGGATAAAAACCTGTGCCGCGATGTCTGCGCCGAGCGGGTGCGACGGGTGATTACCGGCTATCGCAATAAAAAAGGCGAATGGGTGGAGGGTTTAAGCAGCGATCTGTTGGCGACGCACGGCGCGGGTTTCGCCTATCTCCGCGCCCGCCGCATTCCCGCCGAAAGGATTTTGAGCGCAATCGAACACGAACAAGTCTGGACGGCCCTGCAACTGATCCACACCGAGAGGCTGTCGCCTTTCGACTCAACGGCGCTCATCCAGCACGCCGAAACCGAAAACGGCGCCATGCTTTACGTTCCCAAAGTCTCCGAGGCGATCGTCAAAGCCGTGGAGCAAGTGATTCATGATGCCGGAACCGCCGTGGTTTATTCCTGGCAACCGGGCTGGCTGAATCAGCATATCGAGGATGAGCGAGCCACTTTCCAGGCGATTCCTCAATTCCTGGTCCATCGTTTTGGCTTGGGAGCGCGGACATGAGCGCCCCAACTCCGAAAAAATACCAGCGGGATGCGGTCAACAATGCCCTGGATATCTTCCGCTACGCCGAAAGCCAGATTCAGGCAGCGGCGGACGAGGACAGCCGCCGCGCCGCCAGCGCCTTCAACGGCTGCGTGCTGCTGGAAGCGCCCACCGGGGCCGGCAAGACCCTGATGGCGGGCCTCATCGCCGAAGCGTTCGCTGGTCCCGATCATCGCCATAACGCCCGGATCGTCTGGTTCTGGTTCACGCCCTTCGCCACTCTGGTGGAACAGGCCAAAGGCGCGTTAAAGCGGGATTTTCCCGGCTTGCGGGTGCGCGATTTGGCCAGCGAACGCATGGCCTATTCCGCCCAAAGCGGCGATGTCTTCGTCACGACCTGGGCCTCGGTGGCGGCGCGCAACGCCGAGACTCGTAAGAGCCTGTTTACGATCTCCTAATTAAGAGTGCGAGGAAGGCGAGAACGACC
>JARSSH010000025.1 GCA_029624815.1 Candidatus Competibacter sp.
TGGCGATGACTTCCGGGTCTGACTCAATGCGCTCCTCGGTCGCGCGGCGGGCTTCGTACTCGGCGTGTCGCTCGGCTTTACGTTCCTCCGTGGCCTTGATGGCTTCGTTCCCCAGATACGCATCAACGGCTTCAAGCGTGCTGGCGACGGATTGCAAGTGCAGGAACACGCCGCGCCGGACTTGAGCCGAATCGTAAAATTCGCCCTTCTCGTCGGAAAACAGTTCCGAAACCAGATGCAAGGTCGAGACGCAATTGCCCAGCGCGTCACGGATGTTGTTCGGGCGAATGTGGGTGTCGTCCGCGAATGGATGGACGAGGAGGATTTCACTGCGAGGGGGGCTACTGGCCATGATCAGTCTCCAATCGATTCAAGAACGAACCGGCGTGGGTGCCGGGAACTGGCGGGGCTAGGAAACCGCGATAGAGAGCGGCGCGCGGCATCGCCGGCGGCCAGGGGTTCTAAGTCAATGGTTTCTGTGGCAAGGAATGCCATGGGCAAATACTCCAAGAATGGGAAGGGATTAATGTGGGCCAGACCAAGGCAAATTATTCAAGGTCGGCCGGACTCCCTTCGCTCTGAAGAAGCGGCGCCACAATCGACTGGATAGCGGACAATGTGGCGAAAAAACTATGCGGGATTTCGCCACCGGCGTTACTGACGTGATAAGCAGTGGTACCGGCATCCTCGACGGCAATCAGGATATGGCCGAGAGCTTGGCGCAATTGTTCGGCCATATCTGCGCGATTAGCCATGGCGCACCTCTCGCGCTTGCAACTCCGAAGTCGAACGTACTCGCCTGCTGGCAGTGCTCTCGATATATTCCAGGAGGTCTTGTTTTGAGTACAGTGCGTGGCGCCCCAGCTTGCGAAATGCCGGCCCGTCACCAGATAAGGCTTTTCGCTCCATCCAAGAAACGGATTTGTGGAGTACCTTGGCAGCCAGCGCGCGCGAAACCGAAGCTTCTGGCGGTAACCGCCAAAAATCGGCAAGGGGATGGGAGGATTCGGAAGGAATCATGACCGCACCTCGTTGTTGTTAAGGTGCGATCAGGTTAGCGCGGGATTACAGGTCGTGCTGCAATTGCTGGCAAATAGAAAATTGCAGACAAATAGGGAATGGCAGACAAATAGGAAACAGAAATGCTATTTGCAAAATCGGGTTATTCATCGCTCACGAACGGTGATAATGCCGTTTTCAAGTGTCGCTCAATAGTGCGCTTATCCTTTGGTAATGGAAATCGCTCTTGTGAGTCTTTCAGAAATTCTTCAACTGCTAAATCGTCGGGTTGTCGATCTCCATAGTAGAGCTGCCACAATGCAGCGAGTATTTGATAAACTCCCTGCTTTTCTCGATTGTGTAGGCGGTCTTGTCTCTCAGGAAGGGAGTCCTGATAATCAGAGTTTAACATATCAATAAATGCTGGCTTTTCCTTTCTGCGCTTTGCAAAAGAAACCAATTCCTCGACGGTAAAATAATAATCGTATTGATTTATTGGAGTTGGTCCTAAAGCTGTTTCGATTTTGAATGTGTTACGCAATACTTTGTTACAGAATTTTAGTCGCCCTGCTTCCGCAGCATTCTGAAACATTCTTGAAATGGTCATAACCGATTTCGTTACTTCGGTATTCGGATCAAAGTGTGGTGGGTTTAGTAAGTCCAGCCCGAGCCAAAGAAGAGCAGACTGAGTTTGGTCAAAGATATCTTCTGGATTGATAGATTGCATGAACGCCACCTCCAACGTCGAACCTTCTTGAAAGGAATCCCGCCCGACCCGGTGAAGGTGAACCGGGGTTTCGACTCGCGAGGTCTAGGACGGGAGTAAGGTTATGCGGCTTTTCGGGAAGGTTCGGGTAGCGTTCGGTCCATGGCCAGTGCTGCGCTGATCCACAGCTTCATCGCGGTTTCCATTTCCTGCACGGCCTCATGCGGTGTATCGCCGACCGCGCTACAGCCCGGCAAGTCCGGTGCAATGCAGATAAACGCCTCGCTACCCTCGTCCCAGAATACTTCCAGTGGATACTTGTAGGGATTCATGCGTCATCCTCGTAGCAATCCATCATCTTGAGTAATTGTCGCGCCTGATACTCGGCAATCAACCCGTTGCGGTTTTGAAAATTCAGGATTGTCGGTTCGCCGTCCCGTCCGTAGACCCGGTGCGACCCTTCGCCGCCGCGCAACACGAATCCGATGCTTTCGGCCGCCTTGCAGGCATCCTCGAAGCGAACGGCCTTGGGATTGCGCCGGATCGCGGCCAGCCGCTTATCGCGCCGTGTCAAGACTGGCACTCCGGCTCGCCGCTCGTGCCTGCACCGACGCGGCGTCCAGTTTCACCACCGGTGCCGATTCTTTCAGCCCGGCGCACTTCAATATGAAATCCTCGATTTGCCGCATGGGTTCCCGCAAGTCCTCAATGCCGACCTGCACGTAGCCGCTAGTCACGTCGCCGCCGGCACTGTGGTTCAGCAGCCGCTTGAGCGTGTAGGCGGACAGCGACCGCTCCAGGTGGACGCTAGCGATGCTGGCGAAGGTGCGCCGTAGATCGTGGCAGCGAAACTCCACGCCGCTGTCTTGGCAGATCGCCAGCACCGCCTTACGATGGTTCAGCAGGTGTCCAGTCTTGTTATCGGCCGGGAACACGAACGGCGAGGTCCGATTTTGCTGGCGCCGTTCCAGCAGTTCAGCCAGCCACGGCCCGACCGGCAGGACGTGCGTCTTGTGGTTCTTGGTATCGGGGAAGGTCACTTTGGCGGCATCCAGATCGACCGCGCTCCAAGTCAACCGCGCCGCCTCTTGTTCTCGACAGCCGGTCAACAGCAGGAACGCGCAAAAATCTCGGACCGTGTTTCGATGGGTGGAATCTTCCGGCTTGTGTTCCAGCGCCGCAAACCATGCCTTAAGCTGATGCGGTTCGATATGGCGGGTCCGGCGTTCGATGCGATGCCATTTTCGCAGCACCGATAGCCGCGTTACCGGGTTTGATGGAATCAGCGGCTCACCATCCGATGTGCTGTACTTCTCCATGGCGAAATTGATCACGGCACGCAAAATCCGAAAATGCCGGTTCGCTGTAGCCAACCGTGGTTTGGGTGGTGTCCCTGCCTCGACCGGCGACCTGGGCGCACTCAGTGCGGTAAATCGCCGCTCGATCATTGTGCGGTTGATCGCCGAAACCGGGGTGTCTCCCCAATCCGCGAACGCCAGCTTCATCGTCTCCTGGTAGCTGGCGACCGTTCGCGGTGACAGGTGGCGCTTGTCCAGGTAAGCGGCGAACGCCTCCCTCAAGGTGATGCCGCGCACCTTCGCCGCTTGTTTTTCCGCATTGATGTCGATGCCCTGCACCAGTTCGGACAGGTTCTTGACGGCCAGCTTGCGCGCCTGATCGGGGGTGAGTGGACCGTACTTGCCGAGCGTCGCCCGGACCGTTTTCCCGGCGACGCGGCGTTGCACGATGAAAGTTTTCGCGCCTTTGGTCACCCGCAACCCGTAGCCGGGTAACTCATCATCCCAGTATAACGCCTGTCCGGTCTCTGGCAGCGGCAGGCTGTCGATGCCGCGTTTGGTCAGTTTCATGGGCGGTTCCTCGACAAACAAACTACGGTCCGTTGTAAGCACAGTGTAAGCAGGATGTAAGCAGTTCGGTAAGGCTAATTAAGGCTTATTCTAATATACTGATGAAATAATCACAAGATTTTAAACGGTTTTTAAGGCAATGTAAGGTTAGTTCAAACCGTAGAAAGGGAAACTTTTAATCTGTTGGTCGTGCGTTCGAGCCGCACACGGCCCACCAATGAAGACAAGGGGTTGGGGGGAATCCCGACCCCTTTCTCTTTGCCGGTTGTCCACTGGCATGTTCATTGAGAAACAGGCGCTGGCGGTTGTTCACAACAAGTTTTCCTGTGCACCCGTGGTCGATTCGGCTTGTTGACTGGTCATTGACGAGGGGGCAGGCAAGATTTTCGATGGGGCGCCTTTCACTTCATACCCCGTGCCAGCAAGCCGAATCCGCCGTTTATTCCGATTCCGCCATCGCGTCCCGCATCACCCGCCGCAAGCGTAGCCGGTCGAGAAATTCATTCACGGCGTTTTCCCACTGCGGCCATTGCTTGGATTCGGTCGGCCAGCCGGCGGCGGCTTCCTCGCTGAATTCCGGCGGCAGCCAGCGGGCGAAACCGCGCAAGGCGCTGGCCAACCACCAATCCGGCTGTTTGTCCTGGCGAATTCGCTGGCGGACCTGTTCCAGTACCGCCTGACCCAGTTCGACGCTCCAGGGCCGTTCGACGTGGCTCAGCACCACCAACGCCGATGCCCGACCGCCGCCCGAAGATTCACGCAGCAGTGCCAGCAGATAAGCCTCGAATCGCGCCGGCGGCAGAATGTCGGCTAGGGCGGCGGTCAAGGTGGCATGGTCGGGATGGAGCGGCAGCAAGGCTTCAGCCCAGTCGGCGTCGCGATGCCGGTGCGTCGCCAGCACCCATCCGTCCAGCAGGGCTTGCCGCCACTCGCCATCGCGGCTGGCGGCCAGAATTTCCGCCGGGGTTCGCCGCCACTCCCGACACCAGGTCGCCGGTGGCGTCGCGGCAACGATCTGGCTGAGCCGCCAGGCTTTCTCGCCCAGTTTCGCGAAGGAGGGCGGATCGGTGATGCCGTCGCGGCGCAACGCGGGCTCGCCCTCCGGCAAGTCCGCTTCCAGGCGGTCGCGCTTCAGCAGACCGGCGGGTCGAAACCGCAGCAGCCGCAAGGCTCGGGCGGTCAGTTCCCGGCTCAGTCGGGATTGCGGCAAGCGCGCCAGCAGATCGGCTGCGGCGCGGGCAACCTCGCCGTTGCGGTCGTCGAGCACGGTTTCCAGCAGCGGCTCGTCGGACGGATTCAGTCCGGTAATCAGTGTCTGGATGAATTCGCGCCGGTGGCGGACCAGTTCCTCGCTCCAGGTCGCGGCCAGCAGTTCACGCCCATGGTCCGGCCGGGTCGCCCGCAACTGGCGCAACAAGGCCAGCCGTTCCTCGAAATGGCCGGTTTGCCAGATGGTCTCGTCGGTGGTCTCGACGGCATAGCTCCAGGCCGGATTGTGTCGGGCCAGCCAGCGCCCGCGCCGGCCCAGCACCGGCAGCAATGCCGGGCGCAGGGCGGTCTGTTTCGCCCCGGCGTCCAGCAGCGCCGGCAAGCATTCCTCGGGCACGCGCCGCCCGACCGCGCCCAACGCGGCCAACCATTCCGGTAACAGTTCCGGATCGTGGCCTTGCAGCAACAGGGTGAGGTGCTGGCGAGCCAGTGGGCCGCAATCGGGCGCGGCATCCGACTCGCAAGGTGGCGACAGGGGTTGGCGATCGGTGGCGAGTTGCCACCCCGCCCGCCGCCACAGCGCCATCCCTCCCGCCGCGCGCAGCAGCGCGCCTTCGCGATCATCCTCGTCCAGCCGACCGAGTATTCGACCCAGAGCGCCCTCACCGCCGGAGATCGATGGGGCCTGCCGTTCGGTGCCCAGCAGGGCGCAAGTCACCAGTTCCCGCCATGCCATCGTCACGCCTCCGTCAAAAGGCCGTGAATCGGCCATCGCGCCAGCTACTCAGTGGCCAGAATTGCTGGCCGTTCCATTCGCCGAATATGGTCAGGGGCGACCCACCGCTACAGGCCAGCAAGCGCCAGGCATCGGCGAAACCGGGATGGCACGGCAGCAGCTTTGCGGCGGCGTCGCGCAGGCGCCAGGCTTCGGACTCACGCCGCACCGGCAAGACCTCGGCCACGGCCGCCGGCAGCACCGCCAGCCACGGTTGCCGCGCCAGCGCCGCGGCGTAGCCGTCCAGCAACGCCGCGCCGTCGGCCAGCGCGGGAGGCATTCCCCGGTCTTCGACGGTGACGGCATGGCGCAGTAGCGCCCGTTGCGGATAGGCGCTGGGGAAGAAACCGAGATCCGCCTCCAGCCAGGTTCCTGGCGCGGCCATGGGCGGCATGGGCTGGCTCTGGTGGGCGAAATCCAGCACCAGCGCCAGTCGGTCATGGTTCCGACCCCACAGCCAACTGCGCCGCATCCGCATCTGCTCTTCCTCGTAGGCGCGCTGACCGACCATTAGCCACCGATCGTGCAGCCAGGCGTCCTCCGACAAATCCGCCTCTTGCCAGCTCCAGCCGATGCGAGAGCGAATGTCGGCCCGCAGCGGTTCCGGCAGGGTATCGAGCCGGCGGTGGCCCTCCAGCAACAGATACAGCGACCCCAGTTGCGCCAGCAGGCGCTCGCCCCAACCCTCGCCACTGGCCGGGATGCTGGCCAGCTCCCGCAGCCAGTTGGCCAACCCCCGCGCCTGCGCGTCCCACAGTCGTTCCGCCATGCCGTCCCAGTAGCGGGCAGGTTGCTGCTGGGCGTGGGCCAGCCCCTGCCGGACCAGATCGCGCAGCCAGCGCTCCAGTTCCTCCAGCCCGATCTCGACCTTGCGCTGCCGTTCGACGCTCCGTTTGTCCCTGGCCGCCGCCCGTTTGGCCTGCTGTTCCGGGTCGAAGTCGCTGTCGGGCCGGGTCTTGGCGGCCTTGCGGCGGGCGGTTTGCTCCCGTTTGGCCAGCCATTCATTCAGCCAGGCGGGCGGCTCGCCGGCGGGAACGGCTGCGGGTTGATTGGCGGCGAACAGCAGCAGTCCCAACGTGTGCTTGCAGGGAAACTTGCGGCTGGGGCAGGTGCATTTGAACGCGGGTTCGGCGGGATCGACGCAGACTTGATAGAGGGCGCTGCCCTTGCATTCACCCCACAGCGCCTGGTCGTTTTGACCGACCGTTGCCCATTTGCCGGGTCGCGCCAAGCCACGGGCGGCTTTCACGGAGGCATCGTCCGGGGCAAGGGCGATGACTTGTTCGGTGGTCAGGGAGGGCATGAGGCTCGCTCTGTTTTTGGAGGCGGCATTACATCGTCAGTTTATCATCCAGGCCGGAAACGGCGCGCGCCTTTCCAGGCCGGAAAGCGTTTGCGCGTCGATGGGAACCTATTGGAGTTTGTAAGCCACTCATGGAGAATCGCCGCTTACCGCCTCGCCTGCTGGAAACCCGCCATGACCGAGCCTCCGCACAGCAACAACAACCGCCTCATTCACGAAACCAGCCCCTATCTGCGCCAGCATGCCCACAACCCCGTGGACTGGTATCCCTGGGGTGAAGAAGCGCTGGACCGGGCCCGCCGCGAAGGCAAGCCGATCCTGCTGTCCATCGGCTATTCGGCCTGCCATTGGTGCCATGTCATGGCCCACGAATCCTTCGAGGACGAGGCCACCGCCCGAGCGATGAACGAACTGTTCGTCAATATCAAGGTAGACCGCGAGGAACGGCCCGATCTCGACAAGATTTACCAAACCGCCTTTCAAATGCTGCACCGGCGGGCCGGCGGCTGGCCGCTCACCATGTTCCTGACCCACGACGATCATGTGCCCTTCGTCGGCGGCACCTATTTCCCCAAGACGCCCCGCTACGGGATGCCAGCCTTTACCGAGATCCTAAGCCGGGTCAGCGCCCACTACCGCCAGCATCAGCCCGAACTCCGCCAACAGAACCAGGCACTGCTGGAGGCCCTGCGCGCCGAAATCGCCACGCCCGCCGCGGGTGAACCGGCGGCCTTGGACGATGCGCCGCTGCGGGCGGCGCGGGATGCGCTGATCCATGGCTTCGACCCAGTCAACGGCGGCTTCGGCGGCGCGCCCAAGTTCCCGCATCCCACCAGCCTGGAACGGTTGCTGCGGTGTTGGGCCGCCAGCGTCCGGGGCGACGCGCCGGACCGGCAAGCGGAAACCGTCGTGCTGTCCACCCTGCGAAAAATGGCGCTGGGCGGCATTTACGATCATCTGGGTGGTGGCTTCTACCGCTATTCGGTCGATGCCGAATGGCAAATCCCCCACTTCGAGAAGATGCTGTACGACAACGGCCCGCTACTGGCGCTGTACGCCCAGGCCTGGCGAGCGACCCAGACCCCGCTGTTCCGCGTGGTCGCCGAGGAAACCGGCGCCTGGCTGATGCGGGAAATGCAGGATCCGGCCGGCGGCTACTACGCCACGCTCGACGCCGACTCCGAGGGCGAGGAGGGCAAGTTCCATCTATGGACTCCCGATCAGGTCCGCGATCTGCTGAGCACCGAGGAATACGTCGCGTTTGCGGTCTGTTACGGTTTGGAGCAGCCGCCGAATTTCGAAAACCAGTCCTGGCATCTGCGACTGGCTGTCGAAATTCCCGAACTGGCCAGTCGCTTGGGGGTGGCGCCGGCGCAGGTCGGCGAATGGCTGGCCGCCGCCCGACGCAAGCTGTTCGAAGCCCGCTCGCAACGCATCTGGCCGGGCCGCGACGAGAAAATCCTGACCGCCTGGAATGGTTTGACCATGCGCGGCATGGCGATCGCCGGCCGCCATCTCGGACGGGCGGATTTCGTGGCTTCGGCGGAGCGCGCCCTGGATTTCATCCGCGCCCGGTTGTGGCGGGACGGCCGGCTGCTGGCGGTCCACAAGGATGGTCAGGCACGTCTGAACGCCTATCTGGACGACTACGCCTTTCTGATCGACGGCATCCTGGAACTGCTGCAATGCCGCTGGCGGGATGGCGATCTGGACTTCGCGCTGGCCTTGGCCGATGTGCTGCTCGAGCAGTTCGAGGATCGCGGGGCCGGAGGATTCTTTTTCACCGCCACCGATCACGAGGCGCTGATCCAGCGGCCCAAGTCGGCGCACGACGACGCCTTGCCGGCCGGCAACGGCATCGCCGCGCAAGTGTTGTCGAAGCTGGGCCATCTCACCGGCCAAACCCACTATCTGGAAGCCGCCGAGCGGACCTTGCGTTGGGCCTGGCCAATGCTCGAACAGCTTCCCAACGCCTGCAATGCCGTACTGGCGGCGCTGGAGGATTTGCTCGCACCGGCGCAAACGATCGTGTTGCGCGGCCAGCCCGAGGCGTTGGCGGAATGGTGGGAGCGGTGCGCCCGGCCTTACGCCCCGAACCGGTTGACGCTGGCCATCCCCGCCACGGCCGCCGTCCCCGCCGGTTTGCTGGCCGAACGACGGGCGGGCGCGGCGCCGGCGATCGCCTACATCTGCGCTGGGCTGGAATGCCGGTCGCCGCTCGCGACACTCGATGCCCTGGAGCGGGAGTTGGCCCAATAACCGGCCTCTTCGCGCCGGATGCCGATGTTGGAGAGAAAAGACACCCGCGCGACGGCCGGTCGCGCCTATAATTGGGGGCATGATCTTCGGATCGAGGCCAGAACCCAACATTCTTCCTGGCAAATCCGCGGGTTTCCAGGGAGGCATACATTAAAAACCATGACTTTTTTTGAAGAGGGCACGTGACCATGACCGCTCATCTGTACTTCTCGCTGATTCCCGAGGCGCTGATCGTATCCATGCTGCCGCCGGAACAGTTCGGGCAATACTACGCGACCGGCCACAAATACAAATCCAAGGGGCAGGCGATCTTTTTCGAGGTCGACCCCGCCTTCCGCAACGAATTTTTCGATGTCGAGGATGCGCTCAAGCGCTGCGTGCCGCATCCGGATGGGGCGCCGAAAAACTCGGTTTACATCTCGATCTACCGGGTGCTGGAGCATATTCCCACCAGCGCGCTGGGCAAATTGTATTTGAGCACCGCCTACGGCCATACCCTGGGTTTGGAGCGAGGCCCGATCGCGCCGCGCGAAGCGCCGACCCTGCACATGTACCAGGATCTGGCGCCGGTCAACAGCCTGGTGGTCAGCACGCAAGACCCGGTGACCTACTATCAGAGCGTTACCAGTAAGCCGGCCAAGTTCATCCGCTTCCCTGGCCTGTGCTTCGTCGAACTCGGCCTGGGCGCGCTGGCGAGCGATCCCGAGAACGGGCCGGTGGGCGATCTGCCCTATTCGTTCATGCACCACCTGCGCGAAGCGCTGCTGGAACTGGAGCCCAATAACAAGCGAACCAAGCTGGTGCATCGGGTTCATTCCCTGGAATTCCCGTACCGCATGATCAAAAGCGGTTTTTACATCGGCAACGGCGATGATTTGGCGTTCTACGCGATGCCGTCGCACGAAGCATTGCGCCGCGAACACAATAGCTGGTGGCGTTCGGCCAACCTGTAAAAAAGATGACCGCCGCCGGGATTCCCGGTGGCGGTCTCGTATAGCTCCAGACCGATGTCGGCTAATGTTGCAGGTTCGGGCTGATCCGCGGGCAACATGCGACCAGTTCCGTCAGCGGGCGCGGTTTACCCACCCCATAGCCTTGGGCGTAATTCACGCCGATGGTGCGCAGCTTGGCCAGAATCTGATCGTTTTTGACAAATTCGGCGATGGTTTCCATGCCCATCAAATGGCCGACCTCGTTGATGGAATGCACCATGGCCAAGGATACCGGGTCGTTGGCCATGTCCTCCACGAACATACCGTCGATCTTGAGAAAATCCACCGGAAGCTTCTTTAGATAGGCAAAAGACGACCAGCCGCTGCCAAAGTCGTCGAGCGCAAAGCGGCAACCGATGCTTTTGAGGGCGCCAATGAAATGCAACGCGCTGCTAAAGTTGGCGATAGCAGCGGTTTCGGTTACCTCGAAACAGAGTTTGCCGGTCAGGCTCCGCTTGTTCTTCAGGCGCCCCACCAGGTATTCCAGCAAGGCGCCGTCGCCAAGAGAAAGACCGGACAGATTGATCGAACACAACGACAGGTTATCGAGGTGACCGGGATTGTCGGACAGCCAATTCAGCGCCGTGCTCACTACCCAGCGATCCAGCTTGACAGCCAGATGGTAATGCTCGGCGGCCGGTAGAAAATTGCCCGGCAACACCAGTTGACCGAATTCGTCCTCCATGCGCAGCAGCAATTCGTAGTGATAGCCTTCGAACCGGTCCATGGTGGGCACGATCGGCTGGAAGGCGAGCTGGAAGCGGTTTTCTTCCAGCGCCCGATTGATACGCGCCACCCAATGCATTTCGCCTTGACGGCGGGAAAGCTCGGTATCGTTTTCGGTATATAGATGCGCGCGGTTGCGGCCGGCGTCCTTGGCGGCGTAACAGGCGCTGTCGGCGGCGCTGAGCACGCTGCCGGAGCTTTCGCTGGCGGCGTTGATCGACACCACGCCGATGCTCGCCCCCACATGGAAGGTTTTGTCGCCCCAGGCAAAGCGAAAATCGCTGACCGCCCGACATAGCGAGTTGGCCACCCGCATGGCGTCTTGCAGCGAGCAGTACTCCATGAGCACGCCGAATTCGTCGCCTCCCAGCCTCGCCAGCATATCCTGCTTGCGTACCCGCGCCTGCAGGATGCGCGAAAGCTGACGCAACAGCGCATCGCCGGCCACATGCCCACATGTGTCGTTGATGATCTTGAACTGATCCAGGTCGAGGTAGAACAGGGCGTGTTCGACGTCCTGTGTACGGGCGCATTCCAAAGCCTGCTGCAAGCGCAGCTCAAACGTGCGGCGGTTGGGGAGTTCAGTGAGCGAATCGTGGCTGGCCTGATGGACGAGCTGCTCGGAAAGCAGTTGCGCTTCGGTGTTGTCCAGCCACGAACCCACCAGTTCCACGGGATGGCCTTCGTGATCGCAGATCAGGCGCACGGTATCCCGAATCCAGCGCCAGCCGCCGTCGCGGTGGCGCAAGCGATATTCGCAACTGGTTTGGACGTACTCATCCTCGCAGTTCTGGCTGTGCTTGAAGCGCAAGCGATCCTCCGGGTGCACCAGATGTTCCCACAGGTGCTCGTCGGCGAGCAGATCTTCCGCCCGATAGCCCAGTAAATCGCCGATGTTGGAACTGATGAAGTTGAGCGGCCGGCTGGAGTAGGGATCGCGCGAGTAAATGACCGCGGGGCTGGCGCTGACCACATGCTCCAGGCGGGCGCTGGCCTGGAGCAAGGCTTCCTCGGCCCGCCGGCGGCTGGTGACATCGCGAGCCACCAGGTAGCTGCCGGTGAAGCGGGCTTCCGAACCATTGCCTGAAACGATCGGAAAGGCGGTTACCTCGGCGACGATAAAAGGCTCCAGGGTCGGGGCGTCGTGCTGGAAAGCCGCTTGGCGTAGAAAACGCCACTCCGCAAGCTGGGGTTCCCTCACCCCCGCGGCCAAGCGGCGCAATAGGGACGCCACTTTGTCCCGATCCGGCGGAGCCGCCAAACAGGTCAAGGGTCGATTCACCAGGATGTCGGTTTCGAAACCGAGCAGCGTTTTTACGCGCTCGTTGAGATAGGAAAAGCGCCCCTCCACGTCCAGCATGAAAATGAGGTCGGGGGAGTGATTGACCAGGAAGCGATGCAGGCGTTCGGACGCCTCGACGCGATCCCGCATCAGACGGTTGGCCCGCTCCAGCCGCAGCTTGCGAGTCGCGTTGGCAATGCTGGCCAGCAATTCATCGGGGCCAAACGGCTTGCGCAGGTAATCGATGGCGCCCCGACGCATGGCGGCGGTTGCTTCAACCACCGAGGTCGTGCCGCTGATCACGATAACCGCCATGTCCAAACAGCGCTCAATCGCGAAATCCAAGACCGCCGCGCCGCCGATGCCCGGCATCCCCAGGTCCAGCACCAGCAAGTCGTAGCGATTCTCGGTCAGCTGCGTCAAGGCCGCCGCGCCGCCGCCGGCCACCGCGGCGACATAACCATGGGCTTCAAGCAACTGTTTGAGACTGGCCAAGAGACCGAGTTCATCGTCCACGACAAGAACCGAAAACGGTTCGTCCGGATCCCCCTCACTACTGTCGGCACCCTTCAGCAGCTTAATCAAAGCAGCACTCCCGGCGCCTCCGTGGGCGTTTTTGCGAGGACTGGAAGCGATCTGGCAACAATGCCACAGTCGGTATCGAATTATTATTCACGGCATACAAGCTATCGTTGCATGAGCAACGGTCGCGCAACCAATCGATAAAGGTTACACCAAAATAGAATTATTGCATCCTGTCGGAATCGACGAACGGGATTGTTCCAAGGAGCACGGGCGCTTGGGATCAATGGAGATCGGGCCGAGTCGCGACGGTCTGGCGCGAACCGGGAGGGCAACTCTTGCCGTCAAGCCAGCGGTAACAGCACCGTAAATATAGAGCCGCCCCCGCCGTTCGGACGGCAGAGGGCTTGGCCACCCAATTGATCGGTCAAGTTCTTGACGATTGCAAGACCCAGCCCCGCGTGTCCATCTCCTTTCGTGCTGGCGACAGGCTGGAAGATCTTGGCGCACCAATGATCGGGCAGGCCCGGGCCGGTGTCGGCGACGGCTATTTCCACATACTGGCGCCCGTGTAGGTTGATCCGGTTCTGGGTGGACACGGTAATTGTCCCGCCTTGCCCCAAGGCTTCGGCGGCATTTCGGATCAGGTTGAGCAATATTTGCCGGATGGTGTCGCGACCGCGCGGCAACACGGGGAGGGCATCCGCCAGACTCAGCTTCAGACTAATGCCGTGCGGCCGGCATAGCGCGTCGTCCAACACGCTCGCCAGGCCCTGAACGGTCTTGTTCAGATTGACCTCGGCATCCTCCAGTTCGGCGCCGCCCGGCTCGGATAGGCGCCGCAGGATGCGACCGATTCGCTCGGTCTCCTCTTGCAACACTTTCAATTCATCTCGGGCGGCCTGTTTCTCCAACCTGGCCTCAAGCAGAGGAAAGTAGTTGCGCATGATGGTGAGAGGATTGGCGATCTCATGCAGTGCGGCGCGCAACTGCTGCCGTTCCAGCAATCGCCGGTCGTTTTGGGCGCGCTGTCGGTTTGCTTCGCGTTGCCGCCGTGGGTCGATCTCGGTGGTAACGGCGATCGCAAACAGCCGCAGCAAACGGGTGCGGGTGAGCAGGCGTTGGAGTTGCGCGCGCGAGATCCCCATGGCCAGCACACCCAACGGGCGTTCAGCGCCCGACAACGGCAGGCACAGCACCCCGTCCGTTCCCCATAGCCGGCTCAACTGACGGTCGATCACCCCGACGGCTATTTCCGCGTCCAGAGAGTGGCAGATTCGTTGTTCCCGCAACGCCCGGCTGAGGCTGTTGACGGATCCATTGGGATCGACGGCGATCTGGCGCAGCATCTCCTCGGACGCGCCGCATCGCAGCGTGCCGGTCTCCGGATTCGCAACAAAAAAACAGACTTCGGCGATATCGAATAGAATCGTCGCGCAGCGGGCGATGGCCTGCGCCAGCGCCGGTTCGCTGTCGGCGCCGTGTATTTCGCCGCGCGCCTCGTTCATCAGGGCCCGTTCGTGGACCGCCTGCCCCAGCCGATCCTGGGCGACCATGGCTTCCAGCAGAGCCGACTGCGTATCGGGTTGATCGACCCGATCAGCCGCGCCATCGCTCAGGATTCGCTCATGGGCCGCCTGAGCGAACGAGATGTCGCCGGGAACCGTGGTCATTTTGCGCCCACCGCCGGCCACCGACATGTCGATCCCCAAATCGGCGGCCAGATTTATGACCTCGCGTTCCGCCTCGAAGCGCGCCTGCCGCAACAGGGTCCGGTTCAAGCCCAGCAAACTGTCCGCACGGACAAAAGTCTCTTCCTGGGGATCTTCCTCCTGGCTTAGGGCGTTGGCTACGTGAAGCAGGCGTGGCAACGGATGGACGCCGCGCAATTCGCCCGCATCCAGATGATGGAAGCGAATGGCGTCGGCCAGAAACGAGGGCAACCGCCAGGTTTCCACCAGCGCCGCGCCCAGTTCGCAGTGATCCGTATCGAACAGACGCTGTTCCAATTCCGGGATCTCGCGCGGCGAGCGGGCGAGATGGCGAATCTCCTGCATGGCCGTAAACGCCTTGCCATGGCGGACGCCGATGACCAGTTTGCCCAGATCGTGCAGCAACCCGCACAAGTAGGCTTCCTCGGGTTCCGAGTAATCGATGATGACGGCCAAGCGTCGGGCCAGATGCGCGCAGGTTAGGGAATGAAGCCAGAACCGATCCAGCGCCGACGCGGAGATATCGCGCAAGGGTGTAAGCGATTGATGGATCGCGGTCGTGGCAACGATGCTTTTAGCGGTTTCCACGCCCAGCGCCGCAAGTGCGGATTCCAGGTTCGCCCGACGCGATGTCCCATCGCGGCATGAGGCCGAATTCGCTACCGCTAGCATGCGCGCGCTCAGGATCGCATCGTAACCGGTCAGTCGAGCCAGCTTCTGAATTCCGGCTCCCGTGCTCTCGAAAGCTTCCAGTAGTTCTCCGACCACAGCCGGTAAAACCGGCAGCGCCAGCAGATCGGTGCTATCGAAAGGAATATGGGAAGCAACGACTGCTGGCATGGTTTACGATGTCCCGCGCTTCTGGGTATTTCAAAATATTTTTGTACATGGTGCTAAAATATCGTTACCGATTCCATAAACTCAAGAAAAATCGTATGTTATTGATACACAATCATCGATTTATTTGGCTGTAAGTTATAACGTATATTAATTGAGACTATAAACAGGTATCGCAACCATGAATTTCAAGTATCGACTTAGGGAAAGCATAAATCCTGCCATTGTTATTTTTTGGTCGCTATTGTTTAACTAATTGTTTTTTTGATGTATTTATGTAGCTACATTATCAAAAAACCAGTTAAGCAAATGGTCGCGACGATTATATGTCCAAAATAAAGACATAAGACATCATAAAGCGACAATATTATTGCCGAGATCGGTTCAATTTGAACCGATGCGCGGGATGTGACTGGCGTGAACGGAGTTAAGGGGTTGAAGCGAGGGAGGGGGAATGCGTGGAGACTATATTGCTGCCGCCAATGCTAAACGGGAGCCTGCTTCGGGATGGGCGGCGTGGGTTACGCATGGCCGTGAGCGCCGCGCATTAAATATAATGGATTGATTATAAATGATTTATAATCAATCCATTCAACATGGAACCGCAGCGGAAACAAAAGGTGTTGACCGCCATCGCAAAGCACCCGTGCGTGACGGCCATGATCGATCCGGTTGTGCCGTCGCGCCAGTCCGCTCAATAATCAGGGGCATAGTCATCGGGATAACCGCTGCCGTAGGCAGGTGGAGAGTCGTAATAATCCGAAGAGGGGGGACGATAGCGGTTGGGGGGTGGCGGAACAAAACCGGCATCGTCATCGTAATATCCTTGATGCGTTTGCAGGTAATGGATTTGTTGGTCGCGGTAGTCCATTTGGCTGCCGACGGCGCTACCTATCAGTGCGCCGGCTACGCCACCGACCACGGCGCCATCGTGGCGATCGATCTGATGGCCGATGACCGCGCCCGCCGTCGCGCCCATCAGCGCACCGTTTTGGGTGTGGTAGTATGGCGCGCCCGGTGGAGCGCAGGCCGCACTCAAGCCCACGGCCGCGGTCAGAAAGACGATCTTGAATAGCGTGCGCATGACAGGGACTCCAAGGCAACAAGGCGGGTAGGAAAAGACGACGTTCACCATTGCGAGGTTAACCGCCAGTGAGCGTGCGTTATTAAAAACCCACGGACGCCCACACTGGCTAAGAACAATATCTCCTCGGCAAGATGAATGTTGCCTGAACCCTGGGTCGCATGGATGATCCATGCGGCGCGTCATTCGACGGTCAGGTCAGATCAAGGTTTGCGGGTCGGCGTCCGCGGCAACCCTCGCCAGCAACTCCCGTCCGATCGCCGCCGCCCGCCAGCCGTGGCGTAACGGCGAATCTTCGCCCAGCAGTAGCTTCTCCACATCCCAGCGGTCGGCGATACATTGCGATGGGATGCGATAGTGGTCCGCGCGGGCTGCGATCAGCGCCAGCATCTCGTCCACCTCCGCGGCTTTTTCAGGCGGAAAACGAGGCCGGGGTGTCCGGATCGGCCATTGTTCCGGAGGTTCGGCGCGGGCGGCGGCGATGCGCGCCAGCAAGGGTTCCCCTTCTCGTTGCGCGGTGGTCGCCGGCAGGCCACGGATGCGCGATAGTTCGTCCGGAGTCTTCGGCATTCGCCGGGCCAGTTCGAGCAGCACCGCATCGTCGAGAATCCAGCGGCGCGGCCGGTCGTGCGTACTGGCTCGTTCCTCGCGCCAGGCTGCCAGCGCCCTTAATACCGCCCGCTGCACGCCGCGCAATCGGTTGTGCTCCCGAACCCGCCGCCAGATTTCCCGCGGTTGCAAACGGTAACGATGAGGGGCTGCCAGTGCGGCGAAATCCTCAGCCAGCGCATCCAACCAGCCGCGCGCCGCCAGCGCCGCCTGTTGCCGTAGGTACAACTCCCGCAGATAACGCACATCGTCGGCTGCATAAGCCAGCCATTCCGGCGCCAACGGCCGGTGGCGCCAGTTGGCGCGCGTATGGGTTTTGTCCAGTTCCACGCCAAGCAGTTGTTGCACCAGGGCCGCATAGCCGATCTGGTTGCCATGACCCAATGCCAGCGCCGCCAATTGAGTATCGAACACGGGTGTCGGAACCGCGCCGCGCAGGTGGTGGAAAATTTCCAGATCCTGTTGGGCTGCGTGCAGCACCTTGGTCATCGCCGGGTCGTAGAGCAGATCCAGCAGCGGGTCCAGGGAGGGCAGCGCCAGCGGATCGATGCAGGCCACCTGGTCGGCGCTGGCGACCTGAATCAGACAAAGTTGTGGGTAAAAGGTCTGCTCGCGAATGAATTCGGTATCCAGCGCCAGCCAGGCCGCGCCGCGCAACCCGGCGCAGAAGTCATTCAGCGCCGGCTGATCGACGATATAGAGCAGGTCGTTCACGAACGCCGCCAAGCGTCGGATCGGCCGCCGGTTTTTTCCAGCAGGCGAATATCGGTCAAGGTCATGCCGCGATCCACCGCCTTGCACATGTCGTAGATCGTCAGCAGCGCGACTTGCACCGCGGTCAGTGCCTCCATTTCCACCCCGGTGCGGCCATGAGTTTCCACGGTTGCCTGACAGCGAACGGTGTTTTGCTCCAGCAAAGGCTGTAAATCCACCGCCACACGGGTCAGGGTCAGCGGATGACACAGCGGAATCAGGTCGGCGGTGCGCTTGGCGCCCATGATGCCAGCGATGCGCGCCACGCTTAGTACGTCGCCTTTGGCGTGCGTTCCAGTGACGATACGTTCCAGAGTCGTGGCTTGCATCAAAATACAGCCCTCGGCGACCGCGGTCCGGTGGGTGACGGTCTTGTCGCCGACATCGACCATGTGGGCTTCGCCGGCGGCATTGAAATGAGTCAGGGACATGACGGGGGAAGAGCGGGAAAGCGGTGCGAGAAAATGGATGGGGCGAGGATAATTTCCTCGCCCCTCGACGATACTGGCGGATGCAACGGGCTTCCTGCCCGTGTTGCATGACCCTACATGGTCGCCAGCAACGGCACGATCAGCAACGCGACGATGTTGATGATCTTGATCAGCGGGTTGACCGCCGGGCCGGCGGTGTCCTTGTAGGGATCGCCGACGGTGTCGCCGGTCACCGAGGCCTTATGCGCCTCCGAGCCCTTGCCGCCGAAGTTGCCGTCTTCGATGTACTTCTTGGCGTTATCCCAAGCGCCGCCGCCGGCGGTCATGGAGATCGCCACGAACAGGCCGGTCACGATAGTGCCCATCAGCAGGCCGCCCAAGGCTTTCGGACCGGCTTCGGGCCCCATCAGCCAAGCCATGCCGAACGCGACCACGATCGGCGTCAACACCGGCAACAGCGACGGCACGATCATCTCCTTGATCGCCGACTTGGTCAGCAAATCCACCGCCCGCGAATAATCCGGCTTGGTGGTGCCTTCCATGATGCCGGCGATTTCCCGGAATTGCCGGCGCACCTCCATCACCACGCTGCCGGCGGCGCGACCGACCGCTTCCATCGCCATCGCGCCGAACAGGAACGGGATCATGCCGCCGATGAACAGACCGATGATCACCACCGGGTCGGTCAGCTCGAAGCTAACCTTGATGTCCGCCAGCGCCAGCTTATGCTCGAAGTCGGCAAACAGCACCAGCGCTGCCAGTGCCGCCGAACCAATGGCATAACCCTTGGTCACGGCCTTGGTGGTGTTGCCCACCGCGTCCAGCGGATCGGTGATGCCGCGAATCTTCTCGTCCATGTCCGCCATTTCGGCGATGCCGCCGGCGTTGTCGGTGATCGGCCCGTAGGCGTCCAGGGCGACGATGATACCAGCCATGGAGAGCATCGAGGTCGCGGCGATGGCAATGCCGTACAACCCGGCCCAAGAGTAGGACAGACCGATGCTCAGGCAGACCGCCAGCACCGGCAGGGCGGTGGCCTTCATCGATACCGCCAGACCGGCGATGATGTTGGTGGCGTGACCGGTGGTGCAGGCTTCGGCCAACTTTTGCACGGGGCTGAATTCAGTGGCGGTGTAATACTCGGTGAAAACCACCATGGCGGCGGTCAAACCCAGTCCGATCAGCGCCGAACCGTAGAGACCCCAGGGATGCTGATCGCCCATCAGCACGAAGATGACGGGCAGGAAGGCCACCGCGGCGATACCGCCAGCCACGCCCAAACCGCGATACAGGGCATTCATGATCTTTTCGCCTTCGCGGGCCTTGACGAACCCGCAGCCGATGATCGAGGCGATGATCGACACGCCGCCCATCAGCAGCGGCAGGACAATGGCGTTCTGGGTGGAACCTCCGGTGAACATCAGACTGCCGACCAACATGGTGGCGATGATGGTCACCGCGTAGGTCTCGAACAAGTCGGCGGCCATGCCGGCGCAGTCGCCCACATTGTCGCCCACGTTGTCGGCGATGACCGCCGGGTTGCGCGGATCGTCTTCGGGGATACCGGCCTCCACCTTGCCGACCAGGTCGGCGCCCACGTCGGCGCCCTTGGTGAAAATGCCACCGCCCAGACGAGCGAAAATCGAGATCAGCGAACTACCGAAGGCCAGTCCGACCAGCGGGCCGAGATCGGCAACCGCGCCGCTGAATCCGCCCAGCAGCATGTAATAGCCGGCCACGCCAAGCAGACCCAGACCGACCACCAGCAGGCCGGTGATCGCGCCGCCGCGAAACGCCACTTCCAGCGCCGCGTTCAGACCATCGTGCGCCGCTTGAGCGGTGCGGACATTGGCGCGCACCGAGACGTACATACCGATGTAACCGGCCACGCCGGAACAGATTGCGCCGATGGCGAAGCCGATGGCCGACAGCGCGCCCAGAGTGAAGAAGATCACCACGCCGATGACCACGCCGACGATGGCGATGGTGGTGTACTGCCGGTTCAGGTAGGCGCGGGCGCCTTCCTGGACGGCGGCGGCGATTTCCTGCATCCGGGCGTTGCCGGCATCCTTGGCCAATACCCACTTAACCGATTGGACGCCGTAGACGAGCGCGCCGATGGCGCAGACCAACGCAATGATCAATCCTACCGCCGCCATGACAAGGTTCCTCCAGGATGTGAATAACGTATCCGCATGATATTCTCCCAATTATTGTGCGATATTTGTTGTATTTCGCGCGACTGGCCGGGCGAATCCCGGAACCCGACTTGGACGCGACGCCATGCCCAAGCCACCGGGCGGGGAATCCGGAGCGGCCTTTCAAGCTTCCCTAAGAATAGGTTAAGGATAACCATAACATACAGCCTGGATGGTCGGCGACCACCAGCGCGCGACCCGTTGCGACCGCACGGTGCGCGACAGCGACGAGAAGCCACAAGGCGGGCCGCCGCTTCACTTATTTTTCCTGGTTATAGCGTTCCACGCTCTCCAGAATCTCGGCCTTGGCCTCTTCCAGACTGCCCCAGCCGTCGAGGCGGACCCATTTGCCGGAATCGAGATCCTTGTAGTGC
Source organism: Candidatus Competibacter sp. (assembly GCA_029624815.1). Taxonomy (GTDB): domain Bacteria; phylum Pseudomonadota; class Gammaproteobacteria; order Competibacterales; family Competibacteraceae; genus Competibacter. Next base: position 20,640 of record JARSSH010000025.1, read on the forward strand.
TGGAAAAAATGGGCGATCTGATTCAACTGCGCCTTGGACATCTGTTCGACCGACTCGATATGGTCGTACAGGGCGCATTCCTGCTTGATGGGCACCGCCAGCAACTTGGCGTCTCCTCCTCCTTCATCGGTCATTTTCAGCACGCCCAGCGGCCGGCAGCGCACCACGCAACCGCTGATGACCGGCAACGGGGCCACCACCAGCACGTCCAGCGGATCGCCGTCCTCGCAAAGCGTGTTGGGGATGTAGCCGTAGTTGCAGGGGTAGTGCATCGCGGTGTTCATGAAACGGTCCACGAACAGCGCGCCGGATTCCTTGTCCACTTCATACTTGACCGGGTCGGAATGCGCGGGGATTTCAACGATGACGTTGAACTCGTCCGGAAGATTATGACCGGCGCCTACTCTGTCCAGAATCATGGATCTCGCCTTTATATGTAGTAATGCCGCGTTGATAAGGAGAAGGATGCTTATACTACAACAAGGCCGGACGCTTGGCAGCATGGCGGCGCCAGCGCCTCGTGGGCAACATGCATTTCGCGGCGGACGGCGGCGTGGCGGTGGCGCGATGCTGGACGCTTAGCCACCCAAATAGGCTTTGCGAACCTCGTCGTTGGCCAGGAGGTTGGCGCCGGTGTCGGCCAGCACGATGCGGCCGTTTTCCAGCACGTAGCCGCGATCGGCCAGTTGCAGGGCGCGGTGGGCGTTCTGCTCGACCAGGAAGATGGTCACCCCTTCTTCGCGGATCTCCTTCAGAATCTGAAAAATCTGGGCGATGATGATCGGCGCCAACCCTAGCGAGGGCTCGTCCAGCAGCAGCAGGTTGGGCCGGCTCATCAGGCCGCGGCCGATGGCCAGCATCTGTTGCTCGCCGCCGGACAGGGTGCCGCCGCGCTGGTCGCGGCGTTCCTTGAGTCGGGGAAACAGGGTAAAAACCCGCTCCAGATCGGTTTCCAGCCGCGCCTTGTCGGCGAAGAAACCGCCCATTTGCAGATTTTCCCGCACGGTCAGGCCGGGGAAAATACGCCGCCCTTCCGGCACCTGCGCCAGCCCGCACTGCATGATGACGTGGGTCGGCTTGTGGGTGATGTCCTGCCCCTCGAAAAAGACGCTGCCTTTCGTCGCCCGCGGCGAGCCGCAAATGGTCATGAGCAACGTGCTTTTGCCGGCGCCGTTGGCGCCGATCAGGGTGACGATCTCGCCGGGATGCACCTCCAGCGAGACCCCCTTGAGCGCCTCGATTTGGCCATAGAACGTATGGACGTTGTCCAGCTTCAGCATCTTCACTCTTCCCCCAAATACGCCTTGATCACCCGCGGATCGCTGCGGATTTCATCCGGCGTACCGGTGGCGATGGGCCGACCGTACTCCATGACCAGGATCTCGTCGGAAATGCCCATGACCAAACTCATGTCGTGCTCGATCAGCAGCACCGCCACGCCGTGCTCGGCGCGCAGATCGTTGATGAGTCGGTCCAGATCGCGGGTTTCCTGCGGGTTGAGACCGGCCGCCGGTTCGTCGAGCATCAACAGCTTGGGATGGGTGATCATGCAGCGGGCGATTTCCAGCCGCCGTTGTTGACCGTAGGCGAGATTGCCGGCCTCACGGTTGGCGACTGGGAGCAATCCGACCTTGTCCAGCCAAAACACCGCTCGCTCCAGCGCTTCGGCCTCGGCGCGACGGTAGTTGGGGGTTTTGAACAAACCGTGCAATAGCCGGGTTTCCAATTGCGTGTGCTGGGAAATCAGCAGATTCTCGACCACGGTCATGGTCTTGAACAGTCGCACGTTCTGAAAGGTGCGCACCAGCCCCAGCCGGGCGATGCGATGGCTGCTCAGGTGGTGAATCGGCTGGCCATCGAGGGTCACGCTGCCGGTGGTCGGACGGTAGAAGCCACCGACGCAGTTGAATACCGTGGTTTTACCGGCGCCGTTGGGGCCGATAATGGCGAAGATTTGGTCGCGGCGGACGTCGAAGTTCACGGTGTCCACCGCCAGCAGGCCGCCGAAGCGCATGCTGAGGCCGCGAACTTCCAGCAGCGGGGATGGGGTGGGTTCGGCGGCGGCGGTCTTGCCGAGCGAGCGGCTCATGGCGCCGGCTCCGAACGCTCCGGCAGTTCCAGCCGCGGCCGGACGGCGGGCACCAATCCTTGCGGGCGCCAGATCATCATCAACACCATCACTAGGCCGAAGGCCAGCATTCGATATTCGTTGAACTCGCGCGCCAGTTCCGGCAGGGCGGTGATCGCGATGGCCGCCAGCATGATGCCGAATTGCGACCCCATCCCGCCCAGCACCACGATCGCCAGCACCATGGCCGACTCGATGAAGGTGAAGGACTCGGGGTTGATGTAGCCCTGGCGGGCGGCGAAGAAGGCGCCGGCCAGGCCGGCGAACACCGCGCTCAAGGTCAGCGCCGACAGCTTGATCACGGTCGGGTTCAGGCCCAGCGAGCGGCAGGCGATCTCGTCCTCGCGCAGCGCCTCCCAGGCCCGGCCCAACGGCATGCGCTGTAGCCGATCGATGACGAACAGGATCGACACCACGAGCGCCAGTCCCAGCAGGTACAGAAAAATCACCGCATGTTCGCCGCTGTAGTCGATGCCGAAAAATTCGTGAAAGGTGGCGCCGCCTTCGCTGGCTCGGCGGCCGAACTCCAATCCAAACAGGGTCGGGCGGGGAATGTTGCCGATGCCGTCCGGACCGCCGGTCAAAACATTCAGATTGTTGAGCAGCAGGCGGGTGATCTCGCCGAAGCCGAGAGTGACGATGGCCAGATAATCGCCGCGCAACCGCAGCACCGGCAGGCCGAGCAGGAAGCCGGTCAGCGCCGCCAGCGCCCCGGCGATCGGCAGGCTAAGCCAGAACGACAGCCCGAAATGCTGGGCCAGCAGGGCGTAGGCGTAGGCGCCGACCGCGTAGAAAGCGGCATAGCCCAGCACCAGCAATCCGGCGAAGCCGACCACGATGTTCAGCCCCAGCCCCAGCATGACGTAGATCAGCGCCAGCGTCATAATGTCCACCGCGCCGCGCGAGGCGGTGAACGGCCAGACGACGGCGGCGATCAGCAGCAGCGTCCACGGTAGCGCCCGGTAGCCCGGCTGCCGGCGCGTGCGCCGCAAGGCGTCGGCGAGCGGATGTTGCCAAGTGATCGACAGACGCGCCCGCGCCCAGCCGGCGCGCAGCGGTTCCTGGAACAACCGCAGCAGGAAGACGACGACGACCGCGACGATCACCGGGGTCGGTGTGCGGTCCAGCGAGACATCGATGCCGTCCACATGGATGCGCAGGCCGAAAATCGGCACGGCCAGCACGGCGGTCAACACCGCCGCCAGCAGGGCTTCAGGCAGGACGCGACGCATGGCTCACACCTTTTCCACGTCCGGGCGGCCCAGCAAACCGCTGGGTCGCACCAGAAGCACCCCGATCAGCAGGGCGAACGCCACCACATCCTTGTATTCGGTGCGCAGGTACGCCGAGGCGAAACTTTCGGCCAGCCCGAGCACCACCCCGCCCAGCATCGCGCCCGGAATGCTGCCGATGCCGCCCAGCACCGCCGCGGTAAACGCCTTCAGGCCGGCGATGAAGCCGATGAAGGGATTGACCAGCCCGTAATACATGGACACCAGCACGCCCGCCACCGCCGCCAGCGCCGCGCCCAGCACGAAGGTCAGGGCGATCACCCGATCGGTATCGATGCCCAGCAGGTTGGCCATGGCTCGATCCTGAGAGCAGGCCCGACAGGCCCGGCCCATCCGCGAGCGGGAGATGAACAAGGTCAACACCGTCATCGATACCACGGTGACCGCCGCGATCAGCACTTGCATGTAGGACAGGTAGACCTGAAACCCGTCTTCGGGTCCGAAGCGCCAGCCGCCGGTCAATACCGGCTGCATCGATACATCGCGGGCGCCCTGGCCAAGCTGCACGTAGTTTTGCAGGAAGATCGACACGCCGATGGCCGAGATCAGCGGCACCAGTCGGGGGCTGCCGCGCAACGGCCGGTAGGCCAGCCGCTCCACGGTCCAGCCGTAGGAACCGGTCACCAGGATGCTGACCGCCAGGGTCGCCAGAAGAATCAGCGAGATGCTGTCCACACCGAACAAGCCCAGCACGGTGATGACCAGCAGGCCGACGTAGGCCCCGATCATGTAGATTTCGCCGTGGGCGAAATTGATCATGCCGATGATGCCGTACACCATGGTGTAGCCGATGGCGATCAGCGCATAAATGCTGCCCAGGGTCAGGCCGTTGATCGCCTGTTGGATGAATTCGAGGAGGGAGGAACCGGACATGGACGCCGCATCCGAGGTGGTGGGGCAGGGGATGGGGGACAGGAGGCAGGTTGTGTTTTACCCGCGCCCCTGCGTCGAACGCTGTTACTTGACCGGCGTCTTGGTGGCGTCGGCGTGCCACTCGAAGATAACGAATTCAAACTCCTTCAGGTCGCCGTTGTCCTTGAAGGCCACGTTGCCGATCGGCGTCTGGAAACTGTTCTTGTGGATGTACTCGGCCAGTTTGACCGGATCCTCGGTTTTGGCGCCCTGAATGGCGTCGGCGATGATTCGCACCGCCGAATAGGACGGCATCACGAACGGGCCGGTGGGGTCTTGGCCCTTATCCTTGAAGGCCTTGACCAGATTGGCGTTGGCGGGATCGGTGCTGAAATCGGCGGGCAAGGTCACCAGCAAGCCTTCCGAGGCCGGGCCGGCGATGGCGCTGATGTCTTTATTGCCGACGCCTTCCGGACCCATGTATTTGGTATCGAAGCCCTGCTCGCGCGACTGGCGCAGCAGCAAGCCCAGTTCCGGGTGGTAGCCACCGTAGTAGACGAAATCCACTTCGTCCTTCTTCATCTTGGTGATCAGGGCCGAGAAATCGGTTTGACCCTTGCTGATGCCCTCGAACAGCACCGGCTGGATACCGGCGGCCTTGACGGTCTTGTCGACTTCCTTGGCGATGCCCTCGCCGTACTGTTGCTTGTCATGGAGGATCGCCAGCTTCTTCGGTTTGATCTGGGTGGCGATATAGCGGCCGGCGGTTGGCCCCTGCTGATCGTCGGTGCCGATGGTGCGGAACACCATCCGATAACCCTGCTGGGTGATGGCGGGGTTGGTGGCGGCCGGAGTGATCATGAGGATGCCTTCCTCCTCATACAACTTGGAGGCCGGCTGGGTCGAACCGGAGCACAAGTGTCCGACCACGTATTTAATTTTGTCGTTGACGATCTGGTTGGCGACGGCGACCGCCTGCTTGGGCTCGCACACGTCGTCGATCAGCACCGCTTCCAGCATCTTGCCGTTGACTCCGCCCTTGGCATTGATTTGCTCGACCGCCATCTTGGCGCCGCTCATTTGCATGTCGCCGTACTGAGCGACCGGGCCAGTGATCGGGCCGGCCACGGCGATTTTTACGGTATCGGCGGCATGCGCCACCCCGCCCAAAACCAGAACGACCGCGCCGACGGCGGCGCTTAGAACATTACGGCTAAAAGTGTTCATCAAGCGTCCTCTCTTCGTGATGATGGTTTCAATGGGTTTGACTGAATCCGCCACGGATGGGCGTTTGTATTTAACTGCTTAAAGAATTAACTAAATCCCCAGAGAGAACAAGCCGCGTTGAAAAATCGACGCAGGGGACGGTGCGAAAATACCGGAGATTCCAACGCGAAAACCTAAACCGCGCGATCCTCGCGCAAGCGCCTTCTCCCCGCCGACGACATCAGCCCCGCAGGGTTGCCAGGATCGCGCGGGCGGCGTTCGACAAGGTACGCCCCGTGTGTCGCATCATCCCCAAGGTACGCTCCAGCCGCAGCCCATCCACATTCAGTTCGAGCAGTTCCCCATCTCGCATGGTGCGCGGCAGCACGCTCCAGCCCAGCCCAACCGCCACCATCATCTTGATGGTTTCCAGATAGTTGGTGGAAAACGCCACCAGCGGCGTCACCCCTAGCCGTGCCAGGCCCTCCTCGATGAGTTGTCGGGTGAAGGTCGCCTCCCCTGGCAGAATGGCGGGATATCGGCTCAATCGTTCCGGTGCGACGGTGGTCCGCTCCGCCAACGGGTGAGCGGGCGAGGCGACCGCCGCCAACGGATCCGGCCAGAGCGGCAACGCTTCCAGTGGCGGTTCGACCCGTGGCGGCAAGGTAATGACCGCCAGATCCACTTCGCCGCGCAGCACCGCCGCGCCGGCCAGCTCCGAATCCATGAACCGCATGTCCAAACGTACCTGGGGATAGCGGCTGGAAAAGGTTCGCAATACCGGCGGCAGGCGGTGCAAACCGATATGATGGCTGGTGGCAAGGACCAACGGCCCGGCGACGGCTCCGGATAAATTGCGCAGCGCCCGCCCGGTGTCGTCCAGCTCGGCCAGGATGCGCAGCGCCCGCGGCAGCAGCACGCCGCCAGCCTCGGTCAGTCGCACCGCCCGGCCCAGCCGGTCGAACAGCCGCGTATCCAGCTCCCCTTCCAGCGCCGCCAGGCGCTTGCTGACCGCCGGTTGGGTTAGGTGCAGCCGCTCGGCGGCCAGCGAAAACGAACCGCTGTCGGCGATGGTGACAAAAGCCTGCAAGCCGGCGATATCCATAGGGAACGAAGGTCGTTTTAGTCGGGACGATGGATGCTTTTATTTTATACGAATTATGAAAAATATGAATTTGCGTTATCAATTGGCGCGTTTTAAGCTGGACGATATCTTGAGGCAGGAGGTAAGACATGGCCGGCAAGACCCTTTACGACAAGCTTTGGGACAGTCACTTGGTGAGGACCGATGCCGGCGGCACGGCGCTGCTCTATATCGACCGCCACCTAGTGCATGAGGTGACCTCGCCGCAGGCCTTCGAGGGCCTGCAACTGGCCGAACGCCGGCCGTGGCGTCTGGAATCCATGGTGGCCATGCCCGATCACAACACACCCACCGATCCCGGCTTCACCACCATCGCCGATCCGGTATCGCGCCTGCAAGTCGAAACCCTGGACGCCAACGCCCGCGCCCATGGTCTGCGCTATTTTCCCATCGGCGACGCCCGTCGCGGCATCGTGCATGTGGTCGGGCCGGAACAGGGCGCCACCCTGCCGGGCATGACCGTGGTCTGCGGTGACTCGCACACCTCGACCCACGGTGCGTTTGGCGCGCTGGCCTTCGGCATCGGCACCTCCGAGGTCGAGCATGTGATGGCGACCCAGTGCCTGATTCAGAAAAAATCCAGGACGATGCTGGTGCGGGTGGACGGCCGGACCCGGCCGGGCATCACCGCCAAGGATATCGTGCTGGCGATTATCGGTCGGATCGGCACCGCCGGCGGCACCGGTCATGCCATCGAGTTCGGCGGCGACGCCATCCGGGCGCTGAGCATGGAAGGGCGGATGACGGTCTGCAACATGGCCATCGAGGCCGGCGCCCGCGCCGGCATGGTCGCGGTGGACGACACCACGCTCGCCTACGTCAAGGACCGGCCGTTCGCACCGCAAGGCGAGGGATGGGAACGGGCGGTCGCGGCTTGGCGCGAGTTGCACAGCGATCCCGATGCCCGCTTCGACCGGGTGGTGACGCTGGACGCGACGGCGATCCAGCCGCAGGTCACCTGGGGCACTTCGCCGGAGATGGTGGCGGCGGTAGGCGGGCGCATTCCCGATCCCGCCCAGGAAAGCGATCCGATTAAGCGCGACGGCATGGAACGGGCGCTGCGCTACATGGGCCTGCGGCCGAATATGCCGATTACCTCGATCAAGCTGGATCGAGTCTTCATCGGATCCTGCACCAACGGCCGCATCGAGGATCTGCGCGCGGCGGCGGCGGTGATCAAGGGCCGCAAGGTCGCGCCGAGCATCAAGCAGGCGCTGGTGGTGCCGGGTTCCGGCCTGGTGAAACAGCAGGCCGAGGCCGAGGGCTTGGACCGGGTGTTTACCGCCGCCGGCTTCGAGTGGCGCGAGCCGGGCTGCTCGATGTGCCTGGCGATGAACGCCGACCGTTTGCTGCCTGGCGAGCACTGCGCCTCGACCTCCAACCGCAATTTCGAAGGGCGGCAGGGGCAGGGCGGGCGCACCCATCTGGTCAGTCCGGCGATGGCGGCGGCGGCGGCGCTGGCCGGTCATTTCGTGGACGTGCGGATTTATTGAGGAAGATGTCGATGCAAGCCTTTACCCGACTCGACGGTCTGGTGGTCCCTTTGGATCGCGCCAACGTGGACACCGACGCGATTATTCCCAAGCAGTTCCTGAAATCGATCAAGCGCACCGGCTTCGGTCCCCATCTGTTCGACGAATGGCGCTATCTGGATCACGGCGAGCCGGGCATGGACTGTTCGGAACGGCCCCGAAATCTCGATTTCCCCCTCAATCATCCGCGCTATGGGAAGGCGAGCATCCTGCTGGCGCGGGAAAACTTCGGCTGTGGCTCCTCGCGCGAACACGCGGTCTGGGCGCTGGACGAATACGGCATCCGCTGCGTGATCGCGCCCAGCTTCGCCGACATCTTCTTCGCCAACAGCTTCAAATCGGGCCTGTTGCCGCTGCGGCTGCCCGTCGAGACGGTGGACCGGCTGTTCAAGGAGGTTGTGGCGCAACCCGGCTACCGGCTAACCGTGGATTTACTGGCGCAGAGCGTGCTCACTCCCAAGGGCGCGGTGCTCGGTTTCCAGATCGATCCGTTTCGCAAGGAATGCCTGCTCAACGGCTGGGACGATATCGACTTGACCCTGCGCCATGCCGACGAAATCCGCGCCTACGAGGCGCGGCGGCGCCAGCAGGCGCCCTGGCTGTTTTCCTGAATTCCGCGGAGGGAGCGAACGCGCATGACCCATAAGATTCTGGTTCTACCCGGCGATGGCATCGGCCCGGAGATCGTCGCCGAGGCGGCGAAAGTATTGGAATGCCTGCGCCAGGAACACGGTCTGGATGCGGTGCTGGAATACGGTCTGCTGGGCGGTTGCGCGGTGGACGAACTCGGCGCGCCGTATCCGGAGGAGACACGCCGTCAGGCGCACGCCGCCGACGCCATCCTGCTCGGCGCGGTCGGCGGCCCCCGATGGGAGCAAATCGACCGGCCGTTGCGCCCGGAGCGTGGCCTGCTGGCGATCCGCGCCGACCTGGAACTGTTCGCCAACCTGCGCCCGGCGCTGCTCTACCCACAACTGGCGGCGGCGTCGGCGCTCAAGCCGGAGATTGTCGCCGGGTTGGACATTCTGATCGTGCGCGAGCTGAACGGCGACATTTACTTCGGCCAGCCGCGCGGCATCCGCACCCTGGACAGCGGCGAGCGCGAAGGCTTCAACACCATGCGCTACAGCGAGCCGGAGATCGAGCGAATCGCCCGCGTGGCCTTCGAGGCGGCCCGCAAGCGCCACCGCAAGCTGTGCTCGGTGGACAAGGCCAACGTGCTGGAAGCCTCCGAACTGTGGCGCGAGGTGGTCGGGCGGGTGGCGCGAGAATACCCGGACGTGACCCTGTCCCATCTGTACGTCGATAACGCCGCCATGCAACTGGTGCGCGCGCCCAAGCAGTTCGACGTGATCGTGACCGGCAACCTGTTTGGCGATATTCTCTCCGATTGCGCCGCCATGCTGACCGGTTCGATCGGCATGCTGCCGTCGGCCTCGCTGGATCGCCAGGGCAAGGGGTTGTACGAGCCGATACACGGTTCCGCGCCCGACATCGCCGGCAAGGGCGTGGCCAATCCGCTGGCCACCATCCTGTCGGCGGCCATGCTGCTGCGCTACAGCCTGAACCAGCCGCAACTGGCCGGGCGGATCGAGGAAGCGGTCGGCCGGGTGCTGGATCGGGGTCTGCGCACCCTGGATATCACGGCGTCCGGCATGACGCCGGTCGGCACCCAGGCGATGGGCGACGCCGTGGTGGCGGCGCTGATGGAATGAGCAGGCGAAGGCCGGGGTCGAGGGCAAGATCCTTATCGGGCGGGAAACTTCCGCTTTGGGCAACTTTTTGATGCTTGATCTATTCAAGGTACGGCGATGACGAAGCGAGTGGGTTTGGTCGGCTGGCGCGGCATGGTGGGTTCCGTGCTGATGGATCGGATGGTGGCGGAAAACGATTTCGCCCCGATCGATCCGGTGTTTTTCACCACGTCCAATGTGGGTGGCCAGGGTCCGGCCATCGGTAAGGACATGCCAGTCCTGAAAGATGCCCGCTCCATTGCCGACCTGAAGGCGCTGGACATCATCGTGACCTGCCAGGGCGGCGATTACACCAATGAGATTTACCCGCAACTGCGCGCCGCCGGCTGGAATGGCTACTGGATCGACGCCGCTTCGACCCTGCGGATGAAGGACGACGCGGTCATCATTCTCGACCCGGTCAACCGCGAAGTGATCGAGGGCGCGCTGGCGCGAGGGGTGAAGAATTACATCGGCGGTAACTGCACGGTTAGCCTGATGCTGATGGGTCTGGGCGGATTGTTCGCGCACGGTCTGGTGGAATGGATGAGCGCCATGACCTATCAGGCTGCTTCCGGGGCTGGCGCCCAGAACATGCGCGAATTGATCCAGCAGATGGGCGCGATCCACGGCGCCGTGGCCAACCGCTTGGAGCAGCCCGCCTCGGCGATCCTGGAGATCGACCGCATCGTGGCCGATACTTTGCGGTCAAGCGATTTCCCGACCGCCAGCTTCGGCGTGCCGCTGGCCGGCAGCCTGATCCCCTGGATCGACAAACAGCTCGATAACGGCCAAAGCCGCGAGGAATGGAAGGGCCAGGCCGAAACCAACAAAATCCTGGGACGCGCGGACCATCCCGTCCCCATCGACGGCATTTGCGTGCGAGTCGGAGCGATGCGCTGCCATAGCCAGGCGCTGACCATCAAACTGACCCGAGCTGTGCCGCTGGACGAACTGGTCGAGATGATCGGCGCCGCCAACGACTGGGTGCGGGTAGTGCCGAACGAGCGCGAGATATCCATGCGTGAACTGACCCCGGCCGCCGTCACCGGCGCCTTGGCCGTGCCGGTCGGCCGCCTGCGCAAGCTCAACATGGGATCCCAATATCTGGGTGCCTTCACCTGTGGCGACCAGTTGCTGTGGGGCGCCGCCGAACCGTTGCGCCGCATGCTGCGCATCCTGCTGGAAGCGTAATTTCTCCCACCGATCGCTCGCCCACCGGTTCGCCGGTGGGTGGGGCTTTCCGCGCCGCTTCTCGAAACTACATCCAAATCGCGGAAATCCTCTGCATTAAGGAGTATCTTTAGGGGGAAGCTTTGAGAGGTTTCGACCACTCGAAGCGGGAAGGCCGCCGGCTCGATGCGCCGGTGGCGATATCCAAGCCAATCCCGCCGGCACCGCAACGCTCCGGCGGCGGAATGGAGACAGTCCATGCCGACCAGGATATTAATCCGACTATCCCTTCTGGCCGGGCTGGCAGCACCGTTGTGCGCCTTTGCCCTAGGTGTCGGTCCTATTGAGGTACGCTCGGCGCTCAATCAGAACTTCGAAGCCGAAATCCCCCTGATCAGCAGCAACCCCGTCGAATTGATCGGCCTGACCGCCCAGATCCCGCGCCAGCAGGAGTTCGACTGGGCGGGGATCGAGCGGTATGAATTTCTATCGAAGCTGCGCTTCTCGACTCAGACGCCGCCCGGTGGCCCGAATGTTCTCAAGATCACCTCGACCGAGCCGCTCCGCGAGCCCAACTTTACCCTGTTAGTGGAACTGGTGTGGCCACGCGGTCGGTTGCTGCGGGGATTTCCCGTCCAGCTTGATCCGGCACTGTACGCCAACCGTCGGTTGCCGCCCCCACCCCCACCGCCGCCGGTCATGGTTCCGCCGCCGATCGCGGCCGGGCCCGCCGCCGAACCGGCGGTTCCGGGGCTGCCGCCGGCCCGGCCGGTCAGCTTCGAGGGGGCCACGTTTTACGGGCCGGTCAAGTCCGGTGAAACGCTGATGGGGATTGCCAGTCAGGTTCGCCCCTCCCCCGCCATCAATTTGCCGGAAATGATGGCGATTCTGGTGGCGGGCAATTCGGAAGCATTCGCCAACGGCAATCCGAATATCCTGCGAGCGGGTTCCGTACTCAAGGTGCCAACCCCGCAGGCGCTGGGCGTGCAGGGGGTGTCCACGCCATCCGTTCCGGATCTGGCCGCGACGCCGCCATCCGCCGAATCGACCCTAACTCCGCCGCTACCGGTCGCGCCGGTCGCGCCGGTCGCGCCGGTCGCGCCGGTCGCGCCGCCGGTTCCACCGACCGCGCAACCGGTAGCCCCATCGCCGGAACCGGCGCCGCCGCTCGCCACAATACCGCCGCCGGTTGTGGAATCCCAGCCGGCGCCGCTGCCGGTGCCGGCTGAACCATTGCGGGAGATCGTCCCTCAAGCCAGCATTCCACAAACGGAGAGGGAGACGCCGGCAACGCCAGTCGGCGCTGCGTCCGAGGCGCCGCCCGCCGCACAGCCGGAACCCTCACCTCCCGTGGCCCAACCGGAACCGGCGCCCGTCCGTCCGCCACCGGCCGTCAAACCGCCAGCCGCGCAACCGGAAGAGAGTGGATTCGGTTGGCTGGCCAACCCAGTGGTTTGGATCGCCATCGCCATGATTGTGCTGGCGGTAGCCGCGGTGGTGTTATTGCCGCTGTTGCGGCGTCCCGCCAAGCCGAAACAGCCTTTGGTTGAGACCGACGCGATCGATGCGCCCAAGCCCGCGCCGGAGCCGTCCGCGACAGCGACCCGCACCCAGATTCGCGAAACTCGCTCCGTTCGGCCTCGGCCCGCCGTCGCAAGTTCACCAGCCCCGGCTCCGACCCCGACCCCGACCCCGACCCCGACCCCGGCCCCGGCCCCGGTCGTGACTGCGACCGAACAGACGGTATCGGCCAAGCCAGCCGCATCCAACAAGCCCGCGGCAACGCCTCCCAAACCAATTGACGAACTACTTAAGGATATCGATTTTGGGTTGGGCGACGCGGCGGCAAGCGGAAAAGACGCCGCCTCCACGCGAAAGCTGGAAACGCCGCGTTTACCCGATACCGAACCTCCCACCGCATCGGTAACCCACACGGACGCCAATCCATTTCTGTCGGCGAACCTGGCATCGAAAAAGGCTGCCACGCCATCCCAGGCGGATCTGCCTTCCGAACTACGGCTGGACGACTTGGAGTTTGATTTTGGCGATCTGGGGTTGGAAAACACCGCGCGGCCGAGAGCCGACTTGCCACCGTTGGAACTGAAGTCGGCCGAATCGGGTGCGAAAGCCAATACACCGCCACCGGCGCCCGGCGCGTCCGAATCCAAACCGGCGGCTCCGCCGGCCGCCATTCACCGGATCGAACCGCTATCCATGCCGCCACCCTCCCGGCAATTCGAATTCACCAACGTCGCTCAGGAACTGGAGCAACCCAACGCGCTCGCCGAACCGTTGGAGCTGGACGAGGGCTTGCAGGGGGGCGGCGGTGGATCGCTTGATCTCGGTGGCATGGAGTCTGACAGCGAATCGACCGCCGGAGCCGCTGATTATGTGGAAACCAAACTGGATTTGGCCACGGCCTACCTGGATATGGGCGATCAGGTGGGAGCACGCAGCCTGTTGGAGGAGGCGCTGCAAGAGGGCACCCCTTCCCAACAGCAGCAAGCAAGGGAATTGCTTAAGAAGTTGGGTTGACGTTCTTCGATGGTCGGTGCTCGAACCCCTTCCATTGGAAGGGGTTTTTCATGGATCAACGTGGCGTTATCAGCGTAAGCGAACGGTGTTGACCGTTTCGGCCAGCGCCAGCGCCCGGTCAGCGGTGCCGCGCTGCGTGAGGCGTAACACCGTTCCGGCCGGGAGCCAAACCAGGGTTCCCGCGGGGAGTGCAACCCGTCCGTTTTGTGCCGCGGGTTTCCATGCTTTGTTCAGATCGACCAGATCCCACGAGCTCACTTCGTAATAACTGGCCAAGGTTGGCACGGATACCGTTTGCCGCAACCGGATCCGATCCAGATTGAGAGGGGGCTCGTAGCTGACACCTTCCGGGAAAAACAGATTGGGATTACGGGCGACATTGCGAGCCGCCAAAAATTCGGTATAGAAATTCCGCGATGCAAACCCGAAACTGGATCCCGAGTAGCTCCGCACGATGGTGGCAATATCGTTGCCGAAAGCCTGCTGGGCACGCTGCATGCCGCCGACTCCGTGATTGTACGAGGTCAGCGCCAGTGGCCAACTACCCAGTCGATCGTAGGCGTCTCGCAGATAGCGAGACGCCCCCTGCGCCGACGCCAGAGGATCGCGCCGCTCGTCCACGGCCGCGTTCAGCATCATGAATTGTCGTGCGGTGCCCGGCATGAACTGCCACATGCCCACCGCGCCGACCGAAGAGGCGGCATGGTTCTGAAAAGACGACTCCACATGCGGCAAATAGGCCAGATCCTCGGGTAATCCGGCCTCGCGAAACACGCCGCGAAACGCCGCGTCGTAGCGACCGCTGATTTCCAGGCCCCGCTTGAATCGCTCGCGCATGCCTCGCTGGCTGCGTAGCCGCTCGCTGGCGCCGGCGATAGCGCCGGGACCACCGCTACCATTGCGGATATAATTCGCCAAAGCTTGTTCGGCCGGCATCAGCGGGATGTTGGCCGCCGATTTGAATTCCACTTGGCGCAACAGATCCTTCAAGGTTGCATAGTGCCCCTTGACGAAATCCTTCTGTTCGGCGGTTTGGCCTTCGCTCACCGAGCCGGGCAAGGTAATCACCCCGTAGATGACATCCATATAGCGGTCGTCGTGCAGGGCAACCTGGTTGCGCCCCCAAACCCCATAGACTTTGCTCCAAAACTCAACCTGCGGTTGGAGTTCCGGCGGCGTTGGGAACACCGCATCGGAGGGTATGCTCGCGCTGGCTGGAAGTCTGACCGGCGTCGGCGCCGGATCGGTGGCGCAAGCAGCCAGCACCAACAGTGTCAGAAGAACCAATGATCCGCGCAGTCGTGGTTGCATCGAGGTTTTCTCCCTAGGTTGTTTCTTTGCGATCGCGTGCTTGGAGTGTGCTTGCGAGGATTGAAGGGAATGACCTGCTCCCATGGCTTATGGATCCTACCTGGCCAGAATGCCCGAAAAGTCCAGCTTCCAGCGACCATCGCCGCCGGGTGGCCCCAGCAGGTTCAGTGCTTGACGCAGAGCCTGGTTGCCGGCATCGCGGACAGCGGCCGACCCGCTAAAACGATAGCGGCCGTCGGGCGACACGTTCAAGGTTCCTTCCAGCTCCAGCGGCGCGTTGTTGTCCTTGACCATACCCTGGATGCCCACCCCCGCCGTCGCCGGACTCAGTTGCGCTACGAAATCGCCGAGATTCAGCTCTTGGCTCAACATGGCGCGCAGGTTAAGCAAATAAACCACGCCATAAGCCGATTGCGGCAAGCCGTCGGCGTTCAGGCTTAGTTCCCGCAAGCTGAATTCCACCACTCCCTGTAGCGGCGATTTGGGCTGGCCGGCCAATGTGCTCAGCTTGACCAGCAGCAGGCGACCGCTGAAATCACGAAAACGTAGCCGGTTACCCCATCCTATCGCGGCGTTTCCTATCAGTTTAGCTTCGGGATCGTCGACGTCCAGCTTGAATTCCAGCCATCCGCCCAGGAGGGCGAACGGTTGCCAGTCCCAATTCAGTCGTCTGACTGGCGTATCGCGCCAGTTTACGCCCCAGGCCGAACCTTTGATCGCCGTCCCGTCCACCGCTTGCACATCAAGATCGGGTAACCGCTCGTCGAGCAGATCAAGCACCAAACCGGCCGGAGCCAGCAGCAGCAGAAACAATAAGAACGTCAGCAGGCCCAGCAGGCCGTAACCCAGGAAACGCTTCATGGCCGAACTCCCTGCAGGATGACGCGGGCGTTCACTAGGCCGGCGGCGTCGGTACGATCCACGCTTAGACTGACGATGGCAAGGCGGTGATCGTATTCCAGCATCCCCAGCCAAGGGATCAGTTTGTCGAATTCGACCGCGTCCAGTTGGGCGCTAAGCTTGTCCTCGCCTTGTGGCGCAACTCGCTTCAGGGTGCTTGCCAGCCCGGCCGTCCGGGCGGTCTGATCCACCAGTGTCAGCAGGGAGCGACCGTCGCTGGCGGGGTGCGCGCCGGCGGCGGCGCTCAGACGCTTGACCTCCCGCGCGGCCTGCCGCATCCAGATCAGGTCGGCGCGCTGCTCGGCGGTGCGCTGCTGAAGCTGGCGGTGGCTGGTCCAAAACGGTTTCCACACCTGCGCATAACACAGCAACAGCAGCAGCACCCCCAGTCCTCCGACGACCCACAGGCGCTCGCGGGTGCTCAAAGCTTCCCACCAGGCTTTCATGAAGGCGCTTTTTTCAGCGTGATTTTGCTTTCCATCTGGCCTTCCCGCTGGGTGGTGCGTATTTCCATGCGCAGCCCCGGTTGTTGATCAAACTGTTGCCGGAGCCGATCCAGCACCGCGGGATCGCCTCCTTCCAGCGCCAGATCCAGTTGCCCGTCGCGGTAGCCAAGGCCGCGCAAGGCGACGCTCGGGAAATTGGCCAGCGGCTGGACGCCCTGGTAGAGCAGATCCAGGAATCCGCTGCCGCCTCTGGGCGCCAGCTCTCGCAGGCGGGTTTCCATTTGGGCCTTGGGGTTGACGATTCGGGTCGCGTCGGGTACGGCGTCCCTGTAGGTTCGTTCGATCTCGGCCCGCAGTGTCGTTAACTCCCGTTGCAACCGCCAGTGCTCGTACGCTTGCCCGACACCCTGCGCCAGCAGCGTTATTCCCGCCAGCAGCGCCGCCGCCCGCCAGGGTCGCAGCCAGCGGCCCCAATGCGCTTGCCGGCCGTAGGCGCCCTGCAGCAAATTCAGAATGGCGGTCGGCTGATAACTGGCCGCGAACAGCGCCAGTGGTTCGGCTGGAGCGTCTACCCGGCTGAGTTCGATCCCGGTCTCGGCCAGTTCCGTCGGGGGCGTTCCCCAAACACGCAGGCACCGAGGCTTGGCGTCACCGGTTTCGGCCAGTGCCCGATTAAGCAGCAGCGACAAATTGTCGCACTCGGTCGCGAAGCCTTCCCAGCGGCCGGTACGCACCAGCGCCCGCCGCTCTTCCAGGAACACGCTCCACTCGTCGATATGCCAGGGCAGCAGCAGCGGATCCGGAATGACGGCGGTTGGCGCCAGCCCGGCCTGCTCGCAGACGTCCAGCCAGGCGCGCAGCAACCCCCGATCGACGACCGCTACCGGCAGATGGCCGTCATCCACCACGCCACCCAGGGCGAAATGCAGCGCCTCGATATCTTCGATTAGATAATCTTCCAGGGCGAATGGCACGGCCCGCGCCCAAGTGGAGCGCTTACGGCCGGGTAAAGCCAACCGGTGCAAGGTGACCGCCTCGCCCGGCGCGGCCAGCACCAGGCGTGCCCCGCCAGCCCGAACGGCCAAGTCGGTCAATGGGCCGCGCTGGATCTCTCCATCGGGACGCAGCCATTCAGCCTCGTCGGCGGAAAAGAACCGGAAAAAACAGAGCGGGGCGGGCATGTCGTCTCAATCCTGGTTGCCGAAACCGTGCCGCAGGACACGGACGCCGTCTTTATCGCGATATAACATACTGTATAACATCGCGCGCCCATCGCCCACCCGCGCCTCGGCCCGTAATAGAAAGTACTGACTGCCGACACTGAGATGGGCTTTCAATTCGGCGTTCACGGCGAGCTTGGCTGCGTTCAGAAATTTGTCCACGTCGTCGTAGCCCGCGGTGGGTCGGGTTTCCAGCAGGCGTTCCAATTCCTCTTCGTCCACGCCGTCGTCGCTGAGCGCCGCCAGCACCGGCGCCGACGCAGTGTTGACATTCAGCGCGGTGCCCGGCGGCAGGGCGCGGACATACGGTGCCAGCTTGTCGTAGGTTTCCCGATCCACACCCTTGACCAGCCGCAGTTCCGAAACGCTGGCGAAGGGCCGGTTGGCGGCCAGGTAAGCCGGATCCAGCACCATGTAATCGCTATCCTCGGCCCCGTCCGGAAACAGCGGGTCCAAGTTGGGATCGATCCAGTCGACGATCGCCTGGGCTAGCTCCGGTTTCAGTGCAAGGCTTTCCAGCAAGCGTTGCAGGACTTGCATCTGAGGCTGGTCGAGCCCTTCCTTCCCGGATTGCGATGGGTCGGGATTGGCTGGCGACTGGGGTATTGCTGGCGAAGGTTCCGCGGTGGCGTCCTCCGTCGCCGCCCGCGATTCAGCCTCTTGTTTCATGTCTTCCCCGGTAGGGCGATCCCGGTCGTGATCATTGGGTTCGGGCCGCTGTCCGCCCGGCGCCGCTCGCCATAGGTTGTTGAGATTGAAACAGCTTTGCAGGTCGGTGATCTGGCCGGAAAGCTCGCCGCCATCGACCGGCAACAGCAGCGGCTTGGCCCATTCTTCATCGGGATGGTCGATCTCGTTATCCTGGCGGTCGCGCGCCAGGATGACCATCGCCCATTGTTCGAGGCCGAGCGTGTACAGTCGAGCCTGCTGCTGGTGCTGGAGCACGGTGCTGCGGCGGATCGCCAGTTGCTGCAAAGTCGCCAGACCGGTGGCGGTGACGCTGGCGAGGAAGACGATCAGCAGCACGGTGATCAGGGCGACGCCGATCTGACGGTGGCAAGTGCTTGCCGCGAGTTTCGGCGGCATGGACGACCGGGCGCCGGGATCAACCGGCCAGAGGGAAAAGCCGGGTGATTTCACCCCAGTCCTCCAGTATCAGGCTGACTTCCACCGCCCGGGGCAATGCGGCGGAATCACGCCGCTCGGCTTCGCCGTCGGCGGCGGGCCATGGCCAGTCGTTTTTCCAGGTATCGTCCGCATCCAGAAACCTCACCTTGAACTCCCGCACCCGATCCAGTAACAGCGTTTCGCGCGGCTCGATCAGACCGCCCCGGTCCAACACCGGCCAGTACAGTCGCCACAGCCGACCCTCCCGCAGCCGGTACGCGACCCGCTGCAAGGTCGCGCGCGGTTGACCGAGCGGATTGTCCCAGCCGGCACGGGTCAGCGCCAGGATGTCGCTGGCCAGCGCGCCACCCTGCAGGGCGGGTTGCGGCTCGCCATATTCGTCGCGGATACCGCGGGCCAGGGTTTGTTCGACATCCTGCTCCATGCGATAAACCGCCAGTTGAACCGCCGCCAGTCGGCGGCTTTGCTCCTCGACGGCGGCGCGGGTGAACAGCACGCTGCGCAGGCCGCCGTAGGCGGCGATGGCCATGATGGCGAACACCGCCAGGGCGACCAGCAGTTCCAGCAGGGTGAAGCCGCGCGTTGGGATATTCATGGCTTGGTCCCCGCCCCCCGTGGCGCGGGCGAGGGTGCGCGCTGGGGGATCTGACTCCCGGGCTGCGT
The DNA here is from genome assembly GCA_029624815.1 of Candidatus Competibacter sp. Taxonomy (GTDB): domain Bacteria; phylum Pseudomonadota; class Gammaproteobacteria; order Competibacterales; family Competibacteraceae; genus Competibacter. The sequence goes on from JARSSH010000025.1 coordinate 39,903, forward strand.
CTGATCCGGTTTTTTCTCCGGTGGCCGGCCCTTGAATGCCACCAGCTTGCCGAGAATCGGGCCGGTTTCACCGGCCCGCACCGTGACCTCCAGGCGGCGCATGTCGGGGTCGTCGGTCTTGCCGAAGCGGGCCTCCCAGCGCCAGACGCGATTGGCGAGTTCGGCCTCGCCCTTGCGCGAGCCCTCATTGGGCCAGGCGGTCGGAGCAAGCAGCAGTTCGTTGACCTTATTGAGGGCGACCCAGCCGGCGAAGGTTTGGTCGCGCAGAGCGCCGACGGTATTGACGCTCTGGGTGGTCGCGCCGATGACCGCGCCCATGGCGATGGCCAGCACCGCCAGCGCCACCAGCACTTCCAGCAGGGTGAAGCCAATCGCGCGCTTCATCGCTCCACCGCGCCCGCCGCCAACCGGCCCAGGGCATCGCCAGCAATCCGGTACAAGGGCGCATCCGGGCCTTGCTCGTCGGCGAATCCGAGCACCGCGACGAATTCGGTGGCCTCGCCGCTGGCCAGCAGCAGCACCTGCGGCAGTCGGCCCGCGGCGGCGAGTTCCGCCGGCCGGTCGTCGACCCACAGCCCCAGGACAATATCCTTGGGCAACTCGCGCCGGGTCAGGGTGGTCGCGGCGGCCAGCGGTTGCCACTCGTCCTTTTCGTTCAGGCTCAGGATCGCGTAACCGGTGCGGGTGAAGCGAATGCCGCGCGGTTCGCCGCGCAAAATGGCCTCTTGCTGGTGCAGCTCCACCAGCGCCGCCAGTCGTTGCCCTTCCTCCTTCAGTCGCTCCCGCGGCCCACCGCCCACCGACAGCAGGGCGAAACCGGTCATGATGCCGATCAACAACATCACGACCATGACTTCGATCAGGGTGAAACCGCGCGGTGGCCAAGTCATCGGCACGGCTGGCATCGCAACACTCGACATCCCACCGCCTCGTTGCTGGCGAGGCGGCTATTCGTCCAGGTTCCAGTTGCCGATATCGGCGTCCGTATCTTCGCCGCCTGGCTGGCCGTCGGCGCCAAGCGAGTAGATGTCGAGGTCGCCGTGCTGGCCGGGACTGAGGTACTGATAGGGCTTGCCCCAGGGATCCTTGGGCAGTTTGTCCAGGTAGCCGCCTTCCTGCCAGTGCGCCGCCTCAGCCGGTTTTTGCACCAGCGCTTCCAATCCCTGTTCGGTGGTCGGGTAACGGAAATTGTGCAGCCGGTACAGGTCGAGTTGATTCTTGATCACCCGAATGTCCTGCTTGGCCTTGACTACCCGCGCCTTGTCGGGATTGTCCATGATGCGAGGCACCACCACGGCGGCCAGGATGCTGAGGATCACCACCACGACCATCACTTCGATCAAGGTGAAACCACGCCAGCGGGCGAGTCGATCTTGCCGCCGAAGGCGATGGACTGCGAGTGCGGTTGCGAACATTGAATCTCCCCGAAATCCGATCCTGACGTTGGCTGGCGGACGCATCAGGCGCGACCCAACCGGTAAAGGGCGATTTCACCCAACAGGTTGGGCCACAGGCGCGGTCCCAGCCGGGGTTGGTGAGCGTGGTCCAGCACCATGCGCTGCAAGATGTCGATCCGCTTGCGCCGACACAAGGCCTCGAAATCGCGGATGGTAAACAGGTGCACGTTGGGCGTGTCGTACCACTGATAAGGCAAGGCCTTGCCCACCGGCATCAGGCCGTGCAGGGCAATTTGCAGCCGGCCGCGCCAGAAGCCGAAATTGGGGAAGGTGACGATACCCTGTCGGCCCACCCGCAGCATCTCGTCCAACAGCCGCTCGGTGTGCCGGACGGCCTGCAGGGTCTGGGTCATGATCACATAATCGAAGCTGCTGTCGCCGAAATCCTCCAGGCCCGCTTCCAGGTCGGCGTGAATCACGTTCACCCCGGCCTGAATGCATTGGACAATATTGGCGCTGTCGATTTCCAGGCCGTAGCCGTTGACTTGGCGGTGCTCGCGCAGATAGGCGAGCAGCGCGCCGTCGCCGCAGCCCAAATCCAGCACCCGCGCGCCAGGACGGATCCATGCGCTGATCAGTTCCAGTTCAGGCCGCATGGGCGTTGATCTCGACCGCGGGGGGAGTGATGGCGCAGGCGGGTTCGGGGGTTCGGCCGTTCGCTTCGCGGGCAACTGGAATCAGATAACCGCGCAACGCTTCATGATACAGCGGGATCGGCATCAAAAAAGCGTCGTGACCATACTCCGAGGAAATTTCGCTGTAGCTGACCTCGCGGCCGGCCCGGACCAGCGCCCGCACGATCTCACGCGAGCGAGCCGGCGCGAATCGCCAGTCGCTGGTGAAAGAAATCACCAGAAAGCGCGCCTGCGCTCGATGGAAAGCCGCCGACAGATCTTGATCGAAGTCCGCCGCCGGGTCGAAGTAATCCAGCGTCTTGGTCATTAACAGGTACGTGTTGGCGTCGAAACGATCGACGAAGGCCTTGCCTTGATGGCGTAGATAGCTTTCCACCTGGAATTCGGTATCGAAGTTGAAGTTAAGGGTGCCTTCGCGCAACTCGCGGCCAAACTTGGCGCGCATGCCTTCGTCGGACAGATAGGTGATATGGCCGAGCATCCGGGCGATCATCAGCCCGCGGCGCGGCACCACCCCGAATTCGTAGTAGTGGCCGTGATGGAAATCGGGATCGGAGATGATCGCTTGGCGCGCCACTTCGTTGAAGGCGATGTTCTGCGCCGACAGGCGCGGCGCGGCGGCGATGACTAGCGCATGACGCACCCGATCGGGATAGGTGATCGCCCATTGCATGGCCTGCATGCCACCCAGGCTGCCGCCGATCACCGCCGCCCAACATCGGATGCCGAGCCGGTCGGCCAACCGGGCCTGGCTGCGCACCCAGTCCTTGACAGTGACGATGGGAAAATCCGGGCCGTAGGGTTTGCGGTTTTCCGGGTTGATCGAGGTGGGACCGGTGGAGCCCTTGCAACCACCCAGGTTGTTGCAACACACCACGAAGAACTCCCGGGTATCGAACGGCTTGCCGGGACCGATGCAGTTGTCCCACCAACCCGGCTTGTTCGGATCGGCGCCCTCGTGACAGCCGGCGGCATGATGGTCGCTGGAAAGGGCGTGGCAAATCAGCACGGCGTTGCTGTGGTCGGCGTTCAGCGTGCCGTAGGTTTCATAGACCAGTTCGTATTCCGCCAAGGACCGGCCACAATCCAGGGCCAGCGGTTTTTCGAACCGGAGGGTTTGGGGGGTGACCAAACCGACGGAATCCGGGGGGAAGTGATGCGGCATAAGCTCCTGACCGTCGCGGTGTGTCCTTGGAGGTGATATCTGATGAGGGCATCAAGTCTAATCGGCCCGGAGTTTGGCGGCAACCGGGCGCGGGTTGAGCGCGCGAGCCGTTGGAAGCTGGAGCACGCTTTTCACGCTGGAGGGTTCCCGGACGCTTCTCCTTCACGGATCGATGCCAGACAGACTTCTGGATGCCCGGCGCAGCAATTCTCGGTCAGATAGCCGAGCAGGGCGTCGATCACGGCGAAATCGGCGGAATAGATCAGCGAGCGGCTTTGCCGAATTCGCCGCACCAGACCCGCCTGCTGTAGCGTTTTCAGATGAAACGACAGGGTCGGCAGCGGCAGGCCGAAGCGTTCGCCGATCTGCCCGGCCGGGGCGCCGGCGGAACCGATTTCCACCAGATAGCGAAAGATGTCCAGGCGCGTCTCCTGTGCCAATGCACCGAGCGCGGTCAATACGTCTGATTTTTTCATGATTTTTTCATCTTGGAAGCAAATACCGATCTGTCAAGGCCTGTAGCCAGCCAAACCGGGATATGCCCAATCGCGGCCGCGCGCCGGATTCAATGGCGCATCCCGGCACGCGATGACCGCTCCACCCCTTTGGATGCCCATTCGGCGGGATTGATTCGATCCATAATTTTTATTATTTTAAAAATATAAAATGTTTGTGGAGCATCTCCCCAATGAACGATCGCGCCTATAACGTGCTGTTTCTCTGCACCGGCAATTCCGCTCGCAGCATTCTGGCGGAAGCCATCATGAACCATCTCGGCCAGGGCCGCTTCCGTGCCTTCAGCGCCGGCAGCTTTCCCGCCGGCCAAGTCAATCCCTATACCTTGAAGCTGCTGGATTTGCAGGGCATTTCCACCGAGGGGCTGCGCAGCAAGAGCTGGGACGAGTTTGCCGCGCCCGATTCCCCACTACTGGACTTCGTATTCACGGTTTGCGACAAAGCCGCCAACGAAGTGTGCCCGCTTTGGCCCGGCCAGCCGATGTCGGCGCACTGGGGCGTGGAAGACCCGGCGGCGGTGGCAGGCGACGATGCGCAAAAGATGCTGGCGTTCCGCAAGGCGCTGCGCGAGTTGGAAAATCGCATCAAGATTTTCATGAGCCTGCCCATCCGCTCGCTGGACAAGATCAAATTGCAGTCCAAACTGGATGAAATTGGCCAAACCGTGCTGGAGCGCAACGCATGAGCGCGGCCTGCGAGGCCAACGCCAAAGCGGCGGAAGGCGGGCGACTGGGATTTTTCGAACGCTACCTGAGCCTGTGGGTAGCGCTGTGCATCGTGACTGGCATCGTGCTGGGACATTTTTTGCCCGGCCTGTTCCAGGTCATCGGTAAGTTGGAAATCGCCCAGGTCAACCTGCCGGTGGCGGTGCTGATCTGGCTGATGATCATCCCGATGCTGGTCAAGATCGACTTTGCGGCATTGCGCGAGGTCGGCCAATATTGGCGCGGCATCGGCGTCACTCTACTGATCAACTGGGGCATCAAGCCGTTCTCCATGGCCCTGCTGGGCGGGCTGTTTGTCGGTGGGTTGTTCGCGCCGCTGCTGCCGGCGGATCAAATCGAGTCTTATATTGCCGGCCTGATTCTGCTGGCCGCCGCGCCCTGTACCGCCATGGTGTTCGTGTGGAGCCATCTGACCAGGGGCGAGCCGCATTTTACCCTGAGCCAGGTGGCGCTGAACGACGTGATCATGGTGTTCGCCTTCGGACCCCTCGTCGGTCTGCTGCTGGGACTGACTTCCATTGTGGTGCCGTGGCAAACCCTGTTCCTGTCGGTCGTGCTGTACATCGTCATTCCCCTGCTCATCGCCCAGACCATGCGCCGAGCCGTACTGAAAGCCCGGGGATCGGCGAGCCTGGCGCGGCTGCTTGAGATTCTCGGCCCGGTCTCGCTTGTCGCCCTGTTGACCACCCTGGTGCTGCTGTTCGGCTTCCAGGGCGAACAGATCGTGAAACAGCCGCTGGTCATCCTGTTGCTGGCGATTCCGATCCTGTTTCAGGTGTTTTTCAACGCCGGCCTGGCCTACTGGCTCAACCGCAAGGTCGGTTCGCCGCACTGCGTGGCCGGTCCATCGGCCCTGATTGGGGCCAGCAACTTCTTCGAACTGGCGGTGGCAACCGCGATCGTCCTGTTCGGCTTCGAGTCGGGCGCGGCGCTGGCCACCGTGGTCGGGGTGCTGATCGAGGTGCCGGTGATGCTGCTGGTGGCCCATATCGTCAACCGCAGCCGCGAATGGTACGAAAAGGGATCACGCATCCCGGCGACCCAAACTGTTTAGTTTTTCGTTGGAGGTTTCCATGAAGACTCTCGAAATCGAGTGGCGTCACCTGGAAAAAGACGGGCGCACCTGCCTGCGCTGCTCCGACACCTTGCAGTCCCTGCAACAGGTGATCGCCCGGCTCGCCGTCGAATGCGGACCGCGCGGCGTGCGTGTCGAATACCGCGAAACCAAGCTGTTGTCCGAACAGTTGTCTCAGTCCAATCTTATTCTGTTTAACGGTATACCGCTGGAGTCGGTGCTACCGGGCGCTTCGGTGGCGGAAACCGAATGTCCGTCCTGTGGCGACCTTACCGGCCAGCCTGCGTTTTGCCGGACTGTTTCAGTTGGAGGCCATACGTTCGAGGCCATTCCCGCAGCCCTCGTCCGGCAGGCGGCCTGCGCTGTCGCCCAGTGCTGCTGACCGAGACTGGGCATGTCCGTCCGGTCGCATTTACATCCTTCATTCCCGCTCGAACCGTCGAATCATGAACGTCCTGTTTCTCTGCACCGGTAATTCCTGCCGCTCGGTCCTGGGCGAAGCCACGTTCAACCATCTCGCGCCACTCGGCTGGAAAGCGATGAGCGCCGGGAGCCATCCGACCGGCCAAGTCCATCCGCATTCGCTGGCCCTGCTGGCGCGCGAGGGCATCTCGACCAAGGGCTATCGCAGCAAGTCCTGGGACGATCTGCCCGTCACGCCCGATATCGTGATTACGGTCTGCGCCAGCGCGGCGGGCGAGACCTGTCCGGCCTATCTGGGGCCGGTGCTGCGCGCGCATTGGGGCGTGGACGACCCGGCTCACGCCACCGGCACCGATGAGGAAATCGACGCGGCCTTCAGGCAAGCCTATCGGACGCTGCGCGTCCGCATCGAGGCGTTCTTCGCTCTGCCGCTGGCCGAGTTGCAAACCGACCGCGCGCGCCTGAAAATCGAATTAGACCACATCGGCACGCTACTGCCGTAGCCGGCGACCCTGGTTGACGACCCGATCGAAGGATCGGCGACGCTTGGGACCACCGGACAAAACCTCCGAGGAGCGGTCCACAGACGGAACTGATCCGGCTACTTGGCTACTTTGGTGAGTTCCAATGCAACTGGAAGCTATTGCGCACCGCTTGCCCGAGGAGATTTGGGCGCGGTTCGAGCCGGTTTTGCCGGCTCGCATCTAACGGCGTTCGAACCATCCACGCGCGCGGCGTGATCCAGCGCGCCGCCCGTGGGCTCAACTCCTTCAGGCGTCAGGAAGGAAGCGTCACCGCCGCCATCAATTCCGGCCCGTTGTGGCGCGTGGCGTTCACCGCCGTTCCCACCGGCCAGATGCGTAACCGCTCGGGTGGACAGGGTATCAGCAACGGTTTCAGGTCAGCGGGATCGGTCAAGGTCGGATCAAGCCAGCGGGCCTCGTCCTGGGGATCGAGAATCACCGGCATCCGGTCATGAATTGGGGCGATCAGTGCGTTAGTGGTGGTGACCAGAATCGTACAGGATTCGAGAATCTGGCCGTCTCGTTCCCAGCGCTCCCACAGCCCGGCGAAGGCGAGCGCTTGCCCATCGGCCGGGGCGATGCAATAGGGCTGCTTGCGCGTTCCGACCCGACGCCATTCGTAGAAGCCATCGGCGGGAATCAGGCAGCGCCGGCGGCGAAACGCCTGGCGGTAAGTGGGCTTGTCGGCCACGGTCTCGGCGCGGGCGTTGATGGTGCTGTAGGACGTGCGCGGTTCCGGCGACCAGGCGGGAATCAACCCCCAGCGCAGGGCGGCGAACTCCCGCTGGCCGGCGGGGATAACCCGGATCGCGCCCACCGGCTGGCTCGGCGCGACGTTGTAGCGCGGCGTCAAGCGCGGCGCGGTCGAGAGCTGGAAGCGTTCGGCCAGCCTCTCGCCGCTCGTGCATTGGATGAACCGGCCGCACATGGAGGGTCTTCGGGCGGGCGGCTCAGGGCATCCGATAGGTCATGGCGCTCAGCGTGGCCCCCTGCGGGTCTTGCAGCACGCAAAAGCGGCCAACGCTCGGGATGTCGGTCGGCGGATGAAGGAGTTTCCCGCCCAGTTCCTCCACCTGCCGGGCGGTGGCGTCCACATCGTCCACCGTGACGCAGACGCCCCAGGCGGGCGCCTTGCCGGTGCATGCCGACGTGGGGGCCATCATCCCGCCGACCGCTTCACCGCCGACCTTCACCAGCGTGTAAGGCATCCCCGCCCCCAGGAACTCCTCGGTTTCCCAGCCAAATAAGGCGCTATAGAACTGTTTCGCGGCGTCGACATCCGTGGTCATCAATTCGCTCCAGCTAAACGCGCCGTGTTTCATCAAGTCTTCGTTCATGGTCATTGCCTCGTCGGTTGCAAACAGGGAGAAAGAAAAGCCAGCGATGCAGGGCTCAGGACGCCAGCCGCCCCGGCCACAGTCGGTGGATCGTCCAGCGCACCACGCCCCAGACCCGCACGGCCCGTCCCGAAACGTCCGACCCGTGATCGGGGACGGAACGGGCCGCTTGCAACGCCCGCCGGCCCCGCTGGTCGCGGGCCACCCGCCGCAGCGCGAACGCGCCCTCGACCACCGCCACCACCACGCTGCCGGTGCTGGGCACGGTGGCGCGATCCACCACCAGCAAATCCCCGTGATGAATGCCCAGCTCCCGCCAGTCATCCCCCTGGACGCGCACGAAAAACGTGCCCTCCGGGTTGTGGATCAGGTGCGTGTCCAGGCTCAAAGGCCGTTCGACCCGCTCGTCGGCGGGCGCGGGGAACCCGGCGGGAACGGGGGTGGCCAGCAGGGGCCAGCCGGACGCCGCCGGGGCGAGGTCCGGGTCCGGCATCCAGGACGGGCAACAGGCATCCAAGACCAGCGATTCAGCGACGGCGGCGCCCATGCGTGTTATCTCCGGTAGTTGCGAATCAAGCCGACCACCACCCCGAAGATCGACAAACGATCGCCGGGCCGAAGGATCGGATAGGCGGGATTGGCCGGTTTCAGCACGGCCGCGCCGTCCTCCACCGCCAAGGTCTTGAGGGTGAATTCGCCATCGACCACGGCGACGACCACATCGCCCGGCCGGGCGGGCGTATCCCGCTCGACGACCACGCGATCGCCGGGGTGAATGCCGGCGTCGATCATCGAGTCCCCGGTGACCGGAATCAGCACGGTGCGCGACGGTTGCCGGATCAGCCAGGCGTCAATCGAACACGCCTCGCCGCTATCGCCGCTCAGGGCCGGCACCCCGGCCGGCACCGGCGCGTCGGCCAGCGGCCGCTCGAAAAAGCGGCTCGTGGGGGTCCAGCGCCCGGCCGGGGTGCGATCCAGAAACCCGGCGTCTTGCAACCGCTTCAACACCTTGCCGATCCCCGCCCGCGACCCCAGCCCCAGCACCGCTTGCAACGGTTCGTAGGCCGGCAGGCTGCGCCATTGGGCGTAGTAGTCCTGCAAGCGGGCCAGATAGGCGGCGTCGTCCGAAGGTCGCGGCATGGGGTACCGGTATTAGTAAACAAATGTTAACTAACAATAGGCAGTGGAACCGTGGCTGTCAAGCGGTCGGTGCCGACGAACGAAGCCCCGCGGCGTCAGTGGGTGGGTGGGGGTGGTTCAGTCCCCCGGCAGCCCTCGATGGCCTCGATGATTGAAACTGAGGACCACCGGACAAAACCCGAGCGGAGGAAGACGAGGCAAGCGGCCAGTTGAATCCAGTCGAGAGATCGCTTGGCGAAGCGATCCCCCCTACCGTGTGGGAGCGCCAAGCGGAGTCAGCGCGCCCCGGAACATCACCGCTCGAACCGTCCCGGCTTCGGCGGGCGACGCGAACCGGATGCCGGGCTACGCCCACCGCGCGGCCGATCCGGCCAAATCCGCCCGGTGATCGGGGAGCGCCGCGATTGTGGCTTGGACGCGGGCGGCGGCGCATAGCCCACGGCTTGCAGCAACTCCGCCACTTGCCCTTCGTCCAGTTCATCCCAATGTCCCGGATGCAAGCCCCGTCGCAAGATCACCGGCCCAAAACGCACCCGGGTCAAGCGACTGACCGCGACGCCCTGCGATTCCCACAATCGCCGCACCTCGCGGTTGCGCCCCTCCTTCAGAACGACGTGATACCAATGGTTCGCGCCTTCGCCGCCCGCCTCCCGAATCTCATCGAAACGCGCCAATCCATCCTCCAGCGGCACACCCTCCCGCAAGCGCTTGAGCATGTCCGGCGTGACCTCGCCCAACACCCGCACCGCGTATTCCCGCTCGACTTGGGACGAAGGATGCATCAGCCGGTTGGCCAGCTCGCCGTCGTTGGTCAGCAACAGCAATCCTTGCGTATTCAGGTCGAGCCGGCCCACCACGATCCAGCGCCCGTCGCGCAAGGACGGGAGGTGTTCGAAGATCGTCGTCCGACCTTCGGGATCGTGCCGGCTGGCGATCTCGCCGACCGGTTTGTAATAGGCCAATACCCGCCGCTGTTGCCCGAAAGCGCGCACCTGGATCGGCTTCCCGTCGATCTCGATCTTCTCCGCGCCGTTGACCGATGCACCCAGTTGCGCTGGTACGCCGTTCACGCTAATGCGGCCTTGGCGAATCCATTCCTCGATCTGGCGGCGGGAGCCCAGTCCCATGCTTGCGAGGAATTTCTGCAAACGTTCAGCCATCGGGCGATTCCGTTGAAGTGGTGGAATCCAAGGGCAAGGAGGCGATGCGGCGCTCCAGGTCGACCCCCATCGCGTCCAAATCGCGCGGGGCCGCCAACGGCGGCAGCTCGCTCAGGCTCTTGAGATTGAAATAATCCAGAAAAGCGCGGGTGGTGGCGTACAGGGCCGGACGGCCGGGCACCTCGCGGTGGCCGACCACCTTGATCCAGTCGCGTTCCTGGAGAGTTTTCATGATGCTGCTGCTCACGCTGACGCCGCGCACTTCCTCGATTTCGCCGCGAGTCACCGGCTGGCGGTAAGCGACCAGCGCCAGGGTTTCCAACAGCGCGCGCGAGTAGGTGGTGGCGCGTTCTTCCCATAACCGCGACACCCAGGGTGAAAACGCGCCGGGCACCTGCATGCGGAAGCCGCTGGCGACTTCGATCAGCTCCAGTCCGCGCCCGGCATAATCGGCCGCCAATTCGGCCAGCGCGGCGCGCAGCGCTTCCCGCTCGGGCTGCTCCGCTTCCGGAAAAACCCCCTTCAACCGCTCCAGCGACAGCGGTTCGCCAGCGGCCAGCAGCACCGCTTCCAGGATGGTTTTCAGCACCGGCATCGCGTTCGTTCAACCCTGCCGGCGGAGATAGATCGGTGCGAACGGTTCGGCCTGCACCAGTTCCAAGACCGCCTCGCGCAGCAGCTCCAGCACCGCCAGAAACGTCACCACGATACCCATCCGGCCCTCTTCCGGCCGGAACAGCTCGGCGAAGGCGGTAAATCGCAGCGCATCCAGCCGTTCCAGCACCTGGCTCATGCGTTCGCGCACCGACAAGGTTTCACGTTGAACCGGATGGTGGCCGAATAGCTCGGCGCGGGCCAGCACCTCGCGCAGGGCGTTCAGCAGGTCGATCAGGCCGACCGGCGGCGGCGGACGAACGCTTTCCCGGCAGGGCGGTTCGGCGCTGGCGACGAAGGTTTCGCGCTCCAGTCGCGGCAAGGCATCCAGTGCCCTGGCCGCCTGCTGAAAGCGTTCGTATTCCCGCAGGCGGCGCACCAGCTCGGCGCGCGGGTCTTCTTCCTCCGCCTCGGCCAAGGTCGGCTTCGGCAGCAGCAGGCGCGACTTGATCTCCGCCAGCCAGGCCGCCATCAGCAGATACTCCGCCGCCAGATCCAGCCGCATTTCCCGCATGAGCGCCAGGTAGTCCATATACTGCCGGGTGACGTCGGCGATGGGAATGTCGAGGATATTGAGATTCTGCCGTCGGATCAGATACAGCAGCAGATCCAGCGGCCCCTCGAAGGCCTCCAGAAAAACTTCCAGAGCATCCGGCGGGATGTAGAGATCCCGCGGCAATTGGGTGTAAGGCGCGCCGCCGACTCGGGCGAGCGGCGGCTGGGCGATGGTATCCATTCAACAGGAGATCGGCGGCGATCCGCCGGGGCGCGGCATACCGCGCCCCTACCTTTGATCCAGCGGCAGGATACCGATGGCGCGCCGCAGTTCCTGTAAAAACGGTACGCTGTGTTCGCGCGCGCGCGCCGCGCCGCGCTTGAGAATCTGCTCGATGTGAGCGGGCGCTTGCAGCAGTTCCTGATAACGTTGGCGCGGTTCGCTCAACCGGGCGTTCAGGTATTCGAACAGGAACTGCTTCATTTCGCCCCAACCGATCCCTTGCGCGTAGCGGGCGCGCAGCGCCGCCGCTTCCTCCGCCGTGGCAAGGGACTGGTAGATCTGGAACAGCGTGCAGGTATCGGGGTCTTTCGGCGCTTCCGGCGGCAGCGAGTTGGTCTTGATCCGCATGATCAGCTTGCGTAGCGCTTTTTCCGGCTCGAACAGCGGGATGGTGTTGCCGTAGCTCTTGCTCATCTTGCGCCCGTCCAGCCCGACCAGAACCGCCGCCTTCTCGTCCACCACCGCCTCGGGCAAGACGAAATGTTCGCCGTACAGGTGGTTGAAACGGGCGGCGATGTCGCGGGCCATTTCAAGATGCTGGATCTGATCCTTGCCCACCGGCACCTTGCTGGCCTTGAACATGAGGATGTCGGCCGCCATCAGGATCGGATAGCAGAACAGCCCCATGGTGACGCCCTTGTCGGGATCCTTGTCGGGATCGGCCATGTTCTCCGCCACCGCCGCCTTGTAGGCGTGGGCGCGGTTCATCAAGCCCTTGGCGGTGACGCAGGTGACGATCCAGGTCAGTTCCAGAATCTCCGGAACGTCGGTCTGGGCGTAGAAGATGACGTTGTCGGTATCCAGGCCCAAGGCCAGCCAGGTGGCGGCGACTTCCAGGCGGGAACGATGCACCAGCGCCGGATCCTGACACTTGACCAGGGCGTGATAGTCGGCCAAGAAGTAAAACGATTGCACATCCCGCCGCCGGCTGGCCTCGATGGCGGGCAGGATCGCGCCGACGTAGTTGCCCAAATGCGGGGTGCCGGTGGTGGTAATGCCGGTGAGGGTGATTTCCATGATGGCCGCGAGCTTCCTGGTTCGGAATTAGAAGAAGGAGAACAGGATCAGGATGAGGTGGCGAATACTGTTGACGATGGGCATCAGCACGTTGAACAGGCCAGCCGCCAACAACAGCACCAGAATGATCAAGCCATAAGGTTCGATCCGCGCCATGGCCAGGGCGAAGCGATCCGGTAGCACGCCGGCCAGCACGCGCGAGCCGTCCAGCGGCGGAATCGGCACCAGATTGAGCACGCCCAGCATGATATTGATATTGATCCCGTACCCTCCCATCAGCAACAGGGGTTCGCCCAACCATCGGAATCCGGCTTGCAAGTGGTAACCGATCACCATCATCAATCCCCAGCCCAGAGCCATGAGCAGATTGGCGCCCGGTCCGGCCAGCGCCACCAGCGCCATGTCGCGCTTGGGCTGGCGCAGGCGGTGGTAGTTGACCGGCACCGGCTTGGCCCAACCGAAGATGAAGCCGCCGAACACCGCCAGTAGCGCCGGGACTAAAACCGTGCCGACCGGATCGATATGCCGCAACGGGTTTAGACTGAGCCGGCCCTGGGCCTTGGCGGTGGTGTCGCCGCAACGCAACGCCGCCCAGCCGTGCGCCACTTCGTGCAGGGTGATGGCCAGCAACAGCGGCGGCGCCAGCACGATGAGCAGTTGAACCGTGGTCAATTCTTGCATGGCGCGATTATACGCGGCCCGGCCGGGCGCGGACTAGAGAAACGGGCTGGCGTCGCCCAGCCCCTGACGGATCAGTCGCGGCGTTTCTTCGGTCAGGTCGAGCACGGTGGTCGGCTCGTGCTGACCGGAACCGCTGGCAATGATCAGATCGACCGCGCCGGCCAGGCGTTCCCCGATTTCCTCGGGATCGGACAGCGGCCAGTCATCGCCAGGCAGGATCAGCGTGCAACTCATGACCGGTTCGCCCAACTCCGCCAGCAGGGCGCGGACGATGGCGTTGTCCGGCACCCGGATGCCGATGGTCTTGCGACGGGGATGCTGCAAGCGGCGCGGCACCTCATGGGTCGCTTGCAGGATGAAGGTAAACGGTCCCGGCGTGGCGGCCTTGAGCAGGCGGTAACGGCGGTTGTCCACCTTGGCGTAAGTGGCGATCTCGGACAGATCGCGGCAGACCAGGGTGAAGTTGTGATGGCGGTCGGTCTGGCGAATGGCGCGGATGCGTTCCGCCGCCGCCTTGTCCCCCAGTTGGCAACCCAGCGCATAGCTGGAGTCGGTGGGATAGACGATCACGTCACCCTCGCGCAGTCGTGTTACCGCCTGCGCGATCAGACGTGGTTGCGGGTTGGCGGGATGGATTTGTAAAACGCGGCTCATGGCCCTACTATTTCCATTCGTGGACGAAATCGATCGGGCAACTTGCCAGCCTGGCGTTGCCCGGTCAAGACGGCGGCGGTGAAGCCGCTCTTTTTTTTCCCTCACCGCCGCTGCCCGCATTCAATGGAACCTCGCTGCCGGCATGAAACTGCTATTCGATTTTCTGCCCATTCTGCTGTTTTTCGTCGCCTACAAGCTGACGGATATCTATGTCGCCACCGGCGTGCTGATTGGCGTGACCCTGGCTCAGGTCGGCTGGATCTGGCTGCGAAAACGCCAGATCGAGAAACTACCGCTGTTCACGGCCGGGCTGGTATTGGTGCTGGGCGGCCTGACGCTCATTCTGCACGACCCGGTCTTCGTTAAATGGAAACCCACCGTGGTGAACTGGCTGTTCGCCCTGGCCTTTGTCGGCAGCCGTTTCATCGGCCGGCAAACCCTGCTGGAACGGATGTTGGGCGGCCAAATGGAACTTCCGGCCCGAATCTGGATCAACCTGACGTTTATGTGGGCTATTTTTTTCTTCGTCATAGGCGTGGTCAATTTATATGTCGCGTTCACGTTCGACGAAAACACCTGGGTCAACTTCAAGCTATTTGGGATGCTGGGCTTGACTCTGGTGTTCGTGCTGGCGCAGGCGGCCTACATGAGCCGCTATATCAAAACCGACGATGCCCCGTCAAAGGAGTCCTGATCCATGCTATACGCTATCATCGGCCGCGATGTGCCGGGTACTCTGGAACAGCGGTTGGCGGCTCGTCCCGCTCATCTGGAACGCCTGAACGCCCTGCTCGCCGAGGGCCGGCTGGTTTTGGCCGGACCGCTGCCGGCCATCGACAGCCCCGACCCCGGCCCGGCCGGATTCCAGGGCAGTCTGGTGGTCGCTGAATTCGCCGCGCTGGAAGAAGCCCGCGCCTGGGCCGACGCCGATCCCTACGTGGCCGCTGGCGTGTACGCGGCGGTCGAGATTTACCCGTTCCGCAAGGTACTGCCGGCATGACCGACCGCGTGGCCCTGATCGAGGAGCGGTTACGTGGCGCGCTGGCTCCCGAACGTCTGCAAATCATCGACGACAGCGCCGCTCACGCCGGCCACGCCGGCGCGCGCGAGGGCGGCCATTTCACCATTCATATCGTTTCGTCGGCCTTTACCGGCAAGACCCCGATTCAGCGTCACCGCCTCATCAACGCGGCGGTGGCCGACCTGATGCGCCGGGAAATCCACGCCTTGAGCATCAAAACCGCGATTTCTCCGGCGGAGCACGGTTTGCGTTGACAACGCAGTACGCAACCCCGGTCACATAGTCCTCTCCTGGAAACACCCAACCCCTGGAAACAACGAAATGAATAAACCGCACAAGTTGACTCTTCCGTTACTGGCGCTGTCCTCCGGCCTGCTGCTGTCCAGCGTGGCGCTGTCCGCCGACGACAAGAAAGCCGAGGCAACCCCCGCCGCCGCGCCCGCCGCCGTCAAGGCCGCGCCCGCCGCGCCCGCCGCGCCGCAAGCTGCGTTCACCATCCCCGATCCCGTCGCGGTGGTCAACGGCAAGGCGATTTCCAAGGCGGCCTTCGAGCAATATGCCCAACAGTTGCGCGGCAAGGCCAAGGTCGATTCGCCGGAAGCCAGCAAATCGCTGGTCGACCAACTGGTCATGGAAGAACTGCTGGTGCAGGAAGCCAACCAGCAGAAACTGGAAAACGACCCGCAAATTAAACAGCAGATGGAAATGATTCAGCGCAGCCTGCTGGCCAGCACCGTGGTGCGGCGGATGCTGACCGAGAACGCGCCCAGCGAGGACGCCATCAAGAAAGAGTATGAAACCGCCGTCGCGGCGATGAAGGGTAAGGAGTACAAGGCCAGCCACATCCTGGTGGACTCCGAGGACAAGGCCAAGGAGGTTATCGCCGACCTCAAGAAGGGCGGCGCGTTCGCCGAACT
Organism: Candidatus Competibacter sp.; assembly: GCA_029624815.1. Classification (GTDB taxonomy): domain Bacteria; phylum Pseudomonadota; class Gammaproteobacteria; order Competibacterales; family Competibacteraceae; genus Competibacter. Next base: position 55,782 of record JARSSH010000025.1, read on the forward strand.
GGCCAAGGCCAAATCCAGCGACAGTTCCGCGGCCAACGGCGGGGATCTGGGCTGGTTCACGCCGAGCATGATGGTGCCGCCGTTCGCGCAGGCCGTCGCCAAGATGGAAAAAGGCAAGTACAGCGAGGAACCGGTGCAGACGCCGTTCGGCTGGCACGTTATCCTGCTGGAAGATGTCCGCGACGCCAAGCCGCCGACCCTGGACGAGCTGCGTCCGCAGATCGCCCAAATGTTGCAGAGCCGGATGGTGAACGATTATCTGGAAAAACTGCGCGCTGGCGCCAAGATCGAAATCAGCGAAATTCAGGTCAGCGCGACCGAACCCGCCAAGGCCGAACCCGCCAAGGCCGAGCCCGCCAAGGCCGAGCCCGCCAAGGCCGAGCCCGCCAAGAAAGAAGAGAAGAAGTAATCGGTCGGGCGACGACGGTCTTTGAAGTAGCAGCCGGCTTTGCCGGTTGCTACTTCCCCAGCAACCTCAGCAGCCCCGCTTCGTCCAGCACTTGCACCCCTAATTCCCGCGCCTTGTCCAATTTGGAACCGGCATCGCTGCCCGCCACCACGTAATCGGTTTTCTTCGACACACTGCCCGCCACCTTGGCCCCCAGCGCTCGCAACCGTTCGGATGCCTGGTCGCGGGTCAGCGACTCCAGGCTACCCGTCAGAACAAAAATCTTGCCGGCCAGGGATTCATCGGCGACAGCTTGCGCGGCCGGCGCCGGCCACCGCACCCCGGCGGCCAGCAACCGGGCGAGCACCTCCTGGTTGTGGGGTTCCTGAAAAAAGGCGCGAATGGCGGCGGCAACCACCGGACCCACGTCCGGCACTTGCAGCAAACGGGCTTCATCAGCCGCCATCAGGGCTTCCAGCGTACCCAGATACCGCGCCAAAGCCCGCGCCGTGGCTTCTCCAACCTCGCGGATTCCCAGCGAATACAGGAAGCGTTCCAACGTGGTGGTCTTGCTGCGTTCCAGCGCATCGATCAGATTGGCGGCGGATTTGGCGCCCATCCGCTCCAAACCGGTCAGCGTCGCCGCATCCAGTGCGTACAAATCAGCGGGGTCGTGCACCAAACCTCGCTCGATCAGTTGCTCCACCAGTTTGTCCCCCAGTCCGTCGATATCCATCGCCCGGCGCGAGGCGAAATGGCGGATCGCCTCCTTGCGCTGGGCGCGGCAGTACAGGCCACCGACGCAGCGGGCGACCGCTTCTCCTTCCGAACGGATGACTCGCGACCCGCATACCGGACAGGTCGCCGGCATCGCAAACGACTGGGTGTCGGATGGACGGCGCTCCAGCACCACGCCGACCACTTCGGGAATGACATCGCCGGCCCGACGCACGACGACGGTATCGCCCACCCGCACATCCTTGCGCGCCACCTCATCGGCGTTGTGCAACGTTGCATTGGTGACGGTGACGCCACCGACGAACACGGGCTTGAGCCGCGCCACTGGGGTGACCGCGCCGGTGCGACCAACCTGCACCTCGATGGTCTCGATTACGGTCAGCTCTTCTTGGGCCGGAAATTTGTGCGCCACCGCCCAGCGCGGTTCTCGGGTGCGAAAACCCAGTTGCCGTTGCCAGTCGAGGCGGTTGACCTTGTACACCACGCCGTCGATATCGAAGGGCAGCGTATCGCGCTGCTCGGCGATGGTGCGGTGAAAATTGATCAGACCCTCCGCGCCCCGCGTCACCGTGCGTTCTTCGCATACCGGCAGTCCCAGCGTGGCCAGCGCATCGAGCATCGCGCCATGCGTGGTCGGGATCTCCCATCCTTGCACCTCGCCCAGCCCATAGGCAAAAAAAGACAGTGGCCGTTTCGCGGCCAGATTCGGGTCGAGTTGCCGGATGCTGCCCGCCGCGCCGTTGCGGGGATTGACCAGGGTGGGCAATCCCGCGGCGCGCTGCCGGGCGTTGTAGCGTTCGAAATCCGCGCGGCTCATGTACGCTTCGCCGCGCACTTCCAAGACCTCGGGCGCGGCGCCCTGCAACCGGAGTGGCACGGCCCTGATGGTGCGCACGTTCTGAGTGACCTCCTCGCCGGTCTCGCCATCGCCACGGGTAGCCGCCAGTACCAGTGCGCCCTGTTCGTAGCGTAGGCTGATGGCCAAGCCGTCGAATTTCAACTCGCAGGCGTACTCGACCGGTTCGGCGTCGGCGCTCAGGCCCAACTCGCGTCGTACCTGGGTATCGAAGGCCACGGCGCCGCCCGGGCCGGTGTCGGTTTCGGTACGGATGGACCGCATCGGAACACGATGTCGCACCGGCACGAATGCGGGCAGCGGCTGGCCGCCCACTCGCCGAGTCGGGGAGTCGGCGGCGATCAACTCCGGATGGGCGGTTTCCAACGCCTGGAGTTCTTGAAACAGTCGGTCGTATTCGGCATCCGGGATTTCCGGATCGTCCAGCACATAGTAGCGGTAGCCATGCCAGTTGAGCCGCTCGCGCAACCAGGCGGCCCGATGTTGCGAATCGGTGGAAAGCGGCATATATCGCCCCTCGCGCTATCAGAGCGGCTGCGCCCGCCGCTGCCGCTCCAGCTCGGCGACGTCGTCGCGCAAGCGCGCGAGTGCCTGATTGGTCATCCGGTTGCGTTGCTCGTCACAGATCAGTCCGCCCAATCTTTGCGCCAGTTGATCGGCGGTGATCACCAGCAGATCCAGCGCCTTCATTTCCTCGAGTGGGCCGGGTAGCTTCATGAATAGCAGCAGACCCGGCGTATGCAGTTCTTGCAGGGTTTTCGGCTCGAACGAGCCGGGCTTGCGCAGATGGGCGAGGCCAAGGATCGGGATATCGGCGGCTTCCGTCTCCGGGAACAGTTCGTACAGCCCCTCGGGATTCAGACGAAATCGTAGCGCCTCGGCCACGGCCTGGATTTTGGGGCCGTGAAAGAGTTGGTGGCGCGACGCCATCACGGTCAGCACCAACGTCATTTTTGGCGAGCGCGGCGCGGCGAATTCCTGTTGCGACTCTTGCGAGGGCGCGAGCGCGGCGGGTGGGCGCGCTTCGCTATCGTCGGTCGGTGCATCTGTCCCGACCGTCGCGGTGGACCCCTGGCGATTGATGGGCCGGATTTCCACATCCACCAGCACTTTGTCGGCCAAATGATGATCCGGGGTGATGCGGCCCAGCTCACCAAAATCATGCCCGCCGACCTCTCCGTCCGGCGGCGACGCTGGCGTGTCGCCCAGTACGGGCTCCTTGGAGAGCCGATGCCGGCGATTGCCAATCTCTTCCTTTAGATGCGAGCGAATGCCCCAGAGGTAGATCAGGATAACGATGATGGCTCCAACGCCCGCCAACAACCACTGTAACTGTGTTTTGTCCAATTCCATAAATCGAAAGCCTCAGATCGCGACTATCGCAATAATGAGATTATGTTGTGCTAAGAGGCCACAATGCCAAACCCCCATTACCACCATTGGCGGGCAGGGGGTTGCAACCACCGTTTATACTGTAATCCTTACGCTTTCACAAACGACATCCACTCTTGCTCGATCACGACCCGCACGCCGGCCAGCTAGCCGGCCACCACCAGCCGCGCCGCCGCCTCGACATCGACCGCGACCAGCCGCGATACCCCAGGCTCCTGCATGGTCACGCCGGCCAAGTGCTCAGCGATCTCCATGGTTGCCTTGTTGTGCGTGATGAAAATGAACTGCACTCGCATCGACATATCGCGGACCAGCGCGCCGAACCGGCCGACGTTAGCCTCATCCAGGGGCGCGTCCACCTCGTCCAACAGACAAAACGGAGCCGGGTTGAGCTGAAAAATGGCAAACACCAAGGCGACCGCGGCCAATGCCTTTTCGCCGCCGGACAGCAGGCCGATCGACCCGACCCGCTTGCCCGGCGGCTTGGCCATGATCGCCACTCCGGCATCCAGCACATCCTCGCCGGTCAGTTCCAGATGGGCCTGGCCGCCGCCGAACAGCCGGGGAAACAGCTCGCTCAAACCGGCGTTAACCCGCTCGAAGGTTTCCTGGAAGCGGGCGCGAGTCTCGCGGTCGATTTTGCGAATGGCGTTTTCCAGGGTGGTCAGCGCTTCGAGTAGATCGGCGTTCTGGGCGTCGAGGTACTGCTTGCGCTCGGACAACTGGGCAAACTCCTCGATGGCCGCCAGATTAATGGACCCCAGCCGCTGGATGCGCCGCTCCACTTGCTCCAGCCGCCCCAGCCAGTCGTTTTCGGCCGCGGCCTCCGGCAGGGTAGGCAACACCGCTTCCGGTTCGGCGGCCAACTCGCGCAACTGCTCGCGCAGATTCTGCTGGCGCACCCGCGCCTCGCTCAACGCCAACCGTTGTTCCTCGATCCGCTGGCGCTGGGTTTCGGCCTGCCGCTCGCGGTGAGCACGGGACTGTTCGCCGGCTTCCAGTGCCGCGTCCTGGGCTTCGAGGGCGTGGCGGGCTTCGCGCAGTTCCGCCTCGACCGCGAGCCGGGTTTCCAGGCAGCCGGCCAGTTCGTTCTCGATGGCGGCCCGCGTCGCGCTGTCATCGCCGGCGCGTTCCTCGGCCAACCGGGCCCGCCGCGTCTGCAACTGTTGCCGCTGGGCATCCAGTCTTTCCATGGCTTGGCCGGCGGCGTTGGCCCGCACCCTCTGGGTTTCGATGGCCGCCGCCTGATGGGCGGCCTTCTGGCGGGCGGTATCCGTCCGGGTACGGCACTGTTGGAGTTGCTCGCGCCGCCGCTCCCGGTCTCCGCTCAGTTCCACCTGTTCGCCTCGCAGGCTCTCCAGCGCCAGTTGCGCCTCCTCCAGTCGCAGCCGGGCCAGTTGCGCCTGCTCCCGATTCTGCTCGTGCTGATCATTCAGCTCGGCGAGCTCCTCCGCCAGCGCGGCGCGGCGGACGCGGGCTTGCTCCCAGCGTACCCGCGTGGTGTTGCATTCTCCTTGCAGGCGCGCATGGTCGCGATGGTCTCGATCGACGGCCTGCTGGAGATCGCGGCGCTCGCGTTCGAGTTCGCGTTGCCGGGCGCGGAGTTGCTCCAGGTGCGTGGTTTGCCGTTCCAGCACTGCCGCGTCCGCATCGAGCGCGGCGACGAGTCGGTGGATTTCCCGCTCGCGAGCCAGTACCCCGTCACCGTCCCCTCGCGCCAGCCGCAGCCAGCGGCGCCCGCACAGTACGCCATCCGGCGTCACCAGCGTCTCGCCGTCGCGCAGATCCTCGCGGCGCGCCAGCGCCTCCGTCAGGGTGGTGGCGATGTCGACTCCGTGCAGCAGACTGGCGAGCGGCCACGGCGCGCGCACCCGCGCGGCCAAACCCCGCGGCGGCGCTTCGTCTCCGCGTTCGGTCGGAAAGGTTTCCAACAGAGTCAGGCGACCTTTCGACAATTCGGCGGCGGCGTGCGCCAGCGAGTCCAGGTTCGGCAGGCAGACCGCATCCAGCCAACCGGCCAGCACCGTTTCCACCGCCGCTTCCCAGCCGGGCTCCGCATCCACGCACTCCGCCAGTCGCGGCGCATCGGCCAGTCCTTGGGCGCGCAACCAGGCATCCGCCCCGCCTTCATGCCGGCCCAGCGCCGCTTCCTGCAAGGTCTGCAACGAGGTCAGCCGGCCGCGGCCGGCCAGTAGCCGTTCCTGCAACTCCCGCAGCGACGGCTCGGCCAGTTGCTGAGCTTCGCGGTTGGCGGCCAAGTCGGCCTCGGCTCGCGCCAGTTGCTCCTGATGGTGTTTCAGTTCGGCGGCGGCGGCCTGTTCGTTCGACCGCAACGCGGCAAGTTCCGCGTGCAGGTCGGCCTCGGCCAGTTGCTCTCGTTCGAGCCGCAATCGCTCCAGCCGCCGCTCGCTTTGCGGCAGTTGCCGCTCCAGGTGTTCGATCCGGGTTCGTTCCACTTCGGTCTGTCGCAGCATCTCGCCGTGGCGCTGGTTGAAGGTTTCCCAGACTGCTTGCCCCTCGTGCAACGCGGTCTCGGCGGCGGTCAGCGCGGCGGCGGCGCTCGCTTCTTCGCTCAACAGTCGAGTCAATTCCGGTCCGGCGGCGGCCAGCGCCGTCGCCAGATCGTCCCGCTGCTCCCGATCCAGCCGCCACTGTTCGTCCACCTGAGTCAGCACCGCCGTAATCTGGCCCCATTCCTCCTCGCGTCGCTGGCTTAGCTCGCGCTGGTGTTGCAGCGCCTGTTCGAGCCGGCTGATTTCCGCGCCGGCCTGGTAGTAACGGCCCTGACGGTCGTTGAACGCGTCGTTCAGTTCCAGGCGCCGGGCACGGCCGGTCTCCAACTGGGCTTCCAGTTGGCGCTGCTCGGCCAGCAATGCCTCCAGCGCGGTTTCCTCGCGGCGCAAAGCGCGTTCGCGGTCGCGGCCATCGGTTTGCAGGTCGCGCCAACGCAGCGCCAGCAATTCGGCGCGCAGCCGGCGTTCCTCGGCGCGATAGCCGCGATATTGCTCGGCGGCCCGGGCCTGCCGCTGCAAGTGTTGCAGTTGCCGGCCCAACTCCTCGCGCACATCGGTGAGTCGATCGAGGTTTTCGCGGGTGTGGCGGATGCGGGTTTCGGTCTCGCGGCGGCGCTCCTTGTACTTGGAAATGCCGGCCGCTTCTTCCAGAAAAACGCGCAGCTCGTCGGGTTTGGACTCGATCACCCGCGAAATCATGCCCTGTTCGACGATGGCGTAGCTGCGCGGCCCCAGTCCGGTGCCCAGGAAGATGTCGGCGATGTCGCGGCGGCGACAGGGCGCGCCGTTGAGGAAGTAGCTGGATTGCCCGTCACGGCCGACCAGTCGCTTGACCGCGATTTCGCCATAGCCGGCCCAAGGTCCGCCCAGGCGGCCCTGGCTGTTGTCGAACACCAGTTCGACGGTCGCCTGTCCGACCGGTTTGCGGCTGGCCGATCCGTTGAAAATCACGTCGTTCATGCTCTCGCCGCGCAGACTGCGGGCCGAGCTTTCCCCCATGACCCAGCGCACCGCGTCGATGACGTTGGATTTGCCGCACCCGTTGGGGCCGACGACGCCCAGCAGGTTGCCGGGCAAATGCAGCACCGTGGGGTCCACGAACGACTTGAACCCCGCCAGCTTGATTTTGCTTAGCCGCATAAGCGAGTCGGACGCGGACTCCGCACCGGTTAGGCTCGACGGATCAGCGGTTGCAGCACCGCTTCGATGGCGTCCAGATCCGGAATGATGACCGGCTGGTCCTGATAGCGCGCCCAACAGAGGGCGCCCGGTTGGCGCAGATCGTCCGCCGAAACCTCCGGGTCCAGTTTGAGATCGTGGCGCGCCAGGTTGAGCGGCCGGGGCGCCGAGGTGCCCAGGATGCCGAAGTACGGCAGTTTGGTGTCGACGCCCAGAGCGTTCAGGATGATGATGCGGGAATTGAGATCGGCCTCGGGCGCCACCCGAAAAATCAGTTGCCCCAGGCTGATCAGGGGCGTGGTCAGATTTCGCCACAACATGGCGCCAACCACCCAATGCGGCGCCGTTTCGATCCGCAAGGGCGTGGCGAACGGCAGGACTTCGACCACCAGGCTGTTCGGCAAAAGAAGTTGGCCACCCTGTAAGGCGACCAACAGGCAACGCAGATTCGCGGAGGCTTCTTCCATTACGGTATCCATGCAAGGTGCTGAGGTGCTCGGATCTCGCCCACGCGCCTCAGGTAATCAGCTCCAGAGTGTGCTCGCCGAGGATCTTGCGGATCGACTGCATCAACTGTTCTTCTTGGTAAGGCTTGGTCAGATAGTCGTTGACTCCCAGCTTCATCGCCCGCTCGCGGTGCTTCTCGCCGCCGCGCGAGGTGACCATGATGATCGGCAGTTGCCGCAGGCGTGCCTGATTGCGAACATGGGCGAGCACTTCGAAGCCGTCCATGCGCGGCATCTCGATGTCGAGGATCGCCAGATCCGGCACTTGAGTCTGCAACATCGCCACCGCGTCCAAACCGTCCTTGGCCGTGACCACTTGGATGTTATGGCGCTCCAGGATGCGGGCGGTGACCTTGCGCATGGTGATCGAGTCGTCGATGACCATGATGCTGATTTTCTCCAGCCGGGCTTCCTGCCGCGCCATCCGCAGGGCGCGGCTTTCCGCCTGTTTCTGCTGTTGTGAGCCAATATTGCGCACCAGCGCCGCCAGATCCAATACCACCACCACTCGGCCATCGCCCAGCACGGTCGCCCCGGAAATGCCCGGCACGCTGTTGAACTGAGGGCCGACCGGCTTGACGATGATTTCCTGGTTGCCCATCACGGCCTCGACCTGGAGGGCGGCGCTGGCCTCGGCGCTGCGAAACAGCAGGGTCGGCGGTCGGCGATCCTTGACTTCCTCGAAAGGCAGCATGTGTTCGCTACCAACCAGGATACCCAAATTATGGATCGGGTAGTTGCGCTCGTTGTACCGGTGCCGCACCGGCTCGCCCGTCAGATACGCTTGGAACACGCTCTCCTGTATCCGGGTCACCAATTCGATGCTGAGCAGGGGAATGGCGAAAATAGCGTCGCCGGCCTTGGCCAACAGCGCCTGGGTGACCGCCAGCGAAAACGGCAGGCGGATAATGAAACGCGACCCCTGGCCCGGCTCGGTCTGGATCAACAAGGCGCCGCGCATGGCCCGAATCGCCGCGTTGACCACGTCCATGCCGACGCCGCGCCCGGAAATCTGGGTAACCGCCTTGGCGGTGGAAAAACCGGGGCGCAGCAATAGCGCGATCAGCTCTTCCTGACTGGCTGGCTGGCCGGGCAGCAAAAAGCCTTTTTCCTCGCCCTTGGCGCGGATTGCTTCGATATTGAGGCCGGCGCCGTCGTCGCTCAGTTCCAGCACCAGCTCCGCGCCCTCCCGGTGCAAGCTTAGGGTGATGGTGCCGATTTCGGATTTCTCCACCGCCCGACGCTGCTCCGGGGCCTCGATGCCGTGCGCCAGCGAATTGCGCAGCATGTGTTCCAGCGGAGCGATCATGTTTTCCAGCACGGTGCGGTCGACTTCCGCCTCTTCGCCGCCGACCAGCAGCTCGGCTCGTTTGCCCAATTCCTGGGCGGCCTGCCGCACCACCCGCCGTAGCCGCGGAACGATGCTGCCGAACCGCACCATGCCGGTGCGCATCAAGCCCTGCTGGATTTCCTTGTTGACCTTGCCCTGCTGGTCGAGCAGCGAGCCTACATCGCGGGTATGTTCACCCAAGGCGTTGCCCACGTTGCCCAAATCATCGGCGATTTCCATCAGCGAACGGCTGAGCTGTTGCAATTCGGTGAAGCGATCCAGCTCCAGCGGATCGAATTCCAGTTGGTGCGCCTTGGCGCCCTGATCCTGCCGCGACTGGATACGGGCTTCGGCCTGTGTGGAGAGATGGCCCACCTGCCGGCGCAACCGGATGATGGTCTGCTCCAACTCGTTGAGGTTGAAGCGCATCGCGTTGACGCCCTGATCGATTCGGGCGCGGAAGATACTACTCTCGCCCATCTGATTGGCTAGGGTATTGAGCAGCGCGGCGCTGACACGGATGCTGTCGGTGGGCGCGGCGGCGGCGGCGGCCGGTTTTTCCGTAGGCTGCGCCAGCGCCGCGGCTCGGGCGGCGGCAATGACCGCGGAAAGGGGTTTGGGGGGTTCCGTCGGCTTGCCGCCCAGCACGCCGTGCAGCTCGTCGATCAGGCTCCGAGCGTCTGGCGCGGGCTCGCCGCCACCCCGCAGCATGCGGTGCAGGCCGTCCAGAGCGTGCTGGACGGCGTCCAGCACGACCGGCGTCGCATCTCCCGTTCCCTTACCCAGCGCGTCCAGCACCGATTCGGCGGCATGGGCCAGATCGCCGACCGCCATGAACCCGGCCATGCGCGAGCTGCCCTTGAGCGTATGCATTTCCCGGCGCAGATTGTTCAGCAGTTCGGCGCTATCCGGTGTCCCGCGCAACTGCTGCAGAAGGGCGTCGCTGGAATCGAGAATTTCGCCCGCCTCGGATTGGAAAACCTCCGCCAGTTCTTGATCCAGCTCGGTCATGGCCCGGAGCGCGCTGGGTTCCGGCGCCGCGGCCGGTTCCTGGGTCGCCGCCGCGGTCGGCAGTTCCTCGACCGGCTGGCCGGCGACGACCGCTTCGGCCAGACGATGCAAATCGCCGATCAAATCGGTCGCGGGCGCCGGGTCGAGGCCACTACCGGCCTCAGCCAGCATTCGGTTCAGCCGATCCAGGGTTTGCTGCAGGGTATCCAGCACGACCGGCGTCGTATCTCCCGCTCCCTTACCCAGTGCGTCCAGCACCGATTCGGCGGCGTGAGCCAGATCGCCAACCATCATGAAGCCGGCCATGCGCGAGCTGCCCTTGAGGGTATGCATGCCTCGGCGCAGGTCATTCAGCAGGCCGGGCTGTTCGGATCCACTACCCAAGCGCTGCAAAATGGCATCGCCGGCATCGAGAATTTCGGCGGCTTCGTATTGGAAAACCTGGGCCAGTTCCAAATCCACCGCCGGAGGCGCGCCCGACTCCATCTCCGTGGCTGGAGGTTCGGCCGGCGCCGGGGGTTGAATCGCGGGCGGCGGCGACTCGACCTTCATCGGTTCGACCGGCATGGCCGTGACTGGCGGTTCGATCCCAACCGGCTTGGTGAGTTTGGCCGGTTCGGCCACAACCGAGACAAGCTGTTGGTCCGGCGCGCCTTGCAGTAGCGCATCGGCGCGCGCCGTCAGCGCCGCCAGCACTGCTAGCGCTTCCTCCGTGACCGGCGTTTCACCGATCAACGGTTCCAGCGCGCTGGCGGCTTCGTCGACCAGATCGGCCATCGCCAGGGACGCCGGAACCGTATTATTGAGCACATGGCTCAGCAGGTTCTCAAAACACCAAGCGAGATCGCCGACCGCGGTTTCGCCGACCACGCGCCCGCTGCCCTTGAGGTTATGGAATACCCGGCGCAGCGTGGTCAGCGCCTGACGGTCGGCCAGGTTTCGCTTCCAAAGAACCAGGTGCTCGCGAATGGCGGCCAGTTCGCCGCGCGCCTCCTCAAGAAACACCTCCATGAATTCCGGATCGACCGTCGGCGCGGTCGCACGCACCGACGGGGGCGCGGTGACCGGCTCCACCCGGTACGACGGGGGCGCGGTGATCGGCTCCACCCGGTACGACGGGGGCGCGGTGATCGGCTCCACCCGGTACGACGGGGGCGCGGTGATCGGCTCCACCCGGTACGACGGAGGCTCGGTGACCGGCTCCACCCGGTACGACGGGGGCGCGGCGATTGTTTCGGTTTCAGCGTCGGCGGCGGCCAAGGTCCGCGCCCGCGCCATCAGGGCCGGCAAAGCGTCCAGTTCGTTCCCGCGCGGCGGGGTTTCGCCCACCAGCGGCTCCAGCGCCGCCACCGCCGCGGCAATCGCCGAAATGATGGTCTGACTGGCTGACACCTTGCCAGCCAGGATCTGATTCAGCAGGTTTTCGTATTCCCAGGCGAAATCGCCGATTACGGTCGCACCGACCATGCGACCACTACCCTTGAGGGTATGGAAAGCCCGGCGGATGATGGCCAGCGCGTCACTATCCCGCAGATTTTCCTGCCAACGGAGCAATTGCTCCCGCACGGCGGCCAGCTCGCCGCGCGCCTCCTCGAAAAAAACCTCGATGAATTCGGGATCGGCGTCAGCCAGTCCAAGCAGTGCCCCAAACCCGGTCGAGGCCCCCGCCACGGTTGAGGCCGCGTGCTTGCCCGATACCGAACCGGCATCGGCCGCAAGGGCCGTATTGCTGTTGAGATCGGATGGCGACGACGCCGCGTCCTGGCCCGTATCCGGTTCGATCCGGCCGGACGTGGGCCAAGCCGGCGCAAGCGCTTCGGTCAATGCCGGCAAATTGAGCAGGGTATCCATCTGGTTGAGTTGCTCTTCCGCCGCGCGCAACACCGTCGCCGGCGCCGGCCCCCCGCCGCTCAGGGGCTCCAGGCAGTGGCCCAGTCCGGCCAGGATTTCGGCACAGACTCCGCTGACCAGTGGCCCATAGTGCTCGGCGGCGCCAGCGGCCAGCACCTCGACGATTCGGTTCAAACGGCCAAGCACCGCGGTGGCGCGGGTCCATTTGCGTTCCGTCAGCACCTGATGGAGCGTCCGCAGATCGTCTTGCAGCGCCATCCAGGACTTCGGCTGATCGGCGGTATTTTCCAACTCGGTGGCGACGGTTTGCTGCAACCGTTTCAGAATGTCCATGATCGCGTGCAGCGCGGTGAATGCTTCCATGGGATCGGCGGCCGGTTCGGCGGCATCATCGACCGGTGTGCTTGAATGCCTGATCGACCGCAGCTTATCCGTCACCTCCACCAATTTATCGTCCGGGCGTCGGCTGCCGGGAGATAGACAGGCATCCAGATAGCCGGTCAGATGTTCGGCGGCCTGCCGCAGTGTCGCTAAATCCGCGGATTGGAGCGTTCCGCCCATCAGCGCCAAAACCGTCGCGCGCATCTCATCCAACAGGGCGACCGCCTCGCGGTGCTCCAAGACCGCCAAGGGACCACGAATCTGATCGATGGCTTCGATGATCGCTTCCAGCGACGTTAAATCGGCGCAATCCTGGTACATGTCCAGATTGAGCCCGATCCGGCTCAGAGCGAGCAGCAGGTCATCCTTGAGAGAACCCAAGGGGTTAGCGGCGTCAGGATGTGAAGCCATCACGCTACCTCCGCGCTGGTTGCCTGACTCGACGGGTTGTCGCCGCTCAGACCCAGGCTTTTCGGGACGGTCATGCGCTTTTGCATCCCCGAAGCCCGCTTTGCCAAGCTCAGCCAGGCAACCTGAACCCGGCCACCGATTGCCGCAGTTCCTGCGCCAACTGGTTCAGTTTGCCGATGGCGGATGCGGTTGCCACGCTGCTCTCGGCGGTTTGCCCGGTAATTTCGTTGATGGAGGTCATCGCACCCGACACTCGCGAGGCCATCTCCGAAACTCGACCGGCGGACTTGGAAATTTCGTCGATCAATTCGGCCAGGTTGGCGGACACTTTTTCAATTTCCTCCAGCGCCTCGCCGGCCTTTTCCGCCAGTCCCGCGCCACCGACCACCTCGGAGGTGCTCTTCTCCATGGAGATAACCGCCTCGTTGGTGTCGGCCTGAATGGTCTTGACCAGGGTTTCGATACGCTTGGTGGCGTTGCTGGAGCGTTCCGCCAATCGCTGCACTTCGTCGGCGACCACCGCGAAGCCGCGGCCGGCGTCGCCTGCCGCCGAAGCCTGGATCGCGGCGTTCAGCGCCAGGATGTTGGTCTGATCGGCGATGTCGTTGATCAGCGCCACGATGTCGCCGATTTCCTGCGAGGATTCACCCAACCGCTTGATGCGCTTGGAGGTATCCTGAATGTGCTCGCGGATGGTGTTCATGCCGTTGATGGTGCGGCGTACCCGGTCGCCGCCTTCGTGGGCGATGCCCACCGATTTCTCGGCCACCTCGGCGGAAGCCGCGGTCTTCGACGACACCTCGTCCATGGATTGCGCCATCTGCATGACGGTGGCGCTGGCGTTCTCGATTTGCCGGGCCTGGATTTCGCTGGACTTGGCCAGCCGGTCGGCGATGGCGCTGGTTTCCTGCACGGCGGCCGCCACCAGCCCCGAGGTGCTATTGATAGTGGATACCAGATCGCGCAAAGCTTCGATGGCGTAGTTGACCGAGTCGGCGATGGCGCCGGTGATGTCTTCGGTCACGCTGGCCTGCACGGTCAGATCGCCTTCGGCCAGATTGCCCAGTTCGTCGAGCAACCGCAGGATGGCGTCCTGATTGCGGCGATTTTGCTCCTCGGTTTCCTGCTTGCGCAGTTCGGCTTCGATCAGGCGATTGCGGCTTTCGCGGTTTTGGACGTAGAACAGCACAATCAGCAGCACCAAGGCAATCACCCCAAGCGCGTAGGCGATCTGATAGCTGAGAGGAATGCCGAACAGGCGTGCCTGGCGGCTGTCGCCGGCATAGGCATCGAGTAGCTTGCTGGCTGCTTCCAGTAAGGCGTCGCCCTTGTCGGCAATGCCTTGCGCGGCATTCTGGACCTTGACCAGTTCCGGCGCCTTTTCGACGATGCGCGCGGTTTCGGTTTCGATCGTCTTGAACAGATCGGCCAGCTCCGCCAATTTACCGGCGCTATCGGGGATGTTCACCCGGTCGACTCCGAGCCGGGTATCGCCTTCCCGCATGCCCCTGAGAACCCGGCCGAACAGGTTCACGTTACGGCCGAATCGGTCGGCGGCGGCGGCGGCGCTCAAGCCGCCTTCGGTCAACAGGCGCTTGAGGTCGCTTTCGATCCGTTGTCCCAACTGCAACTGATTGGTGGCCAGATAGACCTGTCGTGGGTCGACCCGGCTGTTGGCCAGACTCTTGGCGATCTCATCGGACAGGGTAATCATCTGGGTCAGGGAGCTTTCCAGCAAGGGCTGAAAATTGTTGACCGATATCACCGATTCACGCCCGGCCAAGAGGGTGTCACACTCGCTCCTGACCGGATTCCAGCGGCTGTCCAGCTCCTCCAGGGCCGGTTTGAGCGCGGCCGATGGCGGCGGCAGCCCCAACGCGTCGCTACCGTTCTTTTGATCGTTGAGCGCCTGTTCGAAGCGGTCCCGGCTTTGTTTGAGCTTGGTGAACGCGGCTTCCTTGCCGCGGGCGGCCTCCAAAGCTTCCGTTACGATCGAACGCGATAGCAGACGCTGTTCGCTGGCCAGCTTCAGTTGGGTTTCGTTGTGCTTGTCCTGTTGTTCCAGCAGAACGAAGACAACGCCCATTAGTACAACGGACAGCACCAACGCGCCCAGCAGCGCCAGGTAAGTGACGGAAAATCCTTTCAGCGCCGAATGATCTCGCGAGTCACGCATTTCAAATTTCTCGTTGAACTTAATCCTGATCGACCCCGTCCGACCTTGCCGCGGGGACATTTTTTCTCGAAGCCTTAGCTGGCCGCATTCAAAAATCCGGGGTCCGCAAGTAGCTTGTCGGTATCGAAAACCAACCAGTGCTGGTTGTTGTTCAAGAACCCTTCGGAGATATAGGGCCGCAATCCCTTGTCGATGCCATCCAGCTCGGGTAGGCGGTGCTGCGGGCCGAAATGCCGCATCCCGATAATCTCATCGACCAGCAGGCCATAGTCCCACTCTCCGGCGCGCACGACGACCACTTGGCTGCTCGGCAGCCGCGTAGTGGGCCGGCCGGCGAGAAAATCCCGCAAATCCGTCACCGAGATCACCTTGCCGCGCAGGTTGGCAATACCCAGCAGCCAGCGTTTGACCCCGGGCACCCAGGTAATATGAGGCACTGGAACGATCTCGATCACATCGTCCATGGAGAATAGCAGGTTCCACGAGCCGAGGCGCAGCGCCAGTCGCCCACGAATTTCCGATTGCTGCGCGCTGGTCGCCACGATCGGCGCCCGTTCGCGGACGCGCTTGTCGAGCTGCAGCAGAACGTCGAACGGATGCAATGGAGAGGGGGATGCCGCGGGGATGGTTACTTCCGCATCTGCCACAGAATGGTCCTCGGAGCCGGCCAGCCTCGCACGGTTCGGAATCGCCGGATCGACGTAATCGTTTTTGGTTCCGGACAGCGCGCCCGGCCGTACTGCAAGACATTGGTTTTTTTGTTGTGATTTTTAGCATACTAGAGACTGAGATGCCATGACAGAATCCGCATCCGTCTCTAATTCATACATCCGCGGCGCCAATCCGATCATCCCGCCGGATGCGTCAACTGGAACCGCGCAACCTCACGGACCCGCCGGCCATGATGATCAAACTGGGTGTGGTGATGGATCCCATCGCCACCATTGCCATCAAAAAAGATACGACTTTCGCCATGCTACTGGCTGCCCAGGCCCGCGGTTGGGAACTCCATTATTTCGAACAGGCCGACCTGTACGCCCGCGCCGACGCGGCGTTCGGCCGGGCCCGGCTGCTGAGCGTGCGCGACGATAAAAACGACTGGTTTTCCTTCCACGGCGAGCGGGAATTGCCGCTGGCGCAACTGGATGTCATCCTGATGCGCAAGGATCCGCCGTTCGACATGGAGTACATCTATACCACCTACCTGCTGGAGCTGGCGGAGGCGGCCGGGACGCTGGTGGTCAACAAGCCGCGCAGCCTGCGCGACGCCAACGAAAAATTCTTCGCCCTGAGTTTCCCGCAATGCTGTCCGCCGACCCTGGCCAGCCGGGAACCGGCCCGAATCAAGGCCTTCCTGAGCGAACACGCCGACATTGTGGTCAAGCCACTGGACGGCATGGGTGGCGCCTCGGTGTTCCGTCTGCGGCAAGACGACCCCAATCTGAATGTGATTCTGGAAACCCTTACCGCCCACGGCCGGCGCTTGACCATGGCGCAGCGCTATCTGCCGGAGATCGTGGCCGGCGACAAGCGTATTCTGCTGATCGACGGCGAACCGGTGCCGTATGCGCTAGCGCGCATCCCACGAGCTGGCGAGACCCGCGCCAACCTGGCGGCCGGCGGTCGCGGCGAGGGACTGCCGCTGAGCGACCGCGACCGCTGGATCTGTGCGCAGGTCGCCCCGCGCCTGCGTGAAATGGGTCTTCTGTTCGTCGGTCTCGACGTGATCGGCGACTTTCTGACCGAAATCAACGTGACCAGCCCGACCTGCGCGCGGGAACTGGATGCCCAATTCGGACTAGACATCGGCGGCGACCTGATGGCTGCCATCGAGCGGCAATTACGGCGTCGATAGCCACCGGTTCGACGATGAACGAGCGGGACACGCATGACACGGAGGTTGCCCGCCGCTTATTGTTGGCGCTACTGCTGGCATCCAGCCTGCACGCCGCCCTGCTGTTCGGTGTGCCGGCCGAGTGGTGGACGATCCGCCATCCCAAACCGCCTCGCTTCGAGGTAGTGCTGTTGCCGCCGGCTCCGATACCGGCGGAACCGGCCAGAGGGATGCCTGTCCCGGAGTCCGCTACGCCGGCCGTCGCTCCCTCGCCACCGATCGCTCGACCCTCGGAGTCCACCGCTCTCACCGCGACGCCAGCGCCCGTATCGAAGCCGGCGCCCAGACCGGTTGAGCCGGATCGCCCCCCTACGCCAATAACCAGGGCGAAACCCACCGCTGTCGTCGTCGCCAAACCGGCCCAGCCGCCAAAGTCGCGCCCACCACCCAGGCCAAAACCGGTCCAGCCACCCAAACCGGTCCAGCCAGCAGCGGCACAGCCGCCCGCCAAATCGACTCGATCCTTCCCGGCGCCCACGGCAAAACCCGTCACGCCGGCGCCGACCCGCTCGGCCCGCGTTGCCGATCGCTCCCCCGCTCCGGATGAAAATGGTGGTCGCGGCCCGCTGAACAGCGCCGCCCTCCTGGGACAGATCGCCAACCTGGATCCGGAAATCCAGCAACGGGCAAACGCCGGGGTGCGTAGCCAGCGGGTCAGTCTGGCCGACACCCGATCGGCGGCCGGCTTCTACGCCGCCGACTGGGCGCGCAAGGTCACGCGCATCGGCGAGATGAACTTTCCCGACGCGGCCCGGCGATTGAATCTCAGCACCGGGCCTCTGTTGGACGTGGCGATCCGCGCCGACGGCAGCTTGCGGGAAGTACGCATTCTGCGATCCTCCGGCCACTCCGAACTCGACCGGGCGGCCCGGCGCATCGTCGAACTGGCCGCGCCCTATCCCCCCTTCCCGGCCGAACTGCGCCGACAGGTCGATCTGTTGCGGATCGAAAGCCCCTGGCGTTTCGACCCCGGCGGCCGGGTTCGCGCGCGCTGAAGCCGGCGGCTTGTCAAGGTCGGGCCGAATCCCGATACTATGAACATGACCGAACCCACCTACCTGAACAATCAGTTTCTGATCGCCATGCCGACGCTGGCGGATCCGAACTTTTTTCAGACAGTGACTTATCTCAGCGAACACAACGACAGCGGCGCGCTGGGACTGGTCATCAACCGGCCGCTGCAACTGACGCTCGGGCAGTTGTTCGAACATCTACAGATCGCCACCGACCGACCCGACATCGCGGGGCTGCCGGTGTACCACGGCGGCCCGGTCCAGCCGGAGCAGGGTTTCGTTATCCATAGTCCGCTCGGTCACTGGGGCGCCACCCTACGGGTCACCGAGCGGATCGGCATCACCACCTCCCGCGATATCCTGCAGGCGGTGGCGCGTGGCGAAGGCCCGGATCGACTGCTGGTCGCCCTTGGCTATGCCGGGTGGGGGCCGGGACAACTGGAACAGGAAATGGCGGAGAACGCCTGGCTGTCGGGTCCCGCCGATCCCGACATTCTGTTTCACCTGCCCAGCGAGCAACGCTGGCTGGCCGCCGCCGCTCTGCTGGGGATCGATCTGACCCTGCTGTCCGCCGATGCCGGCCACGCCTGATCCGACGGAACCGGCGGCCGATCCGCCGGCATCGGCCGCACGCCAATCCCCTCGGGTGGTGTTGGGCTTCGATTTCGGCCGAACCCGCATCGGCGTCGCGACCGGCGTGGCGATCACCGGCACGGCTCGCCCCCTGCGGGTGTTGCCGACACGCCGGCAGCGCCCCGACTGGGACGCCATCGACCGGTTGATCGCCGAATGGCGGCCGGACCTGCTGGTGGTCGGGGTGCCGCGCCACGCCGACGACAGCGCCAACGCCATGACCATGGCCGCGCTGCGCTTCGGCCGCCAGTTGCACGGCCGTTTTCGCTTGCCAGTGGCGACCATCGACGAACGGCTGTCCTCCTGGGAAGCCGAACAGCGCGCTTTCGAGCCGGCGGCCGGCCGCCGGCGCGGTGACGGCGCGGCGCTGGACGATCGAGCGGCGGCGCTCATTCTGGAAAGCTGGTTCAACCAACAACGGAGCCTCGCATCGTGCGCGACGCCGAATTCCTGATCGAAGTGATGGCCGGGCAGCTACAGGATCTGCTGGTCCGGCGCGGCATCGCCGAACCGGCGCTGGTGGGGGTGCACACCGGCGGCGTCTGGGTCGCCGAACGCCTGCGCCAGCGGCTCGGCATCGCCACGCCGCTCGGCCGGCTGGATATTTCCTTCTACCGAGACGACTTCAGCCGGATCGGCGTCAATCCGCAAGTTCGCCCGTCGGAACTGCCGTTCGACGTGGACGACCGTCATGTGGTGCTGATCGACGATGTGCTTTATACCGGCCGCACCGTGCGCGCCGCGCTGAACGAGTTGTTCGACTACGGCCGCCCGGCTTCGGTGCTGCTGGCGGTGCTGGCCGACCGCGGCGGCCGGGAATTGCCGGTCGAGGCCAACGTGGTTGGCACCCGGCTGAAGCTGCCGCCCGGCCAGCAGATCCAGCTCGTCGGTCCCGAACCCCTGCAACTGCTGATCCAAACCGCGCCATGAGCGCCACCGATCTTCAAGTGGACCGCCAGGGTCGGCTGCTGCATTTCCTGACCGTGGAAGGGCTGACCCGCCGCCATCTGACGGAGATCCTCGACACCGCCGAATCGTTGCGCGGCGTGGCCGAACGACGCGTCAAGAAGCTGCCGACCCTGCACGGCAAGACCGTGGTCAATCTGTTCTTCGAGGCCAGCACCCGCACCCGCACCACTTTCGAACTGGCGGCCAAGCGGCTGTCGGCCGACGTGCTGAACCTCAACATCGCCACCTCGGCCACGACCAAGGGCGAAAGCCTACTCGACACCCTGCGCAACATCGAGGCGATGCAGTGCGACATGTTTGTGGTGCGCCACGCGCAAAGCGGCGCGGCGGACTTCATGGCCCGCCATGTCAAACCGCACATCGCGGTCCTCAACGCCGGCGACGGCTGTCATGCCCATCCCACCCAGGGGATGCTGGATGCGTTCACCATCCGCCGTCACAAACCGGATTTTCCCAGCCTGCAAGTCGCCATCGTCGGCGATATCCTGCATTCGCGGGTGGCTCGTTCCCTGATCCACGCGCTCAACATCCTCGGCGCCGGCGAAGTGCGGGTGATCGCTCCGCGCACCCTGCTGCCGGCCTGGGTGGAAAGCCTGGGCGCGCGGGTTTTCCACAGTCCGAAAGTCGGGCTACGAGAAGTGGATGTGATCGTCATGCTGCGCCTGCAACGGGAACGGATGGAGCGGGCGCTGCTGCCGACCGAACAGGAATTCTTTCAGCAGTACGGCTTGACCGAGGAGCGCTTGGCGCTGGCCAAGCCGGACGCCATCGTCATGCATCCCGGCCCGATCAACCGCGGCGTGGAAATCGACTCGCGGGTGGCGGACGGACCACGCTCGGTGATCCTGGAACAGGTCACCAACGGCATCGCCGTGCGCATGGCGATCATGTCGATCGTGCTGGGCAACCACGCCCGGCCGATCGAGGAGGACGCCTGATGCGCATTGCCATCGAGGGTGGCCGGGTGATCGATCCGGCCCACCAGGCCGATACAGTCACCGACCTCTTTATCGCCGACGGCCGTATCGCCGGGTCCGGTCAGCCGCCGGCCGGGTTCGCGCCGGACCGGCGGATCGACGCTCGCGGTCGGATCGTCTGTCCCGGCCTGATCGATTTGTGCGCCCGGCCGCGCGAGCCTGGGCAGGAACACAAGGCCACCATCGCCAGCGAAGCCCGCGCCGCCGCCGCTGGCGGCATCACCACCCTGGTTTGCCCGCCCGACACCGATCCGGTGATCGACGAGCCGGCGGTGGTGGAGCTGATCCGGCGGCGGGCCAGAGCCGCCGGACAGGTTCGAATGTTGACGCTGGGGGCGCTGACCCACCGACTGCGCGGCGAGCGACTGGCGGAAATGGCGGCGCTCAAGGAGGCTGGCTGCGTCGGTGTCGGCGACGGTGGCCGCGCGATCGCCAGCAGCCGGGTATTGCGACGGGCGCTGGAATACGCCGCCACCTTCGATTTGACCGTGTTCCTGACTCCGCTCGATCCCGAGCTGGGCCACGGCTTGGCCCACGAGGGGCAGGTCGCCACCCGGTTTGGTTTGCCTGGCATTCCGGTGGCGGCGGAAACCGGCATCATCGCCCGCGATCTGGAACTGATCCGCGACCTGGGCGTGCGGGTACATTTCGGTCGGTTGTCCAGCGCCCGGGCGGTGGAACTGGTGGCGCGCGCCCAGGAGGAAGGGTTGCCGATCACCGCCGACACCGCCGTTCACCATCTGCATCTGAGCGAAATCGACCTGAGCGGTTTCGACAGCCGCTGCCATGCGATCCCGCCGCTGCGCGGTTTGCGCGACCGGGACGCGCTGCGCGCCGGGTTGGCCAGCGGCGTGCTGGGCGCGCTCTGCTCCGATCACCAACCGCACGAGCCGGATGCCAAGCAAGCGCCGTTCGGCGACACCGAACCCGGCATCTCCGGATTGGATACCCTGCTGGCGCTGGGCCTGCGGCTGGCGCGGGACGGCGTGCTGCCGCTGCCGGCGCTGCTGGAGCGGCTCACCTGGGGACCGGCGCGGATCCTGGGGCTGGACGGTGGCCATCTGGGCGTCGGCGCACCGGCCGATGTCTGCGTGTTCGACCCCGGCGCCGAGTGGCGGGTGGAGCCGGATACCTTGCATAGTCGCGGCCACAATAGCCCGTTTCTGGGCTGGGATCTGCAAGGGCAGGTCACCCATACCCTGCTGGAAGGGCAGGTGGTCTACACGCGTAAGGAGCGGGTGTGAACGTCGAAACGGACGCTTCGCCCGCCCGCATGAACGATTCACCGGATTCGGCGCTGGCCGACGGACCGTTCGACTTGGGCGTCGCCACGACGCGCGCCTTGCTGTTGGCGGACGAGAGCGGTGTCTCCCCCATCGTTTCGTTGGCCCGGACGCTACGTGGCTGGCGGCCTCGGGTCAAACCGTTCGCGCTGTTCGCGCTCGCGCCACCGCTGCCGTTCCGGCCGCAACCGTCGCGGATCATGATCCCCGGGTTGCCCGTTGGCGTCATCGCCGCATTGCCCCTATTGGAGGATTGGGGTGTCCCCAGCCGCATCGCCTGTCCGGCTGGAGACCAGCCCGGCTGTTTCGAGGGCGCCGCGACGGATCTGGCGCGCGGCTGGCTGGACGTCTCGCAGGGCGTGGCCGATGTCACCGTGTTCGCCTGTGGCGGCGCGGCGTTGCTGACGGCCGCCCAGGCTCTGGCCGGCGCCTATCGGCTGGCTTGCCAGACCCGCGCCGCCACCTCGTTGTAACTGGCAACCGCGGGCCGACCCTCACACCATCTGCTTGAACGACGCCTTGTTTTGGGCGTAATTCACGGCTTCGTCGCGGGCAATCAGCCCTTTCTTGACGACTTCCAGCAGGCACTGATCGAGCGTTTGCATACCGACCGCCGCACCGGTCTGAATCGTCGAATACATCTGCGCCACCTTGTCCTCGCGGATCAGATTGCGGATGGCCGGCACGCCGACCATGATTTCATGCACCGCCATCCGGCCACCGCCCTTCTTCTTGAGCAGTGCCTGCGAGATCACCGCGCGCAGCGATTCGGACAGCATCGAACGCACCATCGGCTTTTCGCCGGCCGGGAATACGTCGATGACGCGGTCGATGGTCTTGGGCGCGGAACTGGTGTGCAGGGTGCCGAACACCAGATGACCGGTCTCGGCGGCGGTCAGCGCCAGGCTGATGGTTTCCCGGTCGCGCATTTCGCCGACCAGGATGATGTCGGGATCCTCGCGCAGCGCCGAACGCAGCGCCTCGGTGAAGCCGAGCGTGTCGCGGTGCACCTCGCGCTGGTTGATCAGGCAGCGCTGACTTTGGTGGACAAATTCGATCGGATCCTCGATGGTCAGGATATGGCCGTATTCGTTCTTGTTGATGTGGTCGATCATCGCCGCCAAGGTGGTGGACTTACCCGACCCGGTTGGGCCGGTCACCAGAATCAGGCCGCGCGGCACGCTGATCAGATCCCGGAACACCGGCGGGCAGCCGAGATCCTCCAGGCTCATGATCTGGGTGGGAATGGTGCGGAACACACCCGCCGCGCCCCGATCCTGATTGAAGGCGTTGACACGGAAGCGGGCCAGCTTGGGGATTTCGAACGAAAAATCGCATTCCAGGAACTCGTCGTAATCCTTGCGCTGCTTGTCGTTCATGATGTCGTAGATCAGCCCATGCACCTGCTTGTGTTCGAGCGCTGGCACGTTGATGCGGCGGACATCGCCATCCACCCGGATCATCGGCGGCAAACCCGCCGACAGGTGCAGATCCGACGCTTTGTTTTGCACCGAGAAAGTCAACAGTTCGTCGAGGGTCATGACGGTTGCTCCTGCAATGAGATTTGAGGATGTTCCGATGGGGGTGATCCCGCCCAGATCGGTTTCCGCATAGTATAGTGTCGATCGTTAGACCTTCCTGACCATGCGCCAACCCGCCAGGGCAATCCCGCCATGATGACCGCCGATTACGCCGCTCGCCTGCATGTCGTGCTGGACCGGATTCGCGCCGCCGAGCAACGTTTCCAGCGCCCACCGGGCGCGGTGCGGCTGCTGGCGGTCAGCAAGACCCAACCGGCGGCGGCCATCGCCGCGCTGGCCGCCGCCGGCCAGCGCGGTTTCGGGGAGAACTTCCTCCAGGAGGCGCTGGATAAAATGACCGAACTGGTCGCGCTGGATCTGGAATGGCATTTCATCGGGCCGGTGCAAGCCAATAAGACCCGCGGCATCGCCGAGCATTGCGCCTGGGTCCACAGCGTGGATCGGCTGAAAATCGCCGAGCGACTGAGCGCGCAGCGACCCGACCGCCTGCCGCCGCTGAATGTCTGCCTGCAAGTCAATATCGACCGGGAGCCCACCAAACACGGTCTGGATGAAGCGGAACTGACCGCGGTCGCCCGCGCGGTCGCCGCGCTGCCGCGCCTGCGCTTACGAGGCTTGATGGCCATTCCGGCCCCGGCGACGGAGTTTGCCGCCCAACGACGCCCCTTCGCCCGGCTACGGGAACTGCGGGAACGGCTGGCCGCCGCCGGGCTGGCGCTGGACACACTATCCGCCGGCATGTCCGACGATCTGGAAGCCGCCATCGCCGAAGGCGCGACCTTGGTTCGCGTCGGCACCGCGCTGTTTGGCGCTCGCCCTTGAGCGGCGGCTTTGCAGTATGCTAGCGGGGGCAACCGTTCGAAACGCTTGGATAAAGGCTCCGACAATCGCTTCAAGGCCCGAGAAAACGACCATGCCATCCACTGCCCCTCGACCCGTCGCCGCCTCGCGCGGTCGCGTGGCCGGCTTGTTGTTGCTCGCCCCGCTGCTGCTTGGGGTGGACGATTATCTGCGTGAGATCGAGGAGGAAGCCAGCCGACAAGCGGCAACCCTCGTCATTGGCGAACCTCAGCCCGCGCCCGCGCCAGATGCGACCGTAGTCGACGACGCGACCGACCGGCTGGCCGCGGGCCTGGATCAGGGGGCATTCGAGCGAGCCCTGCGCGAAAACCTGCCGGGAACCTATGCGTTCTACCAGCAACTTGGTCCCGGCCAACAGAGGCAGGTCTACGAGTCCTACCGGAACGACGGCCGCCTTGCCAGCATCAGCGAACAGGTCGCCCGGCTGCTGAGCGACAAGTACTGAGGCGGTTTCCGCGCTATCGCGAACCGGCGCTTGCCAGAGGTTCGAGCGCCAAGAACATCAAAATAGACAGAGGTGGAGATGAAAGACATCCCCATAGGCTTCATCGGCGGCGGCAACATGGCCCGCAGCCTGATCGGCGGGCTACTCGCCAGCGGTGGCGATCCCGACCACATCTGGGTGGCCGAACCCGACGCCGGCCACCGGGAGCTGCTGCGCGGCCGTTTCGGCGTCCACACCAGCGCCGACAACCGGGAGATCGCCACCCGGTCGGAAGCGATCATTTTGGCGGTCAAGCCACAGGTACTGTGCCCGGTCGCCGAAGAGTTGGCCGATATCGTCCAGGAGCGCCGGCCGCTGGTGATCTCCATCGCCGCTGGCGTGCGCGAACCGGATATCCGCCGCTGGCTGGGCGGCGAGGCCGCCATCGTTCGCACCATGCCCAACACGCCGGCCCTGGTCGGCAGCGGCGCCACCGCGCTGTTCGCCAACCCCCAGGTCAACGAAGAGCGGCGCCAACTGGCGGAATCGATCATGCGCTCGGTCGGACTGACGGTCTGGGTGAAGCAGGAGCGGATGCTGGACGCGGTTACCGCGCTGTCCGGCAGCGGGCCCGCCTACTTCTTCCTGCTGATGGAAGCGTTGGAGAAAATCGGCGTTCAATTGGGCTTGGACCCGGAGGTGGCGCGGTTGCTGACCCTGCAAACCGCCTTCGGGGCCGCCAAGATGGCGCTGGAAAGTCCCGAGAATCCGGCCGTGCTGCGGGCGCGGGTCACCTCGCCGGGCGGCACTACCGAGCGCGCGATCAGCGTCTTCAAGGATGAAAAACTCGATCATCTGATCGCCCGCTCGCTGGCCGCCTCTCTGGCGATCCTGGAAGCGCCGGAACTGCTGACCGAGGAATTGGACGGCTTGGTGGCCAAGGCGCTGGAAGCGGCCCGCCACCGCTCCGAAGAGCTGGGCAACCTGCTTGGAGGGCAACCGTGACCGCCACCGTTTTCCTGATCCAGACCGTTTTCGGCTTTTATATCCTGGCGGTGGTGTTGCGTTTTCTGTTGCAATGCGTGCGCGCCGACTTCTACAACCCGCTGGTGCAGTTTCTGGTGCGCATCACCAATCCCCCCCTGCTGCCGCTGCGCCGGTTCGTGCCCGGCTATCGGGGGCTGGATCTGGCGTCGGTCGTACTGGCGTTCGCGCTGCAACTGATCGAAGTCGCGTTGGTGGCGGCGCTGTTCGGGCAGTCCCCCGGCGTCGGCGGCCTGCTGCTGATCGCCTTGATGGAGCTGCTCAAGTTGCTCATCAACGTCTACCTGTGGGGCGTGATCATCCAGGCGGTGCTGAGCTGGGTCAACCCCGATCCCTACCACCCGGCGGCGCGCGTGCTGGCGCAACTGACCGCGCCGCTGCTGCGCCCGGCCCGCCGCTGGATCCCGCCGGTTTCCGGGGTGGATCTGTCGCCGGTTCTGGTGGTGGTGGCGCTGATTTTCGTCAGCCTGCTGCTCCAGGATTTTCTGGGGATGTGGAGCGGGTTGCGCTGAGACGATGGATGCCCTCGGGTACTGCTGGGAGGGCGCCGACCTGATTCTGCGGGTGCGGGCGCAGCCGCGCGCCAGCCGCGACGAATGGGTGGGATTGCGGGACGATCGCTTTCAGGTTCGCATCGCCGCCCCGCCGGTGGACGGGCGGGCCAACGTTCGTTTGCGCGCTTTTCTGGCCGAGTTGTTCGGGGTGGCGAAAAATCAGATGACCCTGCTGGCCGGCGAAACCAGCCGCGACAAGCGCTGGCGCATCGTTGCGCCCAAGCGCTTACCGCCGGGCATCGAAGGTCCGTAAAAACCACTCCCACTCGCAATCCCGCCGTGGTTGGCGGGCGCGACGCGGATTCGCGGCCTACCGGGCAAACGGCATCAGGCGCTCAACGGCTCTTTAATGTCCTTCACCGAGCACCCTGCCGGCGCTCTTGGCCGCGCTGTTCACCGCCAGCGCCGTTGGCCCGAACCGTTTCGAGGATTCGATTTTGTATCGTCTGTTCGTATTCCTGATCGCCGGATGGTCCGGGTTTTGGGTGATGGCCATCGAATTGTTGAGCGGGCGCATTCTCGCCCCGAATTTTGGCAATAGCATCTACGTCTGGGGAGGGGTGATCGCGGTGTTCATGCTGGCGCTGTCGGTCGGCTATCTGCTGGGTGGCCGCTGGTCGCTGCGCCACCCGTCCCTGAACCGGCTGGCGTCGATCCTGCTCGCCGGGGCGGTGGCCGCGACCCCGGTGATTTTCCTCGCCGATCCGCTTCTCGACTGGCTCTTTGATCGGATTCAGGATCCCCGTTACGGTTCGCTGGCGTCCGCGACCCTGCTGTTCTTCATCCCGACCGCGATAGCGGGTATGGTGTCTCCCTACGCGGTTCGCCTGCTGGTAAACGAATCGCAACAAAGCGGTCATTACGCCGGACTGCTTTATTTTGTCTCGACCTTTGGTAGCGCGGCGGGCACCCTCCTGACGTCGTTTTATCTCGTGCTCTATTTCGAGATCGATCGGATTCTGATCGGTCTGGTCGGTATTTCGCTGATTCTGGGCCTCCTTGCCCTTTTTTTCGGGAACTCCGGAAATGCGCCAAAGCAATAGACTCAACACGCTGCTCGCTCTATTCGCCTCGTTCGCGGCAACGCCGCCCGCCATTGCCATGACCGTCGTTCACACCGAAAAGTCGCTGTACCGGAATATCGTCGTCTACGAAGAGGACGGCCAGCGATGCCTGAGTTTTAGCCGGCGCAACCGAACCGCTCGACAAAGCTGCCAGTTCCTGGATCATCCCGACCAGTTCTACTTCGCCTATACCAAGATGATGATGGGCGCGCTGTATCTGAATCCCAACCCCCGCAAGATCCTGGTGATCGGCTTGGGGGGAGGGGTGTTGCCGACGGCGCTGGCGAAGATGTTTCCCGACGCAAAAATCGATATCGTGGAAATCGATCCGGCGGTGGTGAAGGTCGCGCGGCAATTTTTCGGCTTTAATCCGAACCAACGAGTTCAGGTGTTCGAGGAGGACGGGCGGGTGTTCGTGAAGCGCGCGGGCCAGTCCGGTCGGCGATACGATCTGATCTTGCTGGATGCCTTCGATCACGAATATATTCCCGAGCATCTGCTGACCCAGGAGTTCCTGTTCGAAGTCAAGACCTTGCTAACGACAGATGGCGTTCTAGCGGCGAATACCTTTTCGAGCAGCCGCCTGTATCACCACGAATCGACAACTTATCAGGCGGTATTCGGATCGTTCTACAACCTCCGGGTCAAGCTGAAAAACCGCATCATTCTGATCAAAATGGACGGACTTCCCACGCTCGACGCGATCCACCGGAATGCCGCCTCGGTCGAGGAGAAGCTGAAACCGCTTGGCTTCGGCGGCGATTGGCTGATGCCGCTGTTCTCCACCGAGCGTGACTGGGATCCGAACGCGCGCGTCCTGACCGACCAATACTCGCCCTCCAACCTGCTCAATGCCCTGTTCTAGCGGCGTTCGACGGTTGGCGCCAGCTTTTCGGCATATACCCCGCGAGCGTTGCCACGCCGTATTTGGCCGTGTTCACAAAATCGTGCTTCGTGTGCGAGACCGCGGGCTATCGCTTCCAGCCAGAGGGGTCGAGCAGGGATCGTTTGTATGACCTCGCGAACGAGCGATTCGCGCAAATCGACCGGTTGCCGCCGCCCGAACAGGGTCGCCGGGGACGGCCAGCGACGATCGAGAACCGCCACGGCCTAGCACAACGGCGATCTCAGACGTCACTCCCGTCTTCATCCAGCAGCCGGCGAATGATGAAGCCCGCCAGCATTACCCCGAACAGCGCCGGCATGTAGGAGAGCGTGCCGTTCACGGCGCGAGGTCGGCCCTGCGTATCGCCAGCGACCGGTCGATGCGGCAGCGGTGGGCGGCGCGGCTCGTCGCTGTGGATCACGGGATAATTCAGCGGCGCGCCCAGTCCCCGCAACCGGCGGCGTAGTTCGCGGGCCAGCGGGCACGTCTGGGTCTGGCTCAGTTGCGCCACCCGCACCCGCGTGACGTCCAGACAATTACCCGCACCCAAAGCGGAGATCGCCGGCACTCCGTGGCGATGACAGGACGCCACCAGCGCCGCCTTGCAGGCGATGCTGTCGATGCAGTCGGCCACGTAGTCATAGGGTTTTTCGCGCCCCTCTCCCCTTGAAGGAGAGAGGGCGGGGGTGCGGGGGGAGTGGGTGGCCACCAGCATTTCAGCCGCCTCCGGCTGGAGAAATTCGCCAAGCAGGATCAGTTCCAGGGTGGGATCGATATCGCGCAGCCGCTCGGCCATCAGTTCGACCTTGGGCCGGCCGAGGGTGGAATGCAGCGCCAGCAACTGGCGGTTGAGATTGGAGGGAGACACCCTGTCGTGATCCAGCAGGGTCAAGCAACCGACGCCGGCCCGGCCCAGCGCCTCGGCGGCATAACCGCCGACCCCGCCCAGCCCCGCCACCAGCACATGCGCCGCCCGCAATCGGGCCAGCCCGGCGACGCCGATCAGAATCTCAGTCCGTGCCTGAGGGTACGGCATCGGGGATTCCGAACAGCCGGCGGGCGTTGGCGCTGGTGGCGGCGGCGATCTCGGCCGGATCGACGCCGCGCAGCTCGGCGACGCAGGCCAGCACCTCTGGCAGGAAAGCCGGTTCGTTGCGCTGACCCGGATGCGCGCTCGTCGGCTGATCGGGCGCATCGGTCTCCAGCATGAAACCGTCCAGCGGCAGATAACGGATCAACCCGCGCAGGCGGGTGGCGCGCGGATAGGTCAGCGGTCCGCCGAAGCCGAGCAGGAAATCCAGATCGAGCAACCGCCGCGCCTGGTCCTCGCTGCCGGAAAAGCTGTGCACCACTCCGCGCACGCCGGAAAACCGCCGCAGGTGCTTGATAACCTGATCCACCGCGTGGCGGGCGTGCACGATCACCGGCAAGTCGTGGCGGCGGGCCAACCGCAGTTGCCCGGTAAAGTAATCGACCTGTGCGCCGATATCGAGATCGGGCAGGTAGTAATCCAGTCCAATCTCGCCGATGGCGGCGGGCTTTTCCCGAACCACCCAGTCCGCCAGGGCATCCAGATGTTCGGGCCGGTGTTCGGTCAGATAGGCCGGGTGCAGGCCGTAGCTGGGATACAGCCCCGGATAACGCGCCGCGACCGCCCGAAGTTTTGGCCATAACCGGGCGCAAACCGCCGCCAGTACTTGCGCTTCCACCCCGACGGCCCGCGCTCGCTGGTAGGCGGCGTCGCGGTCGCCGTCGAAGCTGGCGTCGTCGAAGTGGGCATGACTGTCGATCAGGATCGGCATGGGCGCGTGCCTCGGACGATCGGAAACCGTGCGTTGGCGACATGGTCAAACGCTTCGCGCAGGGTCGCCAGCACCTCGTCTTGCCGATCGGGTCGTACAGATATTGCCGCTCGCCGCCGCGCGTGGCGCTCCGCATCGCCGGGTGATCCGGGCTCCCCGGCTCGATGAACGGGATCGCCATGAGAGGCATCGCCGCGGGTCTTCCAAATATGCAGCTTGCTCAATGTGTCGATTTCTCGGTAACGATGACGAACAAGGCGCGGATTTAACCTTTGCTCCACGCCGATCGCCATGGGAGCAAGCTGTTCCCGTCAGCGGCGTTTCCAGCCGCCACGGAAGTGTATTGCTCCGGCGCGAGGCGAGCCAGTTCCGATAAATCGCCGCCATGGCGAATCCGCCAAACCCTGGCCAAGGTCCTTTTTGCGCGCATCCTAAAAGAGTCTAAACTATCTGCTCGGAAAGAGAGACCCACAAAAGGCGGCTCCCAATTTTCCAGCCAATACCACCGACGAGCGCGACTAATGAACGACCAGAACTACGATGTCATCGTGATTGGCACCGGCCCGGGAGGAGAAGGAGCCTCGATGAAAGCCGCCAAAGAGGGCAAGTCGGTGGCGGCGATCGAGAAACACCACCTGGTCGGCGGCGGCTGCACGCACTGGGGCACCATTCCATCCAAGGCGCTGCGCCATTCCATCAATCGGATGCTGGAATTCAACACCAGCCCGGCGTTCCGCAACGCGCTTGGCTCCGCCCTCAAGCTGTCCTACCCCGACCTGCTGCGTTCCGCCGAATCGGTGATCGCCCGCCAGACCGCCATGCGCCGGGATTTCTACGAACGCAACCGAATCCGGCTGTGGCACGGCCACGCCAAATTTCTCGACGCCCACACGCTGGAGGTGCGAACCGGCGGCGCCACCGAGCCGGTCGTCCTCGGCGCCGACGCCTTCATCATCGCCTCGGGCTCGCATCCGTTCCGGCCGCGCGACATCGATTTCAATCACCCGCGCATTTTCGACAGCGACACCATCCTCAGCATGTCCGCGACCCCGCGTTCGATCCTGATCTACGGCGCGGGCGTGATCGGCTGCGAGTACGCCAGCATCTTCCGCAACATGGGCTGCAAGGTCGATCTGGTGGATACCCGTTCTCAACTGCTGTCCTTCCTGGATGACGAAATCGCCCACGCGCTCAGCTACCACCTGCGCGATCAGGGCGTCATGATCCGTCACAACGAGGAATACGAGGCGGTGGAAGGGTTGGCGGACGGCGTGCTGACGCATTTCAAGTCCGGTAAGAAGATCAAGGCCGACGCGCTGCTGTGGGCCAACGGCCGCACCGGCAACACCCAGAACATGGGCTTGGAGGATCTGGGCATCACCCCGAACAGCCGCGGTCAGATCAAGGTGGACGGCAACTACCGCACCGCTCTGCCCCATATCTATGCGGTGGGCGATGTGATCGGCTATCCCAGCCTGGCCAGCGCCGCCTACGACCAGGGCCGTTTCGCCGCTACCCATCTGATCCACGGCAGTTGCGATCATCACTTGATTGATTACATTCCCACCGGCATCTACACTTCCCCGGAGATTAGTTCGGTCGGCCGCGCCGAGCGCGAGCTGACCGAGGCACGGGTACCCTACGAGGTCGGCCACGCCTATTTCAAAAGCTTGGCGCGCGCCCAGATTACGGGCCGCACCGTCGGGATGCTCAAGCTGCTGTTCCATCGCGATACCCTGGAAATTCTCGGCATTCACTGCTTCGGCGACCAGGCCGCCGAAATCGTCCACATCGGACAGGCGATCATGGCCCAGCAGGGCGCGGCCAACAACATCCAGTATTTCGTCAACACCACGTTCAATTATCCGACCATGGCCGAAGCTTACCGGGTGGCGGCGCTGAACGGTCTGAATCGGCTGGCCTGAGAGAGGATTACCCATGGATATCACTCCGTATCTCAAACTGATGGTCGATAAGGACGCCTCCGACCTGTTCTTTCACGTCGGCGCGCCGGTCAACATCAAAATCGGCGGGGTGGTGCGCCCGATCGGCAACAAGGTGCTCGGACCGGGTCAGGTGCGCGAGATCGCCTACTCGGTCATGAAGGACGATCAGATCAGGGAGTTCGAGCACGAATGGGAATTGAATTTCGCCATCCCGCTGCACGGGGTCGGTCGCTTCCGCTCCAACGTGTTCAGGCAACGCGGCGAAGTATCCATGGTGATCCGCTACATCAAGGGCGACATCCCGCAGGTGGAAGAGCTGGGTCTTCCGCCCCTGCTGCGGCAACTGGTGATGGAAAAACGCGGCCTGATCCTGCTGGTCGGCGCCACCGGCTCCGGCAAATCCACCACCTTGGCGGCGATGATCGATCACCGCAATTCCAGCGCGCCAGGCCACATCATCACCGTCGAGGATCCGATCGAATTTACTCACCAGCACAAGAAATCGGTGGTTGCCCAGCGCGAAATCGGCATCGACACCCACGGCTACGAAAACGCCCTGCGCAGCGCCATGCGCGAGGCGCCGGACGTGATCCTGGTTGGGGAGGTGCGCGAGCGCGAGGTGATGAAGTACGTGCTCACCTTCTCCGAAACCGGCCATCTCGTGTTGTCCACCCTGCATGCCAACAACGCCAACGGCGCCTTGGAGCGCGTCGTCAATTTCTTTCCCGAGGATGTCCGGCCGCAGTTGTTGATGGATCTGTCGTTGAACCTGCGCGCCATTATCTCGCAGCGGCTGATCCGCTCGTTGACCGGCGGACTGGTGCCGGCGGTGGAAGTGCTGTTGAATACGCCCTACATCGCCGACCTGATTCAGAAAGGCAAGATCGATTACGTCAAGGACGCGATGGAGCAATCCACCGAATCGGGCACGCAGACCTTCGATCAATCGCTCTTCAAGCTGTACAAGGAAGGTAAGATTTCCAAGGACGAAGCCATCAAGAACGCCGACTCCAAAAACAACGTCGGCCTGCAGATCCGACTGTCCGAAGGCGCGGGATCCGGCGGTGGCAAATCGTCCGGCATGGCCGATCTGGCCATTCACGACGAGGAAGAAAATCGGGGTCGAGCGTTTTGAAAGCCCGAACGGCCGCGCCCGCCCGCCGTATGGCGGACATCGCGCCGTTTCACGTCATGGCGCTGCTGGCCCGCGCCAGGGAGCTGGAAGCCGCCGGCCGTTCCGTCGTCCACATGGAAATCGGCGAGCCGGACTTCCCGACCGCCGAACCGATCGTCGTCGCCGGCCAGCGCGCGCTGGCGGAAGGCCGCACCCGCTACACTGCCGCCGCCGGATTACCGGAACTGCGTCAGGCCATCGGCGGCCATTACCGGGAACGGTATGGAATCGAGGTTTCCCCCCGACGCATCCTGATCACCCCCGGTGCGTCCGGCGCGCTGCAACTGGCGACGGCGATCCTGATCAATCCCGGCGACCGGGTGTTGCTGGCCGATCCCGGCTATCCCTGCAACCGGCATTTCGTGCGGCTGGTGGAAGGCGAAGCCGTTGGCGTTCCGGTCGGACCGGAAACCGGCTACCAACTGACGGCCAAGCTGGTCGAGCGCCACTGGGACGAGCGGACGACAGCGGTGCTGCTGGCCTCGCCAGCCAATCCGACCGGTACCGTGATCGCCCCCACCGAGCTGGCGGCGATCGTTGCCACGGTCGAGGCGCGCGGTGGGCGGGTGATCATGGACGAGATCTATCACGGTCTGATCCATGGCGTGCCGGTTCAGACCGCGCTGGCGTATTCGGAGCAGGTCTTGGTCGTCAATAGCTTCAGCAAGTATTACGGAATGACCGGCTGGCGGCTCGGCTGGTTGGTCGCACCGGAGGATTGCGTCGGCGATGCGGAAAAGCTGGCGCAAAATCTGTTTCTGGCGGCATCCACTCCAGCGCAATACGCGGCGCTGGCGGCCTTCGAGCCGGAAGCGCAAGCGATTTTCGAGACGCGCCGACGGGAGTTTCTGGCCCGGCGCGATTTCCTGCTGCCGGCGCTGCGCGAGTTGGGTTTCCACATCCCCGTCACCCCGGACGGCGCGTTCTATCTCTACGCCGACTGTGGCCGTTTCACCGACGACAGTTACGGATTCGCCCTGCGCCTGCTGGAGGAAACCGGCGTCGCCATCACGCCGGGCATCGATTTCGGCCACCATCTGCCACAACGGCACGTCCGTTTCGCTTACACCAGCGCCATTCCACGACTGGCTGAGGGAGTGGAACGGCTCAGGCGAGCGCTGTAACAATCACGAAGAGTTACAAGAGCACACATAAAATTACAATCGTGTCTTGTCTTTTGCGGTCCTAATCCCATACTGGCCATTCCCAAGTCAGATTGATGGCATCTCACGAAAAACGAGATCTGACCCCACTGGATACAGGATCTCCAACAATGATAAGCCAGTGAAAATAAATCAGGTTTCCATCGCCGTCGAGAAAACCCGCACAGCAATGTCCTTGGCGGACAGGCTGCGCGCCGCGATAGGGCCGTCTCCCGACTGGGTCATCGTGTTTTACACCGATTCAATCGCTCCCGAATTTGCCCAACAAGCAGTCACAACGGCTTTTCCGAACGCCGCCGTCCATGGCTGTTCGTCCTCCACCGCGATGTTCGGCGGCGATGGCATCATGGAAGACCCCAGCATCGGCGTTTTAGCCATCACCGATCCCGGTGGGGCCTTCGGAACCGGGATTACCTCGTTTGCACGACTTGCACCCGCCGACGCGGCACGCCGCGCCGTGGAGCAGGCGATTGCCGCCACCGGAAAAAATGGCGCCGTGCCCGATTTCATCTGGCTCAGCGCCGTACCGGGTTGCGAAGAAGCGATTATCGCCGGCATCGAGCAATCCGTCGGCGCCAGCGTGCCGATCGTTGGCGGCAGCGCGGCGACGCTGAACGATTCGGGTAACGACCCCAAAGCTTTCAAATGGGCCGGCCACTGCGTCGTATTCACCCGTGACGCCGTGATCGATGACGGCTTGTTGTTGAGCGTCGGGTTCGTAACCGGGCGGGTCTATCACGGCTTCTTCGGTGGTTACCGCGCAACCGAGCAAACCGGGATTGTCACCGCGACCCAAGGACGTGTCCTCCTGACCATCGACGAACAACCCGCCGCTCAGGTCTACAATCGGTGGAGCGAAGGCTTGATCGCCTCGGAAGTGCTCCGCAACGGCGATGTAGTGACACAAACCACGATGAGCCCCATCGGGGTCACGGTCGGCCATGTGGGTACTGCCCCGCTGCATGGATTGGTGCATCCGGTGCGGGTTGAAAACGGCGCGCTTCGGGTTCAAGCCGTGGTTCCCGAGGGTAGCCGTTTAACCTTGATGACCGGGGATCAGGATATCCTGGTCAAGCGCACCGCCGAATTGGTGGCGCGCACGCGAGCGTTGTTCAATGTATCGACGCCGCGAGCGATCGGTGGTTTGATCTCCTATTGCGCCGCCTGCATGGGGCCTTTGGCGGAGCGCGGCGTCGAAATGATCGACTTGATCCGCGATGCCTTGGGAGGAGCGCCTTTCATGGGCGGATTCTTCTTCGGTGAACAAGGACGGTTTTGGGACAATCGCAACGCCCATGCCAATCTGATGGTGTCATTGCTCTTGTTCGAGGATTTCCATGCTCCGTCCCCCGCGGGCAACAAATTGGAATTCAGCCCTCCGGCTTTTCAAAACGACTTGGCGCTGGGCTATCAGATCGTCAAGGCTCAACTTGATGAGATGCACAGGATCAATGCGCTATTGCGCGTCGGCCTGGCCAAACTGACCCAAGCGCGCAGCCGTGCCGAGGTATACAAGGCGGTCGGCGATTCCCTGACCGAAGTCATCGACTTCGATGGCTTCGCCGTCCTACGGCGAATCGAGGAAAACATGGTGTGCACCGCGTCCTCGGCACAGCAGCTTATAGGGACCGTCTGGCGCGACGAGGAGCACGGCGCGCTCTACGCGACACAGAAGCCGACTTTGCTCGGAGATGCCCATAAATCTCGTATTTGGAGGGATAATGCACCATTTTTTCAGGCGCTTCGTCCTGGGTCGGCTATCCATCTGGGCTTCCATGCGGAGAACGCTCCAGTACACATTGTCCTGACGCATCATACGGTCAATGGGTTCGATTTGGCGGATCGCGACATTCTGTACATCATGAATCCATACATCCGTCAAGCATTTGAAAATGTTGCGCATCTGCGGCAAATGGAAAAGCTGGCCACCATCGATAGTTTGACCGGGATCAGCAATCGAGGGCATTTTCTGGAGTTGGCGGCACTGGAATTGGCCCGTTCGAAACGCTTCGGTCACTCGACCGGCGTGTTGATGATCGATGCCGATCACTTTAAACAGATCAACGATAGATATGGCCACAATGCCGGTGACGCCGCACTGCGGCAGTTAGCGGCGAAGGTTCGAGGCGAACTACGGGAGGTCGATCTCCTTGGACGGTTGGGGGGAGAAGAGTTCGCCGTGCTCGTTGTCGAAGCCGACCGAGCAAAGGCTGTGCAGGTGGGCGAGCGGATTCGCGCCGCAATCGAATCCGCGCCCATCGTTCGGTATGGCTACAGTTTCAGGATGACGGTCAGCATTGGCGTTGCCGCAAGCCCAACATCGACCGTTGGGATCGAAACCCTTCTGACAGAGGCCGATCGAGCGTTGTACGCCGCCAAAAGCGCCGGGCGCAATCGAGTCCTGGGCGGCAACGATGCGCCTGACGCATCGGACCGCCCCATCTGACGCATGGGAATCGCGGGGTCAGGTCTTGTCTTTCGCGGTCCTATTCCCTATGCACGCCAGACATGCCGCCCGGTGAACGGATTGCCCCTACGGATTTAACGCTTCTTCCGCCGCCGCCACATTGGCGCGCAGATGCGCCGGATTCAGGGTGCCGACCACCACGCTGCTCACCCCCGGCTCGGCGAAGATCAGATCCATGGATGCCCGCACCGGATCGATGCCCGCCGCCCGATCCAAATAACCGCTGTGCAAGCCTTTCTTGACCAGCACGCCCTTGCCGGCGGCGCGGGCGGCGCGAATCACGGCCAACTCCTCGCGCTCGGACAAATTGTAGGTAGCCATCACCACATCGCAGCATTCCACCGCTCGCAGCCCGCCAGCCACGGTCTTGGTCGACATGCCAACCGCCCGTACCCATCCCGCTCGTTTCAAGTCCAGCAAGGCCGGCAACACGCCTTCCCGCTCCAGAATGCGCGAATCGTCGCCGCTGGAATGAATCAGCACCGCATCCAGCGCTTCCACTCCCAATCGCCGCAGGCTGCGCTCGACGCTGGCGCGGGTTGCGGCGGCGGAAAAATCGAAGCGCGATTCCCCGTCCTGGAATTCCTCGCCGACCTTGGTGACGATCACCCAGTCCCGCCGGCGCCGCCGCAGCAACCGGCCAAGCCGCTCTTCACTCGTACCGTAGGCTGGCGCGGTATCCAGCAGATTCATTCCCAGATCCCAGGCCAATTCCAACAGCGCCAACGCGTCCCGATCCGATGGCAGGTCGAACGGCTGAGGATACTTGACTCCTCGATTACGCCCAAATTTCACCGTCCCCAAACCCAGCGAACTGACCCGTAGTCCGGTCGATCCCAGCGGCCTCAGTTCCATTCCAGCTCTTCCCGATTCCAGGGGTACATGGCGATTTCCGGTCGCGGCCAGTTCGCCAGCGCCCGCAAATCCGCCGGCTGGGGGCGTATGTCAAGCGATCGCAGCACCTCCTCGATCTGCTCGGCCAGCAGCGGCGCCAAGGCCAGCTTGGTTGGCCAGGCGGCGATCACCCGCCCGTCGCGGAACACGCTGGGTCCGACCGGTCTGCCGCCGTCAGGCTGCCGCGCTTCGGCGCGCTGGATGGTGAAGGCGGCGAATTCCACCGGGTTCCAGTCCACCCACGGCAGCAATAGGCTCAATTCCCGTCGCGCCGCGCGGATCTGCTCGTGACGGTCGCGCTTGACCCCTTCCTCCGCCAACCCGCCGCCCAGATACCAGACCAGCCGGCCACCGGCATCGTAATGGCTGGTCACGGTCAAGCGCGGCAAGTCGCTGGCGCCCAGACAGTGCGCGTAGAGCAGTCCGGGCAGATCGATGCCGCGCGCCAGCACCATGTGCAGTGGGCGCAGTTGCTGCGCCGCCCACGGCAGCCCAATGTTACCCGCGCCGGCGGTGAACACGGTGACCGCTGGATGGATCACCTGCTGCGCGCATCCGGAACAGTGCAGGGTGATGGCGCCGTCCGCTTTCGGCGTTACCGGCCCCTGGCTATGCGCGATGGCATCGCGGTAACGTTCGGAGAACGCGGTCAGAACCGAAGCGACCTCCAGAACCGGCTCGTCCAAGCGATATACCGTACCTTGGAACGCCGGATGGCGCAGTGCCGCCGGCCGTGCGTCGGCGCTCTCATGCGCCGCCACCTTATCCACGCGGCCGCGCATCAGCTTACTGGCAAAAAACGCGGCCAGTCGCGAGGTGGGGGCGCGGGTCGCCCACAGATACTGATGCTCGGCCAGCAGCCGCGCGCCGCGCAGGTCGATTGCGTCTTCGCCCCTTAGGCAGCGTCGCCACAGTTCCGGCATCCCGGCGACGGCCTCGGCGGACCGGCTGACTTGCCCATGCAGGCTATATTTGGCGCCACCGTGAACGATACCCTGGCTGCAAATGGTCTGACCGGCGCCCAACTGCTCGCTTTCGATCAGTAGTGCGCCATAACCCCGTTCGCGCAGCCGGGCCAGCAGCCATAGCCCGGCGATGCCGCCGCCGACGATGGCGACATCCACGTTCAGGATGTGCTGGTGGATGGTGCTCACGGTCGTTTGAGAATGCGAGCAATGGTGCTGGTGGTGGAGCAGCCCTCGATGTAGTCCATCACCACCACCTGACCGCCATTGTCCCAGACGCAGCGGTTGCCGGGAATTTTCGCCGGGTCGTTGTCGCCGCCCTTGATCAGATAGTCGGGCTTGACCGCGCAGATCAACCGCTCCGGCGTGTCCTCGTGAAACGGAACCACCCAATCGACCGCCGCCAGGCCGGCCAACACCCGCATCCGCTGTCCCAGCGGGTTGATCGGCCGGTCGGCGCCCTTGAGACGGCGCACGGATGCATCGTCGTTCACCGCCACGATCAGCCGGTTGCCCAGTCGCTTGGCCTGTTCCAAGTAGCTCACATGCCCGGCGTGCAGGATGTCGAAGCAACCGTTGGTCATGACGATGGTCTCGCCGTGCGCCTTGGCGTCGACCACCGCCGACCGCAGTTGCGCCTCGTCCAGCACTCCGCGCGGCGGCTCGTCGTGTTCGTACAGCGCCCGGCGCAGTTCGGAGACGGTGACGCTGGCCGCGCCCAGCTTGCCCACCACGATGCCCGCCGCCAGGTTGGCCAGCACCGTCGCCGCCGGCAGCGCCAGCCCGGCCGCCAATCCGACGGCGAGGGTGGCGATCACGGTGTCGCCGGCGCCAGTGACGTCGTAGACCTCGCGGGCGCGCGCCGCCAGATGCAGCGGTTCGGCGCCGTCCCGCAACAGGGTCATGCCCTGCTCGCCGCGAGTGACCAACAGCGCCGCCAATTCCAGATTTCGGCGCAGCGCCTCGCCCTTGTCGACCAACTCCATTTCGTCGCGACAGAGACCGGCGACCGTTTCGAACTCGTTCAGATTGGGCGTCAACAGGGTCGCGCCCCGATAGCGGTCCAATTCGCGGCCCTTGGGATCGACCAGCACCGGCTTGCCGGCGGCGCGCGCCGCCGCGATGCAGGATTCGACCGCGCGCAGGGCGCCTTTCTGGTAGTCGGACAACACCGCCACGTCGGCGTCCGGCAACCAGGCGGCGAAGCGTTCCGCCAGCGCGCCCGGTTCGAAACCCGGGAAGCCGTCCTCGAAATCCAGCCGCAACAACTGCTGGTTGCGACTCAACACGCGCAGTTTGGTGATCGTCGCCTGGCCGGGCTGCCGGATCAGCTCGCACGCCGCGCCCAGCCGCTGCAACTTGGTTTCGAGCACCGTCGCGGCCTCGTCGGCGCCGGCTACCCCAAGCACCCGAACCCGACCGCCGAGGGTGGCGATGTTGACCGCCACGTTGGCCGCGCCGCCCGGGCGTTCCTCGACCTCCTCGACCTTGACCACCGGCACCGGCGCTTCCGGCGAGATCCGCGAGCAGGGTCCGTACCAGTAGCGGTCCAGCATCACATCCCCGGCGATCAGCACCCGGGCCTGCTCGAAAGGAGGAATTTGCGGTTTCATTGGTCGATTTTGGCGTGTTGCGCGATGGCGGCATGATAGCATGGTCCAAAATGGAGCTTGGTATGGTTCCCGCCCGCGCCCGGCTTGCCCCCGACCTATCTCACATTCCAAACGATGAACAGCAAGGATCTCTATCTGCGGCTGCTGCGCTATGTCCGGCCCTACCGCCGCATGTTCGCGCTCTCGATCCTGGGCACGACGGCGGCGGCGGCCACCGAGCCGTTGATTCCCGCGCTGATCCAGCCGCTGCTGGATGGCAGCTTCGTCGCCAAGGATCCGCATTCCATCCGGTTGATGCCACTGCTGATGGTGGCGGTCTTCATCGTCCGCGGCATCACTGGTTTCATCGGCACGTTGGCGATGAGCTGGATCGCGCACCAAGTGGTGACGGATTTGCGCGATGCCCTGTTCGCCCGCCTGCTGGCGCTGCCGACCCGCTATTTCGACGATCATTCCGCCGGCAGCCTGCTGTCGCGCCTGACCTACGATGTCAGCCAGGTGATGACCGCCACCACTCAGGCGCTGGTCACGCTGGTCAAGGACGGACTATCGGTGATCGGCCTGTTGGGTTGGATGTTGTACCTGAACTGGAAACTGTCGCTGCTGGTTTTGCTCATCACCCCCGGCATCACCATTATCATGCGCCTGGTCAGCTCGCGGCTGCGGCGGCTCAGCCGCGAGTTGCAGGAATTGATGGGCGGCCTCACCCACGTCATCGACGAGGTGCTGCAAGGCCACAAGGTGATCAAGATCTTCGGCGGCCAGGACTATGAGCGGCAACGTTTTCATCGGGTCAACAACCGGGTTCGTCAGTTCAATCTAAAACTGGCCGCCGCGTCCGAAGCCAGCGGGCCGCTGGTGCAACTGCTGGCGATCGTCGCTCTGGGCGCGGTGATCTATTTCGCCTCGCTGCAATCGGCCGCCGATCAGATCACCGTGGGCGGTTTCGTCTCCCTGTTCGGGGCCATGGCCATGCTGCTAACGCCGATCAAGCGACTGACCAAGGTCAACGAACAATTGCAGCGCGGGTTGGCGGCGGCGGAAACCATCTTCGCCCTGCTGGACGAGCCCCCGGAACCGGACCGAGGCATCCGCGTCATCGGCCGCGCCCGCGGCGAAGTCCGCTTTCATGCGGTCAGTCACCGCTACCGGGAAGAAGGCGGCGAGGTGCTCCATCGGCTCGATCTGGATGTGCGCCCCGGCGAAACCATCGCCCTGGTTGGACCTTCCGGCGGCGGTAAAACCACCCTGATGAGCCTGTTACCGCGCTTTTACGAACCGGAGTCCGGCGACATCCTTCTGGATGGCGTACCCATTCGCGATCTGCGGCTGGCCGAGCTGCGCGCCAATATCGCCTACGTCAGCCAGGATATCGTGCTGTTCAACGACACCGTCGCCGCCAATATCGCCTACGGCGCCGGTTTCCAGGTCGGCGAGGACGATATCCTCAAGGCCGCCGAAAGCGCCCACGCCATGGAATTCGTCCGCGAATTGCCCCAAGGCTTGCATACCTTGATCGGCGAAAACGGCGCGCGACTGTCGGGCGGCCAGCGCCAGCGGTTGGCCATCGCCCGCGCCCTGCTCAAGAACGCGCCGATCCTGATCCTGGACGAAGCCACTTCGGCGCTGGATACCCAGTCCGAACGCAAGGTCCAACAAGCCTTGGATGCCCTGCGCCAGGGGCGCACCGCCTTCATCATCGCCCACCGCCTGTCCACCATCGAGAGCGCCGACCGCATCGTGGTGCTCGACCGCGGTCACATCGTCGAGAGCGGCGCCCACGATGAGCTATTGGCCTGTGGTGGGTTGTACGCCAGTCTGTATCGGATGCAGATTCATGACTAATTAACAACAAAGTTGCAAAATAAATAATTTTATTATCTAATAGGAAACACCTTTGTTTCAGGCGACTCCAAGAAAGCGATTTGGGGTCGCGGATATTCCCGATGACGCATGACAATATCGATTCTTCGAAAAAACTGGCCCCGATGGTGCGTCGGGCTTTCCGGCAAGGACTTGAAGCCGCCAGCCAAGGGGAAGACCGGAATCCATACGTTCCGGACAGCTATCTGTATCACGCCTGGATAGCGGGATGGGCGGCGCTGGCTCGCGGCTGGGATAACGCCGAGGATTTGCGGCTGTCCTGAGGCGCCTTCTTCTCCTGCCCAATGCAGCGCATTGCCCGGACTTCCCTGCTTTTTTCCGCGGGCGCCGGTTCCCTCGCCGCTGGCCCTGAACCCCGCCGGGCGCCGGAGCCGGTCCACCCCCCCAAGCCTTCATAGCCCTGCATCGGCGTCCCGGCTGCCCGGTGACCCCGAATGAGGGCATCGTGTTTCCGGCCATCCGGGCCGAAGTGGCGCGATGTGCTCGACTGGCGGAATGCTAAACTTGTCCGATTCGCACCCACAACGATCAATAACCTTGAGTATCCATCCATGAACAAACCGTTACTGCTACTGCTGGCGGGTAGCCTGCTGGGAGTCGCCCCGGCCTGGGCCGACGACGATTGGGATCGGGCCAGAACCGCTCACGAACGTGGCGACTACGCCGCCGAAGTGGCGCTCATCCGCCCCTTGGCGGAAAAAGGCTTCGCTTTCGCGCAGTTCAATCTGGGCGTGTTGTATGACAACGGCCAGGGCCTGCCGCAAGACGACGCGCAAGCGATGATCTGGTATCGAAAGGCGGCCGAGCAGGGATTGCCGCAGGCACAGGTCAACCTGGGCATCATGTACGAGCAGGGCGAGGGCGTGCCGGCGGACCAGGTGGAGGCGTACTTCTGGTACGCGCTGGCCGATTCGCAGGGCGACGGTCAGGCGCCACAAGCCAAGCGGGACATCGCCGGGAAAATGACCCAGGCCCAGATCGAGGAAGCCGAGCGGCGGGTCAAGGCATTCAAGGCCAGCCATCCCTTCGCCATTCCGCCCATGCCGGAGATCGTTCCGGAAACCGGGCACGGCAACGGTTGAATCGGGTTTTCCGCGCCGTCCGGCTCACGAAGCGGGATACACAACCAGTTGTTGACCGGCTTTCAGGGCGCTGCCGGCGGCGAGGCCGTTCCACTGCGCCAGTTGCCGGGAAGGGACGCCGTGCCGCTTGGCGATCAAGTCCAAAGTGTCTCCTCTTTTGACCGTATACCTGCTGGGCTCCACGATGCGTGCGCCCGGCACGTTCGCAACCAGATTCCGAGCCGGTTCCCAGGGTAACAGGAGGGTGTAGGCGCGGACCGGCGGTTCGATCCCCGCCTTGAATCCCGGATTGAAGCGTAAAAATTCATCGATGGAGATGGCGGTAAAGGCCAGGGCGTCGAAAATCTTGATGTCCGGCGCTGTTTCAACCCTGAACAGATAGGCCCGATTATCGATGGGCGGCGGGAGCCGCGCGCCATGGGTCTGGGGATCGGCGACGATCCGGGCCAGCGCCAGTATTTTCGGTACGTAATCCTGAGTTTCCTTGGGAAGTTGCAAATCCCAGTAGAGCGATTGTGGCCGCGTACCGGAAGCGGTGGCCGGATCGGAGTCCTCGACGGCGGTTTCCTCCGTACCCGGCGACGGCGCGGCGGATGGCGACGATTCGGCCACCGCTTGCGCCCGCGCTGCCTTACTGGCTTTGATGGCTTCCTGGACGGCGCCGGGACCCGCATTGTACGCCGCCAGCGCCAACAGCCAGTCGCCGGCAAACAGCCTGTTCAAATCACGCAGATAGCCCAGCGCGGCGTCGGTCGAGGCATCAATGTCGAATCGGCCGTCGTAGCCGTCGGCGATCAGCAGACCGCGCTCCTCTCCGGTGGCTGGAATGATTTGCCAGAGACCGGCGGCTTCCTTCGGGGAAACGGCGGTCGGCTCGAAAGCGCTCTCCACCATGGGTACGAACACCAGATCCATCGGGAGATCGCGCCGGTGGATTTGCTCCATCAGGTAATGGAGGAAGGGCTTGGCGCGCCGCGAAAACAGATACAGGTAGGCGGAATCGCGCTTGAACGCCTCAATCTGTTCGGCGACTCGGGGATGTCGCACGTCGGCCAGCCGCAACCCGCCGCGTACCCGCCCCCAGAGATCCTGCCCGGCGGCGGTGGCCGACCTGGGCAAACTCTTGCCCGTTTTACGGTTGGACAGACGCGGATTCCGCTTGGCCGTACTGGTTGCGACCCGTGCGGTAGCAACGGCCATCGTTTCGGGTTTTTCGGGGAGGTTGCGGGCCACCGCATCGGCGGCTTTTCCCGGCCGTTCCGGCGCGACCGCCCGAACTCCGGACCCGGTGCTCTTTTCGGTCGTTCCGACACTGCGATCTTTTCCCTGGACGACGACATCCCGAGATGGGGCAACGGGTTGACGGTCGACGGCGGCCGTTCCAACGCTCTGGTCTCTTCCCTGGATGACGACATCCCCGGACTGAACGAGCGGCTGGCGATTGGACACCTGGGCT
Source organism: Candidatus Competibacter sp. (assembly GCA_029624815.1). GTDB lineage: Bacteria > Pseudomonadota > Gammaproteobacteria > Competibacterales > Competibacteraceae > Competibacter. Next base: position 100,103 of record JARSSH010000025.1, read on the forward strand.
CGCCGGTATTCCAACGGATCGCGGGTCTGCCAGTAGTCCACATAAGGGGTGGGAACCGCCGCCGCTTCCTCGGTGGCCGGAGTCTCCGTCAAGCCGCCCGGCGGTTGCGAGGCGCAGGCGCCGAGACCCAAGGCGATGAAGAGCGCCGCAAGGCGCGCGAGGAAGGATTTCGGCATTCCGCGGTTATTCCTGGTTTTGGGTTGAAATCGTGACAATGCGGGCTTTAATCCACGCCGACGGCGACCGCGCGCCGGGGGTCGCGAATCCACTCGCTCCACGAACCGGCGTATAGCCGCGAGCCGCCCAAACCAGCGATTTCCATCGCCAGCAGGTTGTGGCAGGCGGTCACCCCGGAGCCGCAAGTGTGAATCACGGTCGGCGGCGGCCGGTCGCCCAGCGCCGCCGCAAACCGCGCCCGCAATGCGGCGACCGGTGGGAAATGCCCATCCGGCGTCAGATTGCCGTCCGTCGGCAGATTCAACGCGCCCGGAATATGGCCGGCGACCGGATCGATCGGCTCCATTTCCCCTCGATAGCGCGCCGCCGCCCGGGCATCCAGTAGCACATCCGCCGCCGGCAGGGCCAGTACCTGCTCCGTGCTCAGCCACAAGCGGTCGTCCGGCCGGGGCGCGAAGGCGGTCGGCCGCGCGGAGGGCATCTCGGCGGTCAGCGGCAAGCCCGCCCGCCGCCAGGCCGGCAGGCCGCCGTCCAGTACCGCGCAGGCGGTATGGCCCAGCCAGCGCAGCAGCCACCACAAGCGCGCCGCCGCCAGCATGCCGCCCATGTCGTCATACGCCACGACTTGCGTGTCGCGATCGATGCCCCACACGCCCAACTTTTGCGCCAAACGCTCCGGTTCGGGCAGCGGATGCCGCCCCGTGGCCGGCGTGACGGGACCGGACAGATCCTCGTCCAGATGGGCGTAACGGGCGCCGGGAAGGTGGCTGTCGCGGTAGGCCCGGCGCCCGGCTTCCGGATCGGCCAGGCTAAAGCGGCAGTCCACCACGATCCAATCCGGGTTGTCGAAGCGGGCGTGCAAGGTGGGGGCATCGATGAGCGTGGTATGGTTCATGGTTTTCGGCGTATCGGATGTCGGAGATTAGGGACAGGCGCGATCATTGAGTTTTAAGGTGCTGGCGCCAGCCATTCCAGCCGGGTTTGACCGTGCTCGCCAACGCGCAGCGCCCCCAACAGTTCCGGCAGCAACCGTTTCAGCGTTTCATCGAGTCGCCATGGCGGGTTGACGACGATCATCCCGCAGCCGTGCATCCCCAGCGGCGTATCGTAAGGATATAGGCCCAGTTCCATGCACAGGATCGCGGGAATGCCCGATTCCCGCAACATCCGCTGAAAGCGCAGGCTGGGGGCGCGATCGAGGATCGGGTACCAGATGGCGATCATGCCGTCGGTCCAACGCCGGTGAATGGTCTGGACCGCCTCGACCAGCCGCTTGAATTCGTCCTTGCGTTCGAACGCGGGGTCGATCAACACCAGGCCACGCCGTTCCGGGGGCGGCAGGAATGCCTTGAGCGCCGCGTAACCATCGGTGTGGTGGACGGCGACTTGCCGGTCGCCGGCGAATTCCGCCTTGAGGGGCGGATGCTCGGCGGGGTGCAGTTCGGTCAGAATCAGTCGGTCGCCCGGTCGCAGCAGGGCGCGGGCGATGCGCGGCGAGCCGGGATACCAGCGCGGCACGCCGTCCGGGTTCAGCGCCCGGACCAGGGCCAGATACTCGGTCAACTCCGGACCGCGCGCCGTTTGGCGCCACAGCCGGCCGATGCCGGCCGCGTGTTCCCGGTTCTTGCGGGCCAACGCCGAATGCAGATCGTAGCGGCCAGCGCCGGCATGCGTGTCGAGCAGGCAAAACGGCTTGTCCTTGCGCCGCAGCGCGCCGACCAGTTGCGCCAGCAGAACATGCTTGAACACGTCGGCGAAATTGCCGGCGTGAAACCCGTGCCGATAGCTCAGCATCGTCAATCAGTGCGATGGCCCGGACGCCAGATCGTCAGTCGGCATATTGTCGAAGGCGCACCGGGCGCCGCCGCGCGCCCCAAAGCCCCGGTTGTGCTTCAAATACGCCGGCGCAGGGCGTGCCGCACGCCTTGCAGCGGCCGTCGGCGGTCAGATTCCAGGCCCCGAGAGTGTACCAGTCGCGGCCGATCAGCTTTTGGGCGCACTGGTGGCAGTAAGTGCTGTCGCCCTTCTCGTCGTGGACGTTGCCGGTGTAGGCGTAGCGGATGCCGTTCTTCATGGCGATCCGCCGGGCCCGGCTCAAGGTCGAGGGCGGGGTCGGCGAATGGTTCAGCATCTTCCAGTCCGGGTGGAAAGCGGTGAAATGGATCGGCACATCCGGCCCCAGGTTCTCCATCACCCACTGGGTCAGCGCCTCCAGTTCCGCGTCCGAGTCGTTCTCGCCGGGAATCAGCAGGGTGGTGATCTCGAACCAGACTTTCGTTTCCCGCTTCAGGTACACCAGGGTATCCAGCACCGGCTGCAAGTGGCCGCCGCAGATCTTCCAGTAGAATTCCTCGGTGAACGCCTTGAGATCGACGTTGGCGGCGTCCATGTATTTGAAGAATTCCCGGCGCGGTTCGTCGCAAATGTAACCGGCGGTGACCGCCACCGATTTGATGCCGTATTCCCGGCAGGCGGTCGCCACGTCGATGGCGTACTCCATGAAAATCACCGGGTCGTTGTAGGTGTAGGCCACGCTGCGGCAACCCAGTTCGTGGGCGACCCGAGCCAGCTTCAGCGGCGATGCCTCATCGGCCAGGGTATCCATCTCGCGCGACTTGCTCATGTCCCAGTTCTGGCAGAACTTGCAGGCCAGGTTGCAACCGGCGGTGCCGAACGACAACACCGGCGTGCCCGGCAGAAAATGGTTGAGCGGTTTTTTCTCGATCGGGTCGATGCAGAACCCGCTGGAGCGGCCGTAGCTGGTCAGCACGATGCGGCCGTCGTGGCGACCGCGCACGAAGCACAATCCCTGCTGGCCTTCATGCAGCCTGCAAAAGCGCGGACAGACGTCGCATTGCACGCGGCCGTCGTCGAGGACGTGCCAATACTGGGTGGGAAAAAACTCGGTGGTGGTAATGTGCATGGCGGCCTCCTGGGCAAAAGGCTCTCGTCGTTATCGGGCCAGCATCGCTGCTGGTTCCCACAAAACTATCATTGGATTTTACCATTTTGAGACTAACTCCACGTTCTATACTCTAAATACGTCAATGTTGGCAAACTCATCGGGAGGGCGTCGTCATGCAAACCGTGCGTACCCCCGCCGTGGCGGGGTTGTTCTATCCGGCGGATGCCGCGGAGCTACAGACCCAGGTTCGGGGCTTTCTGGCGCAGGTCGAACCGCCGGACGAGCCGCCGCCCAAGGCGATCATCGTTCCACACGCTGGCTACATCTATTCCGGCCCGATCGCGGCGTCGGCCTACGCCCGCTTGCGGGCGGCGCGCGACATCATCCATCGGGTCGTGTTGCTGGGGCCCAGCCATCGGGTCGGTTTCAGGGGCATCGCGGTGAGCGGCATGGAGGCTTTCGCCACGCCGCTCGGCCGGATCGCGGTCGACCGGGCGGCGGTCGAACCGTTGGAGCAATTGCCCGACGTCGGCTTCCTGGAGCAGGCCCACGCGCAGGAACACAGCCTGGAGGTGCACCTGCCCTTCCTGCAGGAAGTGCTGGACCGCTTCAAGCTGGTGCCGCTGGTGGTCGGCGAGGCGCGTCCGGCGGAAGTCGGCGCGGTGCTGGAAGCGCTGTGGGGCGGACCGGAAACCCTGATCGTCATCAGTTCCGATCTCAGCCACTATCACGATTACTCGACCGCCCGTCTCTTGGACGACACCACGTCCAAGGCCATCGAGGCGCTGCGCTTCGAGGACATCGGCTACGAACAAGCCTGCGGGCGCAATCCGGTCAACGGTCTGTTGTGGGTGGCCCGGCGCAAGGGTCTACACGGCGAAACCATCGATCTGCGCAATTCCGGCGACACCGCCGGCTCGCGCGACCAGGTGGTGGGGTACGGCGCCTATGTCTTCCATTGAAACGCTGTCGCGGCCGGACCGCGCCGCCTTGCTGGAAGTGGCTCGGGCCTCGATCCGGCATGGCCTGCGGCACGGTCAGGCGCTGGAGGTGGACCCGGCCGACTATCCGGCAACCCTGCGCCCCCCGCGAGCGACCTTCGTGACCCTGGAAATCGGCGGCCGGTTGCGCGGCTGTATCGGCGCGCTGGCGGCCCGTCAGCCGCTGGTGCAAGACGTCGCCGCGCACGCCTTCGCCGCCGCCTTCGAAGATCCTCGCTTCCCGGAACTGCGGGAGAACGAGTTCCCGGCGCTGGATATCCACATCTCGGTGCTGTCGCCGCCAGAACCCTTGTCATTCGGTTCCGAGGAAGCGTTGCTGGCGCAACTGCGGCCGAGCGTGGACGGCCTGATCATCCAATTCCGCCACCACCGCGCCACCTTCCTGCCGGCGGTGTGGGAGCAGCTACCCGACCCCTACGTATTCTTGGCGCAGCTCAAGCAAAAAGCCGGTTTGCCGCTGGATTTCTGGTCGCCGGAACTGAGCGCCGAGCGTTACACCGCCGAATATTTCGGCGACGCCGCCGCGACCGACTCTTCGAACTGAGCACGCCGCAGTCGGCGCAGGTCGGCCGATGTGTCCACATCCCAGCCCCGCGGCAGTTCGGCCCAGTCCGCGCCCCAGCGGCGCAGTCGGCGGCGGGTCGCCGCCAGCACGGCCGGTGTGCCCCAGGCGATGCCGCGAAACAGCGCCGGACGAGACCGGCGCAATCCAACCAGCAGATAGCCGCCGTCCCGCGCCGGCCCCAGCACCGCATCCCGCCCGGCGGCCAGTTCGGCACAGGCCGCCCGCAATTCCGTCGCGCCCAGCGATACGCAATCGCCGCCAATCAGCACCGCGAATCGACCCGCGGCCAGCGTCCGATTCAGCGCATGGTTCATGCGTCGGCCCAGATCGCCGCCGCATTGCCGGCGCAGCCGCACGCCGTACACCCGCCGGCAAGCGGTGAAAAAACCATGCCGCCCATCCGGGGCGCACCACAGTTCGACCGGGCACAGCCGGGCCGCGTGGGCGATGGTCAGGGTCCGGCGCAGCAGTTTTTTATAGAGACGCGCCGCGCCGCGAGCCCCCAACTGCCCGGCCAGCCGGGTTTTGACCCGTCCGGGCACCGGCGCCTTGGCGAAAATCAGCAAGCGGGCGGTGGGAAATTCATAGGGCGGATTCATGGATGGTAAATCCGGGCCAGTCGCGCCGGGTCGGCGCCAAGAAAGTAGGCCAGCCGCAGCCGCCACATCAACAGGACGGTGCGGGCAATGCCGTCACGCTCCCAGCGCCGGCTGGAGGTTTGCAGCCGCTGCCGCAGGCACACCGGCCCGCCGTGCGGTTTCAGCCGCCGACACAGGGCAATATCCTCCATCAGGGCAATGGACGGATAACCGCCGATTCGCTCGAACAGCGCGCGACGCACGAAAATCCCCTGGTCGCCGGTGGCGATGCCGGTGAGCCGGGAACGGAGATTCATCAGCGTCTCCACCACCCGCAACAAGGGCTGGCGTCCAGACAGGCGCACGTCGAAGCGACCCCAGTGCCGGCCTGGTCCGGTCAGGGCGGCGCGGATCGAGCGCGCGGCGTCCGGCGGCGGCAGGCTATCGGCGTGCAGGAACCACAAAATCTCGCCGCTGGCCTGGCGCGCGCCGGCGTTCATCTGCGCGGCCCGGCCTCGGGAACCGCTCACCAACCGGTCCGCCAGCGGCTCGGCCAGGGCCAGGGTCCGGTCCCGGCTGCCGCCGTCCGCCACGATCAGCTCGCAGCCTTGTTCGCGCAAGGGTTGCAAGGCGCGCAGGCAAACGGCGATCTGGGCTTCCTCGTTCAGAACGGGCAAAACGATGGCGATGCGGGACATGATTTTTCGGATTCGGGGTCTAGCCAATAACGGTTGAAGTTTGTATGATTCACAACCTATTTTAGTTTCGGGGCGGTAGCTCAGCTGGGAGAGCGTCGCGTTCGCAATGCGAAGGTCGAGGGTTCGATCCCCTTCCGCTCCACCAATTCAATCAGCGGCCTAGCGCCGCTTTTTTGTTTTTCGCCGGCCGCGCGAGACCAGAGCCCATGATCTACGGATTCACCTTGCGCAATCACCGTCTCGAACAACTCAATCTCGAAGCGGATTCGACCACCCTGAACCAAGCCATCTGGATCGACCTGCTCAAACCCGACGACGAGGAGCGGGAACAGGTCGAATCCATGTACCGGCAAAACCTGCCCGAGCCGGAGGAGGTGGAGGAAATCGAGGCCAGCGCCCGCTTTTTCGAGGATGCCGACGGCTTGCATCTGCATTCGTATTTTCTCCACCGTCAGGACAAGCGGATCAGCAACTCCACGGTCGCCTTCACCCTCAAGGATCAGCGGCTGTTCACCCTGCACGACCATGAATTGCCGGCCATCCGCATGTTCCGGCTGCGCGCCCGCCGCGAGCAGGGGCTGGCGAAAGACGCCCTGTCGTTGATGATCGCCCTGTTCGAAACCAAAGTGGAAGAACTCGCCGACATTTTGGAGGAAGTGCAGACCGCGCTCAACGCGGTGAGCGCTCAGGTGCTGGAAAGCAACGACGCCAGCCTGGAAGAGGCCATTGACGAACTGGCCCGTCAGGAAGACATCAACGGCAAGGTCCGTCTGTGTCTGATGGATACCCAGCGCGCCCTAACCTATCTGCTGCGCCGCGCCCGGCTGGGATCGACCCAGGCCGACGAGGTGCGGGAAATCCTGCGCGACATCGAATCATTGTTGCCGCACAACAGTTTCCTGTTTGAGAAGGTCAACTTTCTGATGGATGCCGCGCAGGGTTTCATCAGCATCGAACAAAACAAGATCATCAAGATCTTCTCCATCGCCGCCGTGGTGTTCCTGCCGCCGACCATGATCGCCAGCATCTACGGCATGAACTTCCAGATCATGCCGGAACTCGGCTGGGAGTGGGGTTATCCCTTGGCGATCGGCCTGATGATCCTGTCGGGCATCGCGCCCTACTGGTATTTCAAATACCGGGGCTGGCTGTAGCCGCCGTCTTCACAACAGACCCATCATCACCAGGGCCGCGAACGCCGCGAACAGGGCGAAGTGGCTGATGCCCTCGATGGCGTTGGTTTTGCCGTCGTGCGAGTTGTTCATTGCGGTCAGCAGGGTCAGTAGCAACAGGCCGGCCTGCATTGGCGTCAGCGCCATGACGATGCGCTCGCCGGTAAACAGGGCGATGCCTTCGATCACCGGCAGGGTCAGCAGCACGGTCGCCAGCGACGCCCCCAGGGCAATGTTGACCGTGGTCTGCATACGATCGTGCCGCGCGGCGTTGAGCGCGGTGAGAATCTCCGGGCTGGCGGAAATCAGCGCCACCAGCACCGCCGGCAGGGTTTTGGGCAGGCTGCTGCCGGTCAGGCCGGCGTCCAGCAGCACCGACAGCACCTCCGACAGCAGTCCCACCAACACGATGGCGCCGACCATCACCGCGATATGCTGCCCGTTCGGACTGTGGGCCACATCGTGGGCTTCTTCTTCCAGTCCTCCCGCATGTTCGAAGAACCGGCGGTGCTCGACCGTCTGCAAGCGCAAAAAAGCCAGGTACATGACCGCCATCACGCCGACCGAGAACATGGAATACAGCCGCCAGTGGCTGTCCGGCACGAAGTCCGGGATGAACATGCCGATGCCGATGGCCACCAGCAGCATGGCGATGAAGGCGTTGGCGGAATCCAGGTTGTATTGCGGCGTGCCGTGCTTGAGGCCGCCGACGATCGCCGCCAGTCCGAGAATGCCGTTGATGTCCAGCATCACCGCCGCGAACACGGTATCGCGCGCCAGGGTCGGATTGGGAGCGCCTTGCAGCAGAACCACCAAAATCACCACTTCCACCGACACTGCGGCGATGGTCAGGATCAAGGTGCCGTAGGGTTCCCCCAGCCGGGCCGCCAGTACTTCGGCGTGATGGCTGATACGGAAGGCGACACCGATGATGGCCGCCAGAATCACCAGCAGCAGGCCCCATAGCAGGATGCCGCCGTGTTCGAGCGCTGTGTGTTCCAGGACGAAACCCAGCCCCAGCACGACCAGGGCGACGGCGATGGGAAATTCAGCCTTGAGGTATTTTTGCATCTCGGACAATCGCTCATTCATTGTGAAGGAAACGGATTTTCCAGCGAGGTTATCGATGAGAATGATTTTACCTGCTTTTATTGAAATTACCGCGCGCTCATGAAATTAAGGTCATTCAAATGGTTAGTATTTCTGGCGGTGGTTTGATCGACCCATGGCAACTCCTCGCGTGTTGCGGTATTTCACCTGCTCCGCAAGGAGCGGCCGTCGCTACCCCAAGTATGAAAAAACCATTATTCACAATCGCGGGCGCAAATTTACGGCTGGTGGAACCGTGCTTGACGTGCGACTGTGGTTCGGCAAGACTCATGCTGTCACTTTGGTGTTGCGCTAACAGTATCCCACTCGTAGAATTGTTCGCCTGCTCCCACAAATCTGATTCGTTATCTTGCTGCATATAGCCATCCTATTCGGATGGCGGATGCCCGGATGATGCAAACTCCCTCACCCCAACCCCTCTCCCGGTGGGAGAGGGGAGCGCGTCAGCGCGGGGTGAGGGCGCGACGGGTAAGCAACCACAATTGATTCAGGAGTGCTATATATCATTACCGCTAAGTAAGTTATGCAGAACCATATAATGGACATTATCAAAAACAAAAAACCGTGGGTTCATCACTAAATCGAAGTGCTTAAAAATATTTATAAAATAATAAGTTATATTTTATACAGCAAGCCTTCATCCATGTTTCCGATAATGTCTAATTACTTGCTATGAGCCCAAACCAACGCCGCCGCGCCCTGATAAACGGCGCAAAATGTAAACATAAAGAGATCAATGGATGTCCCTGAAAGAAACCCAGATCGAGCACAACCTGATCAAAAAGCTCGAAGATCTCAAATACACCTACCGCCCCGACATCCACGACAAGGCCGCACTGGAGCAGAACTTCCGCGAGAGGTTCGAGGCGCTCAACCGCGTCCACCTGAGCGATGCCGAGTTCGCCCGGCTGCGCGATGAGATCATCAATGCCGATGTCTTCCAGGCCGCCAAGACCCTGCGCGAGTACGGCTATTTTCAGCGCGAGGATGGCACCCCGCTGCACTACATGCTGGTCAACCTCAAGGATTGGTGCAAGAACGAGTTCGAGGTCATCAACCAGCTCCGCATCAACACTGACAATAGCCATCATCGTTATGATGTGATCCTGCTCATCAACGGCTTGCCGCTGGTGCAGATCGAGCTGAAGGCGCTGGGCATCAACCCACGCCGGGCCATGGAGCAGATCGTCGAATACAAGAACGACCCCGGCAACGGCTACACCAACACGCTGCTCTGCTTCATGCAGCTCTTCATCGTCAGCAACCGCAACCACACCCGGTACTTCGCCAACAACCACAGCCAGCACTTCGCCTTCAACGCCGAAGAGCGCTTCCTGCCCATCTACCAATGGGCCGAGGAAGACAACCGCAAAATTTCCCCCCTGAACGATTTCGCCGAGCAGTTTCTGGCGAAGTGTTCTCTAGGCCAGATGATCAGCCGTTACATGGTGCTGGTCGCCAGCGAGCAGAAGCTGCTGATCATGCGCCCCTACCAGATCTACGCGGTCAAGGCCATTGTCGACTGCATCCACCAGAATCGGGGCAACGGCTACATTTGGCACACCACCGGCAGCGGCAAGACCCTCACGTCCTTCAAGGCCTCCACCCTGCTCAAGGACAACCCGGACATCGAAAAATGCCTGTTCGTGGTGGACCGCAAGGATCTCGACCGCCAGACCCGGCTGGAATTCAACAAGTTTCAGGAAGGCTGCGTCGAGGAGAACACCAACACCGAAACCCTGGTGCGTCGCCTGCTCTCGGAGGACTATGCCGACAAGGTGATCGTCACCACCATCCAGAAGCTTGGCCTGGCGCTGGATGAGACTAGCAAGAAGGCTCAACAGCACAGGGAGAAGGGCAAGCGCACTTACAAGGAGCGGCTGGCCCCGCTACGCGACCGGCGTATCGTCATCATCTTCGACGAATGCCACCGCTCCCAGTTTGGCGAGAACCACGCGGCCATCAAGGCGTTCTTCCCCAGGGCGCAACTGTTCGGCTTTACCGGCACGCCCATCTTCGAAGAGAACGCCAGCTATCAGCAAATCGACGGCACCGTGGGCTCTTACCGCACCACCCAGGACATCTTCGAAAAGCAGTTGCACGCCTACACCATCACCCACGCCATCGATGACCGTAACGTGCTGCGTTTTCATATCGACTATTTCAAGCCCGCGGCCAACTCGCCGGGCGAGGGCGACTCACCCAGCGGCGGCAAGGCCAAAACGGCTGCGGCCAAGCCCAGCCAGACCGTCACGCAGCAAGCCGTGGTGGAGGCGATTCTGGCCAAGCACGACGCCGCCACCAACCAGCGCCGCTTCAACGCCCTACTGGCCACGGCTTCCATCAACGACGCCATTGCCTACTACAGCCTGTTCAAGCAAGTACAGGCCGAGCGCAAGGCCGAAGACCCGGACTTCATCCTGCTCAACATCGCCTGCGTCTTCTCACCCCCGGCGGAGGGCAACAAGGATGTGAAGCAGTTGCAGGAGGATCTGCCCCAGGAGCAGGCCGACAACCAGCAGGAGCCGGAAAAGAAGAAAGCCGCCCTGAAGGAAATAGTCGCCGACTACAACGCGCAATACAGTACCAACCACAGCTTAAGCGAGTTCGACGGCTACTATCAGGACGTGCAGCAGCGCATCAAGGATCAGAAGTATCCCAACAGCGATTACCCGCGCAAAAACAAGATCGACCTCACCATCGTGGTGGACATGCTGCTCACCGGTTTCGATTCCCAGTACCTCAACACCCTGTACGTGGACAAGAACCTTAAGCATCATGGCTTGATTCAAGCCTTCTCGCGCACCAACCGCGTGCTCAACGACACCAAGCCGTGGGGCAACATCCTCGACTTTCGCGCTCAGAAAAAGGCGGTGGACGAAGCCATCGCCCTCTTCTCCGGCGAGGAGGCCAACCGTTCCCGCGAAATCTGGCTGGCGGACCCAGCCCCCAAGGTCATCGCCAAGCTCGATGCCGCCGTGGCGCAACTGGAAAACTTCATGCAGGCCCAAGGCCAGCCCTGCGCGCCGGACGCGGTCAACAACCTCAAGGGCGACGCCGCCCGCGCCGGGTTCATCAACCGCTTCAAGGAAGTGCAGCGCCTCAAGACCCAGCTCGACCAATACACCGACCTGAGCGAGGAACAGCAGCAGCAAATCGAGCAGCGGCTGCCGGAAGAGCAACTGCGCGGTTTCAAGGGCATGTACCTGGTCACCGCCCAACGCCTCAAGGCGCAGCAGGGCAAGAGCGGGGAGGACGCCAGCGCCGACCAGCAGACCATCGAGCAGCTCGAATTCGAGTTCGTGCTGTTCTCCTCGGCGCTGATCGACTACGACTACATCATGGGCCTCATCGCCCGCTTCAGTCAGGAAAAACCCGGCAAAGAGACCATGAGCCGCGAGCAGATCATCAATCTCCTCAGTGCCAACAGCAATTTGCTGGACGAGCGCGAAGAGATCATCGCCTACATCAACACCCTGGAAGCGGGCAAAGGGCATGGTGGCATCGAGGACATTAGAGGCAGCTACCAGGTTTTCAAGGCACAAAAAAGCCAGGACGAGCTCAGCGACCTGGCCGACAGGCACAAACTGGCGTGCGACGCCCTGCAAGGTTTCGTGGACGGCATCCTCGACCGTATGATCTTCGACGGCGAGCGGTTAAGCGACCTCTTCGCATCGCTGGAGCTGGGCTGGAAGGCGCGCAGTAAGGCCGAGCTGGCGCTAATGGAAGAGCTGGTGCCCTTTTTGAAGAAGCAGGCCGGCGGGCGCGAGATTTCGGGGTTGGCGGCGTATGAATAAGACGACAACGGAAACTGTTTTTGTGCAAGGCGCGCAGTGGGTACAGGCGGACTTCCATTTGCATACCCGCGCAGACCGCGAGTTCAAGTACACGGGCGATGACAACTTCTACAACAGCAACTATGTGGATGCGCTGGAGAAAGCGGGCATCCGACTGGGCGTCATCACCAATCACAACAAGTTCGATGCCGCAGAGTGCAAGGCACTACGCAAAACGGCTCAGAACAAGGGGATTGTGCTGCTGCCGGGCGTCGAGTTGTCGGTCAACGATGGAGCCAATGGCATCCACACACTCGTTGTGTTCTCAGACGAATGGATTGATGAGCACAACTACATCAATCCATTCCTCACCAGCGCATTTGAAGGTAAGACGCCTGCACAGTACGAGCAGGAGAATGGCCGCACTTCTTGGTCACTCTTGGAGACGATCAAGAAGCTGGAAAGCTATCACCGGGATTTCTTCCTCGTCTTTGCCCATGTCGAAGCGCCGAGTGGTTTGTGGGCGGAGTTGGATGGTGGCCGACTTATTGAGTTGGGGCAAAACGAATTCTTCCGGCGCGGAACCCTGGGCTTCCAAAAAGTTCGCACGCACGACGGTGCAGGCAAAGACAAACCTTGCCGCACCAAGATTCAAAGCTGGTTGCAGAGCTGGTACCCCGCCGAACTGGAAGGCAGCGACCCTAAGCGCATCGAAGAAATCGGCCAAGGTAAAGCTTGCTACCTCAAATTGGGCGAATTGTCCTTCGAGGCGGTCAAGTTTGCCTTGAGCGATCCCGCTGCGCGGGTCGCCATGGAACCATCCAAGCATCAGGCGTCGCACATTCGAGGCATCCACTTCGACGGGGGCATCCTCGACGGGCAGACGCTGCATTTCTCTCCCGAACTCAACACACTGATAGGCATCCGGGGCAGCGGCAAGTCGTCCATCCTGGAAGCAGTGCGCTACGCTCTCGATATTCCACGAGGCGAGAAGGCGCAGGACACCAAGTACAAGGATGAGTTGATTCGCCATACCCTCGGCAGCGGCGGCAAGGTGACCCTGACAGCCTGCGATGTGTACGGGCAGGAATTCACCATCTCCCGCATCTTCCGCGAAGCGCCGAACGTCTACTTGGGCGGCAAGTTGCAGCCCGGCGTGTCGATCCGGGAAACCGTGTTGCGCCGCCCGATCTACTTCGGACAAAGAGACCTATCCAGCACCGGCGAAGGCTTCGAGACCGATCTGGTGGAAAAGCTGGTTGGCGAGAAGCTGCGTATGCTGCGTGACGAAATCGAAGCCCAACGCCAGCGCGTGCGCGAAGCTGTCCAGCGCTGGCTCAAGCTCAGCAACACCGCCGAACTCAAGCGCGACTTCGGGTCTCAACTCACCGACGCCAACTTCCGGCTGAAGAAATTCGAGGAGTATGGTGTTGCCGACAAGCTCCAAAAGCGCGTCGGCTTCCAGCAGGACGCTACTGCGCTCGCGCGCGTGAAGGAGCGGGCAGACAACTTTATCCTGGCGTTAGAGCAATTGATTGCCGAGCACGAGGACGAGTTGCGCAACGCGACAAGTTACGTGTCCAAGCAGAACCCGGATTTCTTCGCGGCCTACTACGTCGAGTTCTCCAGCCTCGTTGCCAAGGTCGATCAGCTCAAGCTGATCGAGCAAGAAGCGTGCGCCATCGCGGGTCGCCTCAAGACCAAACAGAGCGAGTTTGAAGGCGCAAGCAAGAGCCTTCAGGAAGAGTTCGCACAAGTCGAGCGGCAACTGGCCCAGGAGCTCAAGCAAACCGGCATGACGGCCATCCAGCCAGATGACTTCCTGGCCCAGCAGCAGCGCAAGACCAAGGCGGAACAGATGCTGGAGGCGCTGGCCAAGCAGGAATCACAGCAGACCAGCATCCGCGATGCCTTGTTGGCCGAAATCGATAAGCTCAACGAGCTTTGGTTGCGCGAGTTCAACACCATCAAGGCCGAGCTGGACCGGGTGAATGCCGGCCACACCGCCTTGCAGATCGAGGCCGATTTCAAGGGTGACAAGGAAGCCGCCATCGGCTTCATGCAGCAGCTCTTCAAGGGCAGCAACATCCGCGAAACCACGCTGCGCGCGGTGATGGAGGACTATGCCGACTTCGGCGGCCTTCTGCGTGCCCTGCCGGGTGCTTTGGCCAAGGCCGGTAGCACTCCCGAGGTCTTCGAGAAGACCTTCATGCAGAACCTAGTTGAGTTCGTCACCTGGCAGGTTCCCAACCGTTTCGTCATCCGCTATCGCGGCAAGGAACTGAAGCACCATTCGCTCGGGCAGCGCGCTTCGGCGCTGCTGTTGTACGTGCTCAGCCAGCGGCAGAACGACGTGATCATCATCGACCAACCGGAAGACGATCTGGACAACCAGACCATCTACGACGATGTCATCAAGCTCCTGCGCGAGATGAAACCGCATGCCCAGTTCATCTTTGCCACCCACAACGCCAATTTCCCGGTGCTGGGTGACGCGGAGCAAGTGCATGCCTGCCAATACCAGGACGAAAAAGTTACCGTACAAAGCGGCAGTATCGATGCTCGCCCGGTGCAGGACGCCATCATCAACATCATGGAAGGAGGCCAGGAAGCCTTCAACCGCCGCAAAGAGGTTTACAACCTATGGAAACCACAGAGCTGATTGACGTCCTCAGCCGGGGCGAGGACAGCCGTCATCAGTTCAAGGCCGACATGACCAATGCCGATGCCTTGGCGGCGGAGATCGTGGCCTTCTGCAACACCGCTGGCGGGCGCATCTTCATCGGTGTGAACGACGATGGTTCGGTGCGGGGTCTATCCGGTGCCGACGTTGCCCGTCTCAACCAGCTCATCGCCAACGCGGCCTCACAGATTGTGCGCCCCGCTGTGAACCCGCTCACGGAAAACGTGCCGCACCCGGCTGGCACGGTACTGGTGGTCTCCATCGCCGAGGGCGTGAACAAGCCCTACATGGACAAGAACGGCGCGATTTGGGTGAAGAACGGCTCGGACAAACGCCGCGCTACCTCGCGCGAGGAATTGCAGCGCCTGTTCCAGCAGGCAGGCTTGGTGCACGCCGACGAAACGCCCGTTGCTGGTATTGGCGCAGGCGATGTGGACATGCCCTATTTCGAAAGTTTTTTCGAGCAGCAATTCGGCGAGTCACTTGCCCAACACAACCAGCCGCTGCCGCGGTTGCTGAGCAACATGAACCTGATGAACCGGGGACAGCTCAACGTGGCGGGCAGTCTGCTGTTCGCCAAAGCACCGCAGTACGCACTGCCTGCTTTCATCGTCAAGGCCGTCGCCTTTGTCGGCACACAAATCGAGGACGAGCGCTATATCGATAGCCGCGACATCACCGGCAAGCTGGCCGATGTGTTCCAGCAAACGCTGGGCTTTATCAGCGCCAACACTCGCACCGTGCAGGGTGAGCAAGGTTTCAACTCACAAGGCCGGGCTGAAATCCCCCGCATCGTCTGGGAAGAGCTGGTGGCCAACGCGCTCATTCATCGCGACTACTTCATCAGCGCCCCTGTGCGCGTGCTGGTATTTGTTGACCGGGTCGAGGTCATCAGCCCCGGTCACCTACCCAACAATCTGACCATTGAGAACATCAAGGCGGGCAACTCCAATATGCGTAACCCCGTTTTATCCTCATTTGCAGCCAAGCTTTTGCCCTACCGGGGCCTGGGCAGCGGCATTTTACGGGTTCTGCGGGCCTGGCCAGATGTTGAACTCATCGATGATCGCACTGGCAATCTCTTCAAGGCCATTGTCGCACGGCCTCACGAGTCGGTGTATGAGTGACAGCATGAACGATGAGAAGCGGGCATTGGTGCCCAGGCTGCGGTTTCCTGAGTTTCGGGAGGCGGAGGAGTGGGAGAAAAAGTCCCTCGCGCAGGTTTCCGAATCAATATTTGATGGTACTCATCAAACGCCGACCTACACAGAAAAAGGCATACCGTTTTTTAGTGTTGAGAATATTGTCAGTGGAAAAACAAATAAATTCATCTCAAAGGATGATTATGAGGAAGCAACCAGAACAAACAAATCGGAAAAAGATGATATTTTGCTAACCAGGATTGGGAAAATTGGTTTTTCCGCAATAGTTGATTGGGACTATGAATTTAGTATTTACGTTACATTGGCAGTAATAAAAAAATCTATTAAGTTCAACTCATACTATCTGCATAGCTATTTTCAATCGGAACGATACCAACGGGAAATTTTCAGCAAATCACTTCTGAATGCTGTACCTTGCAAGATCAATATGGATGAACTTCGAAAAACCGAAGTTCTGTTGCCAGGTTTGCCGGAACAACAAAAAATCGCCGATTGCCTCTCCTCCCTCGACGCCCTGATCGCCGCCCAAGCGGACAAACTCGACGCCCTCAAGACCCACAAAAAAGGGCTGATGCAGCAACTCTTCCCCCGCGAGGGCGAAACCATCCCCCGCCTGCGCTTTCCTGAGTTTCGGGAGGCGGGGGAGTGGGTGAGCGAGGAACTCTCTAGCTGCCTTGAGAAAGTGATCGACTACAGAGGTAAAGCTCCACCGAAATCGGAAACCGGCGTACCATTAATTACCGCAAGAAATGTGAGATTCGGTTGGCTCGATATGAGCTGCGATGAATACATTGAAGCGGATGAATACGAAGAGTGGATGTCTAAAGGGATTCCAAAGGCCGGGGATATCCTTTTCACCACTGAGGCTCCACTAGGAAACGTGGCACCATTCCCTAGTACGGGAAAGTTTGCTTTGGGACAACGAGTAATTACTCTACGAACCAAAGCAAAAAAATGCCTTTCGGAGTTTCTATTTCAATCTCTGCTTGGCCCTCGGATGCAAAACGAGATCGATTTCCATAGCACTGGATCAACGGCTAAGGGTATCAAGTCCGCAGTGTTTGTGAAGCTTAGTTTTTACTACCCAGAAATTGCAGAGCAACAAAAAATCGCCGATTGCCTCTCCTCCCTCGACGCCTTGATCGCCGCCCAAACGGAAAAACTGGACGCTCTTAAGACCACCCGTTTACCCACAAATCCCAACTTATTGTAATATAGTTGTATTTTGATGA
>JARSSH010000026.1 GCA_029624815.1 Candidatus Competibacter sp.
AAGGTAAAAAGAATAAAGATCAAAGGGTTAGAATGATCTGGCGAGACGGAACCCCCGGTCGTTGTCGCGGTTGGTCGGGACGACCCTGAAGCGGTCGGCGGAACGCACCCTCGCGGGAATGCTGTCCCAGGAGCCGCCGCGCAACGACCGGGGGCCGGATGCATCATTATAAATACATCTAGTCTCCGCGCCGCTGTAGTCTTCGTTACCCTCATACAGCGAGCAGGTCCATTCCAACACGTTGCCCACCGTGTCATACAAACCCCAAGGATTGGGTTCGAAAGAACCCACCGGGGCGGTGTTCTCCCAGCGGTCCTTGCCTTGCACCAAGCCGCTACAGCACTCATCCGTTCCGTAGTTGGCGTGTTCGTGGGAGGCTTGATTTCCCCACCAATACGCCGTCGTCGTCCCCGCCCGTGCGGCGTATTCCCATTCCGCTTCGGTGGGAAGGCGGTAATTTTGGCCCGTTCGGGCGTTGAGCTTTTGCAGATACGTTTGGACGTCGGCCCAGGAGACCTGTTCCACGGGGTGGTCGTCGCCGCTCTTGTAATAAGACGGGTTGTCGCCCATCACCGCTTGCCATTGCCCCTGGGTGACTTCGTATTTACCAATCTCGTAGGTGTCCACGCAAACCCGGTGCTGGCGTTCGTCGCTCGATCGCCCCTCCTCCCAGTCCGGGCTGCCCATCTGGAAACACCCACCAGGGATGCGCACCATCTCGGGCACATCAGTCCGGACAGATAGCACCGATTCAGGCGTGGGTACGATGGGTGCGAGTGTGGGTGCTGGCGTAGGCTTTGGTCGCGGTTTGGGTGCGGGTTTCTTCGGCCTGGGCTTGGGCGCGGGTTTTGATCGCGGCTTGGGCGTAGCCGCAGGCTTCGACGGCGCCGCTTCCCGCTGATACTGTTCCATGAGCTTGCGCACCGCCTCCTGAGTGGGTTCGCCCTGCGCCGGCAGCCCCAGAATCAGCCCCGGAATCAGTCCTAATCCGATCCACCATCCTCTACTTCGCATCGTCTCCTCCTTCGGATTCACCAGTTCGCACGCCACCCCGGCAGGATCGCTTACCGCTGGTTCGCCAGCCGTTTGCGCAGCCCCGCATATTCGGGAGCCTGTGGATCCCACTGTTCCAGATCGTTTACCACCCGTTCGGCCAGGCTCCGTTGGCCCTGGTCCAGAAAAGCGCGCGCCGCGCTCTGCAATAGCTCGGTCTGTTCCCGCCGAAACGTGTCCACCGCGCCCTGCCGATCCCAGGCTTTTGCATCGTCCAGCGCCCGCCGCGCCGCCGGAATCTCCCGCGCTTCCAGCAGTTTTTTGGCCACCGTCAACTGGAGATCGAGTTGCTGCTGGCGGGCCACATCTTCCGGGTCCGGGGGCGGCATGGCAGGAGGAGGCGGTTCCACTAGCAAGGCGATCTTCAGTTCTTGCGCGCCCGCCGCCAGATTGTGCCACGCTCGGTCGGTTTGATAGCCGGGGGCGCTGACCTCAAGGTCATAATCGCCCGGTAGCAACTCAATGCCGTCCCGATACGCCGGGCCGATGTTCATGATGCGAACTTGAGCGCCGGGTGGTTCAGTCTTGACCGTCAAGTACGTTCGTTCCGGGTTCGGATTCAAAGTCACCGCCGGCTCCGCAACCGGTGGAGTTACGGGCTCCACGGGTGGCGCCGGTGGCGTGGTCGTTACCTCAGGTTGCGGGACCGGTTCCAAGCGCATCACCACCTCGCTGCGTCGCCCCGTCATAATCCAAACCGCTTCCTGACGCGGCTGATAACCCTCCAGTCTCGCCTCTACCGTTACCCGTCCCTCGGGGTGTACGAAATCTTGCGGCGCGGAACCCAGCAGGGCATCGTCCACCCGAATGGCCGCTCCCGGCGGCTCGCTGCGAATCGCCAGAGTGCCCTTGACCTGCGGCGGAACTGGCGGTCGGGGCACAGGCTCGGCGATGGGGGCAGTGGTCGGTGTCCGTGGGGCGGGCGGTGTTTTCCCGTTGGAAAAGACCAGCCACACCCCCCACCCCAGAATCGCCAGCGACAGAGCAATCGCGGCGGCCCGCGCGTTCAATTTCCTGGGTGGCTTGCGCGCTCCTTGCCCGTTCGAAGAGGGTTTTTTTGCCTCCGTCGCCAGCACGGCTTCGAGTTGTTGCTTGAGTTCCTGGGTGGATTGCAGGCGTTGTTCCGATTTCACCGCCAGGGCGCGGCGCAGGATGTTGTCGAGAGCGGGCGGCAGTTCGGGAACATGATGCCGGGGCGGCTTGATCGCGTCGTCCATTGCGCGGGCATCCGCCGCCGGTGGCGTCTGTCCGGTGAGCAGAAAATAGAGCGTGGCCGCCACGCCGTACACATCGGTCCATGGGCCTTGCTTACCCTGAACATGTTGCTCGAAAGCCGCATAGCCACTGCTATAAATCGCCAGGCTGCTATGGCGGCTGCGGTCGCTGACCACTTGCCGGGCCGCGCCGAAGTCGAGCAGGATGATCTGACCCTGGTGCGTGCGATAGAGGTTGCGCGGCTTGATGTCCCGGTGCAAAAAACCTTGATCGTGCACTACCTGCAAACCATCCAGCACCGGTAGCAACACCTGGATTGCCTCGCGCCAAGGCAATTTCCTGCCCGGTTTCCGGGTCAGATAATCGTGAATCGTTTCGCCTTCGTAGTAATCCATCACCAGATAGGCGGTGGCGTTCATCTCGAACAAATTGAGCACCCGCACCAGGTTGGGATGCTTCAATTGAGCCAGGGTGTGCGCCTCCTTGGTGAAGGCTTTCAGGCCATAGCCGAACAATTCCGCGCTTTCCCGCGAATTCAGAACCAGCGTTTTCCGGTCGTCGGCTCGGCTCACGAAATCGCTCGGGAAATACTCCTTGATGGCCACTTCCATGCGCAGCTTCAGATCGAAACCGCGATAGGTGATGCCAAAACCGCCCTGTCCCAGCTTCTGGCCGATCACATACCGCTTCAACTGCGTCTGCACGGGCAACAGCGACAGCGGGCGTAAGCCCTTGGGACTGTATCCGCAGCGTGGACACTCCTCGTCCGTTGTCGTGCGTTTACGAAAACATCCTGGACATTCCATGTTGTTTGGTGACATCGATACCGTCCTTCTGGGGAATTTCTAACACTCTATTTTCATTATGCTTTAACAACAGGGCTCATTGGAATGCCGTGTAGACGCGCTTGACGTCGAAATCCGGCATGACTTCGGAATGGCGTTGCGCGCGTTATCCTCGTCCGCTCGATTCACACCGAAAAACCCAATGGGAATCGGTCTGTGGTTACTGGAGCGGCTTACCGTCCGTGCGCCGCCGGGCGCGGGCCGATCCCTGGCCCGATCACCCGGCCTGTCCTCCGGCTCACTCCACCTTCACCGTCCCCATCGACCCGCGCCCGAACTGCCACGGCTTGTACATATCCTCCACGTACACCGCCGGCTGCCGGTAAACACCGGGCGTCACCGCCCGCGCCAGATAGGCCAAGGTGAACCGTCGCTTGTCGCCCGGATCGAGGTCCAGCGCCGCCACGAAGCGGTCATCCCGAATCTCGGTATGCAGCGTCTCGCTTAGTTCCGGCAACCAGGCCAGTTCGGCGGTCGAGGCGTTGTGCGCCAGTCGGGCGTTCTCGATTTCCAGCCCTGCCGGCAACAGATCCACCACCAGCGCCTGCTGCTGCTCCGTGCCCGCCGCCTCGCCGGTGATCACCGCCACCAACAGATCGTTTTGACGAATCTGGGTGGGGTCCGCCTCCTTGCCGGTCCGAGTGTAATAGCGGCGGCTGATGGTGAAACCCTCCTGGGCCGGCGGCTGCGGCGCGACCGGCACTCCGCTGCGATTCAGGGTGTACCAAGCCGGTTGTCCGCCCTGGTTGGTCACGGTCAGCCCCTGGGCCAGCGCCTCGCCCGCCAGCGACCGGTAGAATGGATCGGCGGTGGTGGCTTGTCCGTCCACCGCCAGTTGCAGCGACCCCGGCTGTTGCAACAGTGCCCGCGCCGCCAGCAGCAGCCAAGCCTGTTCCTGGGTACTGCTGTAGCGGCGCGTATTGAAGTCGGCGGCCACCTGATCGGCCAAATCCGGCACCCGCTCCGGCAGCAGTTTCACTTCGGCCAACAGCGCCAACAGCGCCGCCCGGTCGCGTAGCGGACTGCCGTAGTCGCGCGTCCACGTCCGTTCGGTCCGGTTCAGCGCGGCGGTGAAGGCTTCCCGCGCCCGGCCCAATTCGCCGTAGCGGGCCAGCGCCGCGCCCAGTTGGGCTTGCGCCAGCGCGTTCGGCAGTTTCTGCAAGTAGTTATCGTGCAGATAGCGTAGATCGCCGATGGCCGCTTGCTGCACCCGCGCCAGCACGTACAGGTTATAGGCCCGCCAGCCGAGCTGTTCGGTATCGAAATCGCCTTCGTTCACCCGCTCCCGCAAGCGTTTCAAACCGCTTTGATAGGCCGCTTCCGGCACCAGATACTGTTCCTGCCGGGCGCGGACCAGGAAATCCATGGCATAGGCCGACAGCCAATCCTCGACATCGTTACTGGGACTCCACAGCCCGAAACCGCCACCAGCGTCCTGCAAGGTCAAAATGCGCTGGATCGCTCCTTGCACCCGCGCCCGCAGGCCGGCTTCGGTGGCGTTTTGGCCGACCCAGGCTTGGGCGACCTGGTTGAAATACAGCAGCGGTAAGGCCCGGCTAGTGGTCTGTTCCAGGCAACCGTAGGGATAGCGGTCCAGTTCGGCCAGCAGTTCGGGCACGTTGAGGTTGGGCCGGCTGGCGACACTCAACCGCGCCTGACCGGTGCCGGACAGAAAATCGTTCAATACCTCGCCGCCGAGCCGCAACGTCTCGCCGGGGTTCAGCCGCTGCGCGGCGCGGATGCTGACGAGGGTCTGGGCCGGCCGCACCCCGATGTCCGCTTCCCGCATCAAGTTAAAGTCGTTCGGCCCCGTGATCCGTAAGCGGACTTGGCCCTTGCCCGGTTGCCGGCCGCGCAGGGTGAAAGTCCGACTGTCCTGGTTTTGAGTGGCGGAATCGGTCACCGTAAAGGTGAACGCCGCCGGTTCGTCCACCGCCGCCGCGCCCTCGGCGCTCAGACGCAGTTGATAATCGCCCGGCGGGGCATTCAGATTCTGCACGGTCACGGTGATCCGGCTTGCGTCTTCCGGCGCCAGGAAGCGCGGCAGGTAGACCCGCGCCACCAGCGGATCGCGCACCAGCGGCGCGGCCTCGGCCCAGCCGACCCGGTTGCGATCCCAGGCCACCGCCATCAGCCGCAACTGGCCGTTGAAATCGGGCAGCGTCAGCGGCACGCGCGCCCGTCCGCCGCCGTCCAGCGCCACCGGTCCGGAAAACAGCGCCAAGGTTTTCACCGTGCGGATGCCGGAGGCGTCCAGTTGCCGGCCGCCGGCGTCGCCGCCGGCCCGGAGTTGGCCCGGCCGCCCACCGGCTTCGATCAGCTTGCCGTACAGATCCAGCACCTGCATACCCAGCCGGCGCTTGCCGAGGAAGTATTGCACCGGGTCCGGGGTGGCGAAATCGGTCAGTTGCAGGATGCCTTCATCGACCGCCGCCACCGTCAGCCAGGCCGGTTGGCTGGGGTCGAGACCGGCGACCGCGACCGGCAATTCCACGGTCTGGCGCGGCTTCCATTCGGTCGGCGCGTCGAGGGTAACGGTCAGGGTGCGCGGCGCGGGATCGAGTCCCACCCAGGCCACGCCGATGGCCCGGCCCGGCCCGCGTTGCTGGGCGCCATCGGCCCGGCGGAAGGCGGTGGCGGCGATGTACACGCCCGGACCCCACTCGGCGGGAATCGGCAGTTCCACCGTCGCGCCGTCGGCGCTCGCGCTAACGGTTTTGCTCAGCCACAGCCGGTCGCCGACCACGTTCAGCAGCACCTCGCCGGCGAAGGGGGCGCGCACGAAAATTTTGGCGGTTTCGCCGGCCTGGTAGCGCGGCTTGTCCAGTGTCACCTTCATTTGGTCGGGCGTGTCGTCCTCGCTGGGAGTTTCAAACCAGCCGGCGGTGAAGCGCACGCTGGAGGCGACGCCGGTGGCCGGATCGAGCACGTCCAGCCGGTAATGGCCCCAGTCCAGCCCTCGCTGGGTCACGATGGCCGGCTGGTCGGCGGTGAGATTCAGGGTCTGAGCGCCGGCCGGCGTACTGTCGCGGATGATCAGCTTGTAGTTCCAGCGGCCTTCATCGTGATACCAGTAATACTGATAGTCCTCGCGCACCAGTTCGGCGCGCAGCCCGTTCTTGGCCAGCGGCTGGCCCAATGGGTCGAGCGCGATCACGTCGAACGCCGCTTCCTGGCCGGTCTGGACGCCGCCGTCGCCGAAGCGCGGCTTGATGCCGATGGCGAACGGCTGGGTCCGATAGGGCAAATCCAGGCTGCGGTTCACCGGCCGTCCGCCCGGCTCGAACAGCGATACCCGCACCCTGGCCAGCAACGGCCGGCTGGTGTCGGGGGTCTGGTCCAGGGCGATCAACGCCTGCGCCTTGCCCTCGGCGTCGGTGCCGGCCAGCGCCACCGGGAAGCGTTGCGCGGTCCAACTGTCCTGCGCCAGCCCGAAGCGGTAGCCGGGAAAGGCCGGATAGGGGTTGGCGTCCTCGTCCAGCACCACCTCGGCCTCGGCCTTGAGGTTGGCGGCCGGCGCGCCGTACAGGAAGCGACCGTCGATATCCATCACCGCCGGTTCGCCCGGCTTCAGCACCGTCGCCGTCGAGCGCAACTCCAATTTCAACTGCTGCGGTACGAAATCCTCGACCTGAAAGCCCCGTTGTCCGACCGGCTCGCCCTTGGGGTCGGTATAGGCCTTGACCGTCCATCCACCGGTGCGGGCGTTCAGCGGCAGCGGGAGCTGGACATGGTAGCCGCCCAGCGCTGGATTGCCCGGCCGCAACTGGGCGATTTCCACCGTATCCGGTCGGAACACCTTCAGGGTCAGCGGC
Source organism: Candidatus Competibacter sp. (assembly GCA_029624815.1). Lineage (GTDB taxonomy): Bacteria > Pseudomonadota > Gammaproteobacteria > Competibacterales > Competibacteraceae > Competibacter. Next base: position 6,929 of record JARSSH010000026.1, read on the forward strand.
GTTTCGGGGAGGGCGTACCCACGACTGTCGCGCGCCAGCGCCATCAATTCCACCGTCTCGCCGGGCCGGTAGACCCCACGCTCCGTATAGAGGAAGACATCCACCGGCCCCGGCGCGGCGCGGCCCCCGACGCCGCGATCGCTGAGGTCGAAAGCCGGTTTGGTCAAGTCGAGAAAGTTGTAGTCGCCCTTGCCGAAGGCCATCAGCGCCGCCGGTTCGCGACCTCCGGCGCCGCGCAGCAGACCCGGATCGAGCCGCGCATAACCTTGGCGGTCGGTGACCGCCCGACCCAGTTCGCCGTTGTTGCGAGCGTACAGCCGCAGTTCAATGCCCGGCAGCGGCCCGGCGCCGGCCAGCGAGCGGGCGAATACGTGCAGACCGTCGTCGCCGCGCAGGGTGAACAGTCCGATATCCGAGACCACCAGCCACTGCGTGGCCCGGTTCTCGTAGCTGTCCGGATCCTGGCCGACGCGCTCGGCGGAGACAATGTAAATGCCCGGTTGCGGATCGCGCAGAATCTCGCCGATCGGAATGGCGGTCGTGACCTCCTGGTTGCGCTCGCCGGCGGCCAGGGTCAGGATTCCTTCCCACACCTGCTCGCCGGATTCATCGGCGATGGCCTTGAGGTCGTAGCCGTCCAGCAAATTAGTGATGCGGCGGTTTTCGATCTCCCGCGCCAGATTGCGGTCGTTGATCCGCAGCACCCGCAGCCGCGCCGCGTCCAGGTTGACGCTGGTTAGGGGCAAGTTTTGAGCGCCAATTTTGGGTAGCACATAGGTCGCGCCGCGAAAACCCAAAGTCGGTTCGCGGTCCTCGACCTTGGCGGTGAATTCCTGGCTGACGCGGGTTTTTTCCCCTGCGGCGGAGGGAATGCCGGCCCGGGCGGTGATCGTGTAGCTTTGGCCGTGACCGACCCCTTCCACGCACAATTGCTGTTCCTTGGCGCTGGCGACCATCTGGATGGCGGGTTGGACGAGCAGGTAATCCTCATAATGAATCCGCCGGTCCCTGGCCAAATCGTCCGAGAAGTTCAGGCAGATTTTCGGCGTGGCGCTGTCGGATTCAACGGAAACCCCCTTGATCTGGAAGGCGTTGGCGTCGGCCAGTTCCTGATAGCGCTTGGCGATGCGCGGGTTGTCTTCCAGTTCCAGCCCCTCGCGGAACGCCGCCAACGCTTGTTTGGGCGAGCGATCCTGATCGTACAGATCGCCCAGCGCGAACAGGGCGCGGGCGCGTTCGAACGGCGCGCGCGCCGCCTGAAGCGCATTCCAGGCCGCTTGCCGGGTCCGTTCCCGCGCCTGCTGTTGGGTTTGCGAATCGCCTCGGCTCTGCGCCAGAGTGCGCCATGCCTGGCTCAGATCCAGCCAGATCGCCGCCGGCGCGCCGGCGGCCAAGGCGGTTTCGTAGCGCTCGACGGCGGCGGGCCAGTTGTTTTGCCGGGTCAGTTGCTCGGCCTGTTGCGTCAATGTGGCGATGGACTGACCCGCGGGGTCGCGGTTGTCGCGAATGGATTGCAGGTACTGGGCGGCGGTCACCGCCAGTGTCGGATCGTCGAAAGCGCGGGCGCCAACCGACAACAGCAGCGCCAGCAGGAAGAACGGAAGCAATAAACGGCGCATCGCGGACTCCTTGAGATTTTATGACGACGGAGCGGCGTGGAGGACGCGCCCCGACGCTCGCCACAATCGCGGGCTATGCTTGATCGTATTGATGATAGCGGGTTCCTGAGCGGCTGGCTGGGCGCGACTGCGGCGCGCACCCCGGCCCGGACGGCGAGGCTTATGAGAAATTTGTGACTGCGATGGATATTCCAGTGGAACAAGGATTGATACTTATGAAAAAATACGATGAATTATTCATTGCAGCCTATTGGTTCCCAACCGTGATTGATTCGGAGGGTTATCGGCCGAACGTTGGCATCATTCTGTGTAACGAAGAAGGACGCCTCTTCTGGGCGAAACGGATCGGGCAGCGTTCCTGGCAGTTTCCCCAAGGCGGCATCCAACGGGATGAATCGCCCGAGCAGGCCATGTTTCGCGAGCTGGCCGAAGAAGTGGGCTTGCGGCCGGAACACGTTCAAGTGATCGGCTGCACCAAGGGCTGGCTGCGCTATCGCTTGCCTAAACGTTTGATCCGGCGCGGTGGCAAGCCGATCTGCATCGGCCAGAAACAGATCTGGTTCCTGCTGCGGATGCTGGGCGGGGAGGAAACGGTGCGGCTGGATTTATCCGAGCGCCCCGAGTTCGACCATTGGCAGTGGGTGGACTACTGGTATCCACTGCGCGCCGTGGTGCCCTTCAAGCGCCACGTCTACTGGCGGGCGCTGTACGAACTGGCTCCGCTGCTGTTTTCCGGCCGCCCGCCACGACCGGCCCCGCGCGACTCCAGGCAGCCCAACATTGGTTTGCCCCACCCGCCGTTGCCGGGCCGGCCCCGGCCGCCCGAACCGGCCGGGCCACCCGCCACCGTGGTCAAGCAGGCGGTCGTATTGCCACTACGGCGAGTGGAGATCGGCCAGCACCCCGTCATCACCCGCATGGTGGTGTCGGTGCGGCGGCTGGGCGGACTGGACGCGGCGCCCGCCCTGCTGGAGCCACCGGTCGTCATGGCATCCCCGGACGAGGTTCGCTCGCCGCACCCGACCGCATTGCGTCCGCACCGTATGTTCCGGCGCTGACGGTTTCCGCTTCGCTGCCTGTTGAGGACGGTTCCATGCTGGACATCCTGCGGCGTATCGTGCAGGACATCAACGCCACCCACGACTTGAGCGAGGCGCTTAACCTGATTGTGGTCGAGGTCAAGGCCGCGATCCACACCGACGTCTGCTCGGTGTACATGACCGATCACACCCGTGGCGAACATGTGCTGATGGCCACCGATGGCTTGCGGCCGGGCGCGGTCGGCAAGGTGCGGCTGAAACTCGGTCAGGGGCTGACCGGGCTGGCCGCCACCCGGGCCGAACCGGTCAACGTCGACAACGCCCCCGCCCATCCCGCCTTCCGCTATATCGCCGCCACCGGCGAGGCGCCGTTCCGCGGTTTCATCGGCGTGCCGATCGTGCGCCGCCGCAAAGTGTTTGGGGTACTGGTGTCGCAGCAGCGCGAACAGCGCAAGTACACCGCCGACGAGGAATCGTTTCTGGTGACGCTGGCGGCGCAACTGGCCGGATGCATCAATCAGGCGGAAATCCGTCAGGCGCTGGAGCGGCTCGACGACGACGCGCTGTCGGGCACCCTGTTTCTGGAAGGGGTGGCCAGCGCCCGCGGTTTGGCGATTGGCGAGGCGGTGGTGGTGTTTCCGGCCACCGCGCTGAACCAGGTGCCAGACAAGGACATCGACGATCCGGACGCCGAGGCGTCGCGCTTCCATCAGGCGGTGGCGGCGGAACTGGCCGAACTGCAACGTTTAAGCGAGCGGATGCGGCTGCTGCTGGCGGCTGGCGACCGGGCGCTGTTCGATGCGTACGCGCTGCTATTGAGCAGCGACAGCCTGGTCAACGGCACCCTGGAACGGATCGCCGCCGGCAACTGGGCGCCAGGCGCGCTGCGGGCCACGGTGCTGGAATACGCCAATATCTTCGCGGAGATGGACGACCCCTACCTGCGCGAGCGCGCCGCCGACATCCTCGACCTCGGCCAGCGTCTGTTGGATCGCTTGCAGGAGGAGCAGGTGGTCAACCGCCACTATCCCGACCACACCATCCTGATGGGCGAGGAAATCAGCGTTTCGCAACTGCTGGACGTGCCGCCCGAGAAGCTCAAGGGGCTGGTGTCGGTGCGCGGCACCGGCGCCTCGCACGTCGCCCTGCTGGCGCGCGGGCTGGGGGTTCCGGCGGTGTTCGGCGTCAGCAACCTGCCACCGGGCCGTTTGAACGGCCGCGAGGTGGCGGTGGACGGCTATACGGTGCGGGTTTGCATCCAGCCCAGTCCGGCGCTGCGCCAGGAATATCTGAAGCTGATCGCCGAGGAGGCCGAGCTATCGCGCGGTTTGCAGCACCTGCGCGATCTGCCGGCCGAAACTCCGGACGGCCACCGTCTGGAATTGCATGCCAATTCCGGCCTGTTCGCCGACATCGCCGCCGCCCGCAACAGCGGAGTGCGGGGGGTGGGGCTGTATCGCTCGGAGCTGCATTTCTTCTTGCGCGACCGCTTCCCCGGCGAGGAAGAGCAGGCCACCATCTACACTCGGGTGCTGCGGATCATGGAACCGCATCCGGTGGTGCTGCGCACCCTGGATGTGGGCGGCGACAAACCGTTGCCGTACTTTCCCATCAATGAGCAGAACCGGTTTCTGGGTTGGCGCGGCATCCGTATCAGTCTGGATCAGCCCGATCTGTTCAAAACGCAGTTGCGGGCGATGTTGCGGGCCGGCGCGGTTTATCCCAACCTGGCAATCCTGTTTCCGATGATCGGCGGCATCGGCGAGTTGAGCGAGGCATTGGATCTATTGCGTTGTTCCGAGAAGGAATTACGGGAGGATGGAGTGCCGACTCGAACGCCGCAGGTCGGCATCATGGTGGAAGTGCCGTCGGCGGTGTATCAGATCGACCGGTTGGTGCGGATGGTGGATTTCGTCTCCATTGGCAGCAACGACCTGACTCAGTACCTGTTGGCGGTGGACCGCAACAACGATCGGGTGGCCAAGCTGTACGATCCGCTGCATCCGGCCGTGCTCATGGCGATCCGCCAAGTGATCGAAGGTGGCCAGGCCGCTGGCAAGCCGGTCGGCGTGTGCGGCGAGATGGCCGGCGACCCGGCGTCCGCCCTGCTGTTGATGGCGATGGGCGTGGACAGCCTGAGCATGAATCTGGGCAGCCTGCTCAAGATCAAGTGGATGATCCGCAGCATTCGCCATGACACCGCCCAGGAGGTTCTCGCCGAGGCGATGCGGATGGACAATGCCGCCGCCATCCGGGAGCACGCCAACACGTTCCTCGACCGGCAGGGTTTGAGCGGCCTGTTGCGAGTGGGGAAGTAAATTCCCGCCACCCCGCCGCCGACAGTTGCCCCGGACGAACGGAGGGGATGGATGCCGCCCGCCGCGTCCGGCGAACCGATCGAACGTTGCCCGTCATCGACCTCCGCCCGCTTGAAGTCCAGCAGCAAGCACCGCTCCGTGCGGTTGGGGTAACCAGGCCGGTAGCGCCAGCTCTCGAATTTCCAAATCCGTTCCTGGAGGTTTATCTCAGTGAACGAAACGCCATTTTTATCGGCGATCTCCCTGACAATGCTGCATGTCCTCATCCAGTTGGCGCTTATCGTGCGGGTGCTGCTGCGTCCGCATCGGGATCCCGCATCGCGCATTGCCTGGGTGGTGGTGATTGTCGCCCTGCCGGTGCTGGGCATGCTCGCCTACCTCTTGCTCGGAGAAGTCAACATCGGCCGCCGCCGCATTCAGCGAATGCGGGCGGTCTTGGCGCGAATGCCGGATATGCCCGCCGCCGCGGGCGCGGACGCAAGGAACCCGCGGCCCGACATACCGGAACGCCATGCGCACTTGTTTCGGGTCGGGCGCTCGATCGGCGGCTTCGAGCCCATCGGCGGCAATTCGGCACGCCTGCTTGCGGATTCCAACGCCGTGATCGACGCCATGGTGGCGGACATCGACGCCGCGCGGGAGCACGTCCATCTGCTCTTCTACATCTGGCTGCCGGACAACAATGGCCGCCAGATCGTCGAGGCGCTGAAGCGCGCCACCGCGCGGGGCGTCACCTGCCGGGCGATGGCGGACGATTTGGGTTCGCGCCTTATGATCCAATCCAGGCATTGGCAGGCGATGGGCGCCGCCGGCATCCGCCTGGCGCGCGCGCTGCCGATCGGCAATCCCCTGCTGCGAGCGCTGACGGGCCGCATCGACCTGCGCAACCACCGCAAGATCGTCGTCATCGATGGGCGCATCACCTATTGCGGTAGCCAGAATTGCGCCGATCCGGAATTCCGGATCAAGCCGAAATATGCACCCTGGGTGGATGCGATGATGCGCTTCGAAGGCCCGATCGCCCGTCAAAATCAGCACTTGTTCGCCAGCGACTGGATGGCCCATGTGGACGATGACATTGCCGATCTGCCGCGGCGACCCATTCCACCCATTCCCTCGTTCCCACCGGGATTGCCGGCGCAGGTGATCGGCACCGGACCGACGGTGCGCTACTCGGCCATGCCCGAGATGTTCGAATCCCTGATTTACAGCGCTCGCCACGAACTGCTCATCACCACCCCCTACTATGTCCCCGACGACTCCATGCAATTGGCCCTGTGCGCAAGCGCTCGCCGCGGCGTGGCCACGACCGTTGTCTTCCCGGCCAGAAACGATTCGTGGATCGTGGGTGCGGCGAGTCGCAGTTACTACGGAGACCTGCTCGCCGCCGGCGTGCGGATCTTCGAATACGTGGGAGGATTGCTGCACACCAAGTCCCTGACCCTGGACGGAGAGGTCATGCTAATTGGTTCCGCCAACATGGACCGTCGCAGCTTCGAGCTGAACTACGAGAACAATATCCTGCTTTACGATCCGGCGCTGACCGCCGATATGCGGCGCCGCCAGCAGGAATATATCGCTCGCTCACGCCCCGTTACGCTGAACGAGGTCGCTGCCTGGCCCATGAAACGTCGCCTCTGGAACAACACCATCGCGATGCTCGGGCCGGTGCTCTAGCCTGTGAACAAGGGCCCCGCGGCAAGCGCGGGGCATTCAAAAGGCGATGGCGCGCAACATGCCGCGGGGAATTGGGCTCGTGGAAATTGAATGTTTTCACGCAGCCCGCGGTCCAAAAAAGAATGGGTGGAACGATCCGCCCTACTCTTCCAACGAACCCAGGGTAAACGAGGCGATTGCTCGATATCGTCGAACATCGTCAACCGAAATCGCGGAGCAGCCCCATGAAAGAGCATAGCGATCAACCTGGTTGGAGCACTTTGACCAGATTGAACCCATCGAACCACCATGACCGGCTCATTCGATGATCGATCCAATCATCGCGAGCAACTCATGCTGCGATAACCTATGGTTATCGTAATCCCGTTCACGTTGTGGAAGCACTGATGGCCGCACCAAACCCCAGCCACTAACATGGCCATCTCTTTAATAAAAAGAGAGGGTTGGAAAAGTTCCGTTCGCGCGCCAATCACAACGTGTCAAGAAGATCCATATAGAACTTTGTTGTTGATTGGCACTAATAGTGCCTTGCGATAAACAGCGCTAATCGACTATGGTGCCAATCAACCACCAACCGGAGGAATGGAGAATGATGAAGGCAATGCAACGCAGCAACCTGTTGATCGCCGGGGCTCTGCTCGCCGCGAGTTACACGGGTTCCGTACAGGCAATCAGCCAGGCCGAACCCGGAGAAGCTCTGCTGATTCCTTACATGCTGTACGATTCCACCAAAAACATCAATACCTTAACAGGTATCACCATACCCTCGACACTGGGCAACGACCCCACCCAAATCGAAATAGGGGGTTCGGCAAATGGTAGCGACGGTTTCACCACGGCGGCTCAGGAAGGGGCCTCCAATTGCGACCTCACCGGCGCTCCCGACAACACGGGCGAAACCGGAGTGATCAGTTGGTGGTTTTTCGATACCATCGGCAACCTCCAGCACAAGGGTTCGCTATTCACCGGTTGCGATGACTTCGTGGCGCTGGACTGGGGAAGCGTGGTCGGCGCTTCCGGTCTTCCCTCGCTGAATGGAATGCTGGGATATATGATCATAGCGAATAATTCGGCGACCTTTGGCTCAAACGACCCGGACTTTGCCATGTACGCCGATACCATGGTGATCAACGGCAACTGGCAGTCCGCCGCCTACATTCCTACATTGCCGATGACGGACAGCACCGGAAACTCCGGACCTCGGCAGGGTGTTAATGAGATCGTTTATACCGGCGGCGAGCCGACGGCCTATGCGCCGCTGACCAGCGGCATGGCCCTGGACGACGATGACGGGAGTACAAGCGACCTGGCGCGCTTCGATCTACGCTACTTTTTGGACCCCAGCCTCAACGGCTCCACCGAGCTGGTGGTCTGGCTGGGTCGGAATTGTCGCGGTGGCGCCGACGGCTGCGATCGACGCAACGTACCGGTAACGACTTTCGATACCGATCGCCTCTCCGTGGCCGGGGTCATGAACCTGAGCAAGATACTCAACGTGGTCGATCCCTCCACCCTGGCGCGGCCTAGCAATGCCTTGTCCGGCTTCGTGCGGGTGCGGATGCCCGAGATATCGGACAATAACGCCGCCGGCTTCGAGGGCCCCGACAGCGCCGGTGTAGCCTTTGCGCTCATTCGTTTCAGCACGCCGGGTAACTCCGCGCAGGCGCAGACCATCCTGGCTCACGAGCGTGGGGTAAAATAGCCACGCCGGCTAAACAGCCTTGAGCGGCCTGGGATGCATCGGGGCCGCAAGACACCGCAAAACTTGGCGTTTCACGAGGCCCAAGCTCCGCAGTCCAGGATTGCGGAGCTTGGGCCTCGCCTGTGGTCACGTCCCCTTTCGCCGCTCGTTTCTGGCTTGCATCTCACCCGGTTCGTCGCCGTAATGGCGAAGATCAAGAGCCAGCACAGCGCATCGCCGGGTCGTATGGCCGCCCTCTCTGCTATTGTGGAACCGCCATGGCAATCCTGAATTAATCGTGGTTGCCGCCCGCCGCGCCCTCCCCCCGCGTGGACGCGCTCCCCTCTCCCAGCGGAAGAAGGGTCGAGGGTGAGGGCGTTTGAATCATCCGGGCGTCCACAGTCCGAACAGGATAGCTCTATGTCCAAAACCCCCGATGTTGACGCCGTACTGACCTATCTACGCGAATTGCAGGATCGGATAACCCGTGCCCTGGAAATGGCCGACGGCGCCGCGACGTTCCGAGAAGACGCCTGGGAGCGTTCAATCGGCGCGGGCGGTCTGGCCGGCGACGGTCGCACCCGCGTGCTACGCGACGGCGCGCTGTTCGAACAGGCCGGCATCAACTTTTCCCACGTCGCCGGCGCCCGCCTGCCCCCCGCGGCCACCGCTCAGCGGCCGGAACTGGCCGGGCGCGGCTTCGAGGCCATGGGTGTGTCGCTGGTGGTCCATCCCCGCAATCCTTACGTACCGACTTCCCACGCCAACATCCGCTTTTTCAACGCGGTCAGAGATGACGCCGAGCCGGTCTGGTGGTTCGGTGGCGGTTTCGACCTCACCCCGTACTACGGTTTCGAGGACGATTGCGTCCATTGGCACCGCGCCGCCCGCGCCGCCTGCGCGCCGTTCGGACCGGACATCCATCCCCGGTTCAAGCGTTGGTGCGACGAGTATTTTTTCCTCAAGCACCGTAACGAATCGCGCGGCATTGGCGGGCTGTTTTTCGACGATCTCAACGACTGGGGTTTCGAACGCTGCTTCGCTTTCCTGCGCAGCGTCGGCGATCATTATTTACCGGCTTATTTACCCATCGTGGAACGGCGGCGGGAAATCCCCTACGGAGAGCGGGAACGGGAATTTCAGCTCTACCGGCGCGGGCGCTATGTCGAATTCAACCTGGTGTACGACCGGGGCACCCTGTTCGGCCTGCAATCGGGCGGGCGCACCGAGTCGATCCTGATGTCGCTGCCGCCGCGAGTGCGCTGGGAATACGACTGGCGGCCCGAACCGGACAGCCCCGAGGCGCGCTTGTACGATTTCTTTCTGCGGCCGCGCGACTGGCTAACGGAAGCGGGCGATTGAAGCAGGATCGGTGCGAACTGCACTAAAAACGCAGTCCAGCCGGCCGACTCCGGCCACAACCGGCTCACGCGAGGACCGACGCCCGCGGCTTACGGCGCGGCGCAGCCGTCCCACCAACAGGGATTGGCGGCGATGAAACGCAGCAGGGCTTCGTGCTTGGGCGCGCCGGTCTGGGTTTGATACTCCTTGGCGCCCCAACTGCCGAATTTTCCGTAGCGGCCGACGCTGTTGAAATGCACGAACAACTGGCCGCCGCGCTGACGCCAGCCATTGAGGTAATCGGTGTAGAGCGCGTCCATTTGCGGGTCGCGATTGGCATCGGTGAACAGCTTTTCCAGCCGGGCATCATCCTGGACCGCGCCGACGCCGGCCAGATGCTGGCCGCCTTCGTAGGCCACCAGCGCCAACCCGTAACGGTCGGCCAACACCTTGTGCCGGTCGATATGCCGGTAGACCGCCGGCAGCGCCAGATTATTGGGGTCGTGCAACACATCGCCGCGCGCCAGTTCGCGAAACAGCGTCTCGAAACCGCCGTCCCATTGCCCGGTCCAGGCTCCGACCGCCGCCGCGTGCTTGGCTGTACCCAGGTGATGGCCAAAATAGGGCGCGATCGCCAGGGCGGACATCCCTTCGACGCAGGGATGCCCGCCGTTCTCCGCCGCCCACAGCGGGCATTGCAGCGCTTGTTCGCCGATCCAGGCATTGGTGGCCATGCCGGCCAGCACGCAGCGCACCCGTTGGTGGCCATCGCCCCATTCCTGCTTCCACAACGCGCAAACCTCGGCGGAGCGCTTGCCGTAGCCGTTCACGCGACGGGTGAACGGCGAGGGGCCGCCGGGCCGGTCGGGCCAGCGCTGGATCGCCTGCTGCTGGACCCAGCCGCCGGCGCCGAAGGCATCGTTCCAGATTTCGTTGCCGTATTCGACGTAGATTGACTGGGTCGGATGCAACCGCTCCTTCGCCAGGCGGGCGAACTGCCTGACATAATCATCGCTGGCCCGCGCCGGCAGGTTGATCCAGGGGTCGGCGTTCAGCCGCGCCGCCAGATCCAGCGCCAGTTCGACCGGTGCGCCGCGATCGCCGCTCCAGCGGGCGTGCTCCAGTCGCGGCCGGTCGGCCCATTCGACCAAGGGGCTGGTGTTGGCGCCCAGGAACTCCATGAAGCGGATGACCCGGTAGGGACGCAAGTCGCGCAGGAACAGCGGGTGAAAACGCTGGGATTCGACGATCTCAACGAGGGGGGTGTAATCGCCGCCCCGCTCCCGGCAGACGGTGGCGTCCTCGGCGTAATCGAACGGGTCGTCGTTGCAGATCCCGCCCGGCGGGACGACGCGGATATTGCGCAAGTAGTTACCGGTTTTGTGGGGATCGGTAGCGGTGATTTTAAGCAGGATGCCGCGGGCGCCGGGCTTGACCTCCACCACGTCGCGGCCGGGCCGGGACAATTCGGAGTTTTTGGTGGCGTCGAACTGGTATTCCAGCGCGCCCTCGCCCTCGTACAGTACGGTGTAGGGTCCGACTGGATGGGCGCCGCCGTCGCCTTGCAGCATCAGCGTGGCCACGATGCGGTAGCGAACCGTAGGATCGGCGGCGGCCGGCAGCGAGCGGACCCAGCCGTTTTCATCGAGATCCAGCCGATCCTGTTCGCGGGTGTCCCATTCCTGGGCGGTGCAATGAGGCGAGTTTTGCGGGTCGCACTGGGTCAGCCACTTGCCGGAGCGCTTCATGACGTCGATCAGGGTCCATTCCGTGCTCCAGTAATTCAGCGCGGCAATATTGATGCCCAGCGGCGAGCGGGCATTGGCGGCGTCGGCGGCCGAAGCCAAGCCGGCGGCGAGCGCGCCCAGCAGGCCGACCAGCAGGCTCAATTCTCGGAACCGAGCCGCTAGCGGTAGGTCTTGCACGTTGGCGAGTAGGATCATGGTTGACCGGGAGGTTGTCGGTGTGCGAGCACCCATGGTTGGCGCGACGCGGGTTGCATCCATTCTTGGGTGGATGCGCGACCGCATGGCTAGGATGCTTCCGGCGCGGGGCGAAGCAGGGCGTCGAGTTGATCGACCTGTTCGGTCCAGTCCGAATCCTGTTCGATGGCCTGCGCCAGGAACTCGGCCTGGGTCGAGGTCCACCAGGATGCTTGGTGCAGAGCGATGTTAGGATCGAGCGGCCGGCGCCTGTGAATGAAAGTCTTGATGGCGTTCTCATCGGCGGGCAGACCCAGTTGCTCGAACAGCGTACTCAGATCGTGCGGCGTGGTGTCCATGCAATTCCTCCGGCTGGGGTGATGTGAAGGAATGTCTTGAGTATAGGCGACCGCCGTCAGCGCGGAAGTTCCAGCACCGCTTCCAGCCCGCCTTGCGGATGATTGCGCAGCGTCAGGTCGCCACCGTGGGCGCGGGCGATGTTGCGGGCGATGCTCAAGCCCAGACCAGCGCCGCCAGTGTCGCGGCTGCGCGAGCTTTCCAACCGATAAAACGGCTCAAAAACCCGTTCCAGCTCCGTGCCGGGGATACCCGATCCATGATCGCGGATCGTCAGCGTCAAGCGTTGCGGCGTGTCTCGTACCGTGATGTCGGCGCGCTGACCGTATTTCAGGGCATTGTCCAACAGATTGGTCAGGCAGCGCTTTAACGCCAGTGGCCGGCAACGCAAGGGCTGGCGGGCCGCGCCGGCGATGCCTACCTCGTCGCCGACATCCTCCGCATCCTCCTGCAACGACTCCAGCAAAGCGTTGAGATCCACGGGCGCGATGGGTTCGCTGTCTTCGCCGCCGCGCAGGAAATCCAGCGATGCCTGCGCCATGTGCTGCATATCGTCCAGATCGGCCTGGAATTTCTCCCGCAGCGGCGAATCGTCGAGCAGTTCGGCGCGCAGCCGCAAGCGGGTGATCGGGGTCTTGAGGTCGTGGGACATTGCGGCGAGGATACGGTCGCGGTCCTCGATGTAGCGGATCAGCCGATTTTGCATGGTATTGAAGGCGGCGGCGGCGCGACGGACTTCCAACGGCCCGGATTCAGCCAGCGGCGGGCGGCGGATGTCGCGACCCAGTTCGGCGGCGGCGTTGGCCAGCACGGTCAGCGGCCGGGTCAGGGCGCGCACCGCCAGCGCCGCCAGCACCGCGACCGACACCAGCAACACCAGCAGGATCAGCAGCAGGCGCGTCGGCCAAGCGATGACCTCTTCCGGCAGCACCTGCTGGAACGTGACCACCGCTCCATCGTTCAAGCGCACCTGCACCACGAAATTGCGCAAACCCAGCATCATGGCGTGCCGCCAGTGGCGCGGCGGACCGGTGGTCGTCCTGGATGGGGGTGGAGACCGGTCCGCCCAATCGCGCGGTGGCCGATTCGGAGGGCGCCAGGCCGGTCGGTCGGCGATGGGCGGCGGCCAATCGTCGGCGATTTCGACCTGAAACGGCCGGTCCGGGCCGAGCTGGCGGCGCAGCAGGGCGCGGAACAGCGTGGTGTGGTAGCGCTCGTCCGTCGTTGCTGGCTCGGACCAGGGCAGGTCGAGGCTGAGTCGGGTGGGTGGTAGATCCAGCGCCGTTACCAGGCGGCGGCGTTCGGCCTCGTCCAGCGTGTCCAGCAGGCCGACGATGGCGGCGATGCGTTGGGCGATGTGGCCGCCGATGGCGTGGGAGAGCGCCTGTTCGCGGTCTTGCAGCAGAATCCCGGCGCTCAACAGTTGGGCGAGCACCAGACCGCCGGTCAGGAACAGCAACAATCGGCCGAACAGGGATTGCGGCAACAGACGCATCAAAACTCCCGGCTGACGTGAGCCGCCAGCAGATAACCTTCGCTGCGAACGGTCTTGATGATGACCGCCTCGCGCGGGTCGTCGCGCAGCCGCCGGCGCAATCGGCTGACCTGCACGTCGATGCTGCGGTCGAACGGCGTGGCCTCGCGCCCCTGGGTCAGATCCAGCAACTGATCGCGGTTCAGCACCCGCCGCGGATGCTCCAGAAACACTTGCAGCAGCCGGTATTCGCTGGCGCCCAGCGGCACTCGCACTTCATCGGGCGCGATCAGTTGCCGGCTGGCCACGTCCAGGCTCCAGCCGGCGAAATGGAAGCGCTTGGGTTCGCCCGGTTCGCCGGGAATGTTGCGGCTTCGTCGCAGCACCCCCTTGATGCGGGCCAGCAGTTCGCGGGGGTTGAACGGTTTGGACAGGTAATCGTCGGCGCCCATTTCCAGCCCGACGATGCGGTCGGTGTCGTCGCCGCGCGCGGTCAGCATGATGATCGGGATCTGCGAGCGGGCGCGCAGGTTGCGGCACAGCACCAATCCGTCGTCGCCGGGCAGCATCAGATCGAGAACGATCAGATCGACCGGCGCCTGTTCCAGCGCCGCCCACAATCCCCGGCCGTCGGCCACGCCGCTGACCCGGAAGCCGTTACGGCTCAGGTAGTCGGCGAGCAGTTCGCGCAAGCCGGGATCGTCATCCACGATGAGAAGATGGTCACTCATGACATCGGCCGTGGTCATTAAGGAATGACGGAATTGGAGGCGGTTTGCCAAACTGAAGTTTCAGCAAGTCCGTGGCTTGCCGGTTCGGCATCGCGGAAAATCGCTTACGCCGCGCAAGAGGATTCACGAGGAAGCAATATGCCGAATACCGCGAAAAAACTCACGCTGTACGACGAGCTGCTGGCGCTGCCGGACAACCTGGTGGGCGAAATCATCGACGGACAGCTCCACGTCCAGCCTCGGCCGGCCGGGAAGCACACCTTGGCGCATTCGGAACTGATCGTTGAGTTGGGTGGCCCTTTCGACCGTGGCCGTGGCGGTCCGGGCGGATGGTGGATCTTGACGGAGCCCGAAATCCATTTCATCCGCGACGCCGAGGTGGCGGTGCCCGACCTGGCCGGCTGGCGTCGGGAGCGGATGCCGGCCCTGCCCGAGGATCATCGTTTCGAGATCGTGCCCGACTGGGTCTGCGAGATCCTTTCCCCCAGCACCGCCCGCAAGGATCGGGCGTTGAAGCTGCCTCTTTATGCCCGCTTCGGCGTGACGCATGCTTGGCTGGTGGACCCGGCGGCGCGCACCCTGGAAGCGTTCGAGCTGCGCGAGGGACTGTGGAGTCTGGTCGGAGTGTTCAAGGACGAGGATACGGTGGCCGCGCCGCCGTTTGCCGCCGTTCCGTTCGGGTTGGCTGTGCTATGGGGCTAACTCCGTGGGACTGATATAAACTGAACCAGTTGGGCAGTATTGTGTTTTATGATTTATTTGCGGGTCGCTACTGGGTCGCTCCTGGGCGATTCACGGTCCTAGCTGCTCTACTGCGAGTACAGTCAACGCTCAATTCACCGGCGCGCTTTTCAGCGTCCGGCGCAATTGCTTGTTAGCTGACTGCCTGATTGTTGAACCAAGCTGTGGATACTGCACAACCACAGGATTTAATTGCTTCAACGCTGAAAGTGTTATTGTTTTCTGATTTCCAACAGAATTGTTTAATTTATCTGTCTCTAGCACATAAAACTCCCATTGGTGCATATTCAATGGATCTATTGTTTTTTGATCTTTATGGGCAAGAACACAGAAAACATATACATCAGACTGCCTTTTTACTTCAGATGAATAGGTGTTTGATCTTGAATCCCATTCTCTTGTTGGCCGAATACCAAATTGAATGGAGGACAATTTATTTTGGGGCCAACTTTGAATATACGCTCCCGACTTAACTTCTATTTTTATTCCTTCTTTTGTTTCAATATCAAAAGCATCCCATTCGGTTCTATTACCCTTCGTTTCATCAAGTGCTGTCGCGACAATATATTCAGCGAGAACACCTCTCAAAGCGTTATTGACTAGATCTGACGATGACCATTGCCAAAACGACAAGAGATCGTGTTGAAAACACTTGCCAGCTATATGAAATCTTTCCTTTCCAGACTTTCTCTCAACAATTAGTTCAGGATACTTGTCCATATCTTTCTTCAGCTAACGGGTGAAGTCCTAGACTTGCTGGAAAAGTGAAGGAGCGGGATGCATCCTGCCGG
>JARSSH010000027.1 GCA_029624815.1 Candidatus Competibacter sp.
GATTGAGTTCGTGCAGATCGGCATTCGCATCGTCGTTCGATTGATAGCTTAAACCCACGGTCCCGATCACGTCTCCGGGTAGTTTGAGAGTGGCGTAGCTATAGCCGATGTTCTGGCCGCCAGTTGTGGAAGGCTGTTGCAAACCATAATAATGGTAGTCAGCCGAATAGATCCCCAAGCCAGTGATTACATTGAAGCGGTCTGCCTTGTAAAGTAGCTGAGCTTCCGTTTGATAAGTCTTTTGTACTAATCCAGAACTAAAACTCAAAAAGTCCACATTATCATCTCGATCCGTATAAATGAATGAGGCGATCAGGTTGGCTTGCGGCGATAGTGAATAATTGGCGCCAATACGGGCGATATCCTGATCGATATTACGGCGTTTAGACCGACTGAAGATGTCATTAAAACTGGACTGAAGATCGCCGTTGACGGTTTCCCGATGCCGATACTCCGCTTGGAGGTTAAAATAAGGGCTGACGGCCACTTGTCCGAACAGATCATAAATATCGTTCTTTAGGTCATTATTCTCCCGATAGCCGTTGCTCTGATAATGAAACTGGCCGAGGCTGTAGGCAGCGCGGTCGGTCAGGCCGGAGACAATCAACTCATCCCCCCACGTACTCTGAGAGCCGCCCAGCGCTGAAGCCCACAGCGTCGGCTGATTTTGTACAAATAAGGGCGTGAATTCGTACAGGGACGAGGTGGTCAAGGCGCTTGGCATCAGCAGCCTGGTTTCCGCCATCTGCGGTTGCACCGGCGTGATATTGATCGGTTGCAGCAATTGGGCTTGCAGCAATTGGCTGACCCGGGCCTGCTCCAAGCCGGGGAGGGCGGCGTAGGAATCCGCCAGCAGGCGGTGGGCGGAGTAGTTGGTGGGGTCGCGGTTGACCGATTGCCAGCCTTCCTGCAAGCCGAGTTCGGTAAAACCGACTTCGTTGTAAATGCGCCCCAAAGTGGCCGAACGGGCCGCCAAGTCTTCGTCCAGCAGCAACCGCGACCGGTATACGCCTCGATCATCGTTCAGTTCGATGGATTTTTGTAGATTCTCCACCGCCTCAACCGGTCGGTTGACGCTTTGCAAGCGAATGGCGTCGTAGTACCAGGGCGTCGGATCGTGGGGATCGAGCTGTTTGGCCGCCTCCAGATAGTGTTGCGCCGGTTGATTCTGTTTGTCCTCGTAAAACGCCTTGCCGAGATAGCTGTTATAGAGCGAAACCTTCGGCTCCAGCAGCGTCGCCTTGCGCATCGCCTCGATGGCTTGATCGGTCTGGTTGTGCCGGAACAGCACCAGCCCCAAGCCGAGCTGCGGCAAGCCCAGGGTCGAATCCTGTCCAATGGCGGTTTGGAACGCCTCGCGGGCCTCCTCTACCCGGTTACGCGCCAGTTGCAGGAATCCCCAGACGGTGTTGACCATGGCATCGTCCGGCGCTCGTTGCCGCGCCTGTTTCGCCACGTTCACCGCCTCGCGCAATTGGCCCATGCCGAACAGCAGACTGCTTTGCTGGATCAAGGCACGGGCGTTGTTGGGATCAAGTTCCACCGCCTTGCGAGCCGCCGCCAGCGCGGCATCCAGATTGAATTCGGCCTGCCGGGCCAAGCTCAGGCTGAGATACGCCGGGGAGGAGGACGAATCGGCGGCGACCGCCCGTTCGGCATCGGCCAGCGCCTCGGCCTCGCGGTTTTGCACCAGTTCGATGTTGGAGCGCAAGCTGTAGGCCAGCGAATCCTTGGGATCGAGCGCCAGCGCCCGGTCGATGGCCTGCCGGGCGGCGGCGACTTGGCCTCGCAACAAATGATCCTGCGCGGCCCGGACCCAATAGCGGGAGGATGGGCGGTCCGCGCCGCGCTGTTCGCCCGCCGCGGGAGCGCCGATGACATCGGGATAGTAGAGCGACCATTGCACCGCATCGAGCGGGTTGATCAACACCGTCTTGCGCGGCGCTTCGCCGACCCTGGCGCTGGCCTGTTCGTTGGCCGCCACCAGCACGCTGCCCTGCGGGTTGCCGAACTCGACCAGCCCATCCAGCACGGCCAAGCGGGCCACATCGGCGGGAGCGAGCGCCAGATTGAACTCGGTGCCGCGAATGGTGGCGGTGGCCGGCAGGGTTTGAATCTCCAACAACTGATTGTTGTCGCGAACCCAAATTTCGCCGCTCAACAAACGCAGAACGTTTTGCAGGACGCCGTTCGCGGCGGGGACGATTCGCGGGGCGACCTGCTTGAGTTCCAATTGGCTGTGGCCGTTGAGCTTGATCTGCGCGCCGTTTGCCAACAACACCGCGGCGCGGCTGCCCTCGCCGGTCCGCACCACTTCGCCGACGGCCAGCAATTCCCCCACGCCGACCGGTTGCCAGCGCCCGCGGCGCAGCACTTCGGCGGTTCCCGCCACGCTGACGATTTCGCCCGCTTCCTCCTGGGCCATGACGGGGTGAAACGGCAGGAGCAGCGTAACGATCAGTAGCCAATAAAGCCGATGCCATGGACCCAACCGGTGATACTGGATGGCTTTGTTTTGACGTTCTTGCTTTTCCGGAGAGGCAATTACAGCGTAAGAATTGTTCATTAGTGTTTATATCTTAGGCTGCTTTGTCGTTCCATCGGGCGGGCCGCCGAGGGGGTTGAGAGTGTTTTTCCAATTATCCCATTAGGTTGGAAAAAAATCCACCTGTCGTTTAAGTCGAATAAAATTGGATTGGATACCGATTGGAAAATGCTTGACAAGGCGGTATCTGTATCAGGATAGACGCACTTAACGAACACATTGACAAGCAAAAATCCCGCCATTGACAACGGAATTTTGCTTTATGCCATAAAAACAAGACTAATACATCGGCTATATTTCGAATGTAATATTTTTTCTTGTATGGCGTGGGGCAGGGCGGGGCGCCAAGGCTGCGTGGCATTTTACGCCCAGAGAATGTCTAATATTATTTACAAATAGCAAGTTAAAGCCAATATTTAACGACTATCTATAACACTATCGACGCGGACTTAAATTTCAATTTAGTATCACTAAATTGTCATATAGCCTTGGTATTTTGGCGGCGCTTAATCTGAGGTTACAGCGTTTTATCCACGAAAACCTCGGAATTAATGCTCAAATCCTGTTTGATTCTTTCTGTCTTTAATCCAATCAGGGGCCAAAAGCCATGTGCATCCATAAATATTTTCATAGCATGATAATCAAGGTATGGAAGCAGAAAATTCTATTCATCTTGTTGTTGTTGCCTTGCGTTCTCATTATTCCTGGGCGGGCCGATTCAGCGGAGAATGAGCTTGGAATAGACGATACGCATATCCGCATCGGAGCCATAATGCCTTTAACTGGAGATGACCAGCATTATGGCATCGACATGAAAAAAGGCATTGATGCCGCATTGGAAAATCAGTCCGTGCAAGGCCGAAAAATTGAATTCAAGGTCATGGATGACTCAAGCGATTCCGTCACCACGATTCAAATGGCCAATCAAATAATAGACGAGGGTATTTTTTTGATGCTGGGTAACGTCGGGGCGCTTTCGACACTCCAATTGATGCCAGTACTCAAAGCAACCCAGATACCCAGTGTGGGGTTCTATACGCTTGGCGATGTGAGTAACAATGATACGCTGAGTTATCGTCCAAGCACTAGCGAAGAAGTGGCCACACTGATCTCCGACATGACCGGAACAGGCATTAATCCTGCCCAAATCTGTGTTTTTGCCCAGGATGACGTTTTTGGCGTGGCAGCGATCAAGGGCTTTAAGACTGGATTGAGTAAGTTCCCCAACATGCAGGCTACCATCGACAAATTAGAGCATATTCTCGATATGACCATGGGTGGAATTAATCCTGCACTTAATGGCCTTGGACCGATTGGGTTTTACCCACACGATACCGTATTTATTAGAAATGCGTATTTATCTTTGAAAGACTGGGAGCGGCAAAGTGGACAGCCTTGTGGATTTATCGTCCTCGTCGCTACTCCAAAAGTTGCGGCCGATTTTATCGCATATTCGCATTACAAAAATGAATCCTGGTCTTTCGGTGCGATATCCGCAACGGCGGCAGGTTATGCTCTTAGCAAGCGCTTATCGGCATATTATCTTGAGGATAAAGTGGTTGTTACTCAGGTAGTGCCTAGCTTGGATGCATCTCTGCCGATTGTCAAGGATGCTAAAAACATTTTAGGAAAGGATTTAAATCACGTAAATCTTGAAGGCTACATTACAGGGCGTCTGTTCTTGGCTATTTTGAGGTCAATGAAAGAACCCATAACACGGGATAATTTCATCAAAATGGCACACCTACAACCGTTCGACTTGGGAGGATTGAAGATTGAGTTTAATCAGGGAAATTCCGGTTCAAAACTGGTTTCGTTAAATCTTCTGCATAAGAACGCCTACCAGGTATTTGTACCGAATGATTTTGTTGTGGCCCTCAAGCCATAATCACTTCGAGCAATCGTCAGATCGGATTAATCCCGTCCGATTTTACTGCTCGGCAGGTGCTAAAAACCGCTCCCATATACTGGCTTCCCGTCGTGTCAACAACTGACCGATAAAATCCAATGCCAGTACCAGATGGGTTTCGGCGGCCACGGTCAGTGGTTCGCCCAATTCGAAGCGCTCGCCGCGGATCGCCAGTTGAAAAGCTGGCGGCGGCGGAGCGCGATTAATCAGTTGGTGGACATACAGCACGGCGGCGGGCGACAGGGCGTGGCTGGTATAGCTGGTATCGCGCGCCGGGTGCGGGCGGGTGAACTGAAACGGTGGCGGGCAGGAAACGCTGGCGTCCACGAACAGAACCAACGTCCGGTTTTCCAAATCCACCGCGTGTTCGATCTGCAACTGAAAATCGGTCAGCAGCTCGATGTCATTCCAGTCATCGTGCGGCTCCCGCATCGCCGCCAGCCGTTCCAGAAGCAGTGGCCCCAGCGCATCATCGCCCCGGCTGGGATTGCCGACGGCAAGAATGAGCAGACCAGCAACAACGCTCAAACTGAACTCGCCCCCTCAGGGGGTAAGCCCATTTCGTTACGGACGGTTCCATCCACATCCCGCGCCAAGGAGTTCACCACCGCCCCGCTCCCTTCTTCCACCAGCTCCACGATCAGCGGCATCCGCCCCAGGGCGTGGGTGGCGCAGGACAGGCAGGGATCATAGGCCCGCACCGCCACTTCGATCTGATTCAGCAACGGCTCGGTCAGCTCCTTGCCGTCCAGATAACGCTCCGCCACCTGGCGGATGGACTCGTTCATCGCCTGATTGTTGTTGGTGGTGGACACGATCAAATTGGCCTTCTCGATCAAGCCGTCCTCGTTGATGCGATAGTGGTGGAACAAGGTGCCGCGCGGCGCCTCGATCACGCCGATGCCTTCCCGCGCCATCTCGCCGCGCACGACTCGTTCTTCGCCGAAAATGTCCGGGTCGAGCAACAGTTCCTTGATCGCCTCGGTGGCGTGCAACAACTCGATCATTCGCGCCCAGTGGTAGGCCAGGGTCATATGGACCGGCTGGCCATCGCCCAGCGCCATGAACTCCCGCCGCTCCTCCTCGGCCAGCGGCGTGGGAATAAAATCGCAATTGTTGATCCGCGCCAACGGTCCGACCCGATACCAGCCTTGTTCCGATCCCAGCGAATGGATGAAGGGAAACTTCATATAGCTCCACGGTTTCACCTGCTCGCGGATCACTTGGGAATAGCGCCGGTAATCCAGCTTGTCGAACAGAATCTCGCCGCGCTCGTTTCTGGCCCGCAAGCCGCCGTGATAGAGATCCAACGCGCCATCGGCGCGGGCCAGACTGAGATAATTGGAGCGAATGGTGGCGAAATAGGTGAAATAACCGGGGTTCAACTGGTAGGCCTGCTTGACCAGCTTGAGGATGCCGCGGCCCCACTGAATCATCAGGTCGAGATCGGCCAGCAGATAATTGCGCTCTTGCAGGGTCAGCGCCTTGTTGACCCCGCCGGGAATCGCGCCGGTGCCGTGGATCCGCTTGCCGGCGGTGACCCGGATCACCTCCTGACCGTACTTGCGCAACCGCACGCCTTGGCGGGCGATATCGGGATAATCGGTCATCACCCCGCCTACATTGCGATGCGCGGCGGGATCGTCGAAGTCGAACAGAAAATCCGGCGAGGCCAGATGGAAGAAGTGCACGGCGTGCGATTGCAGGGTCTGACCGTAGTGCATCAGCCGGCGGATTTTCTCGGCGGTTGGAGTGAGTTCCCGCGCTCCGACCAGTTGATCCACCGCCTTGGCCGCCGCCAGATGATGGCTGACCGGACAAATGCCGCACAGCCGCTCGACCACCACCGGCACTTCCCAGTACGGCCGGCCCTGGATGAATTTCTCGAAGCCGCGAAATTCGACGATATGCAGCCGCGCCTGGCGGATGCGATGGTCCTTGTCCGTCAGCAGCGTGACCTTGCCGTGCCCTTCGACCCGGCTCAGCGGGTCGATGGCGATCCGACACAAATAGTCCGGCCGGGCGGCCGTTTCCAGATGGCTCATGGCGCGCCTCGTTCAATCGTAATGAATCTGGGTATAGGACAGTGCGACCGGCTGGCCGGACAGCAACTGGCTGACGAAGGTCCAGATGGTGTCCGCCGACGGCGGGCAACCGGGCAGGAAGTAATCGATCTTGACCACCTCGTGCACCGGATGCACCTGGGCGAGCAACAGCGGTATTTCCGGGTCGTTGGGGATTTGCGGGTTGACCAGGCCGACCCCGCGCAGGTAGGACTCCTCCAGACAATCCTTGAGCGCGAACTGGTTGCGCATCGCCGGAATACCGCCGTTCAACGCGCAGGCCCCGATCGCGATCAACACCTTGCAGCGCGCCCGAAACTCCATCAACACATGGACGTTCTCGGCGTTGCAAACCCCGCCCTCGATCAAACCGATGTCGCACTCGCCCAACTCCTTGATATCGGTCAATGGGCTGCGATCCAGTTCCACCCGCTCGGCCAGATCGAACAGCCGCTCGTCCAGATCCAGCAGCGACATGTGACAACCGAAGCAGCCGGCCAGCGAACAGGTGGCGACTTTCAGGCGCGGCTCAATCATGGCGGCGTCCTCCCCGGCTTTCCGGCAACTGCGCCACGTCGCCGACCACGCTGATCGGTTTGCGGTCGTACAAGCGTTGGCCGATGGGCGTCTCGTAACCCCGGTGTTTGGTCAGGATCGTTCCGGTCGGGCAGACCTGAGCGGCCTTGTCGTGGATGCTGAATGGGGTAGCGCCCAACTGGCCCGAGGGCGTGTTGACCACCAACCGCGCCTGGATACCGCGCCCCTGCACCGCGAAGACGTTTTTCCCGTCCACATCGCGACTGGCCCGCACGCACAGTTCGCACAGGATGCAGCGGTTGAAGTCGATCACCGCTTCGGGATGGGAGGCATCCACCGGCCGGCGCGGGTAAAAGTGCTTGTAGTGCGGCGTCTGCATCCCGACGTAATAGGCCACCGCCTGCAACTGGCAGGCCCCGCTCTTTTCGCAGGCCGGGCAGACGTGGTTGCCCTCGACGAACAACATTTGCAGGATGCCGCGGCGCATCTCGCGCAGTTCCTCGATCTCGCTCTGCACGGTCAGGCCGGCCGCCGCCGGCGTGGTGCAAGCCGCCTGCACCCGCCCATTGACCTGGACCAGACAAACCCGGCAACTGCCGTGCGGAGCGAACTCCGGATTGAAGCACAGGTGCGGAATATAGACGCCGGCGTCCAGCGCCGCCGCCATGAGGGTCTGACCGTCCTGGAACGGCACCCGTCGCCCGTCCAGCGTGAAGCACTGTTCCGCGCTCATGGCATGGCTCCCAGCATCAGATCCTGTTCACGCAAATAGGCGCCCGGATCGCGGCGCCCGGTCAGTTGCCGGGCCTCCTCCAGGGCCGCGTTCAAATCGAAGGCCGGCTCGTAGGCGGTGGACCGCAGTCGCCGCTCGTAGGCTTCCGGGAATTCGTCCAGGCTGTCGAGCACCGGATTGGGCGCGGTCTGACCCAGCCCGCAATGACAGGCCACCTGCATGATCCGCCCCAGCTTGCGCATCTCCTCCAGATCGAAGCGGGTGCCGTGGCCGGTATGCACCTTGGCGACCAGGTCGCGCATCAGCGAGGCGCCGACCCGGCACGGCGTGCAGAACCCGCAGCTTTCGTGGACGAAAAACTGGGTAAAGTTGCGGATGCCGTCGAGGATGTCGCGACTTCGGTCGAACACCATGAACGAACCGCCGGTGGCCAGATCCTCGAAACAGATGCGCCGGCCAAATTGACGGGCGGAAATCGTGTGTCCGGCGGGACCGGCCATCTGGATGCCCTGGGCGTCCCGCGCGCCGCAATCTTCCAACACCCGCTGCACGGTGACGCCGAACGGGTATTCGTAAATCCCCGGCCGTTCGCAGTCGCCGCTGACGCTGAGCAGCTTGGTGCCCTTGGATTCGGCGGTGCCGCGGCTGGCGAACCAGGCGCCGCCTTCCATCGCGATCTTGGCGGCGGCGGCGAAGGTTTCGACGTTGTTGACCACGGTCGGCCGGTTCAGGTAGCCGTGGGTGGTCGGGAACGGCGGGCGGATGCGCGGCACGCCATGCTTGCCTTCCAGCGACTCGATCAGCGCCGATTCCTCGCCGCAGACATAGGCCCCGGCGCCGAGATGGATGTCGATGTCGAAGTCGAAGCCGGGATCGCCGAGAATGGCTTCGCCCAACAGTCCCACTTCGCGGCGGCGTTGCAAGGTCGCCCGTAGTGCTTCCAGCAGGTACCGGTATTCGCCGCGCAGGTAGACGAAGCCTTGGCGGGCGCCGATCACGCGGCCGCACAGCGTCATGCCCTCGAACACCAGATCGGCGAAATCCTGCATCAGCACCCGATCCTTGAAGGTGCCCGGCTCGCCCTCGTCGGCGTTGCAGACCACGTATTTCACCTCGCCGGGGGCATTGCGGCACGCCATCCATTTGGCGGCCGATTGGTAGCCGGCGCCACCCTGGCCGCGTAGTCCAGACTTGACCAGTTCCTCCAGCATCGCTTCCGGGCCGTGCTTCAACGCCGCCCGCACGGCCGCGCCGTCGGCGAAATGGCGGCCCAGCAGAATATCGGCGCGGCGGATGTTGCTGGTCACCTCGAAAAATTCGCGCGGCCACCGGTCCAGCGCTGTCCGGCTATTGACCAGCTCCACGATCCGATCCAGTCGGGACCGGTCGAGCCGGGTCAGCGTGTAGCCGTTCACCAGCGCGGCGGGGCCTTGATCGCACATGCCCGTGCAGGAAGTGACGCCGACGCTGACCACCCGGTCGGCGCGGGTCTCGCCGATCCCGACGCCCAACCGCCCGCACAGATAATGAAGCAGCTCGCGGTTGCCGAGCATCCGGTCGGTGATGTTGTCGCTGAACAGGATGTCGTAGGAACCGCGCGGGTCGGTGTAGAGAAAGGAATAGAACTCAGCGACGCCGCGCACCTTGTCGGGGGACAGGCCCAGTTCCTCGGCGACTTGGTCCAGCGCCTCGGGCGGCAGCCAGGCCAGGTGATCCTGCACGTCCCGCAATACTTGCAGCAACCGGGTCGGCAACCCGCCGTGGCGCCGCACGATATCGCGGATCGTCTGGGCAAATATCATGGGTTCCGCCATGGACCACCTCCATCGTTGGCAGCCGATCCAGCGCAGCGCATGGAGGGCCTGTTTTCAAAGCGGTTTTATCCAGATCAATTACGTGTACAGGATACTCCAAACCCCATCGAAAAACCTGTTTTCCGTATGGTTTAAAGCAATCTTCCCAGAATGACCGTTGCGGGCAACTCGCCCAGAGCGGGCTGAAGCGCCACATTGGAGATGTTTCAAAAAGTGCTTGGTGGTCGATCGTCGGAGGTATTCGGACACGGCCAAACAAAGGCCGCCCAAACCGACGGCGCCTGCGCACGCAGCGCTCCGATGACCGAACCCTTTCCGTCATTTGTAATAATTTTATATTTATATCAACAAGATAAATGTATAGGTATCCAGCCGGATCTGGACGTCTTGACGCAAGATCGGATGGTCATCCTTCAGGATCGGCGCATAATCGGCCCCGCCATCGAGGATCGTTTGCGCGACGACTTGCCGACAACCCATGGCATCGATTGACACCGCGGCCCCCGGCAGATCCAAAGCGTTATTTACAACCAATTGATGGATAACAATAAAAATACATAACGCGATTGCCTTGGCGTGTTGTTCGGCAACTTTGCATTTAGCAACGAGCATGAGTACAATTTACTATTTTCAGAATTGTTCCACTCTATACTTTTTTCGCCCAAGACCATGAATGAGGTGATGGTTTAATGCCTGCCGTGAAAGTCAAAGATAACGAGCCGTTTGATGTCGCGTTGCGCCGCTTCAAGCGTTCCTGTGAAAAAGCCGGCGTGCTGTCCGAAGTACGCCGCCGCGAGTTTTACGAGAAGCCCACCCAGGAACGCAAACGCAAGCGAGCCGCCGCGGTCAAGCGCCACATGAAAAAGCTTTCCCGGGAAGCTGCCCGCCGTATCCGCCTGTTCTGAACAGGCTCTCCCGTTCCTCCCGTTTGCGAGTCCGCCGTCATGTCCCTCAAAGAACGCATTCAGGATGACATGAAAACCGCCATGCGCGCCAAGGACAAGGAGCGCCTCGGTGCAATTCGCCTGATGCTGGCCGCCGTCAAGCAGCGCGAGGTGGACGAGCGCATTGATCTGGATGACGCTCAAGTGCTTGGCGTGCTGGAAAAAATGATCAAACAGCGCCGGGAGTCGCTGGCCCAGTACCAAAACGCCGGCCGTGAGGATCTGGCCGCCAGGGAATCCTTCGAAATCGGGCTGATCCAATCGTACCGACCGGAACCGCTGAGTGAGGCGGATATCGATACGCTGGTCGCCAACGCCATTGCCGTAACCGGGGCTCAGTCGGTGCGCGACATGGGTAAAGTCATGGCGCTGATCAAGGACCAGGCGCAGGGTCGGGCCGACATGACCGAAGTTGGCACACGGGTCAAGGCCCGTTTCAACCCCTGAACAGAACCGGTTTTGCACCGGCGCACTCCAAACCGCCGCTCTTTTCCTTGCGCCCGACCACTGACGGCCGGCCGTCGATCCGCTAGGCTTTGCGGATATGGCTGGCCGCATACCTCAGGAATTCGTCGATCAATTGCTCGGTCGGGTGGATCTCGTCGAGATCGTCAACGCCCGGGTGCCGCTGCGCCGGGCGGGTCGTGAATTCATGGCCTGCTGTCCGTTTCACGCCGAAAAAACCCCGTCGTTCACGGTCAGCCCGCGCAAGCAGTTTTACCACTGCTTCGGTTGCGGTGCCCACGGTACCGCCATCGGTTTCCTGATGGCCTACGAACGACTGGAATTTCTGGATGCGGTTGAAGATTTGGCCCGCCTGGTTGGGCTGGAAGTACCCAAAACCGGTAGCGGTCCGAGCAATGCGTCCCGGTCGCTATTGGACTGGTTGGCTCAGGCCGATCGCTTTTTCCGCCAGCAATTGCGCGAACATCCAACCCGGCAACGGGCGGTGGATTACTTGCGCCAGCGCGGGCTGACTGGCCAGATCGCCGCCTCGTTCGGGATCGGCTATGCCCCGCCCGGCTGGGGCAACCTGAGCCGGGCGCTGCACGAAGCCGGCGCCCCGATTCAGGATCTCATCGATGCGGGCCTGGCCAGCCGCGACGAGCAGGGCCGCCCGCGCGACCGGTTCCGCGACCGCATCACTTTCCCGATCCGCGACCGCCGCGGCCGGGTCATCGCCTTCGGTGGGCGGGCACTGGACGGCGATACCACACCCAAGTATCTCAATTCCCCGGAGACGCCGGTATTTCACAAGGGCGCGGAGCTGTACGGCCTGCATGAGGCCCGCGCCCACACCCGAAGTTTGCAGCGGCTGGTGGTGGTCGAAGGCTACATGGATGTGGTGGCTCTGGCTCAGCATGATATTCCCTATGCCGTTGCCACGCTGGGCACGGCCACCACTCCCGAGCATGTCGAGCGCTTGTTTCGCACGGTCAACGACCTGGTGTTCTGCTTCGACGGCGACCGTGCCGGACGGGCGGCGGCGTGGCGAGCGCTGGAGGTCGCGCTGCCGTTGCTGCGCGACGGCCGACAGATCGCTTTTCTGCTGCTACCCGAAGGCGAAGACCCCGATACGCTGGTCCGGCGAGAGGGCCGGGCGGCGTTCGAACGGCGGTTGGAGCAAGCGGCGTCGCTGGCGGATTATTTGTTCGCCGAATTGCGTGCTCAGGTCGATCCCAACACGCTGGCTGGACGCGCCCGCTTGGCCGAACTAGCCCGGCCGCTATTGGAAAAGCTGCCCGAGGGGCATTTTCGGGATCTGATGACGGAACGCCTGCGCCAGGAAGCGCAACTAACGTATACCCGTTTGCGGTCTCCAGCGGGCGGAACCGTCAACCGCGCCCGGCACAACCTGCAACTGACCCGTACTCCGCTGCGCAAGGCCATCGCTCTGTTGCTTTATCGCCCCGATCTGGCGCGGGCGGTGGTAGCGGATGATCCCGCCCTGCGGGGCGGCGAGCCGGGCGTGAAACTGTTGGCCGAATTGATCGGCAAATTGCGCGCCAACCCCGATTTGAGTATCGCCGCGCTGCTGGAGCGCTATCGTGATACCCGCGAAGGCGCGATTTTGGAGCGGCTGGCCCAGTGGCGGTTGGAAACACCGGAAGAAGAATTTCAGTTTGAACAAGAATTTGCCGACATCGTTGCCTACCTGCGTCGGCGAAGCGACCCGCGAGAGCATTTGCTGGAAACACTGCTGCTGCGAGGTACGCCGCGTGCGCTCAGCATGGAGGAACGGGAAGAATTGCGGAGCTTGGGTAAGCCACAAAAAATCTAACTTTTTAATCGCGGTTATTAACTTGGTTTTTGTGATATCCTTACCCGTTTAACTTTTATTATTCCTCTCGGTATGTGAACACGTTATGAGCGAGCAGCAACAGTCGCAATTAAAGAAATTAATCGCCCGCGGCAAGGAAAAAGGGTTTCTGACCTATGCCGAGGTGAACGACCATCTGCCCGATGATATCGTCGATCCCGAACAGATCGAAGACATCATCGCGATGATCAATGACATGGGCATCGAAGTTCACGAATTCGTGCCCGACACCGAGACCCTGCTGCTCAATGAGAACCCGGCCAGCGCCGACGACGATGTGGTCGCGGAGGAAGCCGCCGCCGCGCTGGCCGCCGTGGACAGCGAGTTCGGCCGCACCACCGATCCGGTGCGGATGTATATGCGCGAGATGGGCACGGTCGAATTGCTCACCCGCGAGGGCGAAATCCAGATCGCCAAGCGCATTGAAGAAGGGATGGGTCAGGTACTGTCGGCGCTGGCCAATTATCCGCTGACAACCAGCGAGCTGTTGCGGATCTACGATTCGATCAGCGACAACGGTACCCGATTGAGCGATGTGATCAGCGGCTTTCAGGAGGACGGAGATACCTCTCCACCAATATCGGAGGAAGACGTACCGCTTACTTCGGATGATCCAGATGCGGTAGTCGGCGAGAACGAAGAGGAAACGGACGAAGAGGAAACGGGCGAAGAGGAAGCGGGCGAAGAGGAAGCGGGCGAAGAGGAAGAGCAAGGCGTGGTCGAAAGCGGTCCCGACCCCGAGGAAACCGCCCGCCGTTTCGAGGAATTGCGTGCCCTCTACCACCAAACCCAGTCCAGCGCGGACGAAATCGGTTTGCAGCATCCCCAAACTCAGGGGCTACGCCAGCAGCTTAGCGAGCGTTTCCTGCAATTTCGGTTGGTGCCGAAGGCCCTCGACCAGTTGATCGCCAACCTGCATGAAATGGCCGAGCGCATCCGTTCTCGTGAAAAGGAAGTCATGCACCTCTGCGTCGGCAAGGCCCAGATGCCGCGCAAAACCTTTATCACCTCGTTCCCGCAGAACGAGACTCGGTTGGACTGGGTGGACGAACAGATTCAGATCGGCAAGAAGTATTCGCCCTTGCTGGCGGTACAGCGCGACGACGTGTTGGCGGCACAGCAGCGGTTGCAGGCGATCGAGGCGGAAGCGCGGCTGTCGATCCACGAAATCAAGGACATCAATCGCCATATGTCGATTGGAGAAGCCAAGGCTCGTCGCGCCAAGAAAGAGATGGTCGAGGCTAACCTGCGGCTGGTGATTTCCATCGCCAAGAAGTACACCAACCGCGGCTTGCAGTTCCTGGATTTGATCCAGGAAGGCAACATCGGGTTAATGAAGGCGGTGGACAAGTTCGAATACCGGCGCGGCTACAAGTTTTCGACCTACGCCACCTGGTGGATACGGCAGGCGATCACTCGCTCGATCGCCGATCAGGCCCGCACCATTCGCATTCCGGTGCATATGATCGAGACCATCAACAAACTGAACCGGATTTCCCGGCAGATGTTGCAGGAGATGGGTCGCGAGCCAACTCCGGAAGAGCTGTCCAAACGCATGGAGATGCCGGAGGACAAGGTTCGCAAGGTGTTGAAAATCGCCAAGGAACCCATTTCGATGGAGACGCCGATCGGTGACGACGAAGATTCGCACTTGGGCGACTTCATCGAGGATCTCATGGTCATGTCGCCGGTGGAGGCGGCCACGGTCGAGGGATTGCGCGAATCCACCCGGGAAGTGCTGGCCACGCTCACCCCGCGCGAAGCCAAGGTGCTGCGGATGCGGTTCGGCATCGACATGCCGACCGATCACACCTTGGAGGAAGTCGGCAAGCAGTTCGATGTGACCCGCGAGCGCATCCGTCAGATCGAGGCCAAGGCCCTGCGCAAGCTCCGGCATCCGAACCGTTCGGAGCAACTGCGCAGCTTCCTGGATTTGGATTGAATCGCTGGCGGGTGCTCCGCGGGCTGGGTAAAATTCCACTGTAGCGGGCCCTTAGCTCAACGGTCAGAGCAGGGGACTCATAATCCCTTGGTTGTAGGTTCGAATCCTACAGGGCCCACCAGTAAAAACAAGGGGTTAGACGAAAGTCTAGCCCCTTTCTCTTTGTAGGTTGTCCACTGGTTGTCCACTTGCTGGCAAGCAGCCGCGATTATCCGCAACAAGGTAAATAACGTGAGTTCCGTTTATTATTCATTGCAAGTCAATAGCTTAAGATCATTTTGAGACAAATTCAGCGAGGGTTTGCGAGGTTGATGGGTGTAAGCCACCAAAGCGGCCAAGACATTGACCATGGCGTTGACCACGCTGCGATGCCGGGTGTGCTCGATCTGCTGAATGTTCTTGATCTGGTCGTTGATGGATTCGATGATGGCCCGCTTGCGCAACAATAGCTTATCGACCATGGGCATCCATTTGTTGCGCATGTTCCGGCGAATTTTGGTGATCAACTGTAACCCTCGTTCCCAGAGTTCGTCGAACAATTGTTGGGAAATATAACCGCGATCGCCGATCAATTTGCCGGTCAACCCCGCTGTCAATTCGGGTACCGGTTCGCGATCATCGACGTTGCCAGGGGTGATACGCAAGGCCAGCAGTTCGCCCCGGTCATTGACGACGAGATGGAGCTTGAAGCCGTAAAACCAGCCCATGGAGGTTTTGCCTCGGCGGGCCACCTGCTTGAACACCTGGTGGCTGTGAATACGGCGGTTGTGGCACACCACGAGCGAGGTGGCATCGATGAAGGCGATCCCAGTGTCCTCGCCCCGGCGAGTGTGGAGATAGATGCACAGCGGCATCAGGGCGGTGGGCATCAGGGCCACAAACCGATTGTAACTCAAAAGGTTGGGAAACTCGCCCCGGCAGTGTGGGCACACTTGCAGCAGATAAAAGGCCTTGAAGTTGCGGTACCGCGCCTGATGGAAATCAATCAAGATCGTCATGATTTCACTGAGGGTCAAACGACTGGCCCGCCGTCGTTGGCGGGTACCCTCCGTCAGGAGTTGACGATGCCAGGCGGGCAGGAATACTTGGCGGAACTCATCAACGTCACAGAATAAGTCTTCTAAACTCATCGGGATGACCCTCGGTGTAGTCGGTGTGGTAACCAGGAACCTTAACAGGTTCCACACCGGGGGCCATCCCCCATCCTTATCCAGAACTGACGTTAACTTGGCTAGCCTACCACCTTTCCAGCCAAGGCACACTGCCGGTCCGGGCCGCCGCCAGGGCAATCGCGCTATGTGGGGAGTTGACAACGGATGGAGAGACTGGACAAGGGGTGCTACCGATCTTGTGGAGCTTTCCCATGCACCCTTGCCTACTCGACCCACGCCCCTATTTTGCCGATCTACCCGATCCGCGTCGCGAGACTCGGAACAAACTGCATTCCCTGCATGATCTTTTGATGATGGTGCTGTGCGCGGTACTCAGCGGGGTCGAGGATGGGGTGGGCATGGAAGCGTTTGCCGAAGAGAAAGTCGCGTGGCTACAGGGCGGTCTAGGGTTATCGTTGTCCAATGGGATTCCCTCGCACGATACCCTGAGTGAGGTGATGGGACGAATCGATCCGGTCGCGTTTCGGGCGGCGGCACGACCAAGTACAGCGATACCGGATGCTTTGCCGAAATCAGGTCGGCAATGCGCCAGTCGCAGCGCGAGGTGACTTCGGCCACCGTGGGATCGCGGTACAGGCCGAGAAAGGACATGGCCGTGGACAGCACACCTGATCGCTCGTTGTCCGATTTGTTCAACACCTCGCGCGCGGCCGAGGCGACGACGGGATGCGGGGCATCTCCCAAATGCCGCGTCGTCATCATCCGGTGCAATGTCAGTTCGAACGGGCACGCGGGGTCGGACAGGAAGTTGGCAACGCCGCGCAGCGTCTTGTCTTCGCTGGCATAGAGCACATGCAGGATGGCGCCGACCAGCAACGCGTGCGAAGTCTTCTCCCAGTGGTTGCGGCGCTCCAGCGCGCCTTCGGGATCGACCAGGATGTCGGCGATGTTCTGCACGTCGCGCACCTCGTGCGCGCCGCGCCGAACCTCCAACAGCGGGTTGTAGGCGGCCGATTTGGGATCGGTGGGGTTGAACAGCAGGCAGTGCGAGAAGCGCGAGCGCCAACCCGCGGTGATCGACCAGTTCTCGCCCTTGATGTCGTGGATCACGGTGGACGCGGGCCAGGAGAGCAGCGTGGGCACCACCAGGCCGACGCCCTTGCCGGAGCGCGTCGGCGCGAAGGCCAGGACGTGTTCCGGCCCTTCGTGGCGAAGGTACTGCCCGTCATGCAGGCCGAGGAAAACGCCGGTCGGCTGGGTCAGCCCGGCCTTGCGAATGTCATCCGCATTGGCCCAG
This sequence comes from Candidatus Competibacter sp., assembly GCA_029624815.1. GTDB lineage: Bacteria > Pseudomonadota > Gammaproteobacteria > Competibacterales > Competibacteraceae > Competibacter. Next base: position 17,217 of record JARSSH010000027.1, read on the forward strand.
CGCGCCGAACCGTAGGTCGTGACCAGCTTCGATTGCCGCGAGCGCCACACCGACATGGCGATGGCGACCACCACGGCGATCAGTCCGCTGCCGCCCGCAATCGCGCCGCCGATGTCGAAGACGTGCGGCGCGTAGGCATCGAAGAAGAACCACCACTCGAACAGCCGCCAGGGGTGATAGACCGGTGTGCCGAAGAAATCGAACCAGGGCGAGCCCAGGCGTAGCTGGTAGCCCAAGGCGGCGGCTGTCCATTGTGTGGCACCCCACACGCCGGCGATCACGATGCTGAAAACAGCGGCGATCTGCCCGAACAGCACACCTTGACCTTGCATCCAGACCTCCCGATTTCTCCTGTGCGGCAAGTGGCACGAAAACGTGCCGCATGCGCGAGATTCAAGGCTGGATCAAGGACGGTCAAAGACCGTTATCGGGACAAAAATCTCCCAAAATGCATTAATTCATGCTGGGAGCAAGAGAAGGAAAACGCCGCAAGCGAAGGTGCGTTGCGGCGTGTTGAGAAAGAGCTTGCCCTTGAAGTGTAGACTACAGCCGGAAGGCTATCCAAAGGTGCTGCGGTCGACGGAAAAAATCGGCCAATCTCGAAATTTTGGCAGACTGGACGGGCGAGCAAATGCCATATTCAGAAGACATTTGCACAGAATGTCAGTAGTCGAATGCACCAAATGTACAGTGCACAAGGCTACCAACTTGCTCGGCTACGCTAGGCTGCGGCTCGTTGGCCCGCGATGGGGGCAGCTTTTCAATGCAAGGTCTTAGCTTTGCCAGGGCGTAGGCCCGCCCTTGTTTTCTTCTTGCATATCGAAAGCAGTCCTTGCCGCCTCGATGTCGGCGATATGTTCGAATGCCCAAGTTCCAAGGGCGATGACCGGTTCGGTAAGCGATCGTCCAAGCGGCGTCAATTCATATTCCACATGTGGCGGCATAACCGCATAAACAGTCCTCTTGATCAGGCCATCGCGCTCAAGGCCGCGCAGGCATAGCGTCAGCATTCTTTGCGAAATGCCGTTGATGGCGCGCTTGATTTCGGAGAACCGGCGCGGCTCCTGCACCAGAAACATGACGATGAGGATGCTCCATTTATCGCCGACGCGGGCCAATACCTGGCTGACTTTCTGGCAGTCTGCGCTGTGCAAATCGTGATTTGAGGTTACATCGGTAATACCGGGTTCCATTGCTGTGCCTTATTGCTCATCGTCTGGGTTGATGGTTACATTACTAGTGCCGGTAACAATTTTATACCACGAGGACCAAGCAATGAAACTCCTTCATATCGATGCCAGCATTCTGCACGACCAATCGGTCAGCCGCCAACTCACCGCTGCCATCATCAAACAGCTTACCCAGGCCACACCCGAGGCCAAAGTCGTCCGCCATGACTTGGTCATCGAGCCTGTCGGCCATCTATCCACCCTAGAGTTCCTGGCTTGGCAGGGGGTGGCGCCCCAGGACGAGAGCAGCAATCAGGACGTTGCCCGCAATGCCAAGATACTCGATGACTTCCTGGCCGCCGACGTCGTGGTCATCGGTGCGCCGATGTACAACTTCTCGCTGCCGTCACAGCTCAAGGCCTGGCTGGATCGCCTCTCGGTGGCGGGCAAGACCTTCCGCTACACGGCAAACGGTCCGGAAGGGCTGGCCGGAGGCAAGCGGGTCATCGTCGCTTCGACGCGCGGCGGCCTCTACAGCGGGGAAGCACCTGCCGCTTTCCTCGATCATCAGGAAACCTACCTGCGCGGTTTCTTCGGCTTCCTCGGCATGACCGACATCACCTTCATCCGAGCCGAAGGCCTGGCGATCAGCCCGGAGAGCCGCAGTGCCGCCATTGAGGCGGCGGTGGCCGCAGTTCAGAGCCTCACCGCCTGATGCAACCCGTTGGAGAAAACACAATGCGTTCTAGCAAATCCTCCCAACTGTCAGCGCCAACAGGAAAGGTCAGGCTCGTGTCCTGGGGGCTGAGAATTCTCGCTGCGGCCGCCTTTCTCGCTGCCGGCGGTGCCAAGCTCGCCGGCGTGCCGATGATGGTCGGCATTTTCGACCAGATCGGTTTTGGCCAATGGTTCCGTGAGGTAACCGGCCTCGTCGAAGTCATCGGTGGCATCGCCATCTTGCTGCCTGCAACGGTTGCCTTCGGTGGCTTGCTGCTAGCGACGACCATGGTCCTTGCCGTCCTGACCCACCTGTTTCTCATTGGCGGCAGTCCTGTTCCCGCCTTGGTTCTGCTGCTCATCACGGCGACCGTCGCTTGGCTGCACCGTGCCAGTTTCGCGCTTATGCTCGGCCAAGCCGCTCGCGCCTGAAACACAGAAGCCATCGCCATGACAAACCATCTTCAAGCCAAACCGCGCCGCATCGTGCGGCGCACACGCGGTCACGGTCACGGACTCATCACCCGGCTGATGAGTCCGTCCGATCTGGGTCAGATTCTGAAACCGTTCGTGTTCCTCGACATCTTCTCGATGGAGGGAGCGGCGGTAGATGCGATGAGCAACATGCCGATCCACCCGCACTCAGGGATCGCGACGGTAACCGTCTTCACCGAAGGCGAGGCCTTGTACGACGATCCCGATAACGGTTCGGGCGTGCTGCGATATGGCGGCGTGGAATGGGCGCGCGCCGGCGGCGGCATGTGGCATGGCAAGGAACTGTCGGCAGGAGCAGTCCCCCGTATCCAGGGCTTCCAACTCTGGCTGGCGCTTCCACGGGAATTGGAGAACGGCCCGTCCGAAAGCCGCTATATCGAGGCAAGGGATATGGTAAGGAGCGGACCGGCGCACGTCATTGTCGGCAACTACGAAGGCGTGCAGAGCCCTGTGCCCGCGCCGGAAGGCATCAACTACCTGCTGGTCACCCTGCGCGCTGGCGAACGCTGGACATATAAGCCGTCGGCTGGGCACAGCATCGGCTGGCTGGCGCTTGCCAAGGGCAGGCTTGATACGGGTGCGGATGCGACCATCAGCACAGGGGAAATGGTGGTCTTTGAGCCGGGTGAAATGCCGCTTGTGTTCGAAGCATCCGGCAACGACGACGCCGTATTTGTTCTTGGCTCCGCCGTGCCGCACCCCTATCCACTGCACCTAGGGAACTACTCGGTGCATACGTCCGCACAGGCATTGAAGACTGGCGAGCGCCGCATCGCCGAGTTAGGGCGGCAGCTAAAAGAAGCAGGAGACCGGCGGAGGGCATCGGGGACTATCCCGGTGTTTCGTTAAGCACCAACAGTTGTAGTCGGATGGCGGTTGGAACAATCACATCCTAATCGATGAAAACTCTAGAAAGGAACAGAGCCATGCACCGCAAGGTAGGGCTGGGAGGCAATCTTGGCTAATAACAATCCGGTAAGAATTGTCGTTGTTCTGGGCGCCACCGGGCAGCAAGGCGGTGCGGCTGTCCGCGCGCTTGCCGCTGACAGCGGATGGCGTATCCGAACAATTTCCAGAAATCCAAACTCCGATGCTGCACGTCGCTTGATCGGACGAGGCATCGAAGTCATGGCAGCCGATATGGACAATCCGGCATCCCTTCAGGCCGCGTTCAACGGTGCTCATGGCGTCTTTTCTGTGCAGGGCACCGATCAGGGGCTGGAAACCGAAACCAAGCGCGGCATCGCCGTTGCCGATGCCGCGCTTGCTACAGGCGTCAACCATTTCATCTACGCATCCGTGGGTGGTGCGGAGCGACGTTCCGGTGTGCCGCATTTCGACAGCAAGTGGCAGATCGAACAGCATGTGCACAGGATCGGACTGCCCGTGACCATCGTCCGTCCGACCTTCTTTATGGACAACTTCACCAAGCCATCGATGCGCGCCGTGCTGATGGCACTGATTCGGAGTTATCTGCCAAAGACCAAGCCTCTGCAAATGATTGCGGTGGAAAATATCGGCAAGTGGGTTGCTCGTGCCTTCGCTGAACCGGAAACCTTCATCGGCAAAGCCGAGGAAATCGCCGGTGATGAACTGACGTATGCCGAGATTGTTGCCGCCTTCAAGGCTCACGGCTGGTTTTCTGGTCTGCCAATTTCTGTGCCTCGGCTGGTGCTACGAAAATTGCCCGACGACGTGCTCAGGATGTTCGAATGGTTCGGCAGGGAAGGTTACCAGGCTGATATCCACTCGTTGCGGGCAAAACAGCCCGGTGTTCTGAGCCTGAATGACTGGCTCACCATGCAAAAGAGCATGGCGGACCAAGCATCTGAAAAAGAAAACGCATAATGAAAACATTGGCTCTTCGTCGTTTTCCTACGGTAGTTTGGGATGACTGACATCCGCGGAATCGTGTATCCATCTGGGTTTTCCGAGGACTCAGACAGGCAGACGAAAAAGCACGATCAATTTGGCGAGCGTGTCCTTCACAGGCCTGCGCATCGCCGAGTGCCAGGGGATAGCGCAACACCTCATCCAGCGGTACACGCTTGTAGGCGAGCAAGGGGTGGCGTGCCGGAACCGCCACCATCAATGGATCGTGCCAAATGGGTTCGGCAACAAGTCCGTCACCAGCTTCATCCAACTGAGCAAACCCTACGTCGTAGAGATCGTCGTGCAACCCCTTGATCTGCTGGCACAGGGGTACCTCAATCAAGCGAATCTCGATTTCAGGCTCTTCCTGCCGGCAAAGTGCCAAGAGAGCTGAGAAGCAAGTCGGCGTGATGCCGTCAGACAACGCAATGCGCAACTGGCCATGGAATCCGTTGGCGGCTGCCTTTACGCTGTCTTGCGCCTGTTGCAAGGAAGCAAAAACGCGAGGCACATGCTCCAAGAACATCCGGCCCGCGCGGGTTAGTCGCGTGCTACGCGTGGTCCGCACGAAAAGCTGTGCCCCCAAATCTTCTTCGAGTTCCTTAGAGCCTGTTTACGATCTGTTAAGCAGTTATTGCTTCAAAGGCTTTCCATG
>JARSSH010000028.1 GCA_029624815.1 Candidatus Competibacter sp.
ATCAAAATACAACTATATTACAATAAGTTGGGATTTGTGGGTAAACGGGTGGTTTTAACTGCTCGTCGGTCATGGCCCAAAGCTGGACGGTGTGCCCGCCCCGGTGTTCCAGCTTTTTGACTCGCCTCTCAAGCATGCTCATGTACGCGGATCTCGGATTCCCAGTAGATGAAGACCACCGATTCGGCGTGGCGCGGCGAATACCCCAACCGGGCTAGCGCCGCCTCGACGGTTTCGTTCTGATAGGTGGTCAGGTAGATAAACCGGCCGCCGCCGCGATGTTGCTCCAGTGCGACCACGCGCCGCTTGAAGCTTACCCTTGCTTACCCTCCAACGCCGCGATGCGCTTTTCAAGTTCGTCCAGTTCCACCAGCTTCGCCAAGTTTCCCAAGCCTTGCAGGATGCCGGCGGCCTGGTTGACCGGCAAGTATCCACTGGCCAGCGCCGCCAGTACCGCCCGCAACTTCTCGATCTTACCGGTTCCCGGTTTGCGTCCCCCCGGATTGCCGGATTGCCCGGATTGCCATTTCATCCTGCTTTTCTCCTGCTTTTACAGGTTCATACACTGAACTCTAACGACTTAAGAGGCGCTCCATTCTGGCGCTCGTCAATTATGCATCCTTGTCGATGCAGGCAGGCCGCTGGCGCTCTGCCGCCAGATAAAGCTGTAAATTCTTTTCGCCGCTTCGGCTTTGTCGGCATCCGAAAATGAAGGGCTAGGCAGCAGCGAATAAAGATGGTCTAGGATAAATACTTCGACCTCGGCTTGGGTTTGCGCCTTGCGGGTCCATTGATCGAGCGGGGTGAGAAGATTTTGTAGCGCTTGAAGCAGATCGCGGCTGGCCCGCTTGACTCGCTCCCGCTCGGTTTTACCAAGATGCTCTTTTTTCAGTAGGTCGAACAGCGCCAGTTCCTCCTCGCTCAAGCCTTCCTCCACCGCTCGGCGCTGCTCGGCGTCCAGGCCGTTGGCCAGTTCGACCAGCTTGGCGAAGGTTTCCTCAATGGTGACCCGGTCCTTTTCTCGGTTGTAGTCGGCGATGATTTCCTGGTAGCGCTTGTAATAGTCCATGCGTTGCGGGTTGCGCGCCAGCATTTCAGCGAGCTTTTTTTCGACGAGGTCGCGGATATCTTGTAGGGCAGTCGCCTTCCGTTTCACCTTTTTGGCGAATTCGTCCCGCAGTTTTTCCAGGTCGATCTGGCTCAGATCGTAAAGTCTGGATTCCTCGAAAGCCTGATCGGGCGTCTGCGCGCGAATCGCTTCGTTGACGATACGATGCAGCGCCTTGAGCAGTTCCGTCACGTCGGCCGTGTCGCGCCGCTCGGTGAGTTTCCTGTAGATGGCTTCCAGGTTGTCGTGCCGTTCGGCGTAGATGAATGCGGACGGTTCCATCAGCAGTGCCTTGAAACGGCTGAATATCTGTCGCGCCAGAATCTCGAAGCGGCGTTTGGCTTCGTCGGAGCTGTACACCACTTCCACCGCATCGGCCAAGGCCGCGATCCGGGTAAAACCTTTCGCGCCGGCCAGTCTAGCCGGGTTGAAACCCAAATCCCGCAAGTGGGCTTCGGTGGCCTCGATGGCGTCCAGCAGCGCTGTAACGCGCTCCTCCACCGGCGCGACGACCGCGTCGGATGGGTCGCCCTCGTCACCCAGCGCGTATTGGGCCAAGGCTTCCCGCAGGCTTTTGAGCATCCCGTTGTAATCCACGATCAAGCCGAAATCCTTGCCGGGATAGCGCCGGTTGGCGCGGGCGATGGCCTGCATCAGAGTGTGCGCCTTCATCGGCTTGTCGAGATAGAGCGTCGAGAGGCATTCCACGTCGAAGCCGGTCAACCACATGGCGCAGACGATGGCGATGCGGAAGGGATGCGCCGGATTCTTGAAGGCGGATTCCACGTCCATTCGCTGACCGTCCGCCGTCTCGAAGCCGCGTTTCATGATCGCGCGATGAGGGATGATGTCGAAACCCCATTTCTGAAAATCGGCGACTTCGTTCTGGGCCTCGCTGATGACGATCTCGATGATCGTCTCGTCCTGCCATTTCGCCTTGGCCAGCAAACGGTCGCGCTGGGCTTGGAGAAGCTGCCGGGTGTCGGCGTCCCGTTCCCCGGCGATGGCGGCTTCCTTGACGGCGATCTCGTCGCGCGCGGCGCGTTGCTGCGTCCGCCACCGGGGTTCGATGAGCTGGAGCATCCGGGCACAAGTGATCTTGTCGATGCACACCAACATGGATTTGCCGGATTCCCAGCGGGTGGTGACATGCTTCACGAAGTCGGCGGCGATCTTGTCCAGCCGGTCGTCGGCGGTGATGACTTCGTAATCCTTGCCCAGCAGTTTTTCCAGCAAGGCTTCCTGGTCCGGGTTCAGGTCGGCTTTTTCGATGGCGTCGGCGATGCGTTCGTTGAGGTCGATCCGGGTCAGCCCCAGCTTCTCGCCCCGATTTTCGTAGACCAGCTTCACCGTCGCGCCATCTTCTTCCGAGCGCTTGAAGTCGTAGCGGGAGACGTAGCCGCCGAAGATGCGCTTGGTCAGTTCGTCGTCCTGGAACAGCGGGGTACCGGTGAAGCCGATAAAGGCGGCGTTCGGCAGCGCCAGGCGCATGTTGCGAGCCAGCTTGCCGGCCTGGGTACGGTGCGCTTCGTCGGAAATAACGATGAGGTCATCGCGGCGGCTGTAGGGTTGCTCCGGGTCCACATCCTGGTTGAACTTGTGGATCAGGCTGAACAGATAGCGGTGGTTTTGCTGGAGCAATTGCTTCAACGCCTCGCCCGAACCGGCCCGTGGGGCGTTGTCGTCCGCTACCCCGCAGCCGACGAAGGTGCGATAGATCTGGCTGTCCAGGTCGTCGCGGTCGGTCATCAGCAGGAAGGTGAAGTTGCCGGGAATCTGACGCCGGACCTTTTCGGCGAAGAACGCCATCGAGTAGGATTTACCGCTGCCCTAGGTGTGCCAGAACACGCCCAGCTTGCCCAATTCCGGGTGCGCTGGCTCCGGCAGGCGCACGGTGCGGGGTTCTTCCAAAGAGACTCCCTCGCCCCCTTCGGGGGAGCGCGTCAGCATGGGTTGAGGGCGCGGCGAGCCGCGACCACAATTGATTGAGGAACGCTATCTACGCCTTTCAGGCAACCATAAAAAACATCAGCATTGGCTGGTGTTTTTTATGCGCGATTCTCAGACTTTCCGCGCCAATTGCCGCAGCCGTTCCAGATAAACCCGCTCGTCCGGTTCGCCGCCGCCGCGCTGCGCCTCCCATAAGGTTTCGCCCAGACATTCCATCATCAGATGTTCGGCGGCGTGGCTATCCTCCAAGCGCCGGCAAAGTTGCTGGTAGACCGCGAGCATGCCGGCCGGACGGTCGCCACCCAACTGTTCTCGAATCGCGATATGCATGCCCATGTGCAGGAAGGGGTTGGTTTGCCCCATCTCCGGGGTGTATTCGCGAGTCAAGGCCATCTCGGCATCGGTCAATACCGGCTGATATTCGGGATGCTCGCGGATCACCTCGGCGATGAGCCGCTCCAACGGTTCCAGTACTTGGCCGGCGCTGGCTTTGTCCCAAATCGTGCAGTAGTAGCGACGAAGACTGTCGCGGTCGTTGCCGAACATCAATTCACCTCGCTCTTGTCGGGATACGCACAGAGATCGCGGATCGGGCAGGCTCCACAGCGCGGTTTGCGGGCAACGCAGACATAACGACCGTGCAGGATCAACCAGTGATGGGCGTCTTGCCTGAATTCCTCCGGCGTGACGGCCAGCAAGCCTTCTTCCACGGCCCGCACGGTTTTTCCCGGCGCCAGTCCGGTGCGGTTGGCGACCCGGAAGATATGCGTATCGACCGCGATGGCCGGTTCGCCGAAGGCGGTGTTGAGGATGACGCTGGCGGTTTTCCGGCCGACGCCCGGCAGGGCCTCCAGCGCCGTCCGATCGCACGGCACTTCGCCGCCGTGCCGTTCCAGCAACAGCGCGCAGGTCTTGAGAATATGGGCGGCTTTACCGTTGTACAGACCGATGGTCTTGATGCGCGCCTTCAAATCCGCCTCGCCCAAATCCAGCAGCGCTTGCGGCGTGTTGGCGATCGGAAACAGCCGGGCGGTGGCTTCGTTGACTTTCTTATCGGTCGATTGCGCCGACAGGATCACCGCCACCAACAGCTCGAACGGACTGAGATAACGCAGTTCGGTGGTCGGCTTGGGGCGGGCAGCTTGCAGACGGCTAAAGAGCTGGCGAACGTGCGCGGCGTCCACTCCCCGCTCACCTCGGCGCCGGCTCGAACTCATAGACGCCGCCGTCGGCCATCAGCGATAGATACAAGCGCCCGTCCCGGAGCCGATAGGAGCGAACGGCGCCCAAGTCACGCATGAAGCGGTCGTGCAAGGATCCCGACGGGCACATCACGCGCGTGGTCGTCAGCCGGCCGAAAGTCAGTTGGCCAGGGGCCGGTTCGGACCAGCTTCCCTGACCGCGATTGCAATCCGCTCGCACGTCGACCCGCCCGTCCGCTTCGAAAGCGAGGGTATATTTCGAGCGGTCATCCGGCGTATGGCGCTGATCGTCCATGGATCGGATCTTGACCAAGCGCCACGAAGTACCCGCCAGGCCATCGCCGTCCGACCCGCCATCGGACAGGTTCGAACATCCCACGGGCAGCGCCAGCCAAGGGCAAAACGCCAGCATGAAAATCGTTGAAATCCGACTCCTCATTTGTATTTCCTCATCTGTTTGCTCGGATCGGGCTCCGCTCGAACCGGCGATGCGGTTCAAGCCCCGCTCCACCGAAAGATAGCAAACCCTTTCGATCCATCGGCAATTTATACGGGATTTGCGCGTCAAATGGGGTTTCCCGATAGAGGGCGCCGTTGCCATCAGCTAAAGTTGTGGTGATAACCCTTCGGGCTTCAAGCGCCTCGCCGCTCTTTTCGCGAGACCGATTGATCCCATGTAAACCGACAACGAACAGGCGCATCAGGCACATGGAAAACGATCTAGAACAAGAAATTCACAACCTTGCCTATCATATCTGGCAATCGGCTGGCAGCGAGATCGGCCGTGCTCTCGATTTCTGGTTGATGGCGGAGCGGATGGTCATCGAACTGGCGGCCGACTCGGCCCGCCTGGCGAATACCGCCGCGACCTCGGCCTGGGAAGCAACGAGCACTTGGCCCTCGGCCTTGCGCAGCCTTTATTTCTACCGCATCCGCGACCTCGCCCGTCATATGTGGCTGGCCAGCAACGAGCAGCAGGAGCGTTCGCTGGATTACTGGCTCGCCGCCGAAAAACACCTGCGCCTCCTCATGAATTCCACGGTGCGCGCCGCCGGCGCCAGCCTCGGCAAAGAGGAAATCCTGGCCAGTGCCTTCGAGGCGTTCTCGCCGGCGGACTACCTGGAGCACATCCGCAAGACGGCCTACCAGCTTTGGGAGGCGGCGGGACGTCAGTATGGCTCGGCATTCGATTTCTGGCTGGCGGCGGAAGAAAAGATCCTGGGGTCGGCAAACCCCAGCGAAACCGCCTCCACCGCTGAAAACGCCAATCCGTCCGTGCCGCCCAGCCCTATCCAAAAACGGCGACGGCGCTCGTCCAGACCCCAATAGGACATCGTCCAATCGAACCAATTCGCTGGGTTTCCCTCTGGCCAGCATCGCGCAGGGCGCTGTTCATCGCCGTATTCGCGGCGGCGCTCGTGCTGGTCGCCATGCTGCTGCTGTGGCGCTTCGGCGCTCGCCCGTTGACCGATCCATCTTCGAGCCAAGCGCCTCCGGACGCGGAGCCGATCCGGATCGCCGTCGCCAACGCCTTCAGCGGACCCAATGCGCCATCCGGCATCGCCATGCTGCGCGGCGCCCAACTGCTGGCCGACAAGATCAACGCCGAAGGCGGTATCCACGGTCATCCCCTCGTTCTCCAACCTTTCGACGATCGGCGCAAAGCCGAACAAGCCGAGAACGTCGCGGAACGGATCGGCGCCAGCAAGGACATCGTCGCCGTGATCGGCCACGGCTCCAGCACCGCTTCCCGCGCCGCCGGCAATCTATACCGGCTGTACAAGGTGCCCGCCGTCACGCCGACCTCGACCAACCCCAATGTGACCCTGTTCAATCCCTGGTATTTCCGAGTCATTTTCAACGACGACTTGCAGGCGAGCATTCTCGCCCACTACATCAAATCGGTGTTGAATTATTCCTCCGTGGCCGTGGTGCATTTGCAGGATACCTACGCCGCCACCCTGAACCGGACCTTCGCCCTGACGGCGGACGCCATCGGACTGCGCATCCGCCATGAGATTGCGCTGCCCAGCCAGCCCGAACCGGAAGCCATCGAGGAAGCGGCGGCGCTGCTGGCGGCGGACGGCAAAACCCAGGCTATCCTGCTGATCCTGCGCCCGCCGCAAGCCAAACCCCTGGTGCAAGCTTTGCGCAAGCGCGGCGTCAAAGCCCAGTTGCTCGGCACCGATTCGCTGGCGCTGGCCGGCTTCGCCGCCGAGCAGGACGAAGCGCCGATGACCGACCTGGACCCTCCCCCGCATTTCACCGACGGCATGTATATCGCCGCGCCGTTCATCCCCGACACGGCGACGGCGGCGGCCCGACAGTTTCTCGACGATTACGCGGCGATTTACCGGGAAGATCCCATTTGGAGCGCCATTTACGCCTACGACAGCGCGCTGGTGATCGCCGAGGCCCTACGGCGTTTGCCCGCCATCGACTTGACCGATATGCCCGACCTGCGCAACGCCGTGCGCGAGCAACTCGCGGCCATGGATACGCCGGCGCGCGCCGCGACGGGCCTGATGGGACCGCTGTATTTCGATGCGGAAGGCGATGCGATTCGGCCCATCTATATCGCTCGCGCCAAAGACGGCCATATCACCCCCGCCACCCGGCAGTTGCGACTGGTCACGAACCCGGAGTTGGTCAGCACCCTGCGGGCGCAGGGCGAGAACATCATCGATCTGGGCGACAGCCTGTTGCAGATCGTCCAGGTGGTTTACACCGGCATCCATCTGAACAAGCTGCACGCCATCGACGAAAAGACACGCACCTTTCAAGCCGACTTTGACTTGTGGTTCCGCTACAGCGGCGAACTGAATACCGAAAATATCGTATTTCCGGACGCCGTCACCCCGATCCGACTGGCGAAGCCCACCGTCGTCCGAGACCTGCTGGGGGAACAATATCGGGCGTTCCGGGTGCAGGGAGCTTTCCACTATACCACCACGCACCGCAATCTAATCGACGGCAACGAAGACTTCATGATCCAGTTCTACGACGCCCGCCTCGACCATAGTCGATTGGTGTTCGTCACCGACAGCCAGAACATGGGCTTGAGCAAGGGACGCAGTGGTTGGAGCCAAATCCTGCGGGCGGAACAGGTGTTGGCGGCGGATTCCGGCTGGGTAATCAAGGAAGCCACCGTGTACCAGGAAATCCATAACCGCAGCACGCTCGGCGATCCGCTGTTTCCGATGATCGCGCTGCCGTACTCCTATTTCTACGCCAACATCCAGGGCCACCATGGCGAGGTTTCCCTCCAGCGCCAACTCGCCCGCTTTTTACCGGATCGCTTCAGTTGGCCGTGGTTCATTCTTTTCGGCGCGCTTTTTCTGAGCACCTGGACACCCTGGTTGCAACACCGTTATCCGGTGCCGATGGCCTTGGTGCGGCTGGTGACCAGCGCCTGCCTGCTGTATCTGCTGGAAAATCTGTTCAACGCGCTGTATGCCGAACGCTTGGAACTCTATCAACTCGAACTGATGCTGCTGTTCTTCAAGAGTCTATGGTGGCTGCTGCCGGCGCTGTTCGTGGTGGCCCTGCTACCACCGCTGATCTGGCGTCCCATCGAGCGACGGACCCGCTATCCGGTGCCGAACGTCGCTCGAACCTTCGTCAATCTGGTGGTGTTCGGTATTGCCGGCGTGTGCATTCTGGCGTTCGTGTTCGAGCGGCCATTGACCACGATCTTGGCGGCTTCCGGGTTGTTGACGCTGATTCTGGGCATTGCCCTGCAGAACCTGATTCTCGATGCCTTCAGCGGTCTGGTGTTGAATTTGGAGCAACCCTTCGCCCTGTCGCAATGGATCGGCATCGCCACCCGCTGGCACGGTCGCCAATTCGGCCGCGTCGAGGAACTGAACTGGCGCACGACCCGTCTTTGGACGCGGGACAATAACCTGGTCGTCATCCCCAACAGCATCATCAGCAATGCGGTGATCACCAATTATTCCCGCCCGACTTATCCCAGCCGAATGGAAATTCCGGTCGTGCTGGAGTTTTCCGTGCCGGTCGAACGCGCCCAGCAGGTGCTGGAGGAAAGCGCCCGTCAGGCTGTCATGACCGGGGCGGTGCTGGGAGAACAGCCGATCCGAGCCGTGGTCGATACGCTGGAAAGTTACGGGGTTCGCTACAAGATTCAGGTGTATCACCATCCGGAGATCGTTTCGCCGGAGGTGGTCAAGACCGCCGTGAACCGAGCGGTGATGACGCGCCTCCAGGCGGAGGGGTTGAAAGTAGCTCTGCCGCTGGAACCTCTGGGAATACGGCGAAGAGCGGATTGAAAGCACGGCTTCGGGTGTCCGTATGGAGGATAGCCGGCACATTCGGGGTCATTTGTAGGTGGATCATTGGGGGCGGCCCGGCCAGTCCGGGACGGACGGTGGGGGCGAATGCGCCGGCCATGCAATTCCTTCCGTAGTAGGGGCGACCGGCCGGTCGCCCCTACTTATCCCACGCCAAAAACATGCCGCGATCGGGCAGCCTGGATTTGTGGACGGTAGGGCGGGCATGGCCCGCCATGTCGGTCGCGTCGGGGATACGAAAGGTGGACGGCGTCCACCCTGCCTGGCTGAACATTGCTCAGTTGCTGCTCGAACACCGCCGCGCTGTCCACCGTGCCGCCGAACAGGTTGGAAAAGGCTTCGCGGACGTGGGTGGCGATGACGTTGGTGCTGTCATTCAGCGCCCGGAACACCGTGGCGAACACCCCAGATGCGGCATCCTTGGCGGTGATCAACAACTGCAAGACGAGGTTTCTATCGGCCATGATGCGTTATCTCGGAATCATTGCGATCGTATGGTCCGGCGGTCCGGCGTGGGCCGCCGGCGATTGGTGCGCGGCGCTGGGGGAGATGGCGCGGGCCACGGTGGCGGCGCGCGACGCCGGCGTGCCGATGGAAACCTGTCTGCGCAACGTGGCGACGGCCGACGCCTCCGAAGCGGCGCGCTCGGCCCTACGCGCCCAAGTGTACGCGGCCTACCACGGCCACGAGACGCCCGACCAGGCCCGCGTTCGGGCGGTGCGGATCTGTCGGGAAGCGCAAGCCGCCGTGATCGAGGATGTGCGCCGCCGCGACGCCGGTTTGCCGCCGCGCGATCCGTGAAGCGACCGCGCCGCGCCCTAGTGCGCATACCCCACCGATTGCGTGGCGGGCGGGGCGGCGGGCGGGGCGATGGCTGTTTCGCGTCTACGACATCGCCCGCGCCTGGAGCGCGCCGCGATGATCGACTTCAAGCAGCCCTCCACTTGGCGCGGAATCGTCGGCCGGACCGGGCTGATCGGCTGGGCGCTGAGCCCGGAATTGCGCGAGCACATTGCTCAAGCAGTGGCAACCCTGTTCGCGCTGATCGAAATCATCCGCAATGAGTACCGCGACCGGCCGGCGAAAAACGCCGACGCCGACGGCGGCCCGGTCACAGTCCCACGCTGCTTGGCTGGCGGATTTCATCGGACCGACACTGAACAGCTAAAGATCACTTATTGAAACTTGGTCGGGGTGACAGGATTTGAACCTGCGACTTCTGCCTCCCGAAGGCAGCGCTCTACCAGGCTGAGCTACACCCCGATGGGGAAGGACTTTAAGCGTGGCGACTTACCGCAAATCGGGCTAATCCAACCAGCGCATCCTTGGCGGTCGAACCGGCCAGTGGCGCCAGGCTGGCGACAGCCTGTTCGGCCTCCCGCGCGGCAAGACGCGAAGTATAATCCAGCGCGCCAGTGGACTCAATAGTACGGGTAACGACCTCGATATACTCCAATCCTCCGCGCTCGATGGCCTCGCGGATGATCCGGGTCTGTTCGGGCGTACCGTGGCGCATGGCGTGAATCAGCGGCAGGGTCGGTTTGCCCTCGGCCAGGTCGTCGCCGATGTTCTTGCCCAGTTCGGCGCTGGACGCGCGGTAATCCAGCACGTCATCGATCAGTTGAAAAGCGGTCCCCAGATGCAACCCGTAACGAGCCAACGCCTGTTCCTCTTCCTCCGGCCGGCCGGCCAGCACCGCGCCCAGTCGCGCCGCCGCCTCGAACAGCTTGGCGGTCTTGCAGTGAATCACCGCCATATAACGTTCTTCGCTGGTATCGGGGTCGTGGCAGTTCAACAGTTGCAGAACCTCGCCCTCGGCGATGGTGTTGGTGGTGTCGGCCAAAATCTCCATGACCCGCATGCTGCCGATGCCGACCATCATCTGAAACGAACGGGAATATAAAAAATCGCCCACCAGCACGCTGGCCTGATTGCCCCAGATGGCGTTGGCGGTTTTCCGCCCGCGGCGCAGGCTGGATTCGTCCACCACATCGTCGTGCAGCAGGGTGGAAGTGTGGATGAACTCGATGATGGCGGCAGCGTCGATATGTCGATCGCCGGCGTAGCCGCAGGCGCGCGCCGCCAGCAGCACGGTCGCCGGTCGCAGCCGTTTGCCGCCGCTGTCGACGATATAGCCGGCCAACTGGTTGATCAGCGCCACGTCCGAATGGAGCTGCTGGCGAATCAGGGCGTTGACGGCGCGCATGTCATCCGCGACCGGCGCGCGGATCTGTTCGATATCCATGGAGGCAGATAGGGTTGACCAGAACGCCCGCCATGCTACGGATTGGTTGCGACAGGGTCAAGGCAAGACCCTAAGCGCCGCTATTGGCAGGAATTTATTTGACCTTGCCGGAGGGCATGGCTAGAATTACGCCCCTTTAGTCGGGACGGATGAGCCGTTTGGAGATTTCGCCATGTACGCAATCATTAAAACCGGAGGCAAGCAATACCGGGTGGCCGAGGGCCAGACCCTCAAGGTCGAAAAACTCGAAGCCGAGCAAGGCGCCTCCGTGGAATTCGACACGGTGCTGATGATTGCCGATGGCGACCAGGTCGCGGTCGGCGCGCCCTATGTCGAGGGCGCCCGGGTGACGGCCACCGTCAAATCCCAGGGGCGCGGCCCCAAGATCCGCATCGTCAAGTTCCGCCGCCGCAAGCACTACCGCAAGACCCAAGGCCACCGCCAGTCCTTTACGGAGCTGAGCATCAGCGGCATCAGCGGTCTCCAAACGGCCGCCTGGGCGGCGCCGAACCTCGAGGGTTGACATCATGGCACACAAAAAAGCGGGCGGCAGCAGCCGCAACGGCCGCGACTCGCAAGCGCAGCGGTTGGGCGTCAAGCTGTTTGGCGGCCAACTGGCGCGGGCCGGCAACATCATCGTGCGGCAGCGCGGCACCCGGTTCTACCCAGGCCAAAACGTCGGCTGCGGCAAGGACCATACCCTGTTCGCCAAGGCCGACGGCCATGTCGTGTTCGCGGTTAAGGGCCCCCACAACCGCAAGTATGTGAGCATCCAGCCGGCGCAATAACGGCTCCGGTCTCACCGAGCGCGTCGAAAGCCCCGTCCGGGGCTTTTGTTTTTTCCACGGTTCGCGAAGGGCGCCATGAAATTCGTCGATGAGGTCATCATCCGGGTCGAGGCCGGCGACGGCGGCGACGGCTGTGTCAGTTTCCGGCGGGAAAAATACATTCCCTTCGGTGGTCCCGACGGCGGCGACGGCGGTGATGGCGGCAGCATCTATCTGCAAGCCGACGCCGAACTGAATACCCTGGCCGATTATCGCTTTACGCGGCGGTTCCGCGCCGAGCGCGGTCAGAACGGCCGGGGCGCCAATTGCACCGGCCGAAGCGGCGCCGATCTGACCATCGTGGTGCCGGTGGGCACCGTGGCCCACGACGCCGACACTAGCGAACCGATCGGCGATCTGGTCGAACCGAACCAGCGCCTGCTGGTGGCGCGCGGCGGCTTTCACGGTCTGGGCAACACGCGCTACAAGAGCAGCACCAACCGCGCGCCCCGCCAATTCAAGCCGGGCACGCCGGGCGAGGCGCGCGACTTGCGGCTGGAACTGAAGGTCATCGCCGACGTCGGCCTGTTGGGGATGCCGAACGCCGGCAAATCCACCCTGATCCGCGCCGTGTCCGCCGCTCGTCCCCGAGTGGCCGACTACCCCTTCACCACCCTGCATCCCAACCTGGGCGTGGTGCGGGTCGGGCCGCTGCGCGGCTTTGTGATGGCCGACATTCCGGGACTGATCGAGGGCGCCGCCGAGGGCGCGGGACTGGGCATTCAGTTCCTGCGCCATCTGTCCCGCACCCGGCTGCTGCTGCATCTGGTGGACGTCGGACCTCACAGCGACAGCGGCGATCCGGTGCGGGATGTCGCGGTGATCCTGGCCGAACTGAGCAAGTACAGCGCCGAACTGGCCGAACGCGAGCGCTGGCTGGTGTTGAATAAACTGGACTTGATCCCAATCGGAGAACGGGCGGCGCGGGTGGCCGGGATCGTGGCGGCATTGGGCTGGACCGGGCCGGTGCTCGGAATTTCCGCCGTCAATGGCGAGGGAACCGATGCCTTGATCGAGGCGGTCATGGCGCGGCTGGAGGAGCTGCGGCGGGCGGAGGCCGCGGCACGATTCGAGGGCGAAGACGGTGATGTTCGATAAAACACGCGAGCAATTGGGCGGCGCCCGGCGCTGGGTGGTCAAGATCGGCAGCGCCATGATCACCAACGACGGGCAGGGCTTGGATAATTTCTCCATCGACGCCTGGGTGGCGCAGATGGCGGAACTGCATGGAGCCGGGCGGGAACTGCTGCTGGTCACCTCCGGCGCGGTGGCCGAGGGCATGCGGCGGTTGGGCTGGCGCCAGCGGCCAACCGCGTTGTCCGACTTGCAGGCGGCGGCGGCGGTGGGCCAGATGGGGCTGGTGCAAGCCTGGGAAGCGGCGTTCGAGCGTCACGGCATCCGCACCGCGCAGATCCTGCTGACCCACGAGGATGCTTCCGACCGTCAGCGCTACCTCAACATCCGCAATACCCTGCGTACCCTGCTGCGGTTGCGGGTGGTGCCAGTCATCAACGAAAACGACACGGTGGCCTTCGAGGAAATCCGCTTCGGCGACAACGACACCCTGGGCGCACTGGTGGCCAATCTGGTCGAAGCGGAACTGTATGTCATTCTTACCGACCAGCAGGGTCTGTACGACCGCAACCCGCGCCAATTCGCGGAGGCTTGCCTGATCAGCGAGGGCCGGGCCGGCGACGCGGCGCTGGAAGCCATGGCCGGCGGCGCGGCGGGCGACCTGGGGCGCGGCGGCATGTTGACCAAATTGCACGCGGCGGCGCGGGCGGCGCGCTCCGGCGCCTTTACCCTGCTGGCCTGGGGGCGCGAACCGGAGGTGCTGCGACGGGTGGCGGGCGGCGCGGCGCTCGGCACGTTGCTGCGGCCGAGTCAGAGCCCGGTGGCGGCGCGCAAGCAGTGGCTGGCGGTGCAGTTGCAGGTGCGCGGCCGGCTGCATCTGGACGCCGGGGCGGTGCGCGCCTTGCGCACGGCCGGAAAGAGTCTGCTGCCGGTCGGCGTGACGGCGATCGAAGGGCGGTTCGAGCGCGGCGATCTGGTGTCTTGCCTGGACCCCGCCGGCGGCGAAGTGGCGCGCGGCTTGATGAACTACGATGTGACTCGGGCGTTGCTGCTGATCGGCAAGACCACCCGCCGCATCGAGGAGCTGCTCGGGCATGTGGACGACCCGGAACTGATCCACCGGGATAATTTGGTGCTGGTGTAGCGGGCGGGACGGTGGCGGCGCGCCGGCCTCATCCCGGCAGAAAGCGGGAAAGCCACAGGCCGAACTGCCGGGGCTGCCGGGTCTGAACCAGCAGCCGGCCGGGACCGAAGAATCGGCAGACGATTTTCTCGCCGGACGTAAAGGAGGCGATCAGGCCGGGATTGCCCATCTCCAGTTCGTAGCGCATGGACTGGGACCAAGCGACCAGGTGGCCGTTATCGACGATCTTTTGCTGGCCTGGCTGGAGGTCGAATTCATGGATCGCGCCGTAGGATTCCAAAAAAACCAGCCCGCGACCTTCGGCCTTGAGAATGAAGAAGCCTTCCTGGCTGAAAAATCCTTGCGCGATGTTTTGCACCTGGGTGCTGATCTGAACTTCCTCGCTGCACGCCAGAAAGCCGTCCTTTTGAATCACGTACCCATCGCCGGCTTGAAGCTCCAGCACCGCCACCTCGCCGGGCGAAGCCGGGGCGAAGAATACCGATCCCGAACCGCGCGCCGCCGTCAGGGTTTGCAGAAAAAAGCTCTCGCCACTCATCAGCCGGCCGAGGCCACCTAAAAGCCCGCCTTCCATCTTGCCCTCAACCTCGATGGTCGGGGTCATGGCCACCATGGCGTCGGATTGGGCTTTCAAGCGACGGCCGCGCGGCAGATCGACCCGAGCCAGCGCATACGCGCCCGGGTACAGAATCTCGTAATCGAGATCGGCGGCGGTGGAATGGCGAACGATGCTCCCGGTGGGCAAGACCCCGGTAGCGGGCGCTTTGCCGATGGAGACGGGCCCGGCTGGCGCGGCGGCGCGCGATACCGGCGGGGGTGGAGCGGTGGACGCTTCTTCGCGGATATCCACCCCGAAGTGGGTGGCCAACGGCCCCAGGCCGCCGGCGAAACCCTGGCCCACGGCGCGAAATTTCCACTGATCGTTGCGCCGGTAGACCTCGCCAAGAATCAACGCCGCCTCGCTCATGCCGGCGGTCGGTGGGCTGAAGCTCATCAGCTCGGTCCGCGCCGCGTCGAAGACCCGGATCTCGATCCGGCGAGCCTGAGCAAAGGAGCCTTGACCGTGCAGCGTCAGACAGATGGCGATCTTGGCGACATCGCCGGGCAGGTCGCCGAGCCGGATGTGGAATGCCTGGCGCTCCGGCTCCGCGCCCTGACTCAGCGTCAGGGAACCGCAGGCCGAGCGCGGGTTGTTGTAGAACACGAAATCCGCGTCCCCGCCGACGCGATCGCCCTTGCGCAGGATAAAAGCGCTGGCGTCGGCCTCGTGGCCGCCGGGGCGTTCGGGTTCCCAGGCGACGCCGATCCGAATCTCGGCGCCGCTGGGCAGGGGCAGATTGGCGCCGGGTTGAAGTGATCTCGCCATCGCCTCAACCCCTGCGGTTGGACGGCAGGAGCGGGCGCACCCACGCGCCGAAAGCAGCCGGATTGCGGCTTTGGATGTAGATTTTACCGGGCCCCCTGAAGCGGCACACGAGGCCCTCGCCGGACGTGAAGCTGGAAATCCAGCCCGAGCTGGCTTTCTCGATCTTGTACTGCATGGTTTCGGGCCAGGCGACCAGATGGCCGTTGTCGACGATCGTTTCCTGACCGGCGGGCACGTCGAGTTCATGGATGGCGCCGTAGCTTTCGGCGAACAGCATGCCCCGGCCGCTGGCCTTGAGCACGAAGAAACCCTCGCCGCCAAACAGTCCCCGCGTGAGATTTTGCGCGGTGGTGGAGATGCCGACGCCTTCGCTGGCCGCCAGAAAGCCGTCCTTTTGCAGGATGTAGGCTTGATGGCCATCGAGACGAATCGGCAACAGGTCTCCCGGCTGGGCGGGCGCGAGATGCGCCACGCCGGCGTCGCGGGATGCTCTCAGCGTCTGAAAGAACAGGCTTTCTCCGCTGAACATGCGCCCGAGCCCGCCCAATAGTCCGCCCTCCATCTTGCCTTCCACGTCGATGGTGGGGTCCATGGCCACCATGGCGTCGGACTGGGCCTTGAGGGTTTGGCCGAGT
This sequence comes from Candidatus Competibacter sp., assembly GCA_029624815.1. Lineage (GTDB taxonomy): Bacteria > Pseudomonadota > Gammaproteobacteria > Competibacterales > Competibacteraceae > Competibacter. Next base: position 15,862 of record JARSSH010000028.1, read on the forward strand.
TGGAGATGAACTTCCAGCAGGGCGAAGGCGCCCCGGTAGAGTACCCGGAAGGTGAGGTCTTCGATCGTTTGCAGGTCTGAGGAAGGTGCGGCCATGGTGTTTGCGGCGAATTTCGGCAAGAACTTACCGGGTAAAGGTAGCTGAACCGGTTTCTCCAAACAACGATCTCGTCAGGAATACAGGCGTTCGCCCTCCGGCGCGCGCGCGCGTCGTCGCCGGCGGCGGGCGAGCGACAGCGGGTCCATCCCTTGCGCCATGCCACGGGCGCGGGATTCGGCGGGGAAGAGCGAGCGCTGGATCATTGCGACAAGCCCTTGCAGTAGTCGATGAAAACCTCGGCGGGCAGCGGCTTGCTGAAATAGTAACCCTGCGCGGCATCGCAGCCGCTCTCGCGCAGAAAGTTCAATTGCTCGGCGCTCTCGACGCCTTCGGCCACCACGTTCAAGCGCAGGCTTTTACCCATCTGGATGATGGCGGTGGCGATGGCGGTGTCGTCGGGATCGGTGGGGATGTCCCGGACGAAAGACTGATCGATCTTGAGCCGGTTGACCGGAAAGCGCTTGAGATAGCTCAGACTGGAATAGCCGATGCCGAAATCGTCCACGGCGAACTGCACTCCGCTCACCTGTAGCCGGTGCATGGTTTCGACCATTTTTTCGGTGTCGCGCATCAGCAGGCTCTCGGTGATCTCCAACTCCAGGCACTGGGGCGCCAGACCGGCGGTTTGCAGAGCATCGATCACCTGGCTTTCCAGATGGGGTTGCAGCCATTGCTTGGCGGACAGGTTGACGGCGACCGGCACGGCCGGTAGTCCGGACGCCTGCCAGCGGCGGTTTTGCGCGCAGGCGGTCCGCAGGGTCCATTCGCCAATGGCGCCGATTAGCCCGGTTTCCTCGGCGATCGGAATGAAGGTGATCGGTGGTATCAGGCCACGCTGGGGATGTTGCCAGCGGATCAGCGCCTCCGCACCGATCAATTGCCGGGTGTTGAGGTCGATCTGCGGCTGATAGTGCAGCACGAACTCCTCCCGCTCCAGGGCAAGTCGCAGTTCATTGCCCAGCGTGAACAGTTCCGATACTCGGATATTCAGTTCGGAGGTGAAAAAAACGTAGCCGGCGCGGCCCGCTTCCTTGGCCTGATACATGGCGCTGTCGGCGAAGCGGATCAGGGTTGGCGGGTCGGTGGCGTCGACCGGATAGATGCTGATGCCGATGCTGGCATTGATGTGCAGCAAGTGCTCGTGCAGGGCGAACGGCTCGCGCAATGCATGCAGCAGATGCGCGGCCACCCGGCCGGCGGCGGCCGGCTCGGTGATCTCCGGCAACACCAGGATAAATTCATCGCCTCCTTGTCGAGCCAGGGTATCCCCTTGCCGGATGCATGCGCGCAACCGGTCGGTGACCGCTTGCAGCAACCGATCGCCGGCGCCATGGCCCAGCGAGTCGTTGATGGTCTTGAAGCGGTCGAGATCCAGGAACAGGACACCGACATAATCCTGCCGGCGGTGGGCGCCATGAATCGCTTGGGTCAGACGGTCGATCAGCAGGGCGCGATTGGGTAGCCCGGTCAACGGATCGTGGGTGGCCAGATGATGGATGCGCTCGGTGGCGGCCTTGCGCTGCGCTTCGTGGTCGATCAGGTCCAGCGCGAAGGACAGTTCTCCGGCCAGGCTGGCCAGCAGACCGGCGATGTCGGCGTCGAAGAAATCGCGCTCGGCCGCATAAGCGCACAGGCAGCCGACCGTCTGGCCGCCGCGCCGCAGCGGAAAAGCGGCCCCCGACCGAATGCTCAACGCCTGGGTTGTCCGCCGCCATGCGGGAGCGTTGGAATCCTCCCGGAAATCGTTATCGACTTCGAGAGTCCCCTGCCGCAGCGCCCGGCCGGCCGGACTCCAATTGATCGGCTGACTGGGGTCGCTGGAGATGGGAGCGTCGGTCAGATAATGCAGATAATCGGGCGCCATCCCGGCGTGCGCCACGAGCTGGAATCTGTCGCTTTCCGGGTTGACGAAACCGATCCATACCACCCGGATCTGCTCCAGATCGATGACGATTTGGCAGATCTGCTGGAACAGATCATGCGGTTCGGCGTGGCGGGCGATGGCGGCGCTGGTTCGGCTTAGGGCGGCGTAAAAGTGACTCAAACGAACAATCCTGTGTTCCGCCAGCTTCTGCGGCGTCATGTCGCGGACGGCCGCGACGGTGATTTTGTGTCCTTTGTAGATGAAATGGCGGACGAACAGATCGGCGGGAAAAACAGAGCCGTCCTTGCGCCGGTGGGTCTGATCGGTGAGGCGTTTTGAAGTCAGGCGCGGCAATTCTTCGGCGTCGCCGTTGGTGCTGGCGGACAGATCGGTGTCGCGCATGCCCAGAAATTCCTCCCGGGTGTAGCCGTACAGCGTGCAGGCGGCCGGATTGACCGACAGGATGCGACCGTCCTGATTGTCCACCAGGAACAGCGCGTCGCCAACGGTCGCGAACACGCTGCGGTATTTCAGCTCGCTGGCATGTAGCGCCGCCTCGGTTCTCTTGCGCTGGGTGATGTCTTCCTTGATGGCGACGAAATGAGTGATGAGACCCTGCTCGTCGCGGATCGGGGCGATGGTGGCCGATTCCCAATACAACGTTCCATCCTTACGTCGATTGCGAAATTCGCCGTACCATTCGCCGCCGCCGGTGATGGTTTGCCACAGCCGCTTGTACTGCTCGCGCGAGGTCTGACCGGATTTGAGAATGCGCGGGTTGGCGCCGATGGCCTCGGCTTCGGAATAGCCGGTGGTTTCGCTGAACTTCGGGTTGACGTACTCGATGGCGCCGTTGCGGTCGGTGATGATCACGGCGTTGGCGCTTTGTTCGAGCGCGCGCGAATATTTTCGCAGTGTCTGCTCCACCAGCCGCCGTTCCTGGATTTCGGCGGCGAGCTGTTGCTGTTGCTGGAAAAAATCCCGGATCAGCCGGGCAATGCGGCCAAATTCGGTGTCTTCGCCGGACAGCGGCTCCAGCAGGGCCGGATCGCGCTGGTACAGGCCGCGGGCAATGGTCCGCAGCGGTCGGCTCACCCATCGAAACAGGGCGGCGGCCAACACGGCCAGCAGCAGGTTCAGGCCGAGAAACAGGGGAGACTGCTGTATCGCCAGGCCGGTTGCGGAGAGCGCCATTGCCAGGAATAGCAACCAGAACACGCGAAACTGGATTTTGCCGTCGCTGGGCTTCATGAGCGTGGGGCCTGCTGGCATGGCGTGGTGGGGCGGCGGGCAAGCCAGAGGCCGTGCGGGCGATGGCGGGAATAGGCGTCGATGCCGTGGAGCGCCAGAGCCAGCCAGATGCGGCCGAACGCCATGAGGCGAATGCGGGTGAAAGGCTCGTGGTAAACCGCGACCGCCAGCAGGCATTGCAGGGTAGGCGTCAGATGTTGAATCAGGCCAACGACGGTGGGCAGGCGCAGGTGGCGTCCGTTGCGAAGCGACGCCAGCAAGACCGGTCCCTGTCGCCGCGCCAGAACCGGCGCCAGCGGCGGCGCCGTCGAGCCGAGAACCCGGCGAGCCAGCGCCTCCATCGCCGGGACATGGTGCAATAGCTTGAAGTAAATGGGGAATAACCCCCAGAATGTGAAGCAGCCCAGCGCGCTCAATACGCCCGCAAGGGTTTCATCGGGCATGTGGGCCGACGCTGGCCGCAGAGAGGGCGGCATCCGCGCGCTACTTGGAATCGGGTTGGCCGGGCACGCCACCACCCGCCGACCCGATCGGATCCATCGCTGTGGAAAAAGCCGCGACGGTCATCTGTTTCCGCTGAAAATAGTCTGTTGTAAACATATACGAAACAAAAAACACGATTAAATATTAAAAAGTTATTTGGGTATCAATTATAGATCAATATCACCAGCCCTGTAAAGGTGTTATAACTTATTGTAAAATAATATATTTTAAATTTCA